>NZ_JBYFBS010000013.1:0-183157 GCF_057652315.1 Prosthecobacter sp. Pr1 | reverse complement strand
ATCTATATTCTCAGTTTTGGACCGGCCACCTTCGTTTTTGAAAGATTCGACGCAACGTTAGCGGTGCAAGAGTCAGCCCAGACATTTTACGCGCCGATTAGGTGGCTGCAAAAGCATACGGTTTTGAAACAACCACTCGAAAGCTATGCAGGGTGGTGGGTGAAATTGGCCGCAAAAAGTAACAAGAGAGAGCTCTGGCCGAGCGAAGAACCTGGGCGATAAAGCGCTTCACGTTGGCCGCTCCAATTACTCCCCAAACAACGGAACCCCCAGCTTCTTCGCCAGCCGCCTCGGCCTGCGCATCGCCTCCGTCATCCTCTGCGCCTCATCCGCACCCCGCAGATCCTTGCAGTCCGGATGCGCTTCAGGGGATTCAATAAGCCCGAGCTGGTGCAGCACATGCGCGGTACTGTGCTTGTAGGGTGAGGCGCTCATGCGGTCGTCCAGGCGGAAGACGAGATCTTCGAAGGACTGGAAGGCTTCGAAGAGTTTATAAACGCGTGTGTCAAAGCGGCCGGTGCCGGTCTTGAATTTCTTGTCGGCCACGCTGTCGAGCAGCCACATGTCGCGGGCAGCGCAGATGAGCGGGCAGGCGCTGACGCCCGCACCGATGAGCAGGGGCAGGCCGAGCTTGATGGCGGTGGCGATGCCGTAGTCATCGCCGCTGTGCGGGGAGAAGGGCAGGTTCAGCCCTTTGCACATGGCAGCCCAGTAGTGGAAGTGCGGCTCGTCGAGCGTGCTGACCTTGCCACCCACATAACTCGGGTGTAGCGCGATCTCATGGAACAGCCACGGATCAAACGGCGTGGCCCATGGCACAAAGGAAGGCTCCAGCGCATGCGCGAGGCCGGGGCGGATGAGATGCTCGGCGATCTGGAAGTAAGCATCGCGTCTCGGCTCGTTCTCCAGTGTGTTGAGCAGCTTGCTGGTCATGATCATCATCTCGCAGTTGTCATGCTCCTGCGCGATGTCGAGCAGCGGCCAGTAACGCTCCGCTTTGAATGCGGTGTCATTCTCCGCGCCGCGTGCCGTCACTCCCGCGATGAAGCGCTGCTCGGGAAACTCCGCGCGGAAACGCTTCAGCACCTCGGCATACAATTCATTGCTGAGGTCAAAGATGTACCCGGTGTCTGCGTTGAGCACAAAGACCATCTCCACGCCATAATGCGCGGCGCACTGCTGCATCCAGCGCACGCTTTTGGTGAAGCCGTCCCAGTCCGGTTTCTTGTCCTTGAATGGCAGCAGCGTGGCCACGCAGAGGCGCGCCTTCGTGGTGTGATCGACGAGTTCCTCCTCGCTCGTGTAGGCCCAGACTGTTTCGTTCCAGGCGGTGGAGGGCTGCAAGTCTGCGGGATTCGAAATGAGGGCGCGATGGTCTGCCATGCGGCCAGTAGAGCATGGCCATTCCAAGGGGCCAAGACGAATTGCGAATGCCCGGGATCGGAAATTCTGATTACCGGATGATCTTCAGCGTGCCCGCTTTGCCCGTAGGCCACGCCGCACCTTCCTTGACCCACTTCGTGAGGATCGCGTATTCATCTTTCGTCAAACGCTCGCCCACAGCTGGCATGACACTGGCATGTTGATGAGCGGTCTTTACATTGGCCACGAGCAGGCTGCTCTCCGGGTGACCCGGCACGATGTAGGCACCCAGCGCCCCTGAGCGCACCGCCTCCGTGCGGTTTTCGAGACTTCCATGGCCGGGCAGCGCTTCGCGGTTGTGGCACATCACACATTTCGCCTCCAGCACCGGCTTCACATGCGCCGTGAAATCGACGGGGCCGGTCTTGGCCGCATGGATCGCCTCCTTGCTCAGCACATTCTCACCCATCGGCTTGGTTTCCGAATCGGGGGGCGTGGAGCAGGATGCGAGGACCAGGACGCAGAGAAAAGAATACCAGTGGCGGTGCATGGGTGAAACAGAACTCAGGATGATGCGCATGCAATGGGGAGAACTGCTTATTTCTTGAAGGCTTTCTCCGCCTTGACGCCCTTGCCTTCGTTTTTGAGCTTCTCAGACCAGGCGGCGCGGTTGCCCAAATTGTTGGCGTCCAGCTTGCCACGCACGTTGAAGAGATAGGCGTCCTTGCCCTCGGGTTTGCCGGACATCTTGCTGTCACCGGTGACATTGCCGTGACCAGGGAAAATGCGGCCTTGCTGGGCGGGAGCAGGTGCGTTCACTCCCCGGTTCAGGGCACTTGCAGCCAGCGGCATCAGGTTGCTGCTGCTGCGAAAGACGGCGTAGCGGGAGTCACCTAGCTTCACAACGACGACGGCCTGCCCGTGGATGCCGGAGGCATTGAAGGCTCCGCGTGGATCAGTGCGGCCCTTCTGCGGTTGTGCGGCACCGCTGGTGTCATAGGCGGCGATGTCGGCATCGGCCACGTAGGCATTGCGCACGGTGTCGCGCACCTGCACGCGCACGGCCCCGTTCTCGGCGTCCTCGTGCACCTCCATGTCCAGAGTGGTGATCAGCACGAGGCTGCTGGTCATCTGTGAGTCGCCGCGGCAGATCACGAGGTAGGCACCCTCCTCCTTCAGCGGCAGTTCGATGCTGCGCTTTTTCCAGGCGTAATCCATGCCATCTCCCAAAGGCACCTTCATCTCTGCCTGCGGGGTGATGCCGGAGAGATTCACGCTGCCGACGCTATTGAGATCCTTCTGCCGCTCCTGCAGCTTCATCAAATCCACCCGGTAGATGAGCAGCGCAGCCTCCTTCACATTGCGGTGCTCCAGTTCGATCTTCACCGGTTCACCGGGCTTTGTCCGCGTGGCAAAGGGAAGCTTCACGGCTTTCTCCTGCAGCATGGTGATGGACTCGCGGGCGTCATCAAAGTCGTCCTTCACTTTTTCATACCAGTGCACTGCCTCGGCAAACTTGCCCTGCGCGTGATGGATCTGCGCGGTGATGTAGCGCGCATTGGGCGCGTCATCGCTGCTGCCTGCGGCCACCGGTGCAGCGGCGGCGAGGGCTTCGGGAAACTGATACTGCCAGAAGCGGCCCAGCGCCGTCATGTAGTGAAAGTTGTTCAGGAAGCTGCTTTTCGTAAACGTCGCCGCAGCATTGCCTGCCGTCTGCACCACGCTCTTGTAGTCCTTGAGATCAAAGAACACATTGGCCAGACTGAAGGCGGCATCGTCCGCCAGATCATCCTTGGCATAGAGTGTCAGGACACGACGCAGCAGATCCCGACTGCGCTCCAGCAGCTGGTTCTTTGCCCACTTTGCTGCTCCAGGGCGCAGTGGCACCGTGGTGGGATTGGCGGCAAATTCTTGAAAGCGCTGCGCCAGACTGAAGAAGGCCAGCAGGCTGTCCGCGCCGTCCGGGTATTCCATCCACAGACCGATCTGATGCTCCGCGCTGCCGGGGAAATCTCCCGCTGTTTCCATGGCCGCACTCACGCCTGCATCACTGACAAAGCTGCTCTCCATCGTGGCGCGATAGACCAGCCATGCCCGTTCAAATTCCCCCATCTGCCGGTAAGCGGCCGCCACTTTCAGAATCTTGTCGAAGGGAATGACAATGTCCGGATGCCTCTCGCTGAGTGCTTCGAACAACTCCACGATCTGCTTGGCATCCATGCCCTCGCGTGAGGTGTGAATCCACAGCAGCATGCGCGCGATATCGCGTTCGTGGTATTTCATCGCCTCGGCATCATTGCGCAGGAGTTCGAGGTGCGTGCGCGCTGTTTCCAGCTCGCCTTCAACAAACAGCAGCTCCGCCAGTTCCAGACGTTCGAAGCCGTTCATCACATGCGGATCGGTGGATGGCTGGCCCGGAGCGAGAATGGTCAGCTTGCCATCGGGGCCCGCGTTGAAGCGTTCGTGCTGGCAGGCATCACGCACGCGGGTGTGTGCGATGCGATAGCTGCCAGGGTGCAAGGCCATCAGCTCATAGCTGATCTGCGTGTCTGCGGTGAAGGTTCCCGGGATGAACCACAGCCGCAGCATGCCCGGGAGCTGTTCCAAACGGGCATGCTCTGCCTCCAGCGAACCGGGGACAAACATGCAGCCGCCTGGAAGCGGTTCATCAATGATGACGTAGCCGTTCTGCGCCTGCTTCGGTGCCTTCAATTCCAACCGCACACGCAGGCGCTGCCCATGCGCCGCCACGTTCACCGGCGAGCTGCTCTCTGCGTCCAAGGGCTTGTCATGATGCCGCAGGCCTTCATGCAGCCATGCACGTTTGGCCACCGTTGGCAATGAACCCACCGGGGCTGCTTTCGGATCAATGGCCTTCTCGTTGACGAAGGTCGAGATGATGATGGGAGTGGCCTTGTCGGTCTTGAAGTTCACGCTGACATTGAACTTGCCGTCCGCGCCTGCCTTGGGGGTGGGAATGCGAATGACTCCGCCAATGCCGGCTGTATGCTGCTCACCATTCAGCGTCAGCTTCAGTTCCTCCGCCTGAGGTGTCTGGTGCATGCCACTGCTGATGAAATGCTCCGCCAGTGCCGCTGTCCAAAGTCCCTGCATAGCTGAGTCAGCTCCCAGTGAAACGCCAAGCTGCTGCTGCAGCGCATCCGCCGCCTTCTTTGCCAAAGCAGAGCCGGGTTGGGTCTTCGCTACGGCGTAAAGCAGGATGGCAGTCGTGTCGTCTTTGCTGCTGAGCCGGGAGGTGGTTTTGCTGCCGGTCCAGGTGGGCTTGGCTTCGAGGGCCTTGAGCAGTTCCTTTGCTTCCTCGATTCGGTTCATCCGTTGAAATGCGGCTGCCAGCCATGCAAGTGCTGGGTCATTCAGCTTCACGCGGTCGCGGTACATGCGATTGGCCACGGAGAAGTCCGCCTCATTCACACAAGCGAGTGCATACAAGATGACGGCTGCTTTGTCCGGCTCATCTGGCGGAATGATCGCCAGCGCCTTCTTCAAATAAGCAGTCGCTTTTTTGATCGTGGAATCTTCGACATCAAAGCCAAGCGCTCTCGCCTCCACCAGTGCCCACAGCCCAAGACTCGTCACGACGCTGTCGTGCTGCCATTTGACATCCTGCCATGTCCAGCCGCCATCCTGCTGAGTGATCTGGAGCTCAGCGATGAGCAGTCGGATCGGGCTTTCATCCGCAGATTTGCCAGCACGTGCGGCCGACACATGGCTCAGCAATCTGCTGGCAGCCGTCTGTGAAGAGTGGCCCATGGATTGCAGCAGCGTCAGAGGCGATGAAAAAGCAGACACCAGAAGCTGCTGGGAAGGAACGAGCGTGAAGGCTGCTTCTCCAGGTGCGGAAACAATCTTCAGCGCATGACTGGTGCTTGATTCACCGAATGGCAGCACCATGAAGTTTGAGGATAGAGTGAGTGTGTCCTTTGCCGTCTTGATTAAGGCGGAGGAGATGCTCTGGCCCGGCATGTCGGGGACTTTGACTGGATCAAACACCACTTCAGTGGAACCTTGGGGTTTGAGGGTTGCGGAGCGCGTTTGCCCTTTCGGGACACCTGCGGTCTCAAAGCTGGCCTGAGCGGTCGTTTCGTTTTCGGGTGCACCGTGCAGCAGCAGGCATGGTGTGAAGGTGTCTCCTGAAACGAGAGTGGTGGGCATCCGCACTTCCGCCATGAATTCCCACTTTGTCGTCAACTCCTCCTCGGCCTGTCCTACACTCGTTGTCACTGTGCAGCCACGGCTCGTCAAACGCCATGCGCCTGCCATGGCCGGTGCCGTCAAAGTCACTTTCACTTTGCCGGAGGCATCGGTCACAAGCGGGCAGTGCCACTGTGCGTCAGGCGCATAGGGCTGGCCATTGGTTTGTCCACCTGCGCTCGGGAAGCCCGAGCCGAGTAACATATGAATGGTGGCGTTGTTGATGCTATAACCTCCGGATCGATTTCCGGCCGTTATCGGGCCGCCTCCGTATGGAAATGGAGCAGCCCCTGTCATTGAGTAAGCATTCGGCGAAGTGGGGTTGTTGAAGGCAGACAGATTGTCGATCATTGCGCCGCCCATGTTGCCAGTGACTATGCCGGATCCTTGCACACTGAGGGTGTTGTTGCCTCCGCCGTACGTGCTCGATCCACCGAGCACTAAAGTTCCGCCGTTGGCTACAAGCATGCCGCCGCTGCCGATGTTCAGCGAACGCCCCCCTTGTGACCCGTCATTTTCGGCCAGGTTGGAAGATCCGTTCATGTTCATAGGGCCCGATCGTAACCGCTGCTGTAAAGCCGCCTGCTCGTACCACACGCTCTGTTCCCTTTGCTCCATCTGACGCAGCAGATCGATGTGGGACTGCGCACCGTCTGCGATGGCGATGACATTGCCAGATTCATCCTTGGTGAGAAGCTGGGAAGAAGCGCGGTGCTGGAAGCTCGCGTTGCTGCCGATGCGCAGGCTGTTGTAACAACGCAGGCTACCGTGAAAATATTCGTCGATGTCTTCGGTGTCGTCAGAGTATTGCGCAAACAACGCCGCGCTGGCGAGCGCTAGGCTGAGCTCTGCGGACACAGGTTTGCCATTCGCGTCGGTGGTGGTGAGCGTGATCTCGGCGGCCTCACCGGGTTTGACGAGCTGGGCTGGCGTTTGGATCTCGATCTTGAGCGGGCGCTTCACCACAAAGCCGCTGTGCGCGCTGTGCAGTTTGTCGCCATCAAAAAAAGCCACGCTGACCTCAAACTGCGGCCAGTGTGCGGTTGCCACGGTGACAGGCAGTTCATTGTGACCGATGCCCAGTTTGATGATGCGATGCTCGATCATGTCTTCACCCGCGAGAGTGACGAGAGCCAGCGGTGTGGTGACGCGGCTGTGGGCATCGACTTTGAGCGTGCTGCCTTCGTTGACTTCGGTTTGGTCGCTGAAGAGGCGCACTTTCGTCGTATCCTCGGGGCCGGAGACATCGAAGTGAGCTTTGCTCTCGACGACGTTGCCGCGGGCGTCGGTGGTTTGAGCCATGAGTTGATGACGCATCGCGGACTGCACCACCACATTGGAGCTGCCCATCCCCGTCTTGGCATCTGTCTGCACCGTGAACTCCGCGATGCGTGCCGGTGCGCTGGCCGTGGGAATGTACACCAGCCCGGGCAGGCCGGAGAGCACCGGGTTCTGCGGCTGATTGTCGAGACGTGAGAGAGTGACCTTCACTGTGGCCGCCGTGGGTTTGCCGTGGTGATCCAGCGCCTTGATGCGAATGAGGGAAGGCTCTCCCGTGAGCGCGGGATCAGGCAGGCGATCCCACGCGAGCTGAATGCCGGAATGCAGCAGGCTCACCGCGTGATGTGCGCTGCGACGGCGCGCGGGCAGGTCGGTGTCAAAGCGGAGGAACTCACCCGGCTGAAATGCGGAGGTCTCCTGCGTGAATGTGAAGGCGCCTGCGGCATCGGTTTTACCCTCTAGCAGGCGTCCGTCGGGCATGCGCAGGCGCACGGGTTCGTCCACAAGCGGAGCTCCCCATGAGTAGTTCACGCGCAGGGTTCCTTCGATGCGGTCACCACGAAACACCGCATCTGGCTTCGTCTCGATCTCGGCGGTGATCTCCGCTATCTCAAACTCATGCACGTTGAACCAGGCTTCGTGTGTTTCATCTCCCTCCACGGCTTTTGCAGTGATGTGGTAGCTGCCCGTGGGAGCGGAGGCGGGCAGGGGAACGCTGTGGGTGAAGGTGCCGAACTCGCTGAGCTTTGATTTCATGCGGCGCAGGACACGCTTCCGTTCGTCGGTGATGCTGATCTCATACTCGCGGCCGACGGGAACGCTGTAAGCGCCGTCCTGCACATCCCGAATGATACCGCGGAAGTGGACGACGTCCCCCGCGCGGTAGGCGGATTTGTCGGTGTAGATGAAGCCGCGTCGTGAAAGCTCCACGGAAGTGCGGTCAGTATCTCCTCCGGTGATCTCCTGCGTCATGCCGCGCAGATTCAGACGCTGGATGGCCACGCCTGCGTCCGTGCGCACGTAGGCGCAGAGATCTGCCGCAGCGCGGATCATTTCGCCGCGCAGGCGGAACACACCATCTTTGCCCGTGCGGCCCTGGCCGAGGATTTCCTTGCCATTGCTGAGCAGCACCTCCGCATCCGCCACGGCGGTGCCTTTGATGCGGTCCTGCACAAACACCAGTGCCTCTGTCCATGCGGACTGCACGATGAGATCAATGTCACTGCGGATCACGATGGTGCTGGCCTGCCAGTCCTCGCCCTCGACGCGGATGAGGCACACGCCGGGCTTGGCGCCTTCAAACGGCACATCAATGGCCTGCTCGATGAGCTTGAGCCGGGTGTAGCCTTCGATGTTCACCTCCCATGTTTTGTCGGGTTGTATCAAATCGATGTCGAGGGAGCCGATGCCTGATTCACCATCAAGGCGATGACGGCTGCGGAAGAAATCTTCCAGATTAAGGATGTAGCGCGAGACCTTGAGCTTTTCGATGTTGCGCACGTTCACGCGCACCTGGGCGGTTTCATTGCTGCGGAAAGTGCGCGGTGTACGCAGCGCCAGCGAGCGCTGCGGCATCATGGCTGCGCGTTCGGCCGCGAGCTGTTTCCATCCGCCCCAGGTGAGTCTTTGGAAGGTGTTCAGCGCCTCTTCATGCCGGTCAAGGTGCTCGGCCTGAATGATGCCGCTACGGTAGAGCGCCAGGGAGGCCTCCTCGCTCTGCGGATGTTTGATGATCAAACGGGCCCACTCGGTGATGGCGTCTTCAAACAGCTTGGTCAGCTCAGGCGAGCGTGGCTTGCCGGCCTCCTTTTTGGATAGTTCCTGCGCTGCGGTGAAGTGCCATTGACCATTTAGAAACAGGAGCTGCGCACAGCGTGGGTCCAGCGGGTGTGCAGCAATGAAGGCATCGAATCGCTTGGCCGCCTCCTCGCGGTTGTTGGTGGCCACGGCATCGAGGCAGAGCTGAAACTCGGCCTCCATGATGCGCGCCTGCGCCTGCTGCCACAGGCTGCCGTCGGGATGTTTGGCGATGTAGGCGCGCCACTGCTCGATGGCCTGCGGATACTGCCGAGCGGCAAAGCGAAGGGCGCCGATATGGAAGAATGCCATCTGCCGCCATGATTCGAGGCGCTCGGCCGGTGTGCGTTTGTCCTCTTCATTCGCCGCAGGAGAAGGCCAGTCCGCGCGGTCATACAAGGCTTTGCAGGCTTCCAGGGCCTCATCGCTTTTGTTTTGTAAAGCCAGCACCTGGATCAATGCGAAGGCAGCTTCCGCCGATCTAGGGTGGGATGGATGCACCTGTAAAAACTGCCGCAGGCTGGCGATGTGCTTCGCAGGATCTGTAGATGGAATGGTGGTGACCTGCTCATTCTGCTGCACGACCTGGGTGCCTTGCTGCATGTCATTGTTGCTGTGCGGCAGTTGTGCTGAATGAACAGGTTGAACCATCAGCGCTCCATGGCTGCGACAGATCAGCCACTCGATGTCGCCTTGATCCGGTTTCGTTCCTGCAGCTGGAGCCTTGGTCTTCCACTGGGTCAAAACATCCTCCGCATAGCGGCGTGCGGCGGCGCTCCCACCTGTTTGCAACATACCTTCGATGAGCATCTGGCGCACCTCCCAGCGGTGGGTGCCGGTTTCCTTCGTGGCGGATGTCGGCGGTGGGCTGCCCATGAGGCCGCGCCAGTCGGGATCAAACTCACGCAAGTAGGCATCGCAGGCCTGTGGCAGTTCATTGCGTTGGTTCAAGTCGCGCACGCTCACCACGGTCTGAAAGAGGAGCTGTTCGCGCATCTTGGGGCCGGTCTCCAGTTCCTGTGCTTTTCTATAAAGAGCCAGCGCCTTGTTCTGTGCATCGCTGCCCACGCTTTGGCCTGGCACGGCCGGTTTGGTGATCTCCTGCGCCAAAGCAATGAGCGCCTCCGCCAGCTTTTCTTTGCGCGTCGTTGCAAACAGTCGTGTGGCTTCCGAACTGTAGATGGCTTCGGCTTCCTGATGGCGTTTCAGTTCAGCAAGGCACTGAGCTTTCAAAAACAACGCCTTGCGCTGCCAGACATGGCCTGCGGGAACGGCGTCACAGTCGGTGATGGCGGCTGTAGGCTGTTTAGATTCCGCACGGGCAACACCCCGCAGATAATGCGCATAGCCTGCGTCCGCAGAAGCTGTTATTACGGCATCGGTCAGCGTGGTGGCTGCTTCGGCATAGCGCTGGCGTTGCAGCAGCACCTCCGCGTCATCGACCGGTGTGGCTGTCAGGGTTTGAGCAAAGACAAGGAACAGGATGATGCGGTGATACATGGCGGTCTCCAATGATATTTCCTTATTATGCGCAGCCGGAAATGCCGATGGCAAGATGCATGAATGAGTGGCAGTCAATTTACGTTCCGTTTACAGACAAGCCGCATTACCTGCCAATCACCCATGAACCGTCGCCATTTCATTTTCTCCGCCGCCGCTCTGCCCTTTATCTCCGCCATCGCGGCAGAGAATCCCAAGCGTCTCATTCTGAGGTCCTCATGGCAGACGGTGAATATCGGTGACATCGCCCACACGCCGGGCGTGCTGGCGCTGCTGGAAACACACCTCCCAGACGTAGAGGTACGGTTGTGGCCGAGCAATCTGGACAACGGCGTCGGGGAGATGCTCGCGGCGCGTTTTCCCCAGGTGAAGGTCATTCGCGGTGAGGACGTGAAGAAGTCCTTCGAGGAATGCGACTTCCTGCTCCACGGCTCCGGCCCCTCGCTGGTGGCACAGGCAGATGTGGTGAAATGGAGCCAGGCCACGGGCAAGTCCTACGGTGTGTATGGCATCACTTTCTCAGGCCAGCAGAATCCGAAGGTCATCAAGGACAAGTCCGTCAAGCCGGTGCAAACCATCGACGTGCTCAGCGGTGCGAAGTTTGTCTATTTCCGCGACTCCGTGTCGCTGGAGCTGGCAAAGAAGATGGGCTGCAGCTGCCCGCGCATGGAGTTCGGCCCCGACGGTGCCTTTGCGGTGGACCTGAAGGACGACGCGAAGGCCGAAGCCTTCCTGAAGGCCAGCAATCTCGAAGAAGGGAAATTCCTCTGCTGCATCCCACGCCTGCGCAACACCCCCTACTGGACCCTGCCGGAAAAGAAAGCGGCGCTGGATGAGAAGAAGGACGCACGCAACAAAGCCATGATGGACCACGACGGCAAACCGCTGCTCGATGCCATTGTGAGTGTGATCAAAAACACCGATCTCAAAATACTGCTCTGCCCGGAAGACAAGACGCAGATGAAGATCGGCAAAGAGATGCTCTACGACAAGCTGCCGGCGGATGTGAAAGCACGCGTGGTGTGGCGCGAGAACTACTGGCTCACCAATGAGGCTATAAGCACCTACCGTCGCAGTGCCGGACTCTTTGGCCACGAGATGCACAGCCCCATCATGTGCATTGGCAACGGCATCCCCGCAATCGTCTGCCGCTGGGCCGAGCAGACGAGCAAAGGCTATATGTGGCGTGACATCGGCCTGAACGAATGGCTCTTCGACCTCGACAAGGAGGACGAACTCCAGCGCGTCGCCGCCACCGTGCTGGCGATGGCGAAAGACCCTGCTGGCTCCAAAGCAAAGGCAGAAAAAGCGCGTGAAGTGGTGATGGCAAAGTTTGCCGCCAGCATGGAAGTGCTGAAAGGCAATCTCCCGGCGTGACAAGGCCAGGGCTTTTCGGGTACAGTCGTTGATTAATTCAATCACGGCTGATCCCAACCATGAAGCCTGCTTTGCCATTTCTCATTGTTTGCGTCTGCACATGCGCCGTGCGGGGGGAGGATGTGACATTCTTTGAGTCCAAGATCCGCCCGGTGCTGGTGAAGCAGTGCTACGAGTGTCATTCGGTGGAGTCAGGAAAAACAAAGGGCGGGCTGACGCTGGACACGAAGCAAGGGATTCGCGCCGGGGGCGATACCGGGCCAGCGGTGGTGCCGGGTGATGCGGCGAAAAGCCTGCTGCTTGCGGCGATCAAGCACAGCGATCCGGATCTCGAAATGCCGCCGAAGAAGCCAAAGCTGCCGGACGCGGTCGTTGCGGACTTTGAAACCTGGATCAAGGCGGGTGCAGCGGATCCGCGTGAATCTGCGGTGAAAACAGAGGAACGTCCGCCGGTGGATGTGGAGTCGGGCAGGAAATTTTGGAGCTATCAAAAGCCGAAACAGGTCGCTGGTTCGATTGACGAATTCATTCGAGCGAAGTTGAAGGAGCAGGGGATTGAACCTGCCCCTGCAGCGGAGTCCGTGGTGATGCTGCGCAGATTGTATTTTGATCTCATCGGCCTGCCGCCGACACCTGAGCAGGCGGCGGCCTTTTCAATGGAGAAACTCGAGGCAACGGTGGATGAACTGCTGCGAAGCCCGCGCTTTGGCGAGCGCTGGGGCCGCCACTGGCTGGATGTGGCGCGCTATGCGGAATCCAACGGTCGTGAATCCAACCTGACCTTTCCGCATGCGTGGCGTTATCGTGATTACGTCATCGACGCGGTGAATGAGGATGTGTCCTTCGACCGCTTCATCACCGAGCAGATCGCGGGAGATCTGCTTCCTGCGAAGGGAGATGCGGAGCGCGCAAGGCTTCTCACTGCCACCGGATTTCTCGCTCTAGGTGCGAAAGGTCTCAATGAAATGAACCCGGCGCAGTTTGCGGCGGATGTGGCCGACGAGCAGCTCGATACCGTGACGCGGGCGGTGCTCGCCAGCTCCATCGCCTGCGCTCGCTGCCATGATCACAAGACCGAGCCCTTCAGCATGGAGGACTACTACGCACTGGCGGGCATTTTTAAAAGCACGCAGACCTTTTACGGCAACTGGATCGACTCCGAGAACAACAACCACGGCCATCTCATCCGCCTGCCGGAACTGCCGGGGCAGGTGATCCCAAATCGTGCCATGACGGCAGACCGTGTGAAGCAGCTCAAGAATGATCTGGCCAAGCTCAACGCCGAGGAGATTGCGCAGAACACATACATTGCCAAGGCGAAGCTGGAAGGCCGCGACATCAGCGCTGAAGCCAACAAGCTCCTGGGAAATGCGATCCGCATCCTCTGGACTCGCGGCGGCATTGAAGGACAGCTTGAAACCGTGGATGACCAGGGGCATGCGCTGCCCTTGTGCATGGGCGTGCAGGATGCAAAACGCATTCAGGACTCCCAGCTTTATGATCGTGGCGAGATCGCGCATCCGGTGAAGCCGGTATCGCGTGGCTTTCCTCTGGTCATGGGGATCATGTCTGTGCTGCCAAAGGCGCAAAGCGGACGGGTCGAGCTTGCGCAGTGGCTCGTCAGTCGTGACAATCCGCTCGCCGCCCGCGTGATGGCAAACCGTGTGTGGCGGCATCTCTTTGGCGCGGGAATCATCCGTACAGTCGATAACTTCGGCTTCAGTGGCGAGCGCCCCAGCCATCCGGAGCTGCTTGATCACCTCGCGCTTCGCTTCATGGACGGCGGCTGGTCGGTGAAAAAACTGATCAAGGAGATCGTGATGTCGGAAACCTACCGGCAGGCTTCCACGCATCGCAGTGAAGTCTTCAACAAAGACCCGGACAACCGCCTGCTCTGGCGTGCGAACAAACGCCGTCTCGATGCAGAAGTGATTCGTGATTCCATGCTTGCGGTCGCAGGTGTGCTCGATAGCTCGCGCAGGCCCGGATCACTCGTGGCGGAGCTTGACGGGCAGTCGGTGTCGCTCATCAGTTTTAACACCAAGTTGCCATCCGATCTCGATGGCTCGAAGCGTCTTTCGATCTATCTTCCAGTATTGCGGGATCACATGCCGGACGTGCTGGAGCAGTTTGACGTGGCCAATCCCAATCTCGTCACCGGCGACCGCGACGTGACTAATGTGCCGCTGCAGGCGCTCTACCTTCTCAATGGTCCCTTTGTGCAGGAACAGGCGGCGGCGCTGGCAAAACGGATTCAATCATCGCCCGACCGTGTGCAGGCGGCGTTTCAGTTTTGCTTCAATCGCAAGCCAGATGCCAGAGAGGTTGAGCTGGCCGAAAAATTCCTTCGTACCCGATCCGCAGACGATTTGAAATTGCTGACGGCATTCTGCCAGTCGCTGTTCGCGAGTGCTGAGTTTCGCTTCGTTGATTAATCACCATGAACACGATCCATACACGACGTGAGATGCTGACGACGCTGTCCTCAGGCATCGGCTGGCTGGCCTTTTCAGCGCTGGCGCAGGCGAAGAGCGGACTGGCCGCGCAGCAGCCGCATTTTCCTGCGCGTGCAAAGCGTGTGATCTTCCTCACCATGCGCGGTGGCCCTTCGCACGTGGATCTGTTTGATCACAAGCCGGAACTGATCAAACGCGATGGACAGACTGCGAGTTTGGGCCGCGATTCGTCGGGAGCCAAGTTGTTTGGCCCAGTGCATCCGCTGAAGCAGTTTGGGAAATCAGGGCAGTGGATGACAACACTTTACCCCAAACTGGCGCAGCACGCGGATGATCTGTGCATCATCAATTCCATGCACACCGATCTGCCGAATCATGCTCAGGCCTTCGGGCAGATGCACACCGGCAGCTTTCAGTTTGTGCGGCCTTCAATTGGCGCATGGACACTCTATGGCCTCGGTACGGAAAATGAAAATCTGCCAGGCTTCATCACGCTGAATCCTCCAGCGGACAATGGCGGCGCGCAGAACTATGGGAGTGCCTTTCTGCCGGCGATCTGCCAGGGCACGCGCATTGGGGGATCACAGCTGCCGGAGCTCTATGCCGCGCTGTTTAAAAAGGATGCAGCTCCCGGTCCACCAATGAAGAATATCACGAATGCCAATGTGCCGCGTGACCTTCAGCGGGCGCAGATCGATCTCATTCGCGGCCTGAACGAGCGCAAACTGAAGCGTGATGGGGTTCATCCTGACATCGAAGGCGCGATCGAATCCTTTGAGCTCGCCTTCCGCATGCAGAGCGAAGTTCCCGAAGTGCTCGATCTCCGCAGCGAACCGGAGCACATTCTTAAACTCTATGGCATCGGGCAGGGAAAAGATCAGTTCGCACGGCAATGCCTGCTGGCACGGCGCATGGCTGAGGCTGGAGTGCGTTTCATCGAAATCGCATCTCCTGGAAATTGGGATCATCACAATCGTTTGCGCGAATTGCTGGCCACGAACTGCGTCTCGACAGATCAGCCCATTGCCGCCCTGCTGACGGATTTGAAATCACGCGGCATGCTCAAGGACACCCTCGTCGTGTGGGCTGGAGAATTTGGTCGCACGCCGTACGCGCAGAGCGGCGATGGCCGCGATCACAATCACAAAGGCTACTCCATCTGGATGGCGGGTGGCGGTGTGAAAGGCGGCCTCACGTATGGCGCCACGGATGAGGTGGGCCACAAGGCCGAAGTGAACCCCATGCACATCCACGACTGGCATGCGACGATCCTTCACCTCCTTGGTCTGGATCACACCAAGCTCACGTATTCGTATGGCGGTCGAAACTTCCGTCTGACAAACGTCAGCGGCGAGGTGGCCTCGGGCATTCTAGCCTAAGATTAGGATTGCACCCGCCCCAGAGTGCGCGGTAATATCGAACCAATTCCCATGCAGGTTTGTCTGTGTGGATCAGACTGAATCAAACCCCGAAAATGCCATGAGCGACGGTTCCTCTGATGATCCTGCATCCTCTGCCAGGCGGCCCGCTGGATGGGGCAAGCTGTTCACAGGCCTTCTTTTGGGAGGAGTTCTTGGCGCCGGTGCTTTGTATGTGACGAAGGTGGATCCATCCTTGCTGGCAAAGGCGACACCGTCAGCGCAACCGCCCGCCGCTGCAGTTCCGGGCGAGGAAGTGGAAGTGCCGGTGAAGCATGAGGGGCTGCCACGCACTCCATTTGAGAAAGGCACGCTGCCGGCGGACGAGCCGGTGGAGTCGATCAAGATCACGCTGGGCGTTGGCACGGATGGTACCGCTTTGAGCGAACCTGTGGATGTGCACCTGGGCCTCGGCTTTCCGCTGCGCTTGTATCCGCTGGGTGGTGTGAAGCGGGAGCCGTCGTTTGCGGCATTTCCGCACAAGTCATCGCTGGAGGGCATGTCGGATGCCATTCAGCCGGGGCAGATGGCGACATTTGAATTTTCCGCAAAGGATGATGATGCCGGACTCGATGCCCTGCGCACTTCGCAGCAATTGCTGGCTGACGTGAAGTGCGGGGACCTGCAGCGCATTGGCTTTGCTTCGCAGGGGCGCAGCGACTGGGTGCTGGCGGGGTATCGCATCGAGGTGAATGGCAAGCTCTTTGCTGCGAACGGTCTGGTGGATGCGCGGGCGCAGGAGAAGCTGGCATCCAGCCGTGCCAGCCTCATGAAGCTGCTGCCGGACTATGAGGCGAAGACGAATGCGACGAATTTGAACGATCAGGAAAAAGCAGAGCTCAAGACCACGCATGCGCTGGTTCGCGCTCTCAGTGGACGCGTCGTGGGCGCGGTTCCATGGTTTGAAGAAAGCGATGAAGCTTTGAATGCTGCAAGACCGGCGGGCACCAAGGTGGAGAACCTGCGCATCACACTCACGGGCGGCAAAGGACCGCAGCAGGGCACACGCAATCCGGTGTATCTCGTGGCCGGTGCGCGGAAATTCCTGCTGTCTTCTGAGATGGATCCGCTGCGTGATGCCAACGAGCCACAGCTTTTTGACCTCGCGGCATTTGAGCTGGCGATGAATCCGCTCACCAAAGAAACTTTGACCACACCCGGCGTGGGCATCATCGGTAGCGGCGCTCCCACGAACAAAATTCCGGATCGTGCGCAATTGCAGAGCGTGAAGATCGAGGCCGACGGGCAGGTGGTTTATGACAGTGACAAGCAGCCTGAGGATCAGAAGACACTGCCTGCGCTCTGGCTCACTCCTGCTGCCTATTACAATGAAGCGGGAGATCTGATGCGGCCCCCGGCTGCAGCCACGGAGGTGCCGGTGTGGAAATCAGGCATGACGCTTCCTAGCCCTCCTCCTGCAGTGCCTTTGCCGCCTGAACCTCCACCATTGGTGGTAGTGCCCCCGATTCCTCCGCTCCCACCGCCACCGTTGCTGCCCCCCGTGCGCACTATTTTGCCAGGTGGCTTGCCGCCTCCGGGCGGTGGACTGTTCCCGCTGCTCAATGCACTGGCACAATTGCTCTTCCCTCTGCCACCGCCTGCAGCACCCCTGATCAGCGGCGTGCGCATTGCTCCTGCCACACCGATCGTGTGTGATGGCGATGCGGTGACGGTGACTTGGAACGTGGGCGGCAACACTTCCAGCATCGCCTCCTGGCGCGTCGATCTGTTTGCCGTGCTGCCACACAAAGCCGCGCCGGTGCTGATCACGCCCATGGCGACCAAGATCGGTGGTTTTCCCGGAGCCACCAGTGCGGTGATGCCGCCCATCAACCGTGCTGCCATCGCGGGTCTGCTGACGGCGGGTTCCGCCGAGGCGCTCTACCTCTATGTGCAGCCGCGTGTCACCGCGCTGGGCCCCTTGGGGAATGTGATCACTGCGGCCAATGGTTCGCTGCTGCCTTTGTTCCCGGCGGGTACGACGACGGCCAATGTGGGGCTGAAACGCGGAGGCATTCTGCCGCCCTTTGGAATCGGCAATGCACCCGCACCAAGCTTTCAGGTCACACCCACGGTAACGCCGCCATTTTTAAAATGGAAGGGCATGGCCTTGGCGGATCCGCTGGCCATTCGCAATGCCTGGAGCCTCACCGCCGAGCATGGCAGTCATTTTGGTCTGCTGTTTGCCAGTCATGAAAACATCCCCGGCGCGGTCACGCTGCCCGCGTGGAGCACGGCGGCCCGTCCCACTGGCAATGGCAGCGAGATGATCACCGTTCGGTTTGAGGGATTGGTGCCGCTTCCTGCTGCGGCCAATGGGCTGCGTGCCGTGGCGTACATCGCCTTTGTGGGTGGTTCTTCGCCTGCCACCAAAGCGCAGGTGCTCGCGCGTGCAGAGCTCAGCAGCGGACCCATCCGGCGCAATACTGCGGGCAATGTGATGCCTCTGCCCTTTGGTGCGCAGCCGTTCTTCACGCTGCAAACCACCAGTCTGGTGCCAGCGGTTCCCTTGGCCAAATCCCAGCCATTGCTGCTGGTGGACATGCCGCTGCGGTTTGACCGCATGGCGGCAAATAATTTCGTCGGCTACCCGCTCGATCCTGTGAATGGCGCCAGCTATTCTTTCGCGGGTCCGCCCGCCTTCAATCCGGCCGCCTACATCGCTCAGGCCGGCACCGGCACGATGTACGTCACGCTCACCTACATGGTCACGCTGAACACTGCGGATGCGACGGACGCCGTCGGTGTGCTCGGAGTCCGCCTTGTCCCTGACAACACGCCATGAAAACGCTCCTGCCTCTTTTCATACTCCTCGCTGCGCCGCTGCTGCATGCGGCGGATGGCAGTGTGCATGGTCGTGTTTACGGTCAGAATGAAAAGGGCGAAAACCTCGGCCCGGTGGCCCATGCGAAGATCGAATTGAAAAGTGAGGCGGGCGCCGCTTCCTCGACTGTGACGACCAACGAGTACGGCTACTACCAGATCGCCACGCTGGCGGCGGGGGCTTATCGATACAAAGTCTCCGCAGCTGGATTCCGTGATGAAGATGAAATGCGCGGCTTTGCCATGCCGCAGGACACACGTGAGTTTGTGCATGACTTCCTCCTCACGAGCGAGGCAAAACCCGGCAGCTCGCCGCCGCAGTCAAACATCGTCCAGCCTGCCGTCCATGGCCGGGTCTATGGTCAGACGGAAAAAGGCGACAACCTCGGTCCAGTTCCCGGAGCGAAAGTGGAACTGCTCTCCGGCGGCAAGGTTGTGGCGAATGCCACGGCCAGTTCACCCGGCGGTTATTATGAGATCAAGAATCTGCCGCCTGCGGACTACGCCTATCGCGTCACAGCAGCCGGCTTTGCACTGGAAGATGCCGGACGCGGGTTCACCGTGCCCCAAGGCACCCTCGAATACGTGCATGATTTCCTCCTGTCAAAGACGCCGCCTAAACGAGAGAAGTGCGATCTGGCCGTGCTCGTCGTGAAACGCATCAGCAGTGGCAATGACCGTTCGACTGATGCTCGTGTGCCGGTGGCGAATGCCAGGCTCGTGCTCCAGCCTGCGGGAAATCTTCCCACACCGCTCAATCAACCTTTCGTGACGGATGCGAAGGGCGAATACAGTGCGAAGGATCTCGCGGAGGGAAGATACACCGTCGCTATCGACGCCCCGGAGTGCGAGCCGTTCACCGGAGATTTGACGGTGAAGTGCGACAAGGATGGAAACGTCATCTTTGAACTCAAACCCTGCAATGAACTCCTCCATGGCTATGTGCGAGCCATCGTGAATGAAGGCTGGGGGCCGTCGCCACAAGCGAAAGCCGCAGCGGAGCGGGCCTATCAGCGTGCGATGAAGGCGGATGCCAAAGATGGAAGCGTGAACTACGCCCATGCGCTCGCCTTGCTCAGTGCGGGGGATTACACCGCAGCGCAACAGAGCCTCTCGGCAGCGATTGGCAAGAAAAGCGACAGCACCACCTGGGACCGTGCCTGTGAGGCACGGCTCTGGATGAACCTGTGCCTGCACCAGCCGGTGCAGGCTGCACGTGAGATGCGCTCACTGGCGCAGAATCATTATTCGACTCGTGCATCCACTCAGGCGGCGAAGGATACGGCGCATGTCTGCGGCATTGGGCTGGGTTTGATTCAGGGGCCGTGGAAAGATCTGGTGAGTGCTGGCGATGCCGTGCTGCTGGAGCGCGAATTGCTCGCGGCCTTCAAAGGCGACCTTCTGTCCGAATGCATGAAGGCGCGTGACCACGTGGCGGCTGAATACGGAAAGCTCAAAACTGCGGAAGATGCTGCGCGCAACACGCTGATGGCAGGCATTACGGAAAAGCGTAACGCGGAGATCGCACGCCTGGCGGAGCGGCAGACTGCAATCAGCAAGGAGGTTGCCGCGCTTGATCCCGACATTCAGACACTTCAGGCCACCGTGAACCAGTTTGACCAGCAGTACCGCATTCAGGTGGCCGGGTTCACGCAGCAGCAGCAGGCCAATGCGGTGCAACTGCAGGCGCTGAACGCAAGATTGCAGCAGATCAGCATCTGCATGGCGCAGGACCAGGTGCAGCTTCAGGGGGCTGCGCAGCAGCAGCAGATGCCGCAATCTCCCACGATGAAGCCGGGCATGCGCCCCGGCATGCAGCAGCCGGGCGCTGGCACGCAGGCCATCATGGTGGAAATCCAGCAGCATCAGGTGGAGATTCAGCAGATCCGCCAGCAGATGCAGGTCATTCAAAACCAGAATGTGCAGATGGGCGCAAACGTGGCGAATTTGCAGGCGCAATTCAATCGCAATGCCGGAGCGGCACAGACGGATCTGAATCTCAAGCTGCAGCGCCGGGGAGTGCTGACTCAGGAGTTTGAAACGCTCGACCGCCAGCGCACGGCGCCGTTTGATCCCAATGCTTTCAGTACGCCTGAGATTGATGATCTTGTCCGGCGCGGGCGCTCTCTGAAAACCTACCGCGATCTGCCTCTGGAGGTGCGCCGCGAGGAGCTGCTGGATCAGTTTGACTGCGGTGCGGCGAAGGAGCCAAAGCGTCTCGCGAACACAGCCAGTGCGGCTGAAATCAAGGAGCCAGCGTTCATCACCGCCAGATCTCCTGCCTCGAATGCACCAGCATCGGTGCCCTCTGTCATGCCCGCGCAGCCGGTTCCGGAAAACTCCGGCATGCCTCCGCTCAAACCGCTGCCGCCAGAGGCCACCGCCATCAAACCACCGCCTAACGCGGGTGATCCCGCCGAGGTCGTCATCACCAACAATCACACAGGGACGGTGCGTATCTTTGGTCTTTCCCCGGGCGCAGACAACGAACTCTTCGTACGCTCGCTGGAGGCGGGCGAAGAAGCCATGATTCCCGTCCGCATTGGCCAGACGTTGATCATGCGCCCCTCAGCCGGCGGGCGCGAACTGCAACGCCACAAGGTGGGCAAGAAGCTGGAAGTCTTGAAATTGGGCGGTGTGCCGCCGTAAAGCCGTCCAGTTGCGCCGCAACTGGAACCCCGTTGCGGCGCGACGGATCAACTCTACGCATGCCGCCCTTTAAAGGTGAGTTCGGCAATGCCCGATTTATCGAGTCCGCCTAGGCCCAGCGCGACCATCTTTTCATACTGCGCCTTGGTGGCGTCATTGAGCGGCAGATGCAGGCCGACGGTCTTCGCCACTTCGGCTGCAATCCCGCTGTCCTTGGCGGCATGCTCGGCGGAGAACCAGCAGTCGTGCTCGCGGGCCACCATGTCAGCGCTGTCGGTTTCCAGCACACGAGAATTCGCTCCGGTCTGGCTGAAGACTTCGCGGATCATGTTCAGATCGTGACCGAGCGCGGCGGCGAGTCCCAGACCCTCGGCCAGACCGGCGGTGTTGATGTTCATGACCATGTTGACGAGGGCCTTGACTTCGGCAGCGCTGCCTGGGCCTCCGACGAAACGGCGGTTCATGCTCATCTGCTCGATCATGGTCTGCACCCGCTGGTAGGTGGCTTCGTCACCGGCCAGCATGAGGTAGAGCTTCCCCTCACGCGCATGACTGATGGAGGAGGCCATGCAGGCTTCCAGACTGTGAGCACCGACAGCCGCAGCCGCAGCATACACTTCACGATGGATCGCTGGAGACAGCGTGGCGCAGTTGACGAAGATCTTGCCGCTTGCGTTGTTGAGCAGGCTGTCCCCGCTGCCAAGGAAGATGCCGCGCATCGCTGCATCATTGGTGACGACGGTAAAAATGACATCGGCGGCGGCGGTGACGTCCGCAAGCCGGGTGCAGGCCGTGCAGCCGAGCTCTGCGGCCAGATCGGCGGCGGCCTGGGTGTTCACATCGAGAACAGAAGTGATATTGTAACCACAATCTTTGAGGCGGCGGGCCATGTTGGCCCCCATTTTACCGACTCCGACGAAAGCAACGGTTTGGGACATGATGGGTTGGGCTAGTTGGGTTTACTTGAACTCAGGATAAAACGGATTGTGGGCTTTTTCTTCTCCGACGGTGGTCATGGGGCCGTGGCCGGGGCAGATCACCGTGTTGTCTGGCTGGGTGAAGATCTCCTTCCGGTTGGTGGCAAGGGCATCGGCATACGAAACCATGCCACCTCCCATGCTGGAGGCAAACAGGGCGTCTCCCACGATAGCGATGGGGTGCTTCAAACCGCTGACAAGATAAGTGATGCCGCCTTTCGAGTGGCCCCAGGTGCTGCGTGCCTCAATGCGCAGGCCGCCCGATTCCCATGCTTCGGTGTCGCTGAGCTGGAAGGTTTTCGCACCGGGGCAGGGTTCCTTCTCATGGGCAAAGACCGTGACTGCACCGTCAGCGGACAATTTGGCGAGGTCGAGAATGTGGTCCGGATGCGTGTGCGTGAGGAAAATGAGGCTGAGATTCAGCCCTTTCTTCTGGATGAAGTTGATCATGGGGGTGGCGTCCGCCCCAGTATCAAATGCCACCGCGTTTTTCGTTTCAGCGTCCCAAACGAGATACGCATTCACCGTCATGTCGTGGTACATGGTGTTGAACTGTTCCAGGCCGGACACGTTGACGGGGATTGGACGCCATTCATTGTGTGCCATGGCCACCAGCGACAAGCCTTCAAGCTGCAGGTGGGGGGCGATTTTGCGCAGAACAAGGTCATCCACCTTGCCGGATTTGGCAGCGGCGATGTCTTCGACACTGGCGCCGGAGCGGGCGGCGAGGTCGGCATCGGTAATGCCCAGTCCACGCATGGACTTGGCGATCACATCATTAAACAGGTCTTCGAGAGGGAGCAGCATGGGTGGCGAATTCAAGGCGTTCTGACGGCGAAGGCAAGGGCTATGTGCCGCCGACCCGGCACAAACCAAAGCGTCATCTGCCAGTGGCGAGCTCTTGCCACCCACAGAGTCACAGGTAACATCGGCCCGCTATGACAGATCTCGACATTCGTGAAATTCACTTTCTCCGCGGACCCAACATCTGGACGAACTATCCAGTCCTGGAAGCCTGGGTGGATTTGGGTGGCCTGAAGGACACGTCATCAGACATCGTGCCTGGTTTTTCCGAACAGCTCAAGACGTGGTTCCCCGGCATGATTGAGCACCGTTGCAGCATCGGCGAGCGCGGCGGCTTTTTTCAGCGGCTCGACACCGGCACCTGGCCGGGGCACATCCTTGAGCATGTGACCTTGGAACTCCAGACCCTGGCCGGACATACCGTCGGTTTTGGCAAGGCGCGGGAAACCTGCGTGGAGGGCCTGTACAAAGTGGTCATCGAGTATCTGGATGAGGTCGTGGCGGAGGCCTGCATGCGCGAGGCCCGCGAGATCCTCCTGGCCGGATATGCCGGCAGGGACTATGACATCGCTGACGCCGTGGCGCGCATGAAGCGCGTGGTGGACCGCAACGCGCTGGGTCCCAGCACGAACGCCATCATCGCCGCAGCAGAAAAACGCGGCATCCCATGGCGGCGGCTCCGTGAGGGCCGCAGTCTGGTACAGCTAGGGCAGGGGGTGAACCAGCGCCGTATCTGGACCGCAGAAACCGATCGCACAGGGGCGATTGCGGAGCACATCGTGCAGGACAAGGACCTGACGCGTACCTTGTTGAGTAAAGCAGGGGTTCCCGTCCCTGAAGGGCGGGTCGTTGCCAATCCTGACGACGCCTGGGAGGCGGCTGAGGACATCGGTACTCCCGTGGTGGTGAAACCGCAGGACGCTAACCACGGACGCGGCGTGTTCATCAACCTCACCACGCGTGAACAGGTGGAGAGCGCATTTCAAACCGCCTCGACCGAAGGGGACGGAGTCATGGTGGAGCGCTTCATTCCTGGCAATGACCATCGTCTGCTGGTCGTCGGTGGGGAGCTGATCGCAGCCAGCCGTGGCGATCACGCGGTCGTCATGGGCAACGGCACCGACACGATCAGCGTGCTGGTGGACACCCAGCTAAACACCAATCCGCTGCGCGGTGTGAGTGACTTCTGCCCATGGTCCAAGATCGACACGGAAGAGTGGGATCCTGCGATTCTCTCAGAGCTGGAGAAGCAGGATTACCAGCCGGACTCGATTCCCAATGCCGGAGAGCGTGTGCTGATCTCGCGTTTTGCCAACTGGTCCACCGAGGTCACGGGTCTGGTGCATCCACGCAATCGTGAACACGTCACCATCGCTGCGCAGGTGGCGGGTCTGGACATCTGCGGTGTGGATGTGGTTTGCACGGACATCGCCAAACCCCTCGAAGATCAGGGCGGTGCTGTGGTGGAGCTGAATGCCAGCCCGGGGCTCATCATGCACCTGCGCCCGGCCATGGGTGAGGTGCGGCCTGTGGGGGAGGCGATCATCAACATGCTGTTCCCTGCTGAAAAAAACGGCCGCATTCCTGTAATTGGAATTACTGGCACCCATGGCAAGACCACCACCGCCAGGCTCCTGGCGCACCTGTTGAAAGCCACTGGAAAGTTTCTCGGTGTGTGCCACAGCGGTGGATTACAGTTGGGAGAGCGCAGAGCTTGCACGAATAAAGGTGACCGCACCAGCGGCACGCACGGGATTTTGCTGCACCCATGGACTGAGATTGCCATTTGCGAGACCAGTGCTGAATCAATTCTGCTTGAGGGCCTCGGCTACGATCGCTGCCAGATCGGTGTGGTGCTCAATGTGGGCACCGAACACCTTGGGCTGGGTTACATCGACACCCTGGAGCAGATGACAAAGGTGAAGCGCTGCGTGGTGGATGTCGTGCTGCCAGAGGGGACTGCCGTTCTCAATGCTGATGATGCACTCGTGGCTGGCATGGCTGAGTCAGATTACTGCCGGTGCAGTGTTATGCTCTTCTCGCACGTGGCGGATAATCCTGGGGTCATTGCCCATCGCGCCAAAGGTGGGCGCGCAGCCTTCGTGCGGGACGATGCGGTTTATCTGGCCGAAGGAGACAATGAGCGCCGTCTGTGCGCACTGAGTGAGGTGGCCATGCCGCTCGCCGGTCATTTTACCTTCAATGTTCACAATGTTCTCGCCGCCGTGGGCGCCGCATGGTCCTATGGACTCGAGGATCAGGCGATCATTAAAGGTTTGGGCAGCTTCGAATAAATTCGTGGGCTTCACATCACCTCAAACCAAGGGGATCAGGATAATACCCTCCGTTGGCGCACCTGTTTCAACAAACCATGGCCTTATAGTCTGATGTAAATCTTGCGGCGGTACATCCACAACGCCACCAGCCAAAAAGCCACGAAGGTGCAGAATCCAATGGTGACCGGCCTGAGTTCCTGGCCAAAGACATCAAAGACGCGAGTGCCGAAGTGTTTCTGAAGAGTTTCGGAAAACCAAATGTCCAGTGTGTGGCGCATCACATAGAAGGCCAGCGAGTTCACGCCGACGACAAGGAAGGGGAAGGACCAGCGCCGCCATTGCCTGACATCGATGATTTGATACAGCGCTGCTAAAATCAGCAGGCAACCGCCGCCGCTGAAGAAGACCCAGGCCGGTGTCCACAAACGCTTCACAATCGGGCAGATGCCGCCGAAGTGCAGCACAAAACTGAAGGCCAGGCAGGCCACACTCGCCACCATGAGCTGCCTGGCCGGCTGGTCTCCTCGCTTGATCCAGGTGCCTGCCATCACTCCGAGGATCATGGTGGCGATGGTGGGAATGAAGTTCAGGGTCGTGTATCCTCCGAGATAGCCCACGTAGGGGCGCTCACGCGGGAACTCGTTGAGCAGCCAGCGGTCAAAGCTCCAGCCCACATTGCGGTTGTGATTCCAGTGGGCAAAAAAGCCGGTGAAATCATGCTGCCAGCCTTCCGGGGTGTTGAAGTCCATCGGATTGGCATGCGGCGGCATGATGGGATAGCAGGCATACATCAGCCATGAGGCGGTCAGGATGAGGCCAAACCAGATCCACCGTGTCCGTGTGCTGCAGTAAGCCAAAGCATACACCGCCATGTAACCCAGACCAGTCTGGGTCAAAGTCTCGTCAAAGGTCCAGTGCGTCATGTCACGGTCCACACTGCGCAGGAAAATCCCCAGGAATATCAGCGCCACTGACCGCCACAGCGCATGCAGTGTCATGTGCCACTGCGACTGGCCTTTTCGCGAACGTGCCGAAACAGAGAACACCAGCGACGCCCCGGTCAAAAAGGCAAACGACGGGTGGATCAGGTCGTTCAGTGAACAGCCCACCCATGGAATGTGGGAGGAATGATGACCGAGAAACTGCCAGATCGCGCTGTCGGGAAAGAGCACCGATACGTCATCCAGTTGCAGCAGACGCAGACCAAGCAGAAACATCACGATGCCTCGATAGACATCGAGCGAGCCGATACGTGGAGGCGTGGCGGGCGGGGTGTTAACGGAGTTCAAGGTCAGTAGTAGTGCTCCAGCTTGCGTTTGCTGATGCGGTCCAATCTGGCGACATTGGGTATGAGATAGCGCGTGTTCCCCCGGTCCACAACGACCAGACGACCATGGCCGAGAGGCTGAATGCTTTCATCCGTCTCCACTTCAAAGCTGGTGTCGCCCCGATCCGTGGTGACATGCCATTCGTGACCATTCGCCAGACGCACGATGCGGTGGATCACCTGAATGATGGGGACGAAGTCGCGCCGGGCCAGTGCCTCCAGCAGCAGGGTGCGCGAAGGTTCGGACAGGCTTTGCGGATCCTCGATGCACAGAATCTCACGCGCGCCTTCGGACTGGATGGAGATCCAGTGGTCCTTCTCAGTCAGCGGGAAAAGTTTGACGGGATGCACATTCGTATGCCGGATGCCGTTGCTGTCCACCAGTGCCAGCCGGCCCTGGCTTTCCTTGGCAAATTCAATATTCAGTGGCTGTGGCGTGCTCATGCGTGATTCACCTCCAACATGGCCTGATGCAGGCGCGCATAGGTGCCGCTGCTCTCCAGCAGTTGCTCATGAGACCCAATTTCCTTGATGCGGCCTTCCTCGATCACCACCAGCCGGCTCGCCTTGCGCAGGGTGCCCAGGCGATGCGCAATGGCAATGGTGGTGCGTCCTTTGACAAGATGATCCAGCGCCGCCTGGATTTCACGCTCGGTCTCAGTGTCCACGGATGAGGTGGCCTCATCCAGGATCAAAATGGCCGGATCCACGAGCAGCGCACGCGCGATGCTGATGCGCTGCCGCTCACCGCCAGAAAGCTGCTGGCCGCGCTCTCCCACCAGCGAATCGTAAGCATCCGCCAGCCGCATGATGAAGTCATGCGCACGTGCCGCACGCGCCGCGGCGACGATCTCCGCACGTGTCGCATTCGGTTTCCCATACGCGATGTTTTCCGCGATCGTGCCATAGAAAAGATACGGCTCCTGCAGCACCAGCCCGAGGTTTCTGCGGTAGTCCATCACATCGACGTCACTCAGATTGTAGCCGTCCACCAGCACCGCGCCTTCGCTCACCTCGAAGAAGCGGCATGCCAGGTTGACCAGCGTCGTTTTGCCGGCGCCGCTTGGCCCCACAAATCCCACCATCTCACCCGGGGCGATTTTCAAACTGATGCCTCGAATGATTTCACGTGATCCGTAGCGGAATTTCACATCGCGGAACTCGATCTCGCCACGCAGGCGGCCCACCTTGATCGCATTGCGCTGCACGGGCACGTCAGGTTTCACATCCAGCACATCAAAAACGCGGTGCGCACTGGCGGCTGCCCGCTGCATGGAGGCGGTGAAGCGGCTCATCGAGTCCATGCGTTCGTAGAAGCTGCTGATGTAAAGCACGAAGCCGGTCAGCACCCCCACCGTGATGCTGTCATGTGCCACACTCCAGGCACCTACCGCCCACACGATCAGCAGGCCCAGGTCCGTCAGCAGCTTGATCATCGGTGTGAAGAACGACCAGGTCTTGTTCACGCGGTCATTGGTGTCAAAGATGTGCTTGTCCGCCACGCGGAAGCGTTCGATCTCACGCTGCTCCTGGGCAAACGCCTTGACTACGCGCACGCCGGGGATCGTGTCCGCCAGCACGCTGGTGAGCTGGCTTCCCGCACGGCTGGCGGCGGCAAACCCGCCGCGCAGATGCTCACGCACGCGCTGCACCAGCCAGGCAACGATGGGCACTGGTCCCAGTGCGGCCACGGCCAGGATGGGATTGATGCTGAACAAGATGACCGCCGTGAAAATGAACTGCAGCACGTCACAGAAAAAGTCGATGAAGTTCACCGAGATGAACAGGGAGAGATGCTCCGTGTCCGAACCAATGCGTGAAATGAGGTCGCCGGTGCGCTTGCGGTTGAAGTAGGTGAGGGAGAGCCGCTGCAGGTGCTCAAACGTCTCCCTCCGCATGCGGCTGGTCACATGCTCGGCTATGCGCGCCACCACGAAAGTTTTCCCCCAATTCAGGGCCCAGGTCAGCAGCGCAGCCAGAGCCAGTTCGGTGATGAATACATAGACCTTCCGCACATGCACCAGTTCAGTCTGGCTTTGCAGCGGGATGAGCACGTCATCCACCAGAGACATGGTGAGCCAGGGCGCTATCATTTGCGCCCCGGTACTTGCCATCGTCAGCACCAGTCCGAGAAACAGCAGCCGGTACCATGGACGGGCAAAACTCAGCAGTCGCAGCAGCGGCTTCCCTGGCGGTATGTACCCTTCGGCATCTTCAGCGGCAAAGATCTCCTCCTCATCGTCCTCTTTTTCATTGCCGCCATTTTCGGAACCAGCAGCATCACCGCTCAGCGTCCGGCATTGATCACGGAACCGGGCCAGAAATGCTTCTGCCTGGCGCAGGCAGCCGGACGTCACCCGCCACTGGCCGAGGAGCGTTCCGTTTCCCATGAGGTGCAGCGCAATGGTCGCGCCCATTTCCTCCAGCTGAAATTCCTGCAGATCTGCCAGCTTCCAGGCGACGAAGCGCGGCTGGCTCGTACCCTCATCCTCAAAATGCAGCAGGCGGGTGTTGGTTAGCACGATCAGTCCATGCCTGAAATGCAGCCCTGCATCCAAATCCGTCATCAGACGGGCGATCGTGCGTTCACCGGATGCCAGTTTGGACTCGGCATGCTGAAGCAGAAATTCGGGAAGATCTTGGAAAAGTGGACGCGGCAAAATGGAGGCGGATCGTGGAACCCGCCGAAAGTCCGATGTTACCGTAGCTTGTCAAACTGGGGCGGTTATTTCCCCTAACGCGGCGCAGGAATGCCCATTCCATCTCATTTCATGCCGATGTTTCCCTTGACCTCCCGCAGGCATGTGGACAATTCCGCGCTTTCCTTTCCTTTCCTTGCTTGCCTAACACTGCCCCATCCAGCGAACTCCGCTCCACCATTGTTCGCAAAATCCTTGCGCTGCGCGGCCCGAATCTCTGGGCGCGTGAGACGGTTCTGGAATGCAAGGTGGAGTTTCCCGAGATGACCGACCACGTCGCAAACTGGCGTTCCTGGCTTCTTTCCTGGCTGCCGACTTTGGAGCCGCAGCTTAGCGAAACCAGCATCACTCCGCAGGCGGAGTCCCTGGCGGCCCTGCTGCAGTCAATCACCCTGCATTTGCAAAGTCGCTCCGATCTTCAGGTCAGTTTTGGCAAGGTGATGCCCACCTCCCAGCCTCTGACGTATCGTATCATCACCCAGTTTGATGATGAATCCATCGCCCGCGCAGCCTTCGAACTCGCCCGGCGTTTGATCGAAGCCGCGCTCTTTGGCCAGACCATGGACGTCAATGCGGCCATCACAGAACTGAGCGAGCTTGCTCAGGAAGTATGCCTCGGGCCCAGCACCCGGGCCATGGTGGATGCCGCACGTCTGCGAGGCATCCCGGTGCTTCGGCTCACCGAAGGCAGCCTGGTTCAGCTTGGCTGGGGTTCGAAACAAAAGAAAATCCTCGCCGCTGCCACCAGTCAGACGAGCGCGATCGCTGAAGACATCGTGCAGGACAAAGACTTCACCCTGCGAATGCTCAATGAGATCGGTCTGCCGGTGCCGCAGGGCCGGCCTGTGAAAAACGCTGACGATGCGTGGGCTGCCGCCAACGAAATTGGCCTGCCGGTCGTCGTGAAACCTCTGGACGGGAACCAGGGGCGTGGCGTCGCCTTGAATTTATACACCCGCGAGCAGGTGGCCACCGCCTACGCTGCAGCTCGTGAGGAAAGCCGGTCGGTCATTGTGGAGCAGTTCGCCGAGGGGGAGGACTACCGCGTGCTCGTCATCGGACGTGAACTCATCGCCGCCTCCCGTCGTTACCCTGCGCATGTCATCGGCGACGGTGAGCACACCATTCAGGAGCTCGTTGCCGAAAAGAACCGCGATCCCCGCCGTGCTGCCGATCACGCCGCCGCCCTGAGCCGCATTCGCATTGATGCCGTCGCCATGGCCGTGCTTGCCGAGCAGGGCGTCACTCCTGAATCGGTCCCCGAAAAAGACCGGATGATTCTCATTCGCCGCAATGCCAACCTCAGCACCGGCGGTACCGCCGTGGACTGCACCGCCGAGGTTCATCCCACGATCTGTGCTGCCGCTGTCGAAGCTGCCCAGATGGTCGGCCTCGATATCTGCGGTCTCGACATGATCGCGCCCGACATCACGCAGCCCCTGAGCGCGCGCAATGGCGTCATCATTGAACTCAATGCGCGTCCGGGACTGCGCATGCACCTGTATCCTTCGGAAGGCGAGCCGCGTCCTGTGGGCAAGGCGGTCATCGACACCATGTTTGCTCCCGGCTGCCGTGGTCGCATTCCCATCGTCGCCGTGACTGGGGTGAATGGCAAAACTACCACCACACGCTTCATTGCGCATCTGCTGACTCAAAACCAATGGCGCGTGGGCATGACAAGCACGGACGGTGTTTTCGTCGGTTCGCGAATGATCGACAGCGGCGACTGCAGCGGCCCCAAGAGCGCCCGCAGCGTGTTGTCTTACCCGCTGTGTGATGCCGCTGTGCTGGAAACCGCCCGTGGCGGCATTTTGCGCGAAGGTCTGGCTTTTGACCACTGTGACGTCGCTGTTGTCACGAACATCGGTGCTGGTGACCACCTTGGCATCAATGACATCGACACTCCGGAGCAGCTGGCCGAGGTGAAGCAGTGCATCGTCGCCGCCGTGCCTGCAGACGGTACCGCCGTGCTGAATGCCGCTGATCCGCTCGTCGTGAAAATGGCGGACACTTATCCTCGCAAGACCATCTTTTTTGCTCTGGATGCGGAAAATGCCATCATCGTCCGCCATCGCATTCAGGGAGAGCGCGCCATTTATGTGCGGGATGGGAACATCGTGCGCGCCACGGGTCCGAATGAGGATGTGTTCATGCCGTTGAGCGAAATCCCTCTCACCCATGGCGGGCGCATTGGCTTTCAGGTGGAAAACACCCTCGCCGCCGTGGCGGCGGCATGGGCGCTTGGCGTGGATGATGACCTCATTCGCCAAGGGGCGCGTAACTTTGTCCCCAGCCTCGATCAAAATGCCGGTCGTTTTAATGTGCTCGACCTGAAAGGCATCACCGTCATCGTTGATTACGGCCACAATGTGGATGCTCTTCGCGCCCTGCTCGACGGTTTGCGCCAGTTTGACAATGCACGTCGCATCGTCGTTTACAGCTCCGCTGGAGATCGCAGGGACAGCGACATCATTGAGCAAGGCAGAATGCTGGGCGCAGAATTTGATGAAGCCTGGCTGTATGAAGGCGACTATGTGCGCGGCCGAGAATCGGGCGAGATTATGAAGCTGCTTGCCGCTGGCTTGGAAAACGCCAAACGCACTCGTCGCGTCGAGTCCATTATCGGCCATCTCAAGTCGGTTGATCTCGCCCTCGAATCCGCACAGGCGGGGGATTTGGTGATGATTCAGGCGGATACGGCGGATGAAACTGTGCAGTATCTCAAAGAAAAGTACGGCGCAAAATGACATCCGGCAGTTTCGGCCTGATGAAATGCTTGCCAGAGCAGGCTGAATTCGGCTACTAGGAGCCTGATCAAGCCATGACCACAACCACCGCCACACTCCTCAGCATCGCCTGCGGCTATCTTTGCGGCTCAGTGCCCTTTGGCTATCTTGCAGGGCGCTTGAAAGGCATCGACATCCGCCAGCACGGCAGCGGCAATATCGGCGCCACCAATGCCATCCGCGTGCTGGGGAAGGGGATTGGTATCCCTGTCTTCATCCTCGATATGGTCAAAGGCTGGTTGCCTGTGTGGCTGGCTGCTGGCTGGATCGCGCAGACGGGCACTGCGGTTGAAATGGTCTCGGCCGGCAAGGTGCTGACTGGTTTTGCCGCCGTAATCGGCCACATGTTCACCTTCTGGCTCGGCTTCAAAGGCGGCAAGGGCATCGCCACCACCGGCGGCGTGCTGCTCGGCATTTCACGGGCGGGAATGCTTGGCGGCTGGATTGGTTTTCTCTCCTTTCTCTTCGCTTTCCGTTATGTTTCGCTCGGCTCGCTGGCAGCGGCCATCGGAGTACCCACCGCCATGGCCGTGCAGATGTGGCGTGAGGGCCGCTGGGATTTTGTGACTCTGGGCTTTGGTATCGTGGTGATGATTCTGGTGTTCATCCGGCATCGCTCCAACATTCAGCGCCTGATCGCAGGCACGGAGAGCAAGGCCTTCACCAAAAAGAAGCCGCAGCCATGATTCAGTCCGCCACAGTCATCGGTGCCGGCAGCTGGGGCACCGCACTTGCTGCAGTGTTGTCCTGGCGCGGGCTGAGCGTTCAGTTCTGGGGGCGCGATGCCGAACTCATGGCGCAGATTCGCGACACCCGCCGCAATGTCCGTTACCTGCCTGATCTGGAACTCCCTTCCCAGATCACCGTCACCTCTAATCTGGATGCTCTGCAACCTGCGGACATGCTCGTCTTCGTGATTCCTTCCAAGGCCATGCGTGGCACGGCGGAACTCGTCGCACAAAGCCAGGCGTCCTCCAAGGCGCGGGTGCTGGTGTCCTGTTCCAAAGGCATCGAACTCGAAACCGGCCACCGCATGAGCCAGTTGATCGGTGAATCCATCCCCGGTGTTCCGCTGGCGGTGCTGACCGGTCCGAATCACGCTGAAGAGGTGGCGCGTCAGCTTGCCACCGCTGCCGTCGTGGCCTGCGCAGATGATGAAATTGCCAAGGCGGTGCAGGCCTGCTTCACGCTGCCGTTCTTCCGCACCTACACCACCGACGACATCATCGGCGCCGAGTGGGCCGGTGCGATGAAGAACCCCTATGCCATCGCCTCGGGCATTGCCCATGGCTTGAAACTCGGAGACAACACCCTAGCCGCGCTTGTCACGCGTGCGCTGGCTGAGATGGTGCGCCTCGGTGTTGCCGAAGGCGGCAAGGTGGAGACTTTTTATGGCCTCAGTGGCGTGGGAGATCTCGTGGGCACCTGCTACTCAACGCACAGCCGCAATCACCGCGTCGGTGTCATGCTCGGTCAGGGCCGCCCTCTGGATGAAATCATCGCCAGCACGCGCATGGTCGCCGAAGGTGTGCCAAACACCGCCAGCATGCACCGTGCAGCCCAGACTCGGGGGGTGCGCATGCCGTTGCTCGACGAGATCAACGCCGTCCTTCATCAGGGCAAATCCCCCAAGGAGGGAATGAAGGCCCTGCTTTCACGCGACCCACGGCCCGAGGCCGACTAAATTTCCCATGTCTGATTCAAACGGTTACGAACTTCTCGACAGCGGCTCATTTCAGAAGCTGGAGCGCTTCGGCAGCGTCGTGCTCTCACGGCCCTGCGCGCAGGCGGTCTGGCAGCAGACCCTGCCCAAGGCCGACTGGCAGAAAGTGACCGCCACTTTCTTCCGCGACGGCGGCAATCAATGGCGCGGTCGCGACAAGCTCCCCGAGACATGGGCCATTGAGGTCGATGGCACCAAGTTCCAGCTCAGCTCCACCGATTTCGGCCACCTCGGCATCTTTCCTGAGCAGCGTGACCAATGGCGGCGCATCCGCGAAGTCTGCACGGAATATGCCAAGCACTACAACCGCCCGGCACGGGTGCTCAATCTCTTCGCCTACTCCGGTGGCAGCACGCTTGCAGCAGCTCATGCTGGAGCGGAGGTGTGCCACGTGGACGCCTCCAAGGGCATGGTTGACTGGGCACGCAAAAATGCCGCCATCAATGGACTCGAAGAAAAACCGATCCGCTGGATCGTGGATGACGTGACCAAATTTCTGGAACGCGAACTCCGGCGTGACCGGCAGTACGACCTGCTCATCCTCGATCCGCCGAGCTACGGCCGTGGAGCCAAGGGGGAGGTCTTCAAAATCGAAAACGACCTGCCTCCTCTGCTCTCACTGCTCGGCAAACTCATGTCTCCTGAACCTCTCGGCGTGCTGCTTTCCTGCCACACGCCGGAACTCACGCCCATTTCTCTGCATCACCTCCTCCAGCAGCAGTTTGGCCGCAAGAGTGGCAAAGTGGAGCATGGCGAAATGCAGCTTCGCGGCGCGGCCGGTGTTTTGCCCGTGCCCAGCGGCAGCTTTGCATGGTGGCTGGCGTGATTGAGCATTCGACATTCCGCCTTCGTCGTTCGACATTTCCGCGATGTTTCCGTTCCTCCTCCGCCGCGCCTTCAGCAGCGTGATCGTGATCTTCTGCGTGATCTCGATCACGTTCGTGCTCGCACGGATCACGAAAGGCGGCCCCTTTGACAAGGAGAAGGAACCTCCGCCACACATCAAGGAAGCACTCCTCACGCGTTACAAGCTCAACGGCACCGTTTGGGACCAATACACCGCCTATGTCGGTTCTCTCGTACGTTTTGACCTCGGCCTCTCCACCCGCTATCGCGACTGGCGTGTCTCAGAATTGCTGCGGCAAAAGATGCCGAATTCATTCGCGTTGGGAACCCTTTCCTTCCTGATCGCGAGTTGTGCCGGGGTGTTCCTTGGCAGCCTGGCCGCAATGAAGAAAGACACTTGGATCGACCGCTCGGCCATGTTCGGCGCACTGCTCTCCATTTCCATTCCTTCCTTCATCAGCGGGCCATTCCTGATTGCGGTCTTCGCGCTGTGGCTCGGCTGGCTCCCAGTCGGCGGTTGGGGCACGGTGTCGCAGATGATCCTTCCTGCGGTTTGCCTTGCCGCTCCCTACATCGCCTACGTCGCACGCTTGATGCGCAACAGCCTGCTGGATGTGCTGAAAAGCGATTTCTTGCGTACCGCACGTGCCAAGGGCCTGACCGAAACACAGGCCGTGGCCCGGCATGCCATCAAAGTGGCCATCCTGCCCGTCATCACCTTCCTCGGCCCGCTCGCGGCGCATCTGCTCACCGGCTCGATGATTGTCGAAAGCGTCTTCAACATCTCCGGTGCCGGCATGATCTTCGTAAACTCGATCCAGAACCGCGATGTTTTCCTGCTTGGCGGTGCCGTCATCGTTTACTGCGTGCTGCTTGTTCTCTTCAACCTGTTCGTGGACGTGATCTACACCCTGCTGGACAAACGCATCAAACTCTATGCCTGAAGCCGCCGCTCCAGCATCCATCGCACGGCCAGACGGCTGGCAGGTATTGAAGCGCAACCGCGCGGCGCTCATTGCGCTCGGTTTTCTCGTGGGCCTGTCGCTCATCGCCATCGTCGTGCCGCTGCTGCTGCCGGATGAACTGAAATCCACCAGCAGCGCCTCGTTTGTGCCCCCCATGCAGCATGCCGCAGAAACCCATGCCACCCATGTTCTCGGCACGGATGTGAACGGACAGGACATGCTCTACCGCCTGCTCTCCGGTGCCCGCGTGTCACTGGGCGTGGGATTGGTCGGCGCACTGATCAGTCTCTGCATCGGCACGCTCTATGGCATGATCAGCGGCTACGCAGGTGGTCGGATCGATGGCGTGATGATGCGCACGGTCGAGGTCCTCCAGTCCGTACCGCGTATCCTCTTCATCATGATCCTCATCGCCGCACTCGATGACTATGTGAAGGAATGGATCGACGGCTGGCGTCTCGCCGCGCAGGCGCGCAATTGGACGGATCTGGCTGCCAACATCAGCGAGGTAAAGGCCTACTCCAAGGTGCTGGTGATGATCGTATCGCTTGGTCTTGTCGAATGGCTCACCATGGCGCGCATCGTTCGCGGTCAGGTGCTCGTGCTGCGGGAGATGACCTTTGTCACCGCCTCGCGCGCCATGGGCCAGAGCCCCGTGGGCGTGCTGCGCCGGCATCTGCTGCCGAACCTCAGCACCATCATCCTCACCTACCTCACCCTCACCATTCCCGCCGTCATCCTCGACGAATCCTTCCTCAGCTTCCTCGGCCTCGGCATCGAAGACCCTGCCGCCAGCTGGGGCTCCTTGCTCAAGGACGGCGCGCAGGTCATCAACCCGCTCGAAAGCAAATGGTGGCTCCTCGTTTTTCCCGCCCTCCTCATGTCCGCCAGCCTCCTCGCCCTCAACTTCCTTGGCGATGGCTTGCGTGATGCGTTTGATCCAAAGAGCGGGGATTAGTTCAATGCGCCTGCAGCCAGTTTAGCCCCGTTCCTGCCTCAACCTCCACAGGCACACCCTCGAGGAGCAGCGCATTCTTCATCGCATCAAGAATAATCGTCCGCGCCTGCTCGACTTCGCTCTCGGGCATTTCAAACAGCAATTCATCGTGAACCTGCAGCAGCATGCGGGTTTGCAAACCAGCTTTGGTTAGTGCGGCATCGACGTTGATCATCGCGAGCTTGATCATGTCTGCTGCAGTGCCCTGGATGGGAGTATTCATGGCAACACGCTCTGCCGCACCGCGCACCGTGGCGTTGCCGCTGGTGATGTCGCGGATGGTGCGACGGCGGCCGGTGAGGGTTTTGACATATCCGCATTCTTTGGCCTCGACGATGATTTGCTCCATGAAACGCTTCACGCCAGGGAACTGCTTGAAGTAGTTTTCGATGATGGTGGCCGCCTCGCCGCGCGGAATGCCCAGACGCTGACTCAGTCCGAAGGCTGAAATGCCGTAGATGATGCCGAAGTTGACCATCTTGGCGGTGCGACGCATCTCGGGCAGCACGCCGTCGAGTTCGACGCCATAAACGCGGGCGGCGGTGGCTTGATGAATGTCGAGCCCATTGGCAAAGGCTTCGATCATGGCCTTGTCACCGCTGAGTGCCGCCATGACGCGGAGTTCGATCTGCGAGTAGTCGGCACTCATCAGCACCCAGCCTTCCTCTCCAGGGACGAAGGCCTTTCGAATTTCGCGCCCGAGGTCGCTCCGAATCGGGATGTTTTGCAGGTTCGGATTGCTCGATGCCATGCGGCCGGTGGCGGCCATCAACTGATGAAACGTCGTGTGAATGCGGCCGGTCACGCGTGAAACGGCATGCGGCAGTGCTTCGACATAGGTGTTGTTCAGCTTGGTCACCTCACGGTAGTCGAGGATGTCCTGAATGATGGGGTGCAGGCCCATGAGAGACTGCAGCACCTGCTCGTTCGTCTGATATTGGCCTGTGGCGGTTTTCTTCGGCTTCTCAATGAGCTTGAGGCGATCAAACAACACTTCACCGAGCTGTTTGGGACTGTTGAGGTTGAAAGGCCCGCCTGCGTTTTCCTGAATGCGTTTTTGCAGCTCGGCGGCTTTCCTGTCGAGTTCGACGCCGTATTCACGCAGCGCCTGAACGTCGATCTTCACACCGTAGTTTTCCATCTTGGTGAGCACGGGCAGCAGCGGGCACTCCACCTTGTCGAACACATACTGCTGCTCCTTCAATTCCGTGCGCATCTTCGCGGCAAGCTGCCACGTCACATCCGCATCCTCAGCAGCATAGTCGGCCACCTTGCGGGCATCTTCTGCCGCGACATCGGCCATGGTGGCCTGGCTGAAAAGATCGTTCTTTTCCGTGCCGATGAGCGCGGTGATCGGCACCGGCGTGTAGTGCAGATACGACTCCGCAAGGTAATCCATGCCGTGGCGCTGATCCGGATCGATCAGTGAATGCGCCAGCATGGAATCGAAAAACGGTCCGCGAACTTCAACGCCATGCGCAAGCAGCACGCTGAGGTCGAATTTGAGATTGTGGCCGATCTTCTCGACACCTTCTTGCGTGAGCAAGGTGCGGAATTCCTCCAGCACGGCCTTCGCGGCCGCCTTCTCGCGCGGGAAAAGCACGAACCAGCCTTCATGCATCTGCCAAGAAAAGGCGATGCCAACGATCTGCGTATCGCGTGGATCGAGCCCGGTGGTTTCGAGATCGAAGCAAAAAGATTTTAGCTCAGCGAGCTGTGCGATGATTTTCTGCCGCTCCTCAGCTGTCTCCACGAGATGATAAACGTGCGGAGTGTCTTCAATGGTGCTGAGCTTGGCGGGAGCAGGAAGAGCAGGAGGTGCAAAGAGATCCTCCGGGGAGGACGATGCTTCAGTCGACTGGCTGGCAGCCTGTTCCATTTTCCGACCGCGACCGGCTTTGAATTCCTCACCGTAAAGACGGCGGCCCAGGGCGTTGAATTCGAACTCTGTGAAGAAGGCTTTCAGCGCCTCGTCGTTGTGAGGCTTGATCACAAGATCAGCCACTTGAGCTTCATAAGGCACGTCCACAAAAATGGTGGCCAGCTTCTTGGAGAGCAGCGCGTCCTCCTTGCTGGCTTCGAGTTTTTCCTTCTGCTTGCCCTTGAGCTGATCGATGTTGGCGAGCAGGTTTTCGACGCTGCCGAACTGCTGGATGAGTGTTGTGGCAGTTTTTTCACCAAAGCCTTTCACGCCTGGGATGTTGTCCACGGCGTCGCCCATGAGCGCGAGAATGTCGATGACCTGCTCTGGGCGTTCGATGCCCCAGCGTTCACAGACCTCCTTCACACCAAGGATTTCCACATCAGCCCCGGAGCGGCCCGGCTTGTAGATTTTGACGTGCTCCGAGACGAGCTGGCCGAAGTCCTTGTCCGGTGTGACCATGAAGGTCTCGATGCCCTCCTTCTCAGCACGCTTGGCCATGATGCCGATGATGTCGTCAGCCTCGTAGCCATCACGCACGAGGATGGGCACGTTCATGGCCTCCATCAGGCGTTTGATTTGCGGGATGGCCATGCTGATGTCCTCCGGCATCTCTTCGCGCTGCGCCTTGTAAGCCGGGAACATCTCATGGCGTGGCGTCGGCGCGGAAGTGTCCAATGCCACGGCGAGATGCGTAGGCTGCTGGTTCTTGAGGATGTCGAGCAGCGTGTTGGCAAAGCCGTAGAGCGCTGACGTGTTCAGGCCGTCACTGGTACGGATGGGTGCTTTGATGAAGGCGAAGTGCGCGCGGTAAAGCAGCGCCATGCCGTCGAGGAGGAAGAGGCGTTGGGACATTTGCCCTCAGACTAGGCGGCATGAGGGCCTGCGCAAATGATGCTCAGGCTCCCTGCAAAGTGATCGCCGCATCTTCCATGGCCCGGCTGGCCTCGGTTTCGTCGTTGACGACCTGCGTGGCACCCAGACGCTTCAGACGCTCGACATCGGAGCTGAAGCGTGCACGGGCCAGTACCGAGATGTCCGGGCGATGCTCACGGATCATGGCCAGAGCCTGGGCATTGACCGTGGCATCAGGGAAGGTCAGTGCCACCATGCGTGCATGCTTCAATTGGGTAAGCTCCCAGGTTTCCTCGTGGCTGGCATCCGCAAACAGCACGGCCTGGCCCTGGCGCTTGAGTTTTTGCACAGTTTCGGCATTAAGCTCCACCACGAGTGTGCGCACGCCTGAGTCGAGCAGCGCCCTGTTGAGCTTTTCGCCCACAGGGCCATGTCCGCAGATGATGGCGTGGTCGGTCAGGCCGCTGATGCGCTGGCGCAGGTTGCCGGCATCAGCTTTGACGGGCTTGCCCCTGCCCCAGCCGCGTTTCACCAGCCATTCGCCGAGCGGTATGCCAAACTTCAGCAGGGCAGGAAGGAGGCCCATGGAAAGCGCGCTCGCGGCCAGGAGCGTCTGCTGGATGTCATTGCTCCAAAGATGGGCGCTGCTGGCGTTCTGCAGCAGCACGAGTGAAAATTCCCCCGCACTGCAAAGGCCGATGCCTGCCATCAGCGCCTGCTTGTGAGCCAGGCCCAGACGACGGGCGATGATGGTGATGAGGCCTGCTTTGGCGAGCATCAGTGCCGCTGTAAGCATGCAAATCGGCATCCACAAAACCATGGCAGCCTTTACGTCGATCATGAGTCCGACGGACACAAAGAAAAGCGTGAGGAAGAGATCCTTCAGCGGCATCACATCCGCCAGAATGCGGTGCTTGAAGATGGACTCGCTGACAGCCAGTCCTGCGACAAACGCGCCCAGTGCCAGCCCCAGCCCCAGCAAACCACCGACAAAGGCCAGGCCGACACAACTGCCGATGACCGAGAGTGTGAAGAGTTCACGGCTGCGCGTGCGCGTTACAGCGTTCAGCAGCCAAGGGATGACCCATCTTGCGGCCACGCCCGCCAGAATCACAAAGGCACCACCTCGCAAGGCCAGCGAGCCAAGGCGTGGCATCAGCGCCGTGGCAACACCTTCATGAGGCAGGAGCAGAGGCAGGAACAAGAAAAAGACGATGATGAAGAGGTCCTGAAAAATCGCCACGGCCAGCGCCATGCGCGCACCAGGGCTGGCTTCGAGACCGAGATCTTGAAAGCTCTTCAAGCTGACCGCTGTGGAGCTCATGGCAAGCGCGACGGAGACAAGCACGGCTCCCTGCCACGACGTGGAAACCAACCCTGCCGAAGCAGCAGCAGCCACCGCCATGCAAAGCCCCATCTGCCAGCCGCCGCCCGCAAACGCGAGCCGGCGCAGAAAGCGCAGTTCGCCTAGCGAGAACTCCAGCCCCAGCGTGAACATGAGCAGCACCACGCCAAACTCAGCCATCTGGGATACCTGCTCGTGTGACTCACCACCGCCGAGCAGCGCCAGCACGCCGGAATTGGCGATCAGCACGCCGCAGATGAAATACCCCGCCAGCATCGACTGCCGCAAACGCAGCAGCAGCAGTGAAACCATGACCACTCCAGCAAGCATCAGGGCCAGCAGCGCAAACAGCGGCGGGATGGAGGCAGATGCGATGGTAAATCCTTGGATCATGCAAGAAATCTCCTTCGCAGTTCAGGCGCGGCAGATCAAGTTCTGATGCAGGCATTCGCCTCAAACGTATGAATGCGCTGCGGTAAAGAGATTGCTTGCCAGGCGCATAAAAACATCGGACCACTCATGGCATGCCGCTCCTCGGCTGGCTCCTTCATACTCCTTGCGATGTTATGCCGGAGCCGCCTTGGTGGATGATATGAACATTCAGGTTTCCCGCCGTTCATCAGAACTGAACTGTAGTTTATACAGATTCTGATACACCGGATTGCGGCCCAGCAGTTCGGCATGCGTGCCGCGATCTAGGATTCGGCCCTGGTCCATGACGATGATCTGATCTGCTTCGAGAATGGTCGAAAGCCGATGCGCGATGGCGACGACCGTTTTACCAGCAGACAGAGTGTGAATGGCGTCCTGAATGATTTTTTCGCTCTCGGTGTCGAGAGCGGAGGTGGCTTCATCGAGCAGCAGGACCGGTGCATCGCGCAAAATCGCGCGGGCGATGGAAATGCGCTGCTTCTGGCCGCCGGAGAGATTGCACCCGCCTTCGCCGACGATGGCATCGTAGCCATTGCTGATCTGCTCGATGAATTCATGTGCATGAGCTTTTTTCGCAGCCGCGATGATTTCTGACTCGCCGGCATCAAGACGACCATAACGGATGTTTTCACGGATGGTGTCGTGAAACAAAAAGGTGTCCTGATTGACGATGCCAATGTTGGAGCGCAGAGAATTTTGCGTCAATGAGCGGATGTCGTGTCCATCCAGCATGACAGAACCCTCGTCCGGATCGTAAAAGCGCAGCAGAAGAGAGAATAGCGAGCTTTTGCCGGCGCCGCTGCGACCGACAAGGGCGTAAAATTTGCCGGGATCGAGTTTGAGGTTGATGTTGGTTACGGCCGGGGCCTCCTTTTTCTCACCATTGGTTTCACGATAGTAAAGAGCGGTGTTTTGGAACTCGATTTCACCACGCGAACGTCCGATGTCTTTCGCATCTGCTGCGTCTACAATGTCAGGGGTTCGTTCAAGCAGTTCAAACACCATGCCTGCAGCCACGGTGGTTTTTTGCAGCATCATCTGCACACGGCTCAGTTCCTTCACGGGCGGATAGATCTGCGTGAGCGCCATGACGAGCAGGAAGAAGTTCTCCGCTTCAAGCCCGCGATCCCAAGCATAGACCAGGCCTGCGGCGATGCCCAAAGAGGCAATAGTTTCCACGCAGGGACCGACAAATTCGACAGCTTTGGCCCAGCGCACCATGTTGCGGGTCATGCTGGCGTTGGTGCGTTCGAAGCGCTGTTCGGCATGTTTTTCGCCGGCGTAGGCTTTGACCAGCCGGATGCCCGAAAACGATTCCTGCATGGCCACCATCAGCTCTCTGGAGTCATATTCCTCACGCGCACCTGATTTTCGCACCCGCTTGCCGATGCGAATGATAGGCAGGAGGCAGGCCGGGAAGACGACGAGTGACATCAGGGTGAAAAACCAATCCTGAGCAAAGAGGACAACAAGAATGGAGATGATGGTCAAGGGACGCTGCGCAAGAATCTGAATCAGCTGCATGGCATTGCGCTGGACCGTGGCGGTTTGGTTGGTCACCGTCTGCATCAGTTCGCCAGTTTTCGCGGAATTGAAAAAGACGGGTGACTGCCTCATCACGCAATGAAAGGCATCATTGCGAAGCTGAAAGGCCACCCTGCTTGTCACCCACGCCTGCATGTAGCTGGAAAGATAACCAAAAAAGCCGCGCAAAAAGATCAGAACTGGTATGAAAGAGCAGGCGATCATGACGCCCGTCAGACCAATCGGGGTGTCAGCGTCGAGTCCGAACATCTTTGCCAGATTGATTTCACCAATCAAAGGCAGTTCGGTCCCCTCTCCCAGGGTGCGTGTCTTGCCTTTCAAAACCAGTGAGAAGATCAGCTGGAAACCAATCAGCATGAATCCGTTGAAGACAGCGCTGAGCATTCCAAGCAGGACACTCAATGCGAAACGACCGCGATAAGGAAGGACATACTTCCAAATGGATGTGAGCGTCTTTTTTACCAAGGCTGCGAACTGTAGGTCTTCCGTAAGGTGCATGAACGATAATGTATCAGGGAGTGGGAAATGCCGGTGTCTTTGTTATACACTAGCCGGTGAAATGGCACCAGCACAAGGCTCAACGCTCACCGAGATGCTGCCGATAGATGGCATCCAGACGGTACAGCATCGTATCAAGACTGTGATGATTCACGATAAACTCCTGTCCGGCACGACACATGGCCTGGGTTCGGGGTTTTTCCTCCAGTGTTTCACGAATGGCGGATGCAAGCGCGGCGGCGTCATGAGGTGGTACGAGCCGGCCCGTTTCACCCTGCTTGATAATGCTGGGAATGCCACCGACGTCACTGGCTACGACTGGGACTCCAATGGCCAGGGCTTGCAACCCTGACTGGGGGATGGCTTCGTGGAATGAGGGAATGGCAATGATGTCGAGTGCCCGCATGATTTCGGGGACGTCTTCCCGATGGCCTAAAAACGTGAATTGATTCCCCACCGAGAATTGTTCAACCACGGATTTCACGTATTCAAGCGCCGGCCCCTCTCCGGCGATGATGCAGTGCACATGAATCCCGTATTGAGTTTTGAGCAGATGTGTGGCCTCTGCCAGGACCTGAATACCCTTGGCGGCGCGAATCACCGTGATCATGCCAATGAGCGGTGTCTGCGGGGACGGCAGGTAAGTGGAAAAATCTGCTTTTGGCCCCTCCGGCTTGAAGCGTTCGAGGTCGACCCCCGTAGGCAGGGTGGTGATTTCTCCCGCGTCCAGACCAAAGGTGGAAATCAGCGAACTGGTGATTTTAGGGCTGGTCGTAATGATGTGATGACTCCACTCTTTATACATCAGGCGGCTGAGCGATTTGTTCGGAATGGGGACGTCAAAATGGCGGCTGCGGATGATCAGCGGCACTCGTGCGATGCGTGCCGCGAGGGTCAGCATCCAGCCATCCCGTGAACTGTGCGGATTCACGATTTCGATGCGCTGGCGATGCAGCCACCACGCAAGTCGGAGGACGTGAAACGGCAGCAGGCAGCGCTGATTGAAACGCTGGGCCAGGACCTGCACCCCAGCCTGGCTGGCGCGTTGATAAATCTGGCTGTTCATGGGTGCGATCAGCCAGACCTCGCTGCCGCGACGGCGGAATCCGTTTATTTCCGCAAGAATTCGGTGTTCCTGTCCTCCCCAACCAAGGGAGGCTTCGGAGTGGGCAATGCGCCAGACGCGTTTGAGAGAAATTGAATCAGCCATGAAATCCACGCTGCTCTATTCCTCAAGCAGCATGGAGCCAACACCTTTTTTGGCGCGAAATTCCTTGCAAACACCGCCCCTGCTGGGGGACGGGGTGCTTTTACACTGCTTCTCTTTCAATATGGCGCGTGGATGTCATTGAGACAATCCAGCATGATGTCGAGGCTGTGCTGGTTTTTCCGCCAGTCGCTTCTGCGATGCGTGCGGCGAAGGCCACCGCATCGTCTGCTTTTTACTGGCGCAGCCGCATTGCTTGAAGCCGATCAATTCTGCCATGACACAGGTGTTCCAGACCTTCCCCCACCAAGGGAGGCTTCGGAGTGTAAAATACGACGCTGTTGGGACTGAGTCGCAAGCCATGGTTTTAAACTCTTGAAGAATAGTTTGTTGTGACGGCTGCCTAGTGAAAGATGTCCACGAATTAATATATCACCCTCATTGGTATAATAAATATTATACTTAATATTTGATTGCCAATAGAGTGTAATGCTGAGCATCGCAAAAAATCGACAACGCTTTTTATTCATTTCATGAGATCGCGAAAACTGTCATTAGAGAAACGATCCATTTCATATGTCATGGATGGCTCTTCATGAACTCGTTGGGCCCTCCTTTTTGGAAAAAAGTTCTCGCAAGCCCCCTGCCTTGCCTTCATATCCAGTTTTTCACATTTCTGATCTCTACATGACGTCATCAACCATCGGTATCATCGGCTTGGGCTATGTGGGCCTGCCTTTGAGCCTACAGTTTGCCCGGACAGGCAGTACAGTGCTGGGATTCGATATTGATCCCGCCAAAATCAAAGCCTTGGACGCAGGAGAGACCTACATCCTCCACATTTCCTCTGAAGCCGTGCGTGCTCAGCGGGATGCGGGGCGCTTTTCCGCCACCACGGATTTTTCTCGTATCTCCGAATGTGAGGCCATCATCATCTGCGTACCCACTCCGCTGGCGAAACATCGTGAACCAGACCTCACCTATGTGCTCGACACCGGTCGCTCCATCGCTCCCCATCTGCAGCCTGGCCAGTTGGTGGTACTGGAGTCCACCACTTACCCCGGGACAACGGACACCGAACTGCGTGCGGTGCTGGAAGCGGGTTCCAACCTCAAAGCCGGGGTGGATTTTCACCTCGCCTTCTCGCCAGAACGTGAGGATCCTGGCAATCCTCAGAGCGATGTTGCGGTGATTCCAAAAATTGTCGGCGGCTTCACTCCTGAATGCCAAAAGCATGCACTGAGTGTTTATGGCCGGGCGATCAAGACACTCGTTCCGGTGGAGTCCTGTCGTGTGGCGGAAGCGGTGAAACTGACAGAAAACATCTTCCGGGCTGTGAACATCGCCATGGTGAACGAACTCAAGGTCGTCTATGCCGCGATGGGTATCGACATCTGGGATGTGATCGAAGCGGCCAAGACAAAACCGTTTGGCTTCATGCCGTTTTATCCAGGCCCCGGGCTTGGCGGACATTGCATTCCGATCGATCCTTTCTACCTGACATGGAAGGCACGTGAATACGGCCAGGAGACGCGTTTCATCGAACTCGCTGGCGAGGTCAACACCGCCATGCCTGCCTACGTGATTCAGCGTGTGGGGGAGGCGCTGGCCTCGCTGCACCTGACCATCCGCGACAGCCGCATCCTCATGATTGGCATCGCTTACAAGTCCAACGTCGATGATGATCGTGAAAGCCCGGCCTATGTGCTGTGGGATCTGCTGGAACAGCAGGGCGCGGAAGTGGATTATCACGACCCACATGTGCCGGTGATCCGCCCCTCACGTGAGCATACTCATTTTGCCGGACGGCAGAGCGTCGCTCTGGCGGCAGGCACTCTGGCAGATTACGATCTCGTGCTGGTGGCTACCAATCACAAGGCGGTGGACGCAGCACTCATCGCAGAATATGCGCGGCTGGTGGTGGATTCACGCAATGCGCTCAGTACCCTGATGAAGGGCAAACCCAATTATTTTAAAGCATGAAGGCTCTCGTTACAGGTGGTGCAGGTTTTATTGGTTCTCACATTTCCGAGGCACTCTGTCGCAGAGGTGCTGAAGTCATTGTGCTGGACAATCTTTCTCTCGGCAATACAGCCAATCTTGATTGGAAAAAACCGGGGGACAAGATCGACCTCGTTGAGGGCGATATTCGCGATCAATCCCTGCTGGCAAAACTGATGCCTGGTATTGACTGGGTGTTTCATCAGGGTGCGCTTCCCTCGGTGCCGCGTTCAGTCGCTGAACCGCTTGAGAGCAATGCGCAAAACTTGGATGGCACGTTGAATGTGCTGCTCGCTGCCAGGGATGCCGGCGTGAAACGTTTGATGTTTGCGTCTTCGTCCTCGATCTACGGGAACGCAGACGTCCCAGAAAAACATGAAGGGCTGCCCGTGCAGCCGCTTTCCCCATACGCGCTGCAAAAGTACGGCGGCGAGCGCTACTGCCAGCTCTTTTATCAGCTCTATGGCTTTGAAGCAGTGGCGCTGCGCTACTTCAACATCTTTGGGCCGAGGCAGGCTTTTGATTCGCCTTACTCCGGTGTGATTGCAAAGTTCTGCACTTTCATGCTGGAGGGCAAGCCGCCGGTGATCTTTGGTGATGGCAGCCAGGCACGTGATTTCACCTTTGTGGACAACGCCGTCTCCGCGAACCTCCTCGCCGCCGAGGCACCTGCGGAGAAAGCCGCGGGCAGGGTCTTCAATGTGGCCGCCGGGCACTCCATTGACCTGCTCCGCCTCGTGAAAGACATCAACCAGCTGACTGGCCAGGAACTTCAGCCAACGTTCGAACCGGCACGTGCAGGAGACGTTCTGCATTCGCTGGCAGATATCAGTGCCGCCCAGAAAGCATTGGGCTACCATGTGACTGTCTCGTGGGAGGAAGGTCTGGCCCGCACCCTGGATTTCTACAGGGCAGCCCAAGCGTGAAGGAGCGCGACCTGATGGAGAAACAGAAAGCCAATCCGAAGATCCAATTAAAGTAGAACCAGATTAATGACCATCTTAGTTACAGGAGGTGCCGGTTTTATTGGAGCCAATCTGGTGCGTCAGCTGATTCTGGAAACAGATCACGAGATCGTTAATCTTGACAAGCTGACCTACGCGGGAAATCTAAGTTCGCTGGAGGGCGTGCTCGATCATTCCAGGCACCATTTTGTCAAAGCGGACATCAACAACGCTGACGCCGTGGAGGCGGTCTTCAAGAACTTTGGCATTAATGCGGTCATGCATCTGGCGGCTGAAAGCCATGTGGACCGTTCGATTGACGGCCCGCAGGAATTCATTCACACGAATGTGTTGGGCACGTACAACCTGCTTCAGTCTTCACTGCGCCACTGGCAGGCAAAGCAGGGCAATGAGCACACGGACTTCCGGTTTCTCCATGTTTCGACCGATGAGGTTTTCGGCTCGCTCAAACCCGAAGATCCCGGCTTCACGGAAACAACCCCGTACAAGCCGCATTCGCCCTACAGCGCCAGCAAAGCTGCATCGGATCATCTGGTCAGGGCCTGGCACGACACGTATGGTCTGCCTGTCGTGGTGACCAATTGCTCCAACAACTACGGCCCCTACCAGTTTCCCGAAAAGCTCATCCCCGTGGTCATACTCAAATGCCTGCGGCGCGAGCCGATCCCCGTCTACGGTAAAGGCGAGAATGTGCGCGACTGGCTGGCTGTGTCAGACCACTGCAGAGCACTGCGGCTGGTCCTCGAAAAGGGAAGGCTTGGAGAGACTTACAATGTGGGAGGAAACAACGAATGGAGCAATCTTGAGCTGGTCAGAAAGCTTTGCCAGCTCGTGGACGAATTGATCGAGCCTCCTTCCCCCAGTGAAAACCTCATCACCTTCGTCACTGACCGGCCCGGCCATGATCTGAGATATGCCATCGATTCGTCAAAAATTCGCTCGGAGCTTGGCTGGCAGCCCCTGGAGTCGAGAGAGGATGGGTTCCGTGAAACGGTGCGCTGGTATCTGAAACATCGTTCCTGGTGGGAGGATATTTTGATGAAAAAGAATCAGGGATTGCAACGAATCGGTGCTGCCGAAAAAAACATGGCCAACAAGCCCTCCTAAATCACCTATGAAAGGCATTCTCCTCGCCGGTGGCTCCGGATCTCGACTGCGCCCCGTGAGTCAGGCTGTCAGCAAACAATTGCTGCCGGTTTATGACAAGCCGATGATTTACTACCCTCTTTCCGTGCTGATGCTCGCCGGAATTCGCGAAATTCTGGTGATCTCAACTCCGGAAGACCTGCCCCTATACAAGCGACTGCTAGGCAACGGTTCACGTTTTGGCATTCAATTGAGCTTTGCAGAGCAGCCACGCCCAGAAGGTCTGGCGCAGGCCTTTCTCATCGGCGAAGACTTCATTGGCAGTGACGGTGTAGCGCTCGTGCTTGGAGATAATCTCTTCTATGGCCAGGGGTTCTCACCTAAACTTCACGCAGCGGCTGCACGGCGGAAAGGAGCAACCATTTTTGGTTATCAAGTGAACGACCCGGAACGTTTCGGCGTGGTGGAATTTGATTCGAATGGGGATGCCAGATCCATCGAAGAAAAACCCACCCGCCCCAAATCCAACTTCGCTGTCACCGGATTGTATTTTTACGACAACGATGTGGTGTCGATTGCTAAAACGGTCAAACCTTCAGCACGGGGCGAGCTTGAAATCACTTCCGTAAACCAGGAATACCTGTCGCGCGGGCAGTTGCATGTGGAGCGGCTTGGACGCGGTCACACCTGGCTGGACACCGGCACTTTTGATTCGCTGCTTGAGGCCGCTCAGTTTATTCGGACGATTCAAGAACACCAAGGATACTTGGTGGCCTGCCTGGAGGAGATCGCTTTTCAAGCTGGCTGGATCGACAAGGAAACCGTGCAGGCTACTGCCGCTGAGATGGGTGGAAACGCCTATTCGCAGTATCTGCTCAGACTCATCTTAACCCACTCACCGGCCTAAAAATGCGTCTCGCCGTCATGCAGCCCTATTTTCTGCCTTACATTGGTTATTTCCAACTGATGGCGGCTGCGGACCGGTTCGTATTTTTGGACGACGTCAATTATATCAATCGTGGCTGGATCAACCGCAACCGTCTGCGCACACCGCAAGGCCCCGCATGGTTCACCCTGCCTTTGATCGGAGCCAGCCAGAACCGGCTGATATGTGAGCTGGACATCAAGCCCGATGACGGCTGGAAGCGGTCTTTGGAGCGCACTATTTCGACGACCTATTCGAAGGCTCCCTGCTATGCTGAAGTCTTCCCGTTGTTTCAGGGTTTTTTGGCTGCCGCCTCCGGAAATCTGGCGCAGTTTTTGAGCCAAAATTTGCAGGAAGTTGCCGCATGGTTGGGACTGGCCACGCAGTTTGTGCCCTCATCAAGCATTTACCCCAAGGGGGAGTTGAAGGGCCAGCATCGCATCCTGGACATCTGCCTCCGTGAAGGCGTTGACACCTATGTCAATCCACCCGGTGGCCGTGAGCTGTATGACTCCCCCGTTTTTACCACTGCTGGGGTGGAACTGCAGTTCCTCAAACCGGAGCTGAAAAATCTGCAGCTTGGCTCAGTGGGGGACGACGGGCCGGTACTTTCTATCCTTGATTTGATGATGTACAACTCCCAAGAGTTGCTGCGTCAGGCCGCATGCACTTTCCAGGTGGAAACAGCCTGCCCGACTTCTCCTTTATCATGACTCTTGAAAAAATATTCGCCGAGGTGTTCGCCATCCCTGAGAGCAGTGTCGCAGACACGCTGGAGCTGCGACAGATCAGCAGCTGGGACTCCATGTCTCACATGTTCCTCATCACTCGTATTGAGGAGATTTTCGCCGTGCAGCTCACAGGTGATGAAATTGCCGACATGAAGAGCGTCGGTGATGCTCGTCGCGCGCTTCAAGCTCATGCCGTCGCTGTATGATCGTCCAAGAAAGTGCAGTTTTAATCACTGGCGGTGCTCGCGGCATCGGCCGGCATCTGGCCGAACGTTTTCTGGCTGACGGAGCCCGGGTGGGCGTGATTGATCGTGATGAAGCATCCTGCGCCGAACTGCGCGAGGCCAGCGGCGGCCAGATCCAGGCATGGGCCTGTGACCTCACGGATGCGGATGCCGTGGACGTCACCCTGCGGGCCATCTTCGATGCAGGGCTGGTCCCGGACCTTCTCGTCAACAACGCCGGTATCATTCACAGCGAGCCGCTCGTGAATATGCTCTCTCGTAGTGATCGCGTTCATTCGCGGGACGCCTGGCGTCGCGTCATGTCTGCGGATCTCGATTCTGTTTTCTACGTCACCAGCCGCACTGTGGACCTCTGGCTGGCCCGCCGGCACAAAGGAACGGTCGTTTCCATCAGCTCCATCTCCGCCCATGGCAACCCCGGCCAGTCCGCTTATTCCGCAGCCAAGGCGGGCGTCAACGCCCTGACCCAGACCTGGGCCAAAGAGCTGGGACCTCTCGGCTTCCGCTTTGCCGCCATCGCTCCCGGGTTCCTGGACACTCCTTCGACGCGCGCAGCCCTGAGCGAAGCCATCATCACCCGCCTTCAGCAGCAGATCCCACTGCGCAGGCTCGGCGGCGTGGAGCACATTTACCTGAGTGCTCGGCACATTTTGGAAAACGACTACCTCAATGGCCTGATCCTGGATGTGGACGGCGGACTGGTTCTTTAACCCTTGAATCGAATGGCCTTCATTTCGAATCTCCCCATCGCCTTTGCCGAGGTCATTCGCAACCAGCCAGAGCGCATCGCCCTGTGCTATCCTGCCACCGGTGAAAAGGTGACGTATGCCGAGCTCGCGACGAACGCTGAGGCCATCGCCGGAGTGCTGCATTCGCGTGGATTGCGGCAGGGAGATGTGGCGGCGTTTTTCCACGACAAAAGCCCCGCCGCCTATGCTGCCATGCTGGCCTGCCTGCGGCTCGGCATCATCTATACGAATCTGGATGCGGACAGCCCTTGGGAGCGGCTGCGGAAAATCTTGGGCAGTTGCGAGCCGCGCCTGATCATCAATGCGTTCGAGCAGCTCCCGCATGCGGAGGCTCTGAACCTCGCCGGCCATGCCGATGTGCTGCATCTGCGGCAGCACCCTTCGGGGCTGGCATCTGCGGAAACCCTGCCGGATGTGCGGGGGATCAGCGGTGCGTTTCCGGCCTACATCATGTTTACCTCGGGCTCGACCGGCATGCCGAAAGGGGCCGTCATGTCTCATGCCAATCTGCTGCTGTTTATCGCGTGGGGCAGGGACCGTTTTGGCATCACGAATGAGGACGTGCTCACGAACGCCAATCCCATCTATTTCGACAATTCGGTCTTCGACTTCTACACGGCCATCTTTTCCGGCGCCACCCTGGCTCCCATCACCAATGCGCAGGCTCGAGATGCCCGCCTGCTGGTCAAACTGATCAACACGGCGAACTGCACGGTGTGGTTTTCAGTGCCCTCCCTGCTGGTGTACCTGCTGACCACACGTGCGCTGGGCGCGGCGGATTTTCCCAGCATCCGGAAGATCATCTTTGGCGGGGAAGGCTTCCCCAAGCCGAAGCTCAAGCAGCTTTACGATCTTTTGGGGCACCGCTGCGATCTTGAAAACGTGTATGGTCCGACCGAGTGCACCTGCATTTGCTCCGCCCACACCATCACGGCGGCAGATTTCGAGGACATGCAAAACCTCGCGACTCTAGGTCCGCTGGCGCAGAACTTTGACCACGAAATCCTCCCGCTGGATGAGTCGGACCCACACTTCGGCGAGCTCTTCCTGCGCGGCCCCCAAGTCGGCCTGGGCTACTACCGCGATCCCGAGCGCACCGTCCGCGCCTTTGTGCAGAATCCGCGTCACCAAGATTACGCGGACATCGGCTACCGCACGGGGGATCTCGTGCGTCGGGACGAGCGCGGATGGTTCCACTTCAAAGGTCGTGCCGATTTCCAGATCAAGCATATGGGCTACCGCATCGAGCTGGAGGAGATCGAGGCTGCCTTGTCCACGCTGCCCGGAGTCCGCGAATGTGCGGTCATCTATCAGCGCCTGGGAGACGGCATGGGGCAGATCCTCGGCTACGCCGCCATGCCTGAGCAGCTGCCTACGGATGAGCTGGTGCGGCAGGTCGCGGCTATCGTGCCCCCTTACATGGTTCCACGCCGCATCACTGTGCTGGACACCTTGCCAAAGAACGCCAACGGTAAGATTGACCGCGTCGCCCTCTTGGCCCTCGCTTCATCCCCTTCATGAAACCGATCATTCTCTTTGGCACCGGCAAAATCGCCGAGATCATCCTGTACTTCCTGCGCAATGATAGCGACCGCACCGTGGTCGCCTGCACGGTGGACAGGGCCTACATGCCGGGCTCGGAGTGGCAGGGGCTGCCCGTGGTGCCGTTTGAAGAACTGGCCGCGACTTATCCTCCCGACCAATACGAAGTCCTTGTTGCCTTGGGCTATCAGGACATGAACGAACTGCGTGCCGGCAAATGTGCCGCGGCGCGCGCTCTCGGCTACACGCTGGCCTCCTACGTGCACCCCCAGTCCGGCGTGCCGAAAGATTTGGTGCATGGAGACAACTGCTTCATCATGAACCAGGTCATGATCCATCCCTGCGTGAAGCTCGGCAGCAATGTCTTCGTCTGGAGCGGAGCGATGATCGGCCACCACAGCACCATCGGAGACAATGTCTGGCTCACTTCCTGCGCAAATGTCTCAGGCGTGGTCACTGTGGGTGCCGGTACCTTCCTTGCTGTGAACAGCACCATCGGCCACGGCGTGAAAATCGGCCAGCGCTGCTTCATCGGCGCCAATGCCCTCGTGACTCAGGGCACGGAAGATGATCAGGTCTTCGTGAGCGCAAGCACCAAGCCATTCCGCCTGAGCAGCCAGCAGTTCATGCGCATGTCGCGCTTTTCCGATCTCTAAAACACGCTCCGTTTTGCCTATGAATCCTTCCGAACTCAAATTTTTCATCAGCCCGGTCACCAAGCTGCCTCTCACCTTGGATGCCTCCAAGAATTCGCTATCCACAACGGCGGGTGAGCAGTTTGGTTTCCTGGACGGCATCCCCGATTTCGTGCCGGACGAAGGGCTGGCAGCCAAAGCACGTCAGGCGCAGTCATTCTACGATGACCGGTCTGAAAACTACGACCAGTATCTTCATCTGACCTTTTACACCCACGGCGAGGATGAAGGCGTCGTGCGTAACCGGCTTGTGGACAATCTTGAATTGAAGCCAGATTCCAAGGTGCTCGAGATTGCTGCCGGCAGCGGCCGGGATTCGGTGATCATCGCTTCCCGCCTCAACGCCAGCGGGCTGCTCTGCCTTCAGGACATCTCCGCAGGCATGCTGGCCAAAGCGCGTGCCAAGCTCACCGACGTCGAGGTTCCCGTTTCTTACTCCCTTTCGGACGCCACCAGCCTGCCATACGCAGATAACAGTTTTGATGCTGTCTTTAGCTTCGGCGGCCTCGGTGAGTTCCCAGACATCGCCAAAGCTCTCGCTGAAATGGTTCGCGTGTGTCGTCCCGGCGGCAAGGTGGTTGTCGGCGACGAAAGCATCCCCGTGTGGCTGAGAAAAACAGAGTTTGCGAAAATCCTGACCACGACCAATCCGCAATTCATGGCGCCGCTGCCTCTTGAGCATCTGCCAGTTGAAGCACGGGAGGTCTGCGTGCGCTGGATCATCGGCGGCGTGTTTTATACGATCGACTTCCGTGTTGCAGAAGGGGAGCCGTCGGGAAATTTCGACTACCCTATTCCAGGTCCCCGTGGTGGCACCCTGCGTTCACGATATTTGGGCCAGCTGGAGGGAGTCAGCGTGGAGACCAAAGATCTTGCACACAAGGCCCGTCTGAAAAAAGGGCTCAGCATGCATGACTGGCTTGAGTCCGTTGTCCATGAGGCTGCAGTGCGAGATCTCCAAGAATGACGTCTTGAATTCATGAGCATCAATTCGACACCCTTGGAATGGCATAAAATCGGGCGCGTATTCGGTCCTGCGGAGGGGGCTCCGTGGATGAAAAGTCATGCCCAGGTCCCCACACCTCTCGTCATTGAGAAAGAGGGAGTCTTGCGTGTTTATTTTTCGTCCCGCCCAGATCGCGGAATGAGTTTGACCAGTTACGTGGATCTCGACCTGGCAGATTTCACGAAGATCGTGAACGTGAATCAGCAGCCATTGCTAGAACTTGGCCGACCTGGCACCTTTGATGAACACGGGATCATGCCGTCATGCGCTGTTCGCACCGGTGACCTTGTTTACCTGTATTATAGTGGCTGGAGCCGCGCTACTTCCGTTCCTTATACCAATTCCACCGGGTTGGCGATCAGTGAAGATGGCGGCAAAACTTTCCGTCGTGCTGGAGAAGGTCCTGTTCTCGCGAAATCGTTGCATGATCCCTGGTCAGCCACCTCTCCGTTTGTCATGAAAACCGGCGATCAGTGGCGAATGTGGTACTGCGCTGGCACAGGCTGGGTGCAGGTGGATGGAAAGTACGAGCATGTTTATGATATCAAAGAGGCTGTCTCTTCTGACGGTATAGCCTGGACCCCTCTTTGCCGCTCTTCCATTCCAGCGACGGAGGGTGAAGAGGCGCTGACCCGGCCATGGATCATGCCTTTCGGTGATTCGTGGCGCCTGTGGTACTGCCATCGTCGTTCCAAGGACTTCCGGGATGGGGCTGGTGCCTACCGCATCTCATCTGCAAGCTCGCCGGACTTGAATTCATGGACGCGCATCGGTCGTGACGGCCCGGTGGGAGCAGGGGAAAATACATGGGACTCTGCAACACAAGCCTACCCGGCTCTCTTTGAGTTTAACCAGAAGCTCCATATGCTTTACAATGGCAACGACTTTGGCGCGGATGGCTTTGGCATTTGTACAGCCCAACTGGCATCATAAAATGAAGATAGCATTAATTACAAATGCGGGTGGAGGGCAGTTGCAGACATGCCTTTTGGAAGAGAAATTTAGGTCTCGGATCCAGGCGGTCATCTCCGATAAAGACGACAAAAATTTGGAAATTGCAAAATCGCATGGCATTCAAAGCCTCGTCGCGAGAGGCGAGACCAGTTCTGAATTCAACGAGGCATTGTCGACTCTGATGAATGAGCACAAGTTCGATGCGCTGATCTCTTTCGGATTCACCCGGCTGTTTTCAGCCGCCTTTCTTGCCTCCTTCAAAGGGACTGTATTCAACTCTCACTTTTCGCTTCTTCCGTCGTTTCCAGGAAAGAGGGGGGCGGATTGGACGACAAATGTGCTGCCTCCCAAGGCCATTTTTGAACGTGCAATCCTGTATGGAGCACGGTTCATCGGAAACACGATTCACATTGTGGACCAGTCAATTGATGGCGGGCGGCCTGTGATGCAGTCCTGTCTCCCAGTTCCTTATGAATATAAGAAAAATGAGCTCAGGCACGAGTTGTTCATTCAGGAATGTCGATGCCTGATGCAATTCGCACTGTGGTTAAGTGACGGGCGGATTTTGATCTCCGAAAACGAGGCTGTTGTTGCCAATGCTTCATTCGATCAGGGGTGGTACTCTCCGGCGCTCGAAGAAGAATGGATCAAAAGCTTCACGCCCGTGAATCGGGCAGCTTAGAAGCTGTTATAAACAGCCTGTTATTAAATAGTTTATCAATAGAGTTCATGAGTTTCAATCAAGGCAATTCACTGTTTGTCGGAACGCCGAACATTGGAAACCAGGATGTCTTTCTTTCGCGCACGGTGGATGCTTTAAAGCGCCGCTGGCTCTCCAATAATGGAAAATATGCGCAAGAGTTTGAGGCGGCTGTATCCAAATTTCTGGGGGTGAAGCACTGCATTGCCATGTGCAATGCCACAGTCGGGCTGGAGATAGCCATTCGTGCGCTGGGGCTTTCTGGCGAAGTGATTGTGCCGTCATTCACATTCATTGCCACGGCGCATGCACTGCAATGGCAGGAGATCACCCCGGTGTTCTGCGACATTGACCCCGTGACGCACAATATTGACCCCGCAAAGGTTGAGGCGCTTATCACACCGAGAACAACGGCCATCATGGGGGTGCATCTCTGGGGTCGTGGTTGTGACGTGGAGGCACTGCAAAGGATAGCTGACAAGCACGGCCTGAAGCTTCTGTTTGATGCTGCTCACGCTTTTGGTTGTTCGCACAACGGGCAGATGACAGGTGGTTTTGGCAATGTTGAGGTTTTCAGCTTCCATGCCACCAAGTTCATCAACTCATTCGAGGGCGGCATGGTGACCACCAATGATGATGAGCTTGCGCTGCGCCTGCGGCGAGTGACCAACTTCGGATTCTCGGGCTATGATCAGGTGGACTGCATAGGCACCAATGGCAAAATGAACGAGATCTCTGCGGCCATGGGGTTGACTAACTTGGAGAGCATTGATGAGTTCATTGCCATTAATCGTGCCCATCATCGCCGGTATCAGGAGTTGCTGGACGGCCTGCCGGGTCTCTCGGTAATGCCCTACGGTGAAGCTGAACGCGGCAATTACCAATATGTGGTCATAGAAATCGAGTCTGATATCGCCGGTATCAGCCGCGATCTGCTGGTGTCACGCCTGCACGAACAGGGGGTTATTGCCCGACGGTATTTTTATCCGGGCTGCCATCGCATGGAACCTTATCGCACTTTGTATCCGCTCGCAGGGAATCATTTGCCGGAAACAGAGCGGCTTACGCAACGTCTTTTCTGTCTTCCTACAGGAAGTGCCCTCACTGAAAATGATGTGGAATCTGTATGTCACATCATCGGTAATATCATGTCTGAGGCTCGCAATGGACCGGGGAGTTGTGAGCCGTGAGATTTATGAGCTTTTAGCTTGGTGAGATTGCGTCTGGCCGCTGGTGGCGATGGGTTAATGCTGAAGTCTCGGGGCAAAATCCAAAGCACGTCACTGGCGGTTCATGGCTTCCTAACAGACAGCGACCAGTGTCATCATTCACATCTGGCCGCGCATTTCCAAGGGGAGTTCCCCGATCGCATGTTGAGGGGGCATCGGTGATATGAAAACTGAGTTCCGGTTGAGGGGGCTGATATTGGCCGCCGGTGTGTTCGCATCGGGCAAGTCACGAACATGCCTCCAAGGTGTTTGAAAACTGCCGCGGAATGAATTTATGGCCGATGGCTCATGGAAGGGGTGGATGCTTCCTGAAACAGCCAGCGTGAAGCCGGAAGTCATTGGACAAGTAAGCGGCATTGCTGCTTCTTTCGTTGCAGCAGGAAAACAAAAACACCACAAGAACATGAATCAGTTGGCGCCAATTGGCATATGTACTTACTCAAGACTGGATAAGTTGAAGCTGACGATTGATGCCCTGAAGCGTAACACTCTGGCAACTGATTCAGAGTTACACATTTTTTCAGATGGCCCCAGGCAAGGTGACGAGGAGAAGGTTGGAAAATTAAGGGGGTATCTTGAGACTGTGGATGGTTTCAAAAAGGTCGTTCTCAATCTTCCGACCGAGAACAATCAGTTCCAAAACACCCACATGGCCCATCGCAATTTAACGGAAATGTATGGGAAAAGCATCTTCATGGAGGATGATAATATCACGTCCCCGCATTTTCTTGAATACATGAACAAGGCCCTGGCATTCTATAAAGATAATCGCCGGGTTTTTTCCATAGGCGGGTACGCTCCTCATGGGGTCTTCGACAAGAAAGCCTCCGCAGATGTGTTTTTCTCAAGAATGTTTTGCCCCTGGGGGGTGGGTATTTGGGCGGAGAGTTTCCAGTTATTTGGCGACATTAACTGGGGCGAAGTGTTTGAGAGGGAAGCTGACAACCAAAGGCTGATCGCGGAATTGTCCTATCTCGGCAAGCATCTATCCAAGAGATTTAAAAGGTGGCGGGACAAAGGGATGAAGGCGGATCAATACCACCTTGCCGGGGATCTGCTCATGACGATAACGATGATTAAGAATCGGATGTTCACGGTAGTGCCTGCGAAATCGTTGGTGAAAAACATCGGTCTTGATGAGTCGGGCCTGCATAGCGGCGTTCATGATGTCCGCTTCGATGTTCCCGTAGATCCTAATTTTGTGCCCAAACAATTCACCGCAGAAGCGGTGGCTAGCAGAAGGCTCTGTGACGAGCAGTATATTCTGAACAGCTATTCAAAAAAGCAAAAAAGCGCCATCCGTTTTTACTATCTGCTGATTCGTGAGATTAAAATCCGTTTCAGCCGTTCGCTTGGATCATCAGATGCTTTTTTGAAGTCTCACTAGGACGCAAATTACAGCTGATTTCGCAATGCGCTTTTAAGCCTTAAAACCAGAGAGAAGATTGATTGGTGCGATGTTATTGAACATCCATTTGCTCACGCGGCGTTTCAAACGGGAGCTGGAGAGGGTGTTGAACTTTCGCATGCGCCGCTTGGCCGCTCCTTTGTAGTGCAGGGCCAGCGCGCGCACCCACTGGTTGCTCGTTAGAAATCGGAGGTAGGGGACGAGTTTGCCGCCTTCTTCGCGCCACTGCACGCGCTTCAGTTTTTTGGGGCCGGGCCAGCGTTCGTAGCCGTCGGCCTCAGACATGGTCTGCTCTAGAATGGCATCATCCCAGACCATCTGGCTGCTGACCTGCTCCGGGTGCAGGCGCCGGTGTTCACCCAGCCCCGTCATGTCGCAGAAGTACTGCCGCGCCGCAAGCCAGTCGGTTTTCACCCAGTCGCGATGGAGTTCGGAATCAAACAGGCCGGAGAGGGTGGCTGTGAGACCGGCGATTCCTTCTTTGCGAAACACCGCCACATGCGGGTTGCCACTCGTTCCGTAGTAGCACACCGCTGGCGGAGGCAGCAGCCTTTGGGTGAGGGCCTGCGCCGTGTCAAAGATCAGGCAGTCACTGTCGAGATGCAGCGCGGTGTCAGAGCCGCAGGCCAGCATGGCTTCTTTGAGCAGGAACCACCGGCTGAAGCAGAACCGCTCAAAGCCTTCCGGATTGCCGGAGGTGTGGACGTAGGACTTTTGAAAAGCCTCCAGCTCAGTTTGCGGCAGGTCCTTGATAGGGACGAGCGTGACCTCCAGCCGGTCAAACTGCGCATGTGAATGATCGCCGATCAGGAACAAGCGCACGTCAGGATTGAAGACCCGGGTGTTCTCCAGGGAGCAGAGGAGATAGCGTGGTATGGGGCCGCGATGGACGTAGTAGATGTCCGTCGGCGCGCTGTCCGTGGGGCTTGGCGTGGCAGAGCTCATGGGGCCAGGATGCTTTGATATAAACGGCTGTACTGCACGGCTTGAATTTCCGGCGCATGATTTGCATGCGCATAGGCCTGAGCCGCTGCGCCCATCTCCTGCAGGGGCCATAGGCCAGCGCGCGACTCATTGATCAGCCGGGCCAGTTCGGTCGGTTCCTGGCTGGGAAACAGCAGGCCGGTGAGGCCATGCTGGACGCGTTCAGGGATGCCGCCAATCCGACTCGCCAAGGGGGGCGTCCCTGAGGCCATCGATTCCAAAACGGTCAGCGGACCCGTGTCTCCCTTCGTTGGGCAGATGAAGAGATCCATGGCGGCATAGAGCGCTGCCATACGGGCCGGGTTGCTCACAGAGCCGAAGGTGCGCAGCGTCAGGCCCGGCAGGGAAGGGGACTCGGGCTCCTGCCCCCAGATGGCGAGACCGAGTCCCCTGCAGTCGATGCCGGTCAGAGCTCTCCAAAGCACGTCCATGCCTTTGCGGTTGTTGTTCCAGGTGGCGCCGACGCCGAGCCAGAACAGATCCTTGCTGAGGCCCAGCCCGGCACGGCTTGCTTCACGGGAGGGGGCGCTGAGAAACTCCGGCCGCACCACATGGGGAATCATCTCTTCTCGTGTTTTAAAGCGGGAAATCAGAGGGTGCATGACGCGGTTCACATAGTCCGAAGGCGCCACCAGCGTGAGGTTGCGGCGCTGCAGCAGCAGTTCATCGCGTGCCCGCAGCAGTGTGACTCTTTTTCTGCTGCCGATTTCATAGCGGTCTCGGAGGCCCGTGGTGTGCTCGATCCATGAGCAGGCATGGCCTTTGATGGGCCAGAGATCGTGGATGGTCCAGATCAGCGGGATGTGCGGCTCAATCTTCAAAAGGGAGCCGTGGTAGAGATCCGCCGAGTGGATGTTGTGCACATGGATCAAATCCGGGCGTGCTGTCTTGATGGCCTGGTATAAAGCCTGTTCATGCCGCTTGGTGCGCCAGCGTGCTGCGAGGGAGCGGGAGATATTCTTGACCAATCTCTCCAGGGGCGGTCGCTTCGCGGAAGATGCCAGTGAGCGCTCGGAGACCAGCCCTGTGAACAGCCCCGCTTTAGCAGGAGGTGAAAAATGCCAGCGTTCGATCTGATACTCGGCGCGCTGCGCGAGGTCATTGGCCAGCATGTTGGCCAGTGTGGCGGCTCCGCCATTGATGTGGTCGGAGAGCAGAACGATTTTCGGCTTTTTCATATCCCCATGAGATAAGACTTCCACAAGGGGTAGGTGCTCGTGGTGGAGTAGTGCGCTTCGAATGCCGCTCTGGCATGGCGGCCCAATGCCTCGCGCTTGGGGGCGTCAGTGACCAGGGAGGTCAGGCAGGCGTGCCACTCGGCGGGTGTTTTGGCGAAGGCAATCGCACCTGATTCGCGGTCCAGTTCCAATGCGCCAGCCTGCGGGGTTGCCACCGTGGGAATGCCGGCCGCCATGTACTGCAGCGCCTTGATAGGGGACTTGCCCTGAGAGAAGGCGTCCACGGGGAGCGGTAGCAGACCGATGTGGAACGTTTCGACCGCCGCAGACTCGCCGCCCTGGCGCCATGGCAGATGGATGTAGGGCGTGGCGGCAGAGAAGTCAGGCTTCTTGCCGCAAAACACGGCCAGCTCCACCTCGGGGTGCTCGCACATGATCTGAGCGAGCACTGGCTCCAGCGTCTCCAGGTAGCACAGATTCACCGGCGCACCTGACCAGCCGATGCGGATCCTGCCGGTGGATTCGGTGGCGGCAGGAGGCGGCCAGTCTGCCGGGTTCAGAGCCATGGGCAGCACCTGCACATTGGCCCCGAGTGCGGAGAGATGATGGGCGATGTAGTGATTGGCCACGAGGGCCACATCGGCTGCACGAACGATGCTCCGCAGCCGCCGGTTGGTGCGCCAGCGTGTCCACCAGCTATGCTTGCGCCCATGGGGGTGCCAGGTCGCGTCATCAATGTCGAACAGCAGCCTTTTCGCATGAGCCCTGAGGGTCCGCACTTGGGAGGTGGAGAACAGTTTTTTCTGCACCAGCACGGCGTCGTAGCCTGCGATCTCAGCAGACGGAGGAAGCGTGCCCGGAGGGGCCACATCATACCTGATGCCATCCGCCTTCAGCATTTCCAGATACTGGATCACCCGGTAGTGGGTGCTGGCGCAGGACGTATCGCCAAAGGGGAGGACGAGAATTTTCATGTGCGTTGATAAAGGGCGAGGGCGAGCACCTAACCACAGTCCGCCGCAGGCTCACAGCAATATCGCTCCGTGAAATCCTTAACGCCAAGTCTCCGGCCATCCCTTTCTGTTGACCAATACACAAGCCATGGCTGGGCAGTTTATGAAAGGAGATTCAGGTCCGTTGCTTTGTGGCGGAGAAGGCCGCTCTTCAGGGCTACAAATCCAGCTGGCAGGTATTGCGGCAGATGACGACGACGTAGGCGGAGTTCAGGGTCTTCGCGATGTAGGATTTGTAGCCGTTTTGCTCCAAATAGGAGCTGAGCAACTCCCACATGTAGACGTCCCGGAAAGCAATGTCCTCAATGATGACCACGCCGTCCGGCTTGATCATTCCCAAGCCGAATTTGAGGGTGAGAAGGTTGGCGTGGGCCATGTGGAACCCGTCATCAATCACGACGTCGAATTTCTCAGGTGACAGGCTTTTTTCCAGATCTTGGAAAGTCGACCACTTGGTTTGATCGACATAAAACGTTTTGATTCGATCTTCGGTAAAGAGGATCCGCTTGTCGATGTCGGCGCCATAAATACGCGCATTGGGCATGAAATCCCTGAAAGCTCTCAGGGAGGCTCCGGGCTTGCCCTTTTCGCCCATGTTGGAGAGAACATCGATGTTGTTGGTTCCCAGCCCGATCTCCAGCAGCCGTGTGTCAGGACTTGACCGGATCTTGGACAAAATGCGTCCATAAATTTGATGGTAATTGTGTTTGGTCGTTTTGTCGCTGCCATGCTTGCCCAGGAGGGCTCCCAGCTCAGCCACATCGACAGGCTCCGTGGCTTCCCGGGCGGAATAGTCAAGATGGCACGCGGGAGTGGGAGCTTTCTGGGAGATGAGGTCGAGAACACCTGCAAAATTTGTCAGCGTGTCTTGATGAATGGCCTGAATTTCTTCGTCGGTGAAATCCTTGTACCGGACGTCATAAATCATGGTCTTGACGAATTTGGCGAGCTTCGGCGGGTTGATCAAAAACCCGCTTAGTCTCTTAAAATTCATCGCCGATAATAGTAAATCCGTGCGTCCCATAGAAGGGGCAATAGTTACTGGATGAAGGGTTTGTCAACCTTTCAGAGCGGGTATTAGAGGTGGCAAACTTCAAGCCTGAGCAGGCTTGTCTCTTAAATGTCGGAAGGACGACATTTTAGAGGGCTGAGGGGGGCAGGGAGAGGAAATTCGCCGCGGCGGTTTTCACCTCCTGAAGCGCGGAAATTTCGTCCGATTTGAAGTGAACGATTTGATGCCGGGTTTTCCAAGGGTGCCAATTGCAGGCGGCGGAGTCCGGACCAAACAGGGCCACCGTGGGGCAGCCCGTGGCGGCGGAGAGATGCATCGCTGCGGTGTCGACTCCGACAAACAGCCGGGCCTGGTACATCAGCCAGGCCAGATGATGCCATTGGATTTTTCCTGCGGTGCTCGTGCATCCCGCGCCGATGGCCTGCGTCAGGCGCTCGCCGAGGGCAATCTCCTCCGGGTCTGGCCCTACACTGATGACGATCTGGTGATTTTGCGCGATCAAGGATTTCCCCAGACTGGCCCAATGAGCGTCCGTCCAGCGCTTGCGCTGCCAGCGTGTGCCTGGATGAAAAATGACCAGAGGTTTTTCCAGAGAAAGCTCAATGGGTGGCGGACTGGTGCGGCTTTTTTCAAAGATCAGCGGACCCGGCTCCTGCTGCGGGAGGTCGATGAAGTCTTTGGCGTTCAAGAAATCAGCCTCCACCCGGTGGATGAATGACCAGTCGCTCTGACCCAGATGAGTCAAAAGCTTTTTCCAAGGCCAGCCGATCTTGTACACGAAGGCGTTGGCGCAGCGCTTTTTGGCGCCGCTCAATGCGACGACGGTGCGTCCACGGTCGTTGTTGCCCAGCTCAATGGCCACGTCATAGCGTTCACGCCGTATGGCGGCCTGCAGACGCAGCGCGTGCAGAAAGCTCAGGGCGGAGCGTTTGCTCTTCTCAGGCGAGGCGGTGGTGTAAATCTTGTGGATGTCCGGGCAGCCTTTGAGAATGCTTTCCGTGCCTGCGCGTACCACGACGTCAATCTGTGCCTCAGGGAAGGCTTCTTTCACCGCCTTGACTGTGGGGGTCAGCAGCAGAGAGTCTCCGATGTGGCGGAGTTTGACGAGGAGAAGGCGCATGGGGAAAGGGGCGGATGGATAAGGCTCGAAGCAGGGAGAAGCGGCTGGAAACCACTACTGAATGAGCCTCTTCACATTCTCAAGCCTCGCGTGGAGATCCTCCCGTGGAAAGAGAAAGGAGCCGTCCGCAGTGCGTGGGGTTTTGGAGTACAGCGAGAGGCCCTGATTGCCGCAAATGTTGGCGACGTCACGGAAGGCATCTCCCCATGAGTCGGGGCCGTGGCCGCCATCCAGATTGATATAGACCGAGTTTCTCGCAAACAGCGCCGTGGCCAGCGCCTGTCCCAGCGGACCGACGACCATCGGTGCTGCTGAAATCAGGGCGATCTGCTCGTCCAACGGGGTTTTGGAAAGCTGGATGGAGCGGCATGAGCCAAACACCCTTTCGACCTCGGCGACCGCTTCGTCTTCATTGAGCAGGTGGCGGTTGGGCGCATCTTTGCGGGACAGGAATAGCGTGGGGCCGGTTTTGGCTTGGGGACGGTGGAAGTACTCGTTCATGGCCCGGTAGTCCTGCGGGCGGGAGAGGCAGTCGTGCTTCCCCCGCGGCTGGGGGATGTAGTAGAGATCGTTGCACCGCGTGGTGCCGTCTCCGCATTCGATCATCTGATCCGGGGCGCCGCCGGTTCTTGTCAGGTAGCGGGACTGCCACTTCAGATGCCCCTTGGCGACGAGGATCTTAAAATCCGGACTCAGCTCCTGCATCTTTTTCTGGGCGGCCAGCCAGCGGGGCATGTGCTGAAACAGGAAGTGCCCATGGTTTTCGTGGTCCCGGCCGGAGAGATGGAACAGCGGCATGCTCAGCCGGTTGGCACCGAGGTAAATGGGCTGCCGCACCTTTTTAAGGGGAAGATAATCGAGGCTGGGGCAAACGCGCAGCCACCTGCCGTCCGACGTGAAAACATTGGCCTGGTCGCCAACGATGGTGGCGTTTTGGACGCGGTACAGATTGACGGTGGGCCAGCGAATCAGCGTGGACATCGCCGTTTGGTTGTTCAACCGCGCCTCCAGCTCGCAAGAGACCTCCTCCGAGCCTGCTTCGATCAGCGGAATCACCGTGACGTCCTTGGAATTCGCCGGAGCAGATTCGATCTTGGGATAAAGATGAACTGCAGACCGTAGATTCGCATAGAGATCATGTATGCGGCGACGGAAGGATTTCATGGCATGGATGGAGGTGCATCAAGGGAGGGGGCTCCCATTCCCCCTTTTTTCACAGGGTTGAAAGATGAATGGATGCGGCTGAAGTCGATGCGTGAGATGGGCGGTTCCAGCATTACTACAAAGCAGACAATCCCCCCCGTGCAACCAATTAACAGTTTGCGGATTGTGCCTCGACGTATTCAATTGATTGCCCGTCTTCATGTCATCGATCCCCAACACGCAGAATGCTGCCACTGTCATCTCGTCTTGTGATGCCTACTCAGATTTGTGGCCCATCTTTTTCCACTTTTTCTTTAAGCATTGGGGGAAGCCATCCTTTCCGGTTTATCTCATCACCAATCACCGGCACTACAAAGATCCGCGGGTTATCAGCATCCCGGTGGGCGAGGACAAGAGCTGGTCTGACAATCTCATCAATGCGCTGAAAAGCATCCCGGAGGAAAACCTCTTCGTCTGGCTGGATGACTTTCTGGTGGATCGCGACATCGACAGCGCAGCAATGACCGCGTGCATTGAGCAGCTCGACCAAGTGGGCGGCAAGTATCTGGCGGTGGACCAGTTCGGTGATCTGGGCGCACCAGTCGAGAACAGCTGGCTGCGCTTGATCGAAGGGGGCAATCTCCGCGCGGGCCTCAATCTGTCACTGTGGAAGAAGACCTTCCTGAACCAGGTGTTGGAGCCTGCCTGCTCGATCTGGGCTGCTGAAAGCCGCCTGCGCAAGCTCAACCGCGAAGGCGAGGCGGGTTTGTATTACTTGAAAACCGAGACCCCCAAAGTGGTGTCCTATGTGGAGGGTGTCCGAGGGCAGTTTTGGAAACCCCAGGGCGTTGCCTATCTGCGGGAGCAGGGCATCAAGGCGAACTTGAAGCGGCGGCCGTTTCCGCCGCAGGGAAATGATTTCCTGTCCAAGTTTTTCAGAAGCTGCTACAAGCGCAGGATGAAATCTCAGTCGGGCAAAGAGGTCCGTGCGGCGTTGGAAGGGAAGGGGCTTGAAGTGCTTCCTTTGCAGGGCGTGTCCTGATTTGACACAGGACGTTGGCTGCAAGCTATTAAGAGATAGAGACCGCATCATCATGGAAGGCGAAACAGACAACTCATCATTTGAACTCCTCGACAGCGGCGGCGGGCGTGTGCTTGAAAAGCTCGGGGCGCTGGTGTCCTCCCGCGCCTGCCAGCCAGCTTGGTGGCGGCGCAAACTTCCTGGAGCGGAATGGCGCAAGGCCGTGGAACTGAAGCGTGAGTTGAAGGAGCCGCTGAAACTGCGCATCGGAACGCTGCGCTTTTTGCTTTCTCCCCTGGGTGGCGTGCGCGGCCTGGCTCCTGAATTGCAGGAACTGTGGGGCAAGGTTGGCGCGCAGTGTTCCGCCTTTGCCGTGCAGCAGCGCCGTCCGGCGCGTGTACTGCATCTCTTTGGCGGGGCCGGCGGTTTCACGCTCGCAGCTGCGCAGGCCGGTGCGGCAGTGGCCCATGTGGATGTTTCGGCAGATGCGATCAAACGCGCGCGTGAGCACGCTGCGCTCAACACGCTGGCCAATCGGGACATCCGCTGGGTCGTGGATGATCCGGTGAAATTCGCGCAGCGTGAGCGCACACAAACGACCCGCTACGATTTGATCGTGATTGATCCGCACACACCCAAGGATGCCAAGCGTGGCGGCTTTGAGCTTGAGCGTGATCTCGGCGCCTTGCTCAGCACGGTCAGCGGTTTGCTGTCCGACAAGCCCATTGGCGTCCTGCTTTGCTGCCGTCAGGGGGCGGTATCGTCCACGACATTGCAGAATCTCATGCGGCAGGAATTCAACGTTTTTGGCGGTGCCGTCGAGAGCGGGGAAATTTTGCTCAAGGGGGCTGAGGGGGTGCCTGCGGTGCCGAGTGGAGTTTTTGCCAGCTGGCGCAAAGCAGCTTGAGGAAAAAGAGCGTGTAGTTTGTCCTGACCATCTGGCCTGCTTGAAGCCAGTGCATAGTGCGACTATCAGCGTGGCTTAAGCGCATTTGAATAAATACGAAATAGAGGCGCTTGGGAACGAGGGAAGCTTTGAAGGTGGAAATGACAGAGGTGCCAGATCCTTCAACCAGTCTCATTCCTCAAGTCCATGAAAACCAAACAAGTGGCTCGCCGCCCATCTGGGTTCAGTCTGATTGAACTCTTGGTTGTGATTCTTATCATCGGTTTAATCGCAGCGATCATCGTGCCGAATATGGGGTCTCTTTCAGGAGAGGCGGACAAGGTGAAAGACAAGCGCAATGCGCAGAATATCATACTGGCCTACACCACGGGTGTGGCGGCGGGGGTGGTGTGGCCTGAAGGAGATGTGGCAACCCAGGTGGCCGCTGTGATCGAAGGACGAAAACCGGCCAGTGGTTCACTGGCCAGCATGATGTTTCAGTCGTCCGTTGCTCCTGACACCGTGCCAGGGACGTATCTCTACATTGGCATCAAACCCAGTGGAGAACTGTTCTTTGATTCCTCAGGTGGGCAGAATCCCGCCGGTCATTGAGTTGAGCGGGGAAATCTAACAGACGGCAACTCATGGTTAAAAACCGCGCAGGGCGGCGTTTAAACATCTCCATGAAATGTTTTCTTTTTCTCTTCCTGTGGGTGGCCGCCGCTCATGCGCAGCTCAGTCCCAATGGTGCCACAGCCTCTTTCAAAGGCAGTCTGCCGCCCAAACCCACAGCGGCGTTTTCAGCAGAGCAGGAGGCGGGCATTGCCAAAGAGCTGGCGGCGGTGATGAAGTCCTTCCAGGCAGTGAAGAAGCACCCGCGTGCCGCTGATGCAGACATCTTTCTCAAGGCGGTGAGCTACGCACTGGAGTTCGACGAGTGGTATGACAAAAAGCCGGAGGACGGCGTGAAAAAGGCGATGGCGCTGCTGGATGAAGCCAAGAAGCGCATTGCAGCACTCGGAAAAAATGAAACGCCATGGATGATCGGCAGCGGACAGAAGGTGCTGGGCTTCTATTCCAAGATCGACGATTCACCGCAGCCCTATGGAGTGGAAGTGCCTGAAGGCCTTGAGTTTGGCGCGGGTAAAAAGCCGGTGCCCATGTGGATCTGGCTTCATGGCCGCGGTGACACCTCCACGGATCTGCCGTTTGTGTATTCGAAGCTGATGGCGAAGAAGCCGGGGCAGTTTCAGCCGGCGGGCACGATTGTGATTCATCCCTTCGGACGTTACTGCAACGGCTGGAAGAGCGCGGGTGAAACGGATGTTTTTGAATGCCGTGATGACGCCATCAAGCGCTTCAACGTAGACACGAACCGCGTGGCGCTGGCGGGCTTCAGCATGGGCGGCGCAGGGGCCTGGCACATGGGCGCGCATTACCCGGACCAGTGGGCATGCGTGCATACGGGTGCGGGCTTTGCGGATGTGAAGCGCTATCAAAAACTCACGCCGGAAAAGTATCCGGTCTGGTATGAGCAGACGCTGTGGGGTGTGTACGACGTGCCGGACTATGCGCGGAATTTTTTCAACGTGCCGCTGATCAGCTACAGCGGCGAGGTGGATGCGCAGCGTGATTCGGCGGAGTACATGATGGAGGTGCTGGCCGGGCAGGATCTGCACCCGCCGCATCTCATCGGCCCCGGCATGCCACACAAGTATCATCCTGAAACGATCAAAGAGGTGCAGGCATGGATTGAAAAAGCTGTCGCCAAAGGCCGCGATCTGTTTCCTGACGAAATCCACATCCAGACCAAGACACCGCTCTATGGCCGCGTGAAGTGGCTGAACCTGCACGGCATGGAGGAGAGCTGGAAGGAGGCACGGCTCGATGCCAAGGTCATCGACGGGCAGACGATCGAGATGAAGACACAGAATGTGACGCGTCTCGTGTTCTATCCACCACCGCAGGCACGGAAGGGCGGGGGATCGCTCCAAGTGAACATTGATGGCACCACTCTGAAACTCACGGTGGGTCCAGAGTCGCCTAAATTTGAGACCTTCATGAGTCCTGGTCCGAAAGTGGCGGGAGCTTTCTGCCGACTGATCAAGGAGAACGGAGTCTGGCGTGATTTTGGCAATGCTGAGCCGTTTCAGCACGACACACCCGCTGGAGGCAAGCCGGGCGCCCATCCAGGGCCGATGGATGCGAGCTTCATGAAGCGCTTTCTGGTGGTGCTGCCAGACGGAAAATCATCGTCTCCTGCAGTGGATGAATGGGTGAACGCAGAGGCGGCGCATTTCCTCAAACGCTGGAAGGGCCTCATGCGCGGCGAAGCCCGTGTGGTGAAGGCCTCGGATGTGGGAGACATCTACGAAGCAGGCAAAACGCAAAGCCTCATTCTCTGGGGCACGCCAGAATCCAATTCTTGCCTTAAGCAGCTTGCCAAATCGCTGCCGGTGCAATGGGACGCAAAGAAAGTGGACATGGGCGGGCAGTCGTTTGACGCGAAGACCCATGTCCCTCTCATGGTTTATCCCTGTCTGAAATCTCCGGGCTTTGAAGCGGTGATCAACTCCGGCCTCACATTCCGTGAGGCGCATGACAAGACCAACTCACTGCAAAACCCCAAGCTCCCCGACTGGGCCATCCTGGACATCACGCAGCCGCCGAGTGCCGAGTCTGCCGGCAAGGTGGTGGCTGCGGACTTCTTTGATGAGCACTGGCAGGTGAAGAAGAAATAGCACCTGCGCACGATCAAGCCGAGCGATTGCGCGGCATGCAGGGTGGCAGCGGCGGGTACAACATGTCGAGTGTTGATTCGCGCAGCCACCCGCTCAGGGAGGGCTGATTCACGCCTAGCCGCTTGGCGATGTCTTTGCAACTTTCTCCCAGTCGGATCCGGGAACGTGCGGCGGCGACGATGGCGGCCTTTTCAGCAGGGGAGTAACGTGATGGGCGGGGCATAGTGTTGTCGTGTTTGAGGGTGGCTGAGCCGTCCTTCCTTTTAGCAAATCCGAGCCCATCACCCCTGGTCTCGCAGTCCCCAAATCGCGCAAAGCAGACGCAATTTGTGCATGCTGGCTAGGCTGCCGCACGAAACGCTGCTGGTCTGCCTTCCAGCATTTCAACACCGGTAAGATCTGCGCCGCAGAGGTCTGCACCCAGCAGGTTTGCCCGAATCAGACGTGTGCCGCTGAGGTCTGCTCCACATAGGTTTGCGTTGGCAAAATTGGCCCGCCGCAGGTCGGTGTCGTGGAAGTTCACTCGGCGCAGGTCCGCGCCCAGAAGCTGTACCCCGGTGCATTTGGCTCCGCGCAGGTCTGCTCCTTCGAGATTTGCCAGGCTGAGATCTGCGCCGTTGAGATTCGCACCTCTGAGGTCGGCCAGGCTGAGGTCCGCGCCCCGCAGATTTGCCAGGCTGAGGTCAGCCCCGTTGAGATTCGCCAGGTGCAGATCTGCCTGGGCCAGATTGACTCGCCGCAGATCTGCGCCGCCGAGGTTCGCCTCACTCAAGCAGGCGGATTGCAGGCCTTCATCCAGAAGAAAGCTGTTCCAGGCGTAGGTCCCTTGTTTTAGAACTTCCAGACATGTTGTCTTTTCCATGCAACAATTTTCACCCAGTGCCAAAGCCGGTAAAGGGGCGCATTGTAATGTGTTTGTGCGCTGTTTACGCTTTTGTCACACTTGGGCCGACTTGGGAAGCGACTACAAAAAGAGACGCGTTTCGCAGGTGCGCCGCACGTATCCTTGTATCATGCTCACATCGTATTTTTCTCCCACCATGAACACACTCACACGCCGTTTCTTCCTTCCTGCTCTCGCTGCCACGCTTCTGCTCGGCACCGCTGGTGCACGCGCTGCTGCTGGCGGAATTCAAGATGACGGAGCCTTCTTTTCCGAGTTTGCCAAGGTGAATGCCACCGGCACGATCAACGACGTCTCCGCCCGGCTGCACAAGGACATCGCTGTGCAGACCTTCGCCACAGTGCCTGAAGACATGAAGGCCACGGTGATTCATCCGGACAAGGCCGCCACCAACCGTGGCTTTTCCCAGTGGGCGGAACAGCTCGCCCGCACCAAGAAAGTGAACGGTGTCTTCATTCTGCTCGTCAAACAGCCTGCGCATCTGCAGGTGGTCGTTGGCACTGACACTCAGCGTCAGGCTTTCACACTGACGGACCGGGTGACGCTGATTCAGCGCATGCTCGAACAGCTGCGGAATAAAAAGAATGATGACGCGCTGATGTATGCCGTGAACTTCATTTCCACGACCATGAGCGCGCATCGCAACGGCGCTGCTGCACCTGTCAGTTCCAAAACGCGCGCCTTGCAGAAGGAGGGGGGCTCATCATCCTGGCTTCCCACGATCGGCATCGTGCTGCTGATCTGGGTGGGATTCAGCCTCATTCGCGGGCTCTTCCGCTCCATGTCCGGAGGCGGCGGTGGTGTCGGCGGCGGCATGGGGCAGCCTGGCTATGGTGGCGGCGGAGGCTTTTTCCAAAACATGATGGGCAGCATGTTCGGCGCTGCCGCAGGCATGTGGATGTATGACAATTTCTTTGGCTCGCACAGCTCTGCTTCTTCCTTGGGGGCTGATCCCACGGACACCTCCCACAGTGACGGCGGCTTCTCCGGCACCGATACGGACTACACCAGCTCAGGCGGCAGTTTTGGCGATGACTCCGGCGGCGGTTTCGACAGTGGTGGTGACTCGGGTGGCGGCGACTTCGGCGGTGGCGGTGACTTTTAATCCGCCACCTTGCAGCCATGAGTCGTTACGCCAGCAATCAGGATGTGGTGCGCTTCTTTGCCGCCCACAACATCGAGGTGACCAACGTTCGTCGTGAAGGGGCTGTGCGCCACTTGTGCGTTCAGTCCCGGCCGCTCACACTGCCCATGGATGCCAGTCCGGACGAGTGCCTGCGCCGGGTGCGCGAGGGCATGGCTGCGCCAGCGTCGGCGGAAGGCAAATAGGGATCACATCAAACTCAGCAAAGCTTCGCGCACCTGCGCCTGCCATTTGCCGAAATAGGCCAGACGGGCCTGGAGGATTTGCAGGTCGGCGAGGGCGGTGGTGTCGCCTGCGCTGAGGCGGGAGTCAAAGGCGGGTAGGTCTGCCAGCAGGGCGGTGCGCTCGGCATCGAGCGTGGTGCCGAGGGCTTCGAGATTCTCACGCAGCCGCATTTCATCCGGAGCCAGCAGGGCCTTGGCGAGTGCTGAAGTGGCGGTCTGTTTGCGCTTGAGAAAAGCAGCGACGCTTTGCAGTGCCGGGCCCAGCTGGCCAAAGAGCGACATCATCGCGTCGTCGATGGGAATGGCACGCCAGGGCACGGCATGCAAATCCAGCAAATGCTTGATGCGTTTCTCGGGTGCCTGAAGCGTTTCGTAGGCGTTGTTGATCTCAGCGGCGTGAGAGGCATCGCCACCGGGTTGATCGGGGTGAGCGCTGCGGCTGGCTGCCAGCCAGGCCTGCTGCAGCGCCTCGGCATCGAGTGCGGCAATGCGTGGCAGGCCGAGGAGGGCAAAGGCGTTCGACATCGGTCTCAGGCGGAGAAGCTTTCGCCACAGGAGCAGGTGACGACGGCATTGGGGTTCTTCACCTTGAACCCACCGCTCTGGATGTCGTCACTGTAATCCAGTTCGGAACCGGAAACGAAGAGGGCGCTCTTGGGGTCGATGACGACGCGCACCTCGCTGGAGGTGACCATGATGTCTCGATTGGCCGGGCCATCGACAAGATCCATCTTGTACTGCAGGCCGGAGCAGCCGCCTCCGACGACGGCCACGCGCAGGGCGCCGTTTTCAGCGCGGCCCTGCTTTTTGAGCAGGCCAAGAAGACGGTTGGCGGCGTTTGGCAGCACCTTGATGAGCTTTTCATTGCCAATTTTGAAACTTGGGGCGACGGCGGTCATGGGGAGAGATAGATAGCGCAGAGGTGGACGAAAGAAAGCAAAGGGTCGCAGTGTCAAGCGAGCAGGGGATTTCTATTTTGCCTCATCCGTGGATTGTGCTTGCCTCATCAGCCGATTTTTGAGACGTAAGAGGGACAACTTCAATATCCCCATGAGCGAACTCGAGGTAATACCTCTCCCCTTGCAACTCTTCACCCTGAAAGATGGGCTCGTCTCCAGTGACAGCGGTCAGGAAGCCGTGAACAACTTCGCCGCTGATTTCCAAGGGCTCCGGCACTTTGGACTGAAGGTGGGCGAGTGCCTGGAACTCGGAGCCCCATGGATGGGGACGCTGCAAGAGGATGATTTCACCCTGAACTTTGCCTATTTCGACTCCGGCACGGATGCCAAAGATCCCGGTGCTGGCGCCCACATCGGCGAACGCGTGCCGATGTTTGAACTCCTCACCCGTGCCAATTCCTTGGAGGCATAAACCATGGCTGCATCTATCACACCCTCCCTACGGTCTGCCCTCGAACGTCTGAAGCATGCTGGTTCGGTCAATGGCCTGCTGCTGTGCTGGCGGCGGCAAATCCTGATCAACCTGCTGCCCTTTGAGGAGTTTCGCGCCGAGCGTCTCCTGCAGGCCCTGCATGACGCGCGTGCGCACTTTGGCAGTGGCGGTGACCGTGACGTGAAAACGTTTTGGTTTGGCTATGAGGGGGTCTTCGTTCTGGCCTTGTTTCAGGGCGAGTGCCTGCTCATCACATTGCACACGCATGCCTCGGAGGTGGATTTTTTGCGCCGCGCCGGGCTGACCTTTCTGGAAGACACGCAGCTCCTGGTGGATGCGCTGCTCCAGCCTTCGCCAGACGATGAAATCAGCCGGGTGGAAACACAGCCGCTGAGCAACCTCGACAACGATGGGCATCCGCCTCAGTCAACCGGCCTGACGAAGATCATCCCTCGGTATTCTTGAGGCGGTATTAGCACCCTGCCGGGCGATGTCTGATCGTTGCATTCATTAGGGGCTTCCTAATGGCCTGCTGATGGGGTGGGTAATCCGTCCTTTCGCTGAAAGGTTTGCCTTTCCCGTGCCGAAATCTCAGCTCTGTTTGCAAACACTCTCTGTACCTATGTCTGACCCAGCCGTTTCTGCCTTCTCACGTCGTCGTTTTCTCAATGCCAGCGGTGGAGCACTCCTCGCTCCGGCAGTTTTCACTTCCGCGGGAAGCTTGCTCGCGCAGCAGAAGGCGGATTCGAACGAGACATTGAAGATCGGCCTCATCGGGTGCGGTGGCCGTGGCACCGGGGCGGCGGCGCAGGCGCTGGGCGCGGATTACAATTCGAAGATCGTCGCCATGGCCGACGCGTTCGACACGCAGATCGAGAACAGCATCAAGAATCTCTCCGCGAGTTTTCCAGACCGTGTCGATGTGAAGCCGGACAAGAAATTTACGGGTCTGGATGCGTATCAAAAGCTCATCGACTGCGGCGTGGATGTGGTGCTGCTTGCCACTCCGCCCGGGTTCCGCCCTCTGCACCTCACCGCAGCGGTGGAGGCTGGGAAGCACATTTTCTGCGAGAAGCCGATGGCGGTGGATGCTGCTGGTTATCGTGTGGCCCAGGCGGCGGTTGAGAAGGCGAAGCAGAAGAAGCTCAACCTCGTGGCTGGCTTCTGTTGGCGCTACTCCACCAGCCGCATCGAATGCTACAAGCGCCTGCATGAGGGGCAGATCGGCGACATCACCAGCATTCTGGCGACTTATTACGCAGGCCCGGTCAAAGTGATGCCGCCTGCGGCAGGACGTCCCGCCGGCATGGGGGATGTGGAGTGGCAGGTGCGCAACTGGTACAACTTCTCCTGGCTCAGCGGTGACAGTCTCGTGGAGCAGGCGGTGCACAGCCTCGACAAGATCTGCTGGGCCATGAAGGACACTCCTCCTGTCAGCGTCATCGCCACTGGCGGGCGCCAGCGTCAGGCGGAAGGCGGCAACATCTTTGACCACTTCCACTGCGCCTTCGAATGGGATGGCGGCATTCTTTGCCACATCACCAATCGTCAGATCAACGGCTGCCACAACGAAGTCATCGACAACATCCAGGGCTCCAAAGGCAAGCTGGTCATCGGCAAAGGTTCCGCGCCATTCATCGACGGCGAAAAGCGCTGGCGCTGGCGCGGTGAGGAAAAGAACATGTACGATCTGGAGCATCAGGCGCTCTTCAATGCCATCCGCAAAGGGGAGGTCATCAATGACGGTGACCGCATGATGAGCAGCACGCTGATTGCCATCATGGGCCGTGAAGCCGCCTACACAGGGCAGAAGATTCTTTGGAAGGAAGAGGCTGCACCTGCGGATCAGGGCGGAGGGAAGGATAAAAAATCCGCGCGTGTGGCGCTGGCGATGCTGTCCTCCAAGCAGGACCTCGCGCCTGACAATCTTCAGTTTGGCGACAAATTTGAGCCCACTCCGATGCCGGTGCCCGGGGTGACGCAGTTCACTTAAGCTCTCAGCGTCTGGTGCGAAGTTCCTGGCGCAGTTGCTCGACTTCATCGAGCAACTGCGTGAGCATTTTGAGGCCGCTGAGATTCATCTCGCAGGCTTCGCGCAGCGCCTCGATGCGGCGCAGCGTGCGTATGGTCTCGTCATCGAAGTCCGGATGGATGATGCCATGTTCCTGATACTGTACGATCGTCTGCGTGGAGACACCGGTCGTCTCGGCGAGGATTTCCAGCGAGTAGGTTTGAGGTGTGGAGTCGCTCATGTCAGGCGCGTGGGTTGAAGGTGGAGGCGCTGCGCAGTTGTTCCCACAGCGTGCGCTCGGCATCGATGAGCTTGGTTGGCAGCACGATCTGGAGTTTGACGAAGAAATCGCCGCGTTCGGCGGACTTGCCTTTGGGCAGGCCGCGACCGCGCACGCGCAGGCTCTGGCCATTTTCGCTGCCTGCGGGGACGCGCAGTTTGATGGAGCCGTCGAGTGTGGGGACGATCACCTCCGCGCCCAATACGGCCTCCCATGGCGCGAGGTCCAGGTCGTGATGGACATCGGCCTCTTCGGTGGTGAATTCTGGATGAGCGGCGTGGCGCACACGCAGGTAGAGATCTCCTGCCTGGCCGCCATTGTGGCCGGGTTCGCCCTGGCCGGGGACGCGAATGCGGCGTCCATCGGTGGCACCGGGCGGGATGCGCACTTCGAAGCTGTGCGTCTGCACCGCACCGGTCTGGCGGTTCACGGTTTGCAGTGAAATCGGCCGCTGGGTGCCGTGCATGGCTTCCTCTAGAGTGACAAGGATGTCGCCTTCGATGTCATGGCCACGACGAGCGCGGCCTTTCTTCGGGGCCCCGGTGGGGATTTCCTCTTCGAAGCCCTGAGGGAAGCCATAGCGGCTGCCCCCACTGAAGTATTGTTCGAAGAAGTCGCTGAAGCCAGTGCCACCAAAGTGGAACTCCTGTTCATGGCTGCCTGCTCCTTGCGGCGGAGGCCTGAAATTTCCCTCGTCCTGCCAGTTGGCACCCAGGGTATCGTACTTCCTGCGCTTCTCCGGATCGCTGAGCACCTCGTTGGCCTCGTTGATCTCCTTGAATTTGGCTTCGGCAGTTTTTTTGTCCTTGGCGGTGTCGGGATGGTAGAGGCGGGCCAGTTTGCGGAAGGCCTTCTTGATCTCGTCCGCGCTGGCATCGCGGGCGACGCCGAGCGTGGCGTAGTAGTCTTTAAATTCGGCGGGCATGATGTGGAGTATTTACGTCGCGTAGTGACATGTCGTTGTGAATCGTGCTGCATTCTTTGCAGTCAGCGCCAGAAGGCCAGTATGGCCGCGCCACCCGCGACTGACATGAGCAGACCGAGCAAGGCTGGTTTGATGTAAGCCCGTGAACCGAGGGCGATCACAAAGAACATTTTGAAACACAGGTTGGCCATGCCGCCGACGAGAATCATGCGCCAGGCGACGGAGGTTTCAAGGTGTCCCGTGTTGACCAGTCGTGAGGTGGAGAGCGTGATGGCCGACATGTCCGGCAGGCCGGAAAGAAAGGCTGCCACGTACAATCCTGCGGAGCTGTTGTGCTGGCGGGCATAGGCCACGATGACCAGCACCAGTGCATACAGCAGACCGAGGACGACGGCATTTTTCAGTTCGGACGGCGGATGCTCATCCACGGGTTCTGAGTCGGCATTTTCTGCAAGGCGATGTGCGACGGCGGCGATCAGCCCGACCCAGAACATCATGGCAACGAGTGGCGGGAGAAGCTCTCGAATGTGATCGGAGGCGACGATGATCACCTCCGCCAGCAGACGCACAAAAGCCACGGCGGAGGCAATCAATGCCATGGAGGCTAGTGACAGGCTGCCTGCACTGGAGATTTTGCTGCGGCGTGCGCTGCTGGCTGTCGTGGCGGTGCTGGACACCAGCCCGCCGAGAATGCCCGCCACCGCAGCTCCTTTGGAGCCTCCCAGAAATTTTTCAGCCATGTAGGCCGCGAGGCTGATGCCCACGATGAGCACCACGATGAGCCAGATGGCGAAAGGATTTAGCACACCGAGGTAGCCCATCTCGCGGTTTGGGAGCGCGGGCAGAATGACGAGACCAAGGAGCACGAGGCGTACGATGGCGCGCAGTTCCTCCTCACCGAAATGCCGCACCATGGCATGCAGCCCTTTTTTGCTTTGGAGCAGCGCCATGACTCCGCCTGCGATCATCACGGCCAGAAGCCGCTCTCCGAGCATGGTGATGATGCCCACTGCAAACATCACCAGCATCGCCATTTCGGTGGCGAGGCCGGAAACCGGCGGGCGTTTTGCCTGCCGCAGCCAGCTGCCCAGCACCACAATGCAGGCAAAGGTGATGAATCCTGCGGCAATCACCCAGCTGCCATAGGCATTTCCCAGGAGACCGGTCAGCGCGCCGAAGAGCGTCAGCAGGGCAAAGGTGCGGATACCTGCGACGCGATTCTGCACCCATTCGCGCTGCAAGCCGACGAGGAGCCCCAGCCCGATGGCGGTGCCGAGGGATTGCAGCAGTTCCGTGGTTTCAGGCAGCGGGGTGGGCATGGCAGTAAAACGAAGTCTCAGGGAGACTTTACACGGACTTGCCATCGTCGCCATCCCAGTCCAAGAAAAGGACTCCAAGCCACCAACCATGTCCATCTGGAACTACGCCAACCCACAGCTCAAAGACCTCGTCGCTTACGAACCCGGCAAACCCATCGAAGATGTGGCCCGTGAACGCGGCTTGAAACCGGAGGACATCATCAAGCTCGCCTCCAACGAGAACCCTCTCGGGCCGTCGCCCAAGGCCATCGTGGCGATGCAGGAGGCCGTCAAAGAGGTCAACATCTACCCGGACGGCGCTTCGTGGAAGCTGCGCAATGCGCTGGCGGAAAAATTCGGCCTGGAAATGGGCAACATCATCATGGGCTGCGGCTCCAATGAAGTCATCGAATTCATCGGCCACGCCTTCCTCAAGCCCGGCGACAACATCATCACCGCCGAGCACGCCTTCCTTGTCTACAAGCTCATGGCCAAGGTGTTCGGTGCTGACACCATTGAAGTGCCAGATCCCGGCTATGTGCATGACCTCGATGCGATGGCCGCCGCCATCACGCCGAACACGAAGGAAGTCTTCATCGCGAATCCGAACAATCCCACGGGCACGCTCGTCACGCAGGAGCAGATTGACCGCTTCATGGCCAAAGTTCCCGCGCATGTCGTCGTCGTGTTCGACGAGGCCTACTATGAGTTCCTCGACAATCCGCCGGACACGCTCAAATACGTCCGTGAAGGCCGCAACGTCGTCGTGCTGCGCACCTTCTCGAAGATCCAAGGCCTCGCAGGCACGCGCGTCGGTTACGGCATTGCCAACAAGGAACTCATCGACGTGCTGCAGCGCACGCGGCAGCCTTTCAATCTCAACTCCATCGCACAGGCAGGCGCACTGGCAGGCCTGCTCGACGAAGAGCACCAGAACAAGACCAAGGCCATCACCGACGAAGGCCGCGCCTACCTGCAGCAGCAGTTTGGCGACATGGGCCTCGAATACATCCCGAGCTACGCCAACTTCGTCCTCGTCAAAGTCGGCGATGGCAACGCCGTCTTCAAATCCATGATGGACAAGGGCGTCATCGTCCGCGCCATGGCCGCCTACAAGCTCCCCGAATGGGTGCGCATCAGCATCGGCACCATGCCGCAAAACGAGCGCTGCATCGAGGTGCTGAAGCAGGTGCTGGGGAAATAGAGAGGGCTTGCAGAATGCATTCTGTGGCGCACACTTTGTCTCCATGACGCTGACGCTTCAGATTCCTGACGAATTCGCGGCCTTCCTGCCGAGCAAAGCATCCGATATGGCTGCTGTGCTCTCCGCTGGATTGAGGTCATGGCAAGGTCGCAAAACCGGTGAAATCCAGGCATTGGATGACGTCATCGAGACTCTGGCTGATCTGCCTTCTGCTCAAGAGGTTCTGGCGCTGCATCCTTCCGAACAACTGGCCGAGCGCACCGCATACTTGTTGGAGAAAAAACGTCAGGAAGGTTTGGGGGATAGTGAGCAGGCGGAGTGGGAACAGATCATGCGCGTTGAGCATCTCGTGCGCATCGCCAAGGCCAGAGCCCGAGTGAAATTGCAGGCGGCATGAGCACTGCGCATATTCCGGCAGAACTGCGCCGTCAGGTGCAGGCCAGAGCTGGAGGATGTTGTGAGTATTGTCGAGCTCCGGCAGAACTGGGCTTTCACGCACATCAGGTGGACCATGTCATCGCTCAAAAACACGGCGGGGAGACCGTCGCAGAAAATCTCGCCATGTCATGTATCGCCTGCAATCAGTTCAAGGGCAGCGACCTGTCCTCTCTGGATCCAGCCACCAAGGAGCTTACTGCGTTGTTTCATCCACGCCAGCAAGTCTGGCGGGATCATTTTGAACTGCGCGGACTGTTTATCATTCCCAAAACAGCCGTGGGGCGCGTCACAGTGAACCTGCTGCAGTTTAATGCTCCAGAGCGGATCATTGAACGTGAATGGTTCATAGCCGCCGGGGCGTTCCCTGATATTGTCCAGTGATGTGAAGTCATGGTTTTCACCGCACTGGTGTGAACAGCGACTTGTGAATGCAGCAAATGCGGATTGAATGCCGCATGATGCTGAAACTTTTGCCATCGAAGATCGCATGGATGTCTTGTGTGCTGGCAGGCTGCCTGCCCAGCACGATCATGGCTCAGGTGGAAACGGTGAAGCCTGCGATTCCCACCATTGAGCCCGGGTTGGATCTGGCGGTGAAGTGGCCTTGGCAGGTGGAGCCTTCTGATGCGGCTGCGTGGGGCCTGCCTGTTGACGTGCCGGTGGAAGCTCCTGTGGCAAAACCCGGTGGACAAACCGCTTCTGAAACGGGGGCCAAAGCGCCGTCTGCAACCAAGGTCGCTCCCAAAGGTCCACCCGCGACGATGATCGAACACGTGGTGGCCAAGGGGGACTCTCTCACCAAGATCGCGCATGCCAATGGCGTCACGGTGGACCAGCTCAGGATTTTCAACGATCTGAAGAACGACAGGATCGTCATCGGTCAGGTAGTGAAAGTTCCGGGGGAGAGTGACATCAAGGCAATGATCGACGCCGCAGTCGCCGCCGAAAAAGCCGCAGCCAAGGCTCCGGCCAAGGAGAAGCCCAAAAAAGCACCCTCTCCCGTGAAGGAGGAGGCGCCGGTATTGATCGCCACCAAACCTCACCGCGCGCTGCCACCTGCGGCCTGGGGGGCTGCATCTTTGGTGCTCATCCAGGCTTTTCTGGACCGGCAGGGATTCACCATCGGTCCGATTGATGGCACGGCGGGGCCGGTGTATGACGCGGCGTACAAGGCGTTTGAAAAAGCACATCCCGGAGAGCTGCACACTCCTGAAGGCCAGCCCTCCGCAGCCATGAAAGCCATCGGCGGCCCCTACGTCGAGTATGTGCTCACGGCAGCGGACATGCGCTGGATTTCACCTCATCCCGGCAGTGCGGCCACAGGCAAGTCGAAGGTCAAGGCCGTGGAGCCACCACCCACCTTTGAAGAACTGACGCATGAGACTTTCATGGCCTACCGCTCTGGCTGGGAATTTGTGGCCGAGCGCTTTCATGCTGCCGAGTCATTCCTGCGGCACATCAATCCCGGCGTCAAAAATCCCAATGTTCCCGGTGCAGTGTTTCTGGTGCCGAATGTGATTCCATTCGAAATCGAAAATGCGCTGTCGGAGCCGATGCAGCCTGCGGCCGATCCTGCAGCGCCAGTCACCGCCAGCATGCTGGGAGTCAGCCGGTTGATTATTCGCCGGGGAGATGCTGTTATTGCCAGTATGCCGGTCTCAGCGGCGCGCCCCGGATTGCATGGGCGCAAGACGTGGAAGATTCTCGATGTGGTTGCGCGCCCCCGTCTTTCCAGCACTGGCGATCCTGCGGCACCCATGACTGTACCCTACCGGCTGTCTGCCGGCCCTAACAATCCAGTGGGCATAGTCTGGATCAATCTGGCCAAGGGCAGTGATCCCAAACCGCTGCCCTACGGTCTGCACGGCACCAGCATCCCCGGTATGATGACGAAGCAGGAAAGCATCGGCGGCTTTCGCATGACGAACTGGGACATCGCCCGCGCTGTGCGTCTGCTGCCTGCGGGCACCGAATTGAAGTGGGAGTAAAGAGCTGTGGATGTTCGCGTGGCACGAGCCTCCGGCTTGTGTGTTCTGCCATTGCCGCTGCAAGCGTGACGCTTGCACTACGGATCAGCGCTTCGCGCGGCGTCTGCGGATGGCGAGAACATCCCGTGCCATGCGGAACGAGTCACGGATCAAATGCACATGGCCGCCTGGAGTTTCGTGCCAGGCGATGGATGCCTCCTCAAACTCGCAGCCGCTGTCATGCAGGGCGGCGAGCAGTTCCACATCAAAGGCAAAGCCATGAATGCGCAAGGTTGGGGCGATGCGCAGATAGGCTGCGCGCGGCACGAATTTGAGCCCGCACTGACTGTCGTGAATGGGGATGCGCAGCAGTGTGGAGACCAGCGTGCCAAAAATACGGCCCATGAGCCGGCGCTTCCACTGTCGCTGTACCTTGGAGCTGGTTTGATCCCAGCGGGAGGCAAACACCGCTGTCAGGGGGGCTGGTTGCAGGCGGACACGGCGGATGAGATTTTCGACTTCGGTGGCAGAGCAGGAGCCGTCAGCATCCACGAAAGCGAGCCAGTCCACCGGAGGGGCCTGATCCCAGCCGGCATACACGGCACCGCCTTTGCCCAAATTCTTCGGCAGAAACATCGGAGGGAGCAGGTGTTCGTTTTGGTGGCAGAGAGGGGTGATGATCTCCCGCATTCGGTCAGTCTCCGCCGCATCTGAGCCGTCTTCCACGACCTGAATGCTCACACCACCCAGCGCATGCGTCACCGCGCACAATTCCGTGAGGAACGGTCCGATGCGCCCGCTTTCCTGATAACAGGGAATCACGAGATGAACGGTGGCTGGTGGCATGAAAGGACTGATGACCGATGTTCGGCAGAAACCATGGACGGTAAAAGCTAAATCCGTGGAGGCGGCGCATCTTTTGTACGGCTGCGATGGTCTGGTATTGCGGAGCAGTTGGGTTCTGTGGCTTTATCGTGGACACATCCACCATGCGTTTTCCGCACTTCATTTTCGCACTGCTGCTGGTGCTGCCTGCCTGCAGTTCGACGAATCGCATGCTCAAAGCGCAGCCGGTCGGTCTGTCGCCGTTTTTTGAGCAGCCATGGCTGGCGCAGGATGCGCGCGCCCAGCTAGGGTTTCAAAAAATCTGGACCACGCCTGATCCGCAGCTGCTCGCGCAGGGAAAGGCCAAGCGAAAACTCTACATCGCTCCTGTGACGCTGCATTATTTGCGACCGCTCAACCGGGCATTTTCTTCCGGCGAGGTAGCCTGGGGCGGAGTGCAGCGCCAGGAAATGGATGTGGCGGTGCGCCTGCGTGAGGAGTTTGTGGCTGCCTTTCGTCACTCGCCGACGCCACTCTACCGGCTCGTGAACCAGCCCGGCAAGGATACGCTGACGCTGCAACTCGCCATCACTGAACTCAATCCCACCAGCCCGAAGGGAAACGCGGTGGTCACCGTGCTGAAGTTTGTGGTCACGCCTGTCATCGGACTGGCGGCTTATTTCACCAAAGGCAACATGGCCATCGAGGGCAAGGTGGTGGACTCCGTGTCAGGCCGGGCCTTCTTCCAGTTCGCGGACAACGAGAGCGACAAGCTGACTTTCATCAATCTGCGGGATTACCAGCCCTACGGCCATGCCGTGAACACCATCCGCTACTGGGCCACGCAGTTTGAGCAGATGACACGTTCTCCGCGCGGATGGAAGGTGAAGGATTCGGGCTCCTTCACGCTGCGGCCCAATTGACAACCACCTCTATTTCCTGCCGAACAGCCTGGAGAAGAAGCCGCGCTTGGGCTCGGGCGGGGGTGGGGCAGGGGCCACGGGCTGCGCCTTGGCGATCACGACCGGACGCGGCTCAGGGGCCGGGCCTTCAATGATCACCGTCATGCCCTGGGTGATCTGTTTCACCAGCCGTACCACGTCCCAGTTGGCCGTGCGCATGCAGCCATGGCTGGAACTGCGACCGATGCTTTGCGGCGAATTCGTGCCGTGAATGCCGATGCCCGGACGGTTCAGGCCGATCCACATGACGCCTACAGGGTTGTTCGGGCCGATGGGCAGTTCGTAAAAGTTTCCGCTGCGCACGCCGTACTCGAGCACGCTTTTGTCCCAGCGGAAGGTGGGCAGCTGCGTGATGCCAAGAATACGCCAGGTGCCGGGCGGTGTGGCGAGGTGGCCGCTGCCGGGGGTGATGGGCAGGCTGGCCAGCAGCTTTTCACCATCCCACACATCAAGCACCTTTTCCCGGGTGTCGATCTTGATGACACGCGTGAGAAATTCCGGCACCTCCGGCAGCTTGGGAATTTCCGTGAGTTCTTCGATGATGAAGGGCTGCACCGCAGGGACTTTGACCACATCGCCCGGTTTGAGCGCGCTCATCTTCAGAGGCTTGTTGATGAACTCCAGCAGCTCCGGAGCGCTGTGAAAGCGCTCGGTCAGAAACTCCAGCAGGGAGTCGTAGGGCAGGTACTTCTTTTTGCTCTGCGCGGACGGCTGCCGGGGCACCTCGCCGACGAATTTCAGGTCTTCCTCGCGGATGGTATAGGTGGTATAAATCTCCGGCACGCTGGAGAGGTCCAGCGTGTTGGTTTCGACCTCGCTCTCAGGCATGCCATGAGAACGCTGGTAACGCTTCAGAGCCTTCGTGGTGAACTCACCGGGGCGGCCATCCAGCTTTCCCGGTCCAAAGAGCTGCGTATCCAAAAAGATCTGCAGCCGCAGGATGTCATCGATGGGTTCAGGTGCCTTCGGCAGCGGATCAGGGATCACCGCCGATGCGGAGGCGCAGGCCAGGAAGACCAGGGGAAGAAGACGAGAAAACAGAGGGTTCATAGGGACTTGAAAAGCCTGCCGCATCTGCGGCGGCCTTTCGGGGAACTGAGCACTGCAAAAAGTATGGTTACGTCCGAGTCCGCAAGTAAAGATGCGCTCCATCTGGCAAATGCGCGCAGAAAGGGGGCCATTCTGGAGGCCGAAGGGCGCGAGTGGTCAGTATACTCTGGGCTCTGGGTGCGGTGCCTGGCCGGATTTACCCGCGCACCTGCCCGCTGCCATCCACGAGATATTTATAGCTGCACAGTTCGGCCAGGCCCATCGGCCCTCGCGCATGCAGCTTGTCCGTGGAGATGCCAATCTCGGCACCGAAGCCGAATTCGCCACCATCATTGAACCGTGTGCTGGCATTGTGCAGGACGACGGCGCTGTCCACTTCATGCTGGAAGCGTTCGGCGGCGGCGCGGTCCTTGGTGATGATGCTGTCCGTGTGGTGGGAGCCGTAGCGGTTGATGTGCGCGATGGCTTCGTCCAAACCGCTGACGGTTTTGGCGGCGAGGATGAGGTCGAGGTACTCGGTGCTCCAGTCTGCCTCCGTCGCTGGATGCGCTGCCACGCCGAGATGCTGGAGGGCTGTGGCGTCCGCATGGATTTCGACCCCGGCCTCGTAAAGACGCTGCCCGATGAGCGGGTAAAAGGTGGCGGCGAGATCCTCATGCACCAGGATGGTTTCGAGGGCATTGCACACGCCGGGCTTCTGGCACTTGCTGTTGACGATGATGTTCGCGGCCATGTCGAGATCCGCATCCACATGGACATACACGTGGCACACGCCGTCGTAGTGCTTGATGACGGGCATGCGCGCGGTGGCCACGACTTTTTCGATCAAGCCTTTGCCGCCGCGTGGGATGATGAGGTCGAGGTACTGATCCATCTGCGCCATGTGCTCCACGCTGGCGCGGTCAGTGAAGGGGATGAGCTGGATGCTGTCGGGCGGGAGTCCGGCGCGTTCGCCGCCAGCCTGCAAGGCGGCGGCGAGAGCACGGTTGCTGTCGATGGCCTCGCTGCCACCACGGAGGATGGTGGCGTTGCCGGTTTTAAAGCAAAGGGAGGCGGCGTCCGTGGTGACATTCGGGCGTGACTCGAAGATGATGCCGATGACGCCGATGGGTACGCGGACTTTGCGAATGTGCAGGCCGTTGGGGCGGGTCCAGTCGGTGAGCTTTTCACCCACGGGATCGGGCAGCAGGGCGACCTCGCGCACGGCATCGGCCACAGCTTTGAGGCGCTTGGGATCGAGCGTGAGGCGGTCGATCATGGCCTTGCTCAGTCCATTTTGCTCCGCCCGGGCGAGGTCGAGGGCATTGGCGGCCAGGATGGCATCCTGACGGGCCATGATCTCGTCAGCCATGGCCACGAGGATGGCGTTCTTCTGCTCGGTGGTCAGCTTGACCAAGGCATAGGAGGCTTCACGGGCACGGCGGCCCATGTCGAGGATGGCGGACTTGATTTCGGAATCGGTCATTGCAAAAAGTAGGGGGCAGCTGGGACGGTTGCACGGCTGGGATGAATCAGCAACCGGGACGGTTGCGCCGGGTGTTTACTTGGAAGGAACGGCTCCTTCGGGGATTTGGACGTCTTTGCCCTGCAGATGGCGGGCATTGAAGGCAAACATGCGTTCGAAAAGCGGACCGCTCAGGAAGACGTGGCCGCCATCCGTGCCGGTGAGAAGAGTGGAGGGGACGTGCGCTGCTTTGAGGGCGGCATCAAATTCCGTGGCCTGGGAATAGGGGACGAGGGTGTCCTTGTCCCCATGGATGATGAGGAAGGGGGCGTCGTCCGGAGTGATGTAAGTGACCGGTGAGGCCTTGCGGCCCTCTTCTTGGCGGTCCTTCAGCGGTCCGCCAATCAGCTTGGCCAGAGCTCCTTTGGGATCGTCAGGGTCAATGACGCTGCCTTTGCCACCGAAGGTGAGGAAATCCGACGGGCCGCAGAAGTCGAGCACGCAGGAGACGCGGCTGCTTTGGTCCAAGTGTTGGCCGAGCTCCCCTTCGAGTTCCTTCACCCCGCCGGTGACGCCGAGCATGCTGACGAGGTGTCCGCCTGCGGAGATGCCAAAAACGGAGATCTTGTCGGGGGCGAGGTTGTATTCCTTCGCATGGGCGCGCAGCCAGCGGATGGCGGCTTTGCAGTCAAAAATCTGCGCAGGCCATGGGGCCTGGTTGGTCAGGCGGTAGTTGATGCTGGCCCCGGCGTAGGGCGTGCCTCCTTTAATGAGTCCCAGCAGCACATCCGCCTCATTCTTGCTGCCATCTTCCCAGCCGCCGCCATGGATGTAAACGACCAGCGGGTGCGGCTTGTCCGTCTTGGCCTCAGGCAGGTAGAGGTCGAGCATCTGGCGCTGATTGCCTGAGCCGACATAGTCGAGATCCCGCACCGCGCGAAAACCCGCCGGGGGAGTGGAAATTTTCTGACATTGAGCCAGCAGTGGGAAGCTGAGAGCCAGAATGAGTAAAAAGCGCATAATGCGGTGTCCTTTAGTCTGGGGGAAGGGGCAAAACAAGGGCCGTCAAGGGGCGGTGAGACAACTGCGTTGCCACCTTGACGCAAGCTTAACCAGAACTTACTATCCCGGCGATGAAATTCCCCCTCCACGCCCGCCTGCCAGTACTTCTGGCATGTGCCGTTTCATTTCTTGCTTTGACGACTCCATCCTCTGCGCTCTGGCCATTCTCTGGCAAGAAGGACAGAGTGGTGCCTGTGGACAGCGAGCGTGAGTCGCAGGAACTTGCCGCCTCCGCCATGCTGGCGCAGGCCCGTCAGGCGGAGAACGCTGGCAAAGTCGGCAAGGCGCAGGGCCTGTATCAGGCGATCGTGAAGAAATACGCCTTCACTCCGAGCGCGGCGGAGGCTTCCTTCCACAATGCCGTCATCATCCGCCACAATGGCAAGATGGATGATGCGTTTGAAGCGTTCCAGACCTTCATCCAGTCCTACCGCGACAGCCCGCATTTCAGTGAGGCCATTGAGAAGCAGTATGAGATCGCTGAAGAGGCGAAAGGCGGCAAAAAGCAGCGAGGGATGCTGCTGATCAGCATGAAGATGAACTCGTCTGAGGTCATCAAATTCTACGAAAAGATCATCAAGAACGCCCCCTTTGGTAAATATGCCCCCCTGGCCCAGTTCAGCATCGCTGAAATCCAGCAGGATCTGAAGGAGAAGGACAAGGCCGTCGCGGCCTACAACAAGGTGGTGGAAAACTATCCTCACACCTCACAGGCGGCTGAAGCCCAGTTCCGCATTGGTTCCATCAGCAACATCGCTGCACAGCGCAGTGAAGACGCCTCCAACCTGCTGGCCGCACGTGATGCCTTGCGCACCTACATCGCCACCAATCCCGGAGGAGAGCGCAAACAGGAGACTGAAATGATCCTGCATCAGGTCAACACAGCCGAGGCCAATCAATCGCTCACCGTGGCCAAGTTCTACCAGCGTGTGGGCAAAACCAAGGCCGCTGCCATCTACCTCAATGAGGCGCTTAAGTTTGGTTCCCCCGAAGTTTCCGCCCAAGCGCGCACCATGCTGGCTGAACTCGCCGCCGCTGATCCTGCGGGTGTGGAAGATGCCAAGAAAGGACCGGGTCAGGACTACACCTCGCTGACAGCGGAGAACTTGAAGGCGCGTGATGATTATGTCGGTCCGCTGGCTCCCGAGCTGGCCCGCCTCAGCCAGAAACCGAAAATGCGCACGGGAGACGAAGGCTTCGTGCCGATTCCTTTGCAGGAGCCGACGCTGCCGCTCCGTCCCGGTGCCACCACGCCTGGAGCAGGCTCCCTGCTCCCGCCTGTGCCTGAGACTGAAAAGCCCGCACTGCTGCCTGTGCCACCTTCTCCAAGTGTGCCTTCCATGCTGCCGCGCGCACCGGGTTCGGCGCTGCCTGCGCCGCCAGTTCCGCCTGTGCCTTCCACGACGAAGCCTGCGTCATAATTCTTGCGCGGGCATTGCAGCACTCCATTACTGAGCTGGGTCACTTCTTAAACTATTTGGATGAAATCGCTTTTTCTTCTGCTGGCAGCTGGCTGCCTCCTGCTCTCCGGTTGCGCGGGCTACACTTTGGGCGCACAAAAACCTGCCCACCTCCGCCACATCACCAAGATCGCGGTCCCTACCTTTGAAAACCTCACGCTGGAGCCCCGCCTGGCCTCGCTTGTGACGAACGCGGTTATCAAACAGCTGCAAAACCATGGCTCATATCAAATCGTGGCCAAAGGCGAAGCTGAAGCGGTGCTGCAGGGAAAAGTTTCGAACATCAACCGCACGCAGTTCCGTTCTGACCTGAACAACGTCCTGCGCAGCTCGCAGATCATGGCCACTTTGACCTGTCTGTTTACCATCACGGACACCGCCTCTGGCAAGGTGCTCCATTCCGGCAACGCCACCGCTGATTCTTACATCATCCTCGAGGCGAATCTTCAGCTGTCAGAAACTCAGCTCTTGGAAGACGCTGCTCAGCGTCTGGCGAACAATCTCGCGGACCAGGTCTCCGAAGGCTGGTAATCATCTGTCCGCACCATGTCGTCGGATCCGGATTCAGCCGCTGAACAGTTAGACGGTGCAGATGATGAATTGCTTGAGCCAGTGGTCGCCACGGGGCGTTTGACGGCTGGCCTGCATTTGGTGGCCACGCCCATCGGCAACATGCGCGACATCACGCAGCGTGCGCTCGACACCCTGCGTATCGCCGACTTGGTGGCCTGCGAGGACACGCGTCATTCCGGCATGCTGCTCAAACATCATGACATTCGTGCGCGGCTCATCAGCCTCAATGAGCACAATGAAGCGCATCGCATCCCCCAGTTGCTGGAGCATATCCGGCAGGGTGGGAGCGTGGCCCTGATTTCGGATGCGGGCATGCCCACGGTTTCTGATCCCGGGCAGCGCCTCGTCGGGGCCGTGGTCGGTGCTGGTCTGCATGTGGAGAGCATCCCCGGTCCCAGCGCCGTTCTCACGGCATTGGCGGCGTCAGGTCTGCCCACCACACCGTTTTATTTTGGTGGTTTTCTTCCACATAAAAAAGGGGCGCGCACCACCATGCTGACCGCCGCCTTGCAGCGTGACTGCACCAGTATTTTCTTCGAAAGTCCCTACCGTCTGGTCGATACGCTGGCGATCTTGGCGGAGGCTGCGCCGGACCATCGGGTGGTCGTGGCGCGGGAGTTGACGAAAAAGTTTGAGGAATTCAAACGTGGCCCGGCAAGCATCCTGCTATCTTATTACCAAACCAAAACGCCCAAGGGGGAAATCACTCTCCTCATCGCGCCGGTCGATCCCCCCAAGTGGTTGACTTGGTAACTCATTCTCAACACTGCCTATCCCATGGAAGCCCTCGCCAACTGCGCCGTCCTTAACACCACCGACAGCCTTAAACTTTCGATCACCAATCACCTGCGTTTTACCCTGGGGGCCTACATTGAAACAGCCAGTGAGAATGACTGGTACGTCGCCACCTCGCTCGCGGTAAGGGATCGCGTCATGGAGCGCGCTACGCAATCACGCCGTCAGCATCGTTCCCAGGGCGTGCGGCGCGTGCATTATCTCTCGCTCGAATACCTCATGGGCCGCCTGCTTGAGAACAATCTGCGCAATGCCGGTATCTACGATGCCACCAAAGTGGCGCTGTCTGAAATGGGCAAAGATCTCGATACGCTAGTGCAAAAGGAGCCCGACATGGGCCTTGGCAACGGCGGCCTGGGGCGTCTCGCCGCCTGTTTCATGGATTCGCTCAGCACAATGGATCTGCCCGCCATCGGTTATGGCATTCACTACGAGTTTGGTCTGTTCCGTCAGGAGTTCGTCAACGGCAAGCAGGTCGAGCATCCTGATGCATGGATGCGTGATGGCAGCCCGTGGAAGATCGCTCGTCCATCCTATCGCCAAGCTGTCAAGCTCTACGGTCATACCATCCAGAAATTCGACGAATTCGGACGTCCGCACCACGAGTGGGTGGAAACCAAATGCCTCCTCGGTCTCCCGTGGGACATTCCTATCGTCGGCTATGACAGCAACACCGTGAACGTGCTGCGTCTCTGGCAGGCGCAGGCGGATGAAGACTTCAACTTCAAGGTCTTCAACGAAGGCAGCTACATCGAGGCCCTGCGTGAAAAGGCCATCGCCGAAACCGTCTCCAAGGTGCTCTACCCGAACGACGCCACCGAGAGCGGCAAGGAACTGCGCCTGGTGCAGCAGTACTTCTTTGTCGCCTGCTCGCTGGCCGACATCGTACGCCGTTTCAAAGGCGGTTACGATCTGCCATGGAGCGAGTTTCCTGCCAAGGCAGCCGTGCAGCTCAATGACACGCATCCAGCCGTCGCCATTCCAGAACTCATGCGCATCCTTATCGATGAAGAGAAGCTCGAATGGAGCCAGGCTTGGGAAATCTGCCAGAAGACCTTCTCCTACACGAACCATACGCTGCTTCCCGAAGCGCTGGAGACCTGGAGCGCGGCGTTGTTTGAGCGTGTGCTTCCGCGTCATCTGCAGATCATCTATGAGATCAACAAGCGCTTCCTCGAAGGGGACGTCGAGGCGCGCTGGCCGGGCGATGGAGAGAAGAAGCGTGCGCTTTCCCTCATCGAAGAGAGCGGCGGCAAAAAAGTGCGCATGGCGCACATGTCCGTGCTCGGCAGTCACGCCACCAACGGTGTGGCCGCGCTTCACACACGCCTGCTCTGCGAGCGCCTTTTCCCGGAGTTCTTTGAGCTGTATCCCGAGCGCTTCCTCAATCTGACCAACGGCGTCACCTTCCGCCGCTGGCTCGATGTGTGCAATCCGCAGCTCTCCTCCCTCATCACCGAATCCATTGGTGCCGGCTGGTTGAAGGATTCCACCAAGCTCATCGCGCTCGACAAGTTTGCCGACGACGCTTCATTCAAGGAAAAATTTCAGGCCATCAAGCGTGGGCACAAAGTCCACCTCGCCAAAATCATTCAGGACACCTGCGGGGTCAGTGTCAGCCCTGACGCCTTGTTCGATGTCCAGATCAAGCGTCTGCACGAATACAAGCGCCAGCACCTCAACCTGCTGCACATCGTCACTCTCTATCGCAAGATCATTGCCGATCCGAACTTCGACATGGCGCCCCGCGTCTTCATCTTCGGCGCCAAGGCTGCTCCCGGCTACTACCTCGCCAAGAACATCATCCACGCCATCAATGCCCTTGCGGCCAAGGTCAATCATGACCCGCGCGTGAATGGAAAGCTGAAAGTCATCTACATCCCGAACTACGGCGTCTCCATCGCCGAGCGCATCATTCCTGCGGCTGATCTTTCCGAGCAGATCTCCACCGCCGGCAAGGAAGCCTCCGGCACCGGCAACATGAAGCTCGCCCTCAATGGCGCGCTCACCATCGGCACGCTCGATGGTGCCAATGTGGAAATCCTCGAAGAAGTCGGCCCGGACAACATCTTCATCTTCGGCCTCACCGTCGAAGAAGTCACCGAGCTCTATGCCAAGGGTTACAATCCTTGGGATTTCTACCACGCCAGCAAAGACCTGCGCCTCAGCATCGACTGGCTGGCCTCCGATTATTTCACCGGCAACCAGGACGAATTCAAACCGTTGCGTGACAGCCTGCTCTCCCATGGCGATCCCTTCCTCGTCATGGCCGACTATGACCGCTACGCTGCTTGCCAGATCGAAGTGGACAAAGCCTACCGCGACCAGCCCCGCTGGCAGAAGATGGCCATCCACAACACCGCTCGCATGGGCAAGTTCAGCAGCGACCGCACGATTTTGGAATACGCCAAGAACGTCTGGAACCTGCCGCAGATTGGCGTCTAAAACAGGTTGATACCCAGGCGCTTTTTTCTCAAAGCGCTTGGGCGTTCCTCTTTTCAGATTTGTACCGCAGCGGCCTAATCAACTGCCGGAAATCACATCGCTTCATGCACCGCCAGTGCGGCGCGTGTGTAAGCTCCACCGCTGCCCAGCGTGGCCACGACCTCCGCCAGCTCCTGCTGCAACTGCTCGCGCCTGACATCGTTGGTGAGCAATTCGAGAGTTGCTTCGGCGAGTGTCTGCGCGTTGAGATCTCCCTGCACCAGTTCCTGCACCACCTCGCGTTTGGCGAGGATGTTGATGATGCCGAGGTGCTTGATGCGCACGACCAGCTTGCCGATGACGTAGGTGGGCCAGCTGACGTTGTAGACCAGGGTGTAGGGCAGGCCAAAGCAGGCGGCTTCCAGCGTGGCGGTGCCTGAGGCAACGGCTCCGGCCTCGGCGCGCTGCATCAGATCATAGACGGTGCCGGTTTCGATCCAGCGCTTGGCTTCAGGCATGCCGTGTTCGTCGGTCATGTTGCGCATGAATCCGGCAAGTGTTTCGTTGGCGGCGGAAACGGCAAAACGGGCGTTGGGCACGGCTTCCTTGATGATCTTGGCCGCGTCCATCATGATGGGAAACAGGCGGCGCACTTCATTGAGACGACTGCCGGGGAACCAGCCGACGAGGCCGGGTTCACGTTTCCAGTCACGTTTCAGCGTCACCACGCGGTCCACCATGGGGTGTCCGCTGAATTCGGTGCGCAGTCCGCTCTTCTCATAAAACTCCTTCTCAAAGGGGAAGATGCAGATCATGAGGTTGAGCACCTGCGCCATGGTCTTCACACGGCCTTTTTTCCAGGCCCAGACCTGCGGGCTGATGTAGTAGAGGATGCGCCCCTTGTAACCGGCGGTGCGCAGGCTTTTTGCCAGGCGCAGATTGAAGCCGGGATAGTCCACGAGGATCACCGCCTCAGGCTTTTGATCAAGGATGGAGTCCAGCACGGCATCCATCTTTTCTTTGAAATAGCGGTACATCTTCACCACCTCCCACAAGCCGACAACACCTGCGGTTTCGACCCAGTCTTCGACTCCTTCGCCGACGACCTCGCGCATCTTCGGGCCGCCCAGGCCGATGACCTTCATGTCAGGCTCAAGCAATTTCAATTCACGCAGGAGTCCCGCAGCATGGGTGTCGCCGCTGACTTCGCCTGCAATGATGAAGATGCGGTTCATGAGGCGCCCAGCGCAGCGTTCTTCTCGATTTGATCGGTGATTTCCAAGGCGATGCGCACGGCTTCTGCGCCTTCCTGCCCAGTGACGACCGGACGGCGGCCATGACGGGCGCATTCCACAAAGGCGGCGATTTCCAGCTTCAGAGGTTCGTCCTTCTCCACTTCCACCGCTTCGCGCACGATCTGCATGCCGTCTTTGCGATAGATCCAGCCGCTCTGCTCCTGGTAGTCCAGGCTGAGGTAGCTCTCGCTCTGGAAGACGCGGATTTTACGCATCTTTTCAGGGCTGATGCGGCTGGCGGTGATGTTGGCGATGCAGCCATTGGCGAACTTGAGGCGCGCATTGGCGATGTCCTCGCGTTTGGTCAAAACGGGGATGCCCACGGCATCGACCTGGATCAGCTCTGATTTCACGAGATGCAGCACGATCTCGATGTCGTGGATCATCAGGTCCAGCACTACACCAATGTCGATGCTGCGGTTGGGGAAGGGGGAGAGGCGGTGCGCTTCGATGAAGCGCGGGTTGTCCATGCGCTCTTCAAGCTGGAGCAGCACCGGATTGAAGCGCTCAATGTGGCCCACCTGCAGAATGACGCTCTTGGCTTTCGCGAGTTCGATGAGAGCCTGCGCTTCAGAGTAGGATTCGCTGATGGGTTTCTCCACCATCACGTGAATGCCGGCCTGCATCAGCGGTTCGGCGACTTTGCGGTGGAAGATCGTCGGCACAGCAATGGTGGCGGCATCCACACGCTGGGCGAAGTCGGCAAGGTCACTGGCGGCCTGCGTACCGTACTGTGCGGCAAATTCAGCGGCGCGTGCGGGATCGGCATCATACACGGCGGCGAAGGTGATGGCACCCTCGCTCTTGGCAGTGATCTCGGCCATGATGCGTGCGTGGTTTTTGCCAATGGCGCCGACTCCGGCGACTCCGATGCGGAAAGGGGAACTCATATTAAGTGTAATGATAGCGGCAGGAGGCTATTTCAATGCCAGCCTGAGTCACCGCATAAACCAGACGATGCTCGCTGTCCACACGGCGTGACCAAAAGCCTGCCAGTTGGTGACGCAGGGGCTCGGGTTTGCCAATTCCAGCGAAGGGGCTGCGTTTGATGTCCTTGAGAAGCTCGTTCACTCTGCGCAGCATGCGGCGGTCGGTCTCCTGCCAGTGTTGATAGTCTTCCCATGCGCGGTCAGAGAAGATGAGATTCATGCTTCCAGATCAGGTTCGCGAACCGTGCCTTTGCCCGAGCGCAGTTGCTCGATGGACTCCAGCAGATGGCGGGCGTTGGCAGGACTGCGCATCAAATGGCTTGTTTCGTTCAGCGCCTCATATTCCTCCAGCGGCAGCATGACGACTGAATGCTTTTCGTCGTGGATGATGACCAGAGGTTCACGATCATCGCAAACTTTGAGAATCGCCTGGATCAGACTTTTATCGGCGTTGGCGCTGGTGATGGCAGTCATGTGAACAATAGAGCACAGCAGGCCGTAAAATCAAAATTTGCCGGGGAACTTCATGCCTGGTGGAAGCTTGGGCATTTTGCCACCGCCACCTCCGAGCATTCCACCCAGACCACCGAGGCCTCCCATGCCACCACCGCCGCCGCCTCCTCCCATCATGCCGCCCATCATCTGGGCCATCATGCCTTTGTTGCTCATGAGCTTCTTCATCATTTCGAACTGCTTGAGGAGCTGGTTCATTTCCATCACCGGGCGTCCCGCCCCGTTGCAGATGCGCTTGCGGCGCTGACCGTTGATGATTTCAGGACGCTGCCGCTCCTTCGGCGTCATCGAAAGGATGAGCGCCTCGACGTGTTTCATGCGCTGGTCGCTGTCGGGACCGATCATGTCCTTCATCTTGCCCATGCCCGGGAGCATGCCGAGGATGCCGCCGATGGGGCCGAGCTTCTTCATCATGCGCAGCTGCGCGAGCATGTCGGTGAAATCGAATTTGTTCGACTGTATGCGGGCGGCCAGCTTCATGGCCTCCTTCTCGTCGATCTCTTCGGCGGCTTTCTCCACCAAGCCCACCACATCGCCCATGCCGAGGATGCGCTGCGCCATGCGGTCGGGGTGGAAAACTTCGAGCTGCTCGACCTTCTCACCCACGCCGAGGAATTTGACCGCGCAGCCGGTGACCTGACGCATGGAGAGCAAGGCACCGCCACGGGCGTCACCATCCAGCTTGGTCATGATCAAGCCCGTGATGCCGACGGCGGCATTGAATTTCTGCGCCACGCTCACCGCCTGCTGACCCGTGGCGGCGTCTGCCACCAGCAGGACTTCATTCGGCTCCACCACGGCGCGCACGCGCTTGAGTTCCGCGAGCAGATCTTCGTCTAGATCCTGACGGCCGGCGGTGTCGAAGATGGCGATGCCGCTGCCTTGTTCCTTCAGCCAGACCATGGCTGCCTTGGCGGCTTTCACCGGATCGGTTTCACCTTCGGCAGGTGCAAACACAGGCACATTGAGCTGCTGGCCGAGCACCTGCAGCTGCTTGATGGCGGCCGGGCGGTAAAGATCCAGCGCGAGCAGCAACGGGCGGCGGCCCTGCTTCTTGAGCCAGTTGGCCAGCTTGGCGGAAGTCGTCGTTTTACCAGCGCCATTGAGGCCGGTCACCAGAATGCGCTGCGGTGGCTCCAGATTCAGCGCGCTGGCATCACTGCCCAGCAGTTTGACCAGTTCATCGTGGAAAATTTTGACGATCTGTTGTCCGGGCGAAACCTTGAGCAGCACTTCAGCGCCGACCGACTGCTTGCTGACGGTGTCGACGAGTTCTTTGGCGACTTTGAAATCCACATCCGCCTCCAGCAGGGCCATGCGGATTTCCTGCATGGCATCGCTGACATTGGATTCACTGATGCGGGCCTGGCCACGCAGCTTTTTAAAGGCGCTTTCGAGTTTTTCAGAGAGGGCGGAGAACATCGGGAGAAAATAAGGGGCGCTGGATAGTCGGCAGCAGCCCACGCATGGCAACTGCGAAGGCGCGACGAATCAAGGCTGTGAAATGGGCGCTGTGGAGGGGGGCATGTATGCCGCCTCAAGGTCAATCTTGAAGCGCCAGCTCACCACCTCGGCTGGCTGGGTGGCGTCACGCTGGAAGCTGAGGCTCAGGGCGCAATCCTCCCGGCGCAGTTTGTAGGGGAACTGGAAGCGCACGATCATGGTGGCCGGGTCATAATCCACCGGCACGGTGCCGAGACCGGCGATGCGCAGCTTGATGCTTTCCGGCAGTATGGTGCCGATTTTTTTCAAGTCCGCTTCGATGAGGGGGCGGCGCTCGGTGATGACCGCATCAGGCTTGGGCTTCAGTTGAATGAGCTGCTCGCCTTTGTCGTTTTTGGCATCGGCCACGAGGAATTTATTGGAGCCCACATCACCCCGGCCGCGGAAGCTGGTGGCGAGCTTGAAATTGATGTCGTTGTCGCCATGCACAATGTAGCGGCCCAGCTTGCCGTTGGGCGTGTCCCAGGTGACTTTTTGACCGTTGACGGTGACGAGGGATTCGTAGCCGATCTGCAGCGCGGTTTCCATGATGGCGTCGTCGAAGTTGCCGTAGGGGTAGGCGAATGAGAGGCATTTGGTGTGCAGGTTTTGCTCCAGAAATTCGCGTGAGTCCTTGAGCTCGGCCAAGACCCACTGCTGCTTGTCAGCGTCCGTCTTCAGGTTCTTGGGGGGGCTCTTAAGGCTGGCGTGGGAGACGCTGTGACTGCCGACTTCACAGCCGTGCTGCATCATCTCTTTGATCTGCTCCCAGCTCATCGAACGTCCTGCGCCGCCGACATAGTTCTTGTAGAGGTAGATGGTGAAGGGAAAGCCAAACTCACGCAGTACAGGGTAGGCATAGGTGTAAACCCCCTCCCAGCCGTCATCCATCGTGATGACGATGGCCTCTTCGGGAATGTTCTTCTCACCCCGCTTCCAAGCCATCATTTCGCTGTAAGAAATGACGGGGATTTTGGAGTCCTTGATGGCCTGCATCTGCGCCCGGAATTTGGGTGCGGCGATGAGCATGGGGCTTCCGCCACGGTCCTTGAAATCATGGTAGCCAAGGATGGAGACGACGGAGGATTTGTTGAGCTCAAAAGCCGGGGCCGCCGGGACCTCCGGCACAGGTGCGGCGGCTGCCAGCAGGGCGGTCTCCTGCAGCTTCTTTTCGATCGCCTGCTCTTCGGCGGTCAGCACGGGCTCCTCGGGTTTGGGCGGCGGCGGTTTCGGGGTGACGCCGCTCTGCTCGGCAAGGCGGCGCAGTTTGGCCTCGATTCGCTTGCACGAAGGCAGCGTGCCTAGAGCGAGGACAACAAGGAGGAACGGAAAGACAAAACGCATGGCGCTAAGGATTGAGGGCGGGAGGTCGCGGCCGGGTGATGAGCAGGCTTTTGACGATGAGGTGAGGGCTGGCTTTATCACCGGCGCTAAGCCGCAGTGTTTCGCCGCGAAGGTCGCTGGTCAAGGTGAGGCTGCCGAGTCTCAAGATACGGAAAGACTGGGCATCCTTGGTCACTCGCTCGACCCCGAGTTCCTTTTCGAGCCTCTGACCGTTGCACTCGACCACAATTTTCAAAGGTTCCTCCACTTCCGTGCAGGCATAATGCAGCAGGATGTCGTAGGTGCCCGCAGCGATGAACTCGATTCGCCATGTGATCTCGCCGACGGTGGCTGTTGGCGCATCTGCCGGTGCTTTGGGAGTGATCTCCTGAGCCAGCGCGGGTGATAGGGCGATGAGGGCCTGCTTTTGCTCGATGGGCACCGGTACTGGCAGGGTGGCAGGCATGGGCATGGTGCCGGACTGCGCCTGCTGGGTGGCGATCAGATCCAGCACGCCGCCTGCACTGATGATCTGCTGGATGCGGGCGATTTCAGCGGTGTAGGCCGACTTGTCAGCGGCGGCGGCGGCCTGCCTCTGCAATTCGAGGAGATACTTGCCCAGCAGAGGAATATGCCGTGCGCTCAGTTCCTTCTGGTAGATGCTTTCCATCTGCTGGAGCCGCGCTGCAGATGGCGGTGAGGCCGCGCCATTAGTCGCAGTGGCAGATTGCTGGGCTTCGGCACGGCCGGCGAGCAGCAGCACTGCGGCGATCATGAGCAGGTGCTTCATGGCTGCTTCCCTCCTTGGTTCTCAGCCGAGAGCGCCCAGGCACCGGGCGCGGGCCGGCGATTGCTGGCGGCGTTTTCAATGGCGCTCAGTGTGGAGAGGAAAGCCCGCTCCATGGCATTGCGCTGCTGGTCACGAGAGGGCGCGACCACTGCGGCAAGCCCGTGATTCACGAGCACGTTTTGATACAAGCCCACGTTCGGCAGAAACAGCAGCGCGGCCATGGTGCCGTCTTTATCGCGGTCCGGGCGGATGAGCAGGCGCAGGGGCTTGTTGCGCAGGTAGCTGGCGGTGAATTCGCGTGCGGTGCGACCCACGGAGGGCACATCCTCTTCCTCGATGTTGAAATGCTTGGCGAAGCGTTTCACTCCAGATTTGTCGTTCTCATCCACCGGCGCACAATCGATCCACAGCAGGCGCATCATCACAGTGCGACCTTCATAGACCACCTTGAACCGTTCACCGGAAATCGGCTCTTCATCCGCAAGGCGCGCTTCACTGATGTCTTCAAATCCACTGAGGCCCCCACCTGACGTTGTGATGGCATTGATGCCAGTTTGACCCGCCTTCTGATCTGCCAGTCGCTGCACCCGGCGGATTTCGGCATTGATCTGTCCTTTCAGCGCGGGCTTGGTCACGGCGAGATCATTCAATTCGTCGATGTACTTGGAGGTCGCCGCCACCCTGGCTGCGTCGATGGCGTCTTTCAGCGCCGTGCTGGCCTGCTTCATCGCGGTGGTCGAACCGGTCTGGGGGAGTGTGGTCGGGCTTGTGCCCGAGGCGTCCGTGACAGGCACCAGACGCAGATTGCGAATACGGATGATGTTGGCGGGATATCCATCCGCGGCGGCGAAGCGCAGAGTGACTGGATTCCGGCTGAAAGTCAGCGGCCCGACACGCACGGTGGTGAATGTGGTTTCATCCGTGCTGCGGGTGATTTCAAAAGAGCGGTGATTTTCCGCCGCGATGCCCAGCAGCGTGACCTCATCAAATCCGAACAAGGCGGTCTGCTGGGGCTGAAATTTGGAAGAGGCATAGATGCTGCCAGCCACGGGGGCATCACTCATGTTGGCTTCAAATTCCAGATGGTAGCTGCCCGGCATCAGGCGGAAATTTTGCCACTCCGCACCACTGCCATTGGAGCGCCAGCCGCCGAGCGTTTCCCCCGAAGCCTGGGCCGAACCCATCATTCTGGCCTGAGTCAGGGGCAGGGGAGTAGCGAGGCTGGATACCGTGCCTGCATACAGCGCCTGCAACTGTTCGCGCCGCTGGCGTATGGCGCGCGCCTCCTCGTAGTCACCCGCTGTGGCGACTTCCGTTTCCACTTTGGCTAGCGCGCGCTCATACTGCTGGGTGAGCAGTTGCGACTCCGCCATCACCTGGCGCATGAATGCCGTGCGTGTGGCGGTGAGTGCTGCCGGCTCCGGTGCGGGCGTCTGCGCCAGCAATGCCGTGCAGGCATGCAGCGTGAAAATCAAAACTGGCAGCGAGAACTTCATCGGGTGGCCGGCACGAGTTCCACGGCCAGCAGTTGCATGAGATTGTCTGTGATCAGCGATTGTGCGGAGAGTGTCAGCGTTCCTGAGCCGTCGCTGATCTTGAGCGTGCCTGCACTGCGCTCCTCCGGCCCCTTGATCGTGGTTTCGATGCTCGTCGTAAGGGTGAAACGCGCTTCTTTGATCAGCAGTTTGCCGCCCTCCGCAGTGCCACAGCGGTAACGCAGCATCACTTCATATCCGCCGGGCGGCAGCGCAGGCAGCTTCCAGGTGGCGGATGCACCGACCTTGGACCATCCGGTGATGGCGCCGCCTTCGAGCCGCAGGCCGCTCAGAGTGGCAGTGTCGATCGGGAGCTTGATGCGGTCCGGCAGCAGCGAAGTCTTGAGTGCCTGCTCGCGCGTCTGCAGCAGCAGCAGTTCTTTGTCGAGCCGGGCCAGTTCGTTTTGCAAACGTTTGCGTTCATCGCGTGCGGTGATGGCGTCGTCGTAGTCACGCTCCGCGGCGAACTGCTTTTCCAAGGTGCCCAGCGTGGTGATCTGCTCTTTGACCGGTGCCAGGCTGGCTTCGATCAGATCGCGTTCATAGCTAAGGCGCAGCAGGGAAATCTCAGAACTCGCCCCCGGATCATCCGTGCGCTTCTCCGCCATCGGGGCCGACATGGCAAGCCCCGCGCCGACGAGTGCGCAAGCGAGAACGAAACCGGGTTTCAAATGGATGATGGACGGGGGTGAAATAAGCTGCCCCATGCTAGCCGGAGCCCACGCTGAAACAAGCCCGAACTCAAGGTCCTGGCATAGGTGTTTTATTCATGGCATGGCGCGCATAAATTCAGGCTGGCGGCCCGTGGCCGCCTCTGCCAGCATGGGGGCATGCGTTTCATCCTCGCCAGCCTTCTTTTTTCTCTCACGGCATTCACCGCCGAGCCGGATTTTCCCCTCACGGAAGATTCCAAGCCGCAGCCGAGTGTGCCAAAAGGCACCCTCATCAAAGAAAACTACACTGCGAAGGAGGGCAGCCTCTTTCCCGGCACCCAGCGTGAATACCAGATCTATCTGCCCGCCGGTTTTGACAAAACGAAGCCCGCTGCCTTCATGGTCTTTCAGGACGGCGTCATTTATCAGGCTCCCGTCGTCTTCGACAATCTCATCGCCAAAAAGGACATCCCGCCGCTGGTCGGCATCTTCATCAAGCCCGGCGTGGTGCCCGCCGCAAATGACAAGGCCCTGCCGCGCTTCAATCGCAGCTACGAATACGACAGCATCACGCCCACCTACTCCCAGTTCCTGCTCGATGAGTTCCTGCCTGCCATCGAGAGAAAGCACGGCATCCAGCTCAGCTCAGATCCCAATCACGCCGCCATCTCCGGCAACAGCAGCGGCGGCATTTGCGCCTTCATGGTCGCGTGGCACCGCCCCGATCGCTTCCGCCGCGTCTTCACCGGTGTGGGCACCTACGTCGGCATCCACGGCGCAGACCAGCTGCCCGTGCTGGTGCGCAAATTCGAGCCCAAGCCCCTGCGCGTTTTCCTCCAGTCCGGCACGGGCGACAACAACCTCTACTGCGGCGACTGGTGGATGGCCAACCAGATGATGGAACGCAGCCTCACCTGGGCTGGCTACGACGTGAATCACGCCTGGGGCGAAGGCGGCCACAACGCCAAGCACGCCTCCCAAATCTTCCCCGACGTCCTCCGCTGGCTCTGGCGCGACTGGCAGACGAACATCGAGATCAAAGCGAACGCGAAAGGAGAGTCCAAGTGGAAGGGCTATGAGGTGGTCGGGGCGGGGGAGTGGCAAGGCATCTTGCACGATCCCAAAAAATCTGAGTCCGAAGAACCGTCCCTGATATCTGAAATGGCCGCATGCGCGGATGGCACGGTGTATGTTCGCAAACGCTCCACTGAAAAGGATGCAGTGCTCTTCTCCCGACTGGACGTCTCAGGCGGAAAAGCCGAAACCAAAGCGCTTCTGAAGGGCGACCTCGCAGGCTTCAAAGCAGGCCCGAATAACTGTCTGCGACTGTTCATTCATGCCCAGCATCCCAGCAAGGCCGCCAAGATTGTGGATGTCACACCGAGCGGCAAGGTGGAGCGAGAAATCACATTTGGAGACAAGGGCAACAAATACGACGTGCCCTACACTCGCCATGGTGGCATGTGCTGCGACAGTTCAGGCCGATTGTATTTTGCCGGTGGCAATGACGCTCTGATTGGTCGTGTCGATATGGACGGGAGCTACCATTACCTTCATGGCTCAACGCTTCATTCCGAAGTTTTAGGTTCTTCGGGCGGATCAATCTGCCTGTCGCCTGATCAAAGCCTGCTTTACGTCACAGGATACCATGGGCGAATAGATTGCCTTCATCTGCGCTCTGAGCCGCCTTTGTTTGAGCATGCACAGCACTTTTACCTCACCGAGAATCCATACGGTCTGATGTTTCCTGTGGAAGTCCGTGCGATGTGCGTGGATGCGAACGGCTGGCTCTACGTCGCCACCTCGCTCGGTGTTCAAGTCTGTGATCAGGCCGGTCGCGTGAATTTCATCATCCCGACGCCGGAGCAGTCGAAGGATATCTGTTTCGGTGGCAAAGACCTTGGCGAGCTTTTCGTCGCCTGCGAAGATAAGAATAACAGGACCCACATCTACAAGCGCCCCACCAAAGCTCACGGCATCGTCAGCGGCCAGATGGCACCGATCAAGCCACCATTGCCAAAGCTCTGAAACTTTTGCGCAGGGACGCTAAATTCGGCGTGTGCAGTCGCTTAAATCGGCGTGTGCCAACCATTCCCCTGTGCAAGGGCGCTCAAATACTCTTTGCAAGGTAGGTTTGCCTCAAACTACCGCAAAAAATGAAGATGATTCAGATTGGAGGCACGTAGTTTGTATGGCACTTAGTCCGCCCCCCAAAAACTGAATGCAGAGTACTGAAGCAGCGCCGTCCAAGTCGAAGACATTTTCCAAGAAAAACCTCCAGCACGCTGCTTTGCTGATCATAGGCGTTCTGCTGGGTGCCGTGCTCATGAAATGGTACGACCGTGCGGAAATGTCCGGAACAGTCACGACCACCACTCTGGGCCACCCCTTGCGTCCCGGGCCCTGGGGAGAGGTTTATTCCACGCCATTCACCATCGCCGCTCCGGAGGAGTTGCTGCCGATGCGCAAACTGGAAGAAAATGGCACACGGTGGATCTTCCCCAATGCGCATTACAGCGATGTGGTGCGTTTGCTGGAATCTACCGGGATGCAAGCCAATCTGCAGGCGGAATTGATGGCGCCCGAGACGCTTGTGCAAACTGCCAGCGGCATGGAAATGCTGCCTTCTTCCAAGACCCTGCTCGCGCTGCCTGTCGGACCGCGCAAGAAGCTCTATCAGGCTCTATTACAATATCCTGAAAATCGAGGCCAGATCACCTTCATTCACAAGGACACGCTGGGAGATCGCTTTGGGGCTTCTCACAACGGCGAGCATACACTGATGCTCTTCAAGCAGCTCTGCTGCGAACATGGCGACTACCTCGTTTTCAGCGGCTTGTCCGTCGTCCTTGCCCAGCTGCCGACGTATGAGGAAAAGCGGGACTTCATGCGGGGGCTGACCTGCCAGCGGACTCTGACGATGTGGTTCCGCGTCAAACAGGGCATGGATATCAATGCTCTGGCAAACTACTGGGGCAAAGGAATCAAGGGCACCGATGTGCGCACCATCTTCGAATCCATCGCGGATGCTCCGAACGGCGGCACGCTGGGGGTCATCAACGTCCTGCCGCCGCTGCCCTCTTCCCAGATGTTTGTTTATCCCACGCCGGACAATCCTTTGAACGGCCCCGCACCGGTGCGCGACTGCCACTGGACCTCCTTTAACTTTTTTCAGGATGTGCCGGACCAGCAGATGAGTGATCCTGCTCACTTCATGCAGAAGCTGAAGGAAGATTACATTCCTGCGGCTGGGGACCCCCGCTATGGTGACATCGCCCTGTTCTCCAAACCTTCCGGCAATATCGTTCACTCGGCGGTGTACCTGGCGGATGACATTCTCTACACCAAAAACGGGGCCACATTCACGTACCCTTGGATGCTCGAAACCTTGCCGGACCTGCTCAAGCAGTATTCTTTTCAGGTGGAACCGGGTGAAAAACTGGTGGTGAGTTATTTCCGCCTCAAGAACATGTAGGCATGACATCCTTCGATTCACTGCGCATTCTCCTCCAGCGTCGGCTTGACCTCATCGCCGACCACACATTTCGTGACCGTGATCCTGCGGCGCATCTGGAGGCGTTGAAGCAGGTCTCGGAGGAGCTTGGGACCGAGCATCTCAAATTGCGCGCCCAGCTGCCGCCGCGGCTCAATCATTTCCTCACCCAGGCCAGCTTCTCAAAAGCGCTGGAATATCTCGATAGCTCGGAGGGCTGAGCGCGTTGAAAGCGGTTCCACCATGAACCGCTTTCTTTTTCTCAAGACCCTGCTGTGTCTCGCTCTCGCCGTCACGGCCAGCGCCGGCGACCAACCCAACATCATCTTCATCCTCTGCGATGATCTTGGCTACGGCGATGTGAAATGCCTGAATCCTGACGGCAAAATCGCCACACCGAACTTTGACCGCCTCGCCGCCGAGGGCATGAAGTTCACGGATGCACATTCCGGCTCCAGTGTCTGCACACCCACACGCTATGGTGTGATGACGGGCCGCTACGCCTGGCGCTCAAAGCTGCAAAGCGGCGTGCTCGGGGGACTCAGCCCGCGGTTGATTGAGCAGGGGAGGCTGACGGTGCCAGCGATGCTCAAGGCTCAGGGCTACTCCACTCACTGCGTGGGCAAATGGCACTTGGGCATGGACTGGGTGCGCACGGGTCCCACGGAGGAGCTGAACATCGAAAAAGCCGAGCAGGTAAACAACGTGGACTACACAAAGCCGATCACCAACGGTCCTACGAGCGTGGGCTTTGACACCTACTTCGGCATCAGCGCCTCGCTCGACATGGTGCCGTATTGCTTCATCGAAAATGATCACGTCGTGGCCAATCCCACCGAAAAAATGAAGCTCGCCATGAACGCAGGTGGCCGCATGAGCTACACCCGCGAAGGCCCCGGCTCCCCCGGCTTCCGTGGTGAAGACGTCCTGCCCACCTTCACCCGCGAGGCGAAAAAGGTCATTGAGTCGAAAGCAAAACAAGGCTCCCCATTCTTCCTCTACCTGCCGCTGAATTCCCCCCACACTCCTATCCTGCCCAGTGAAAAGTGGCAGGGCAAAAGCGGCATCAGCCTCTACGCCGACTTCGTCATGGAAACCGACGACGCCATCGGCCAGATCATGAAGGCCACGGAGGATGCAGGCGTCGCCAAGGACACGCTCATCATCGTCACGAGTGACAACGGCTGCTCACCCAGTGCCGACTACCCCAAGCTGCTCGCCGCCGGCCACAATCCCAGCTACAACATGCGTGGCCACAAGGCGGACATCTTTGACGGCGGCCACCGCGTGCCCTTCATCGTGCGCTGGCCTGCAAAAGTGAAAGGCGGCCAGACCTCCGCACAGATCGTCTGCCTCACGGACTTCATGGCCACCGCTGCTGATGCCGTAGGCGCGAAGCTTCCTGAAACCGCCGCCGAAGACAGCTTTAGCATCCTGCCCGCACTGCTCGGTGAATCCGGCAAACCGACACGCCAGAGCGTGATCCATCATTCCATCAACGGCTCCTTCGCATTGCGTGAAGGCGACTGGAAGCTCGAACTCTGTGCCGGTTCCGGCGGCTGGAGCGACCCTCGTCCCGGCAGCCCCGGCGAAAAAGGCCTGCCCGACACCCAGCTTTACAATCTGAAATCAGACATCGCGGAGAAGGACAACGTGCAGGGCGCAAACCCCGAGATCGTCACCAAGATGACTGCCGAAATCGAGCAGATCATCACCAGCGGCCGCAGCACTCCCGGGGCCGCGCAGCAAAACGCAGTGCCCGTCATCCTGCGCAAGCCCACGCCTGCCGCTCAGGCCAAAGGCAAAGGGAAGAAGAAAGTGAAGTAATACTCCCTAAGCCTCTCCCTGCTGAAATCACGCAACTTTGTTCGTGCGTTCCCAAACCTTCCCGCTAACCTCGCGACCTCGCTTCCCAAACCAAGCAATCACCATGAGCTACTCCTCACCCAAACTTCACAATGCAATGTGGCCCGGACTCGTCGGAAAAGGCGATGGCGAAGGCCAGGAACCACCGATCAGCCTCGAAAAGATGCTGGATCTGACCGCCGCAGCCAATGTGAACGGCCAGAAGTTTGAAGGCATCGACTACTTCCTCTTCCTCCCTCACACCAATCCTGAGGCCAGCGACGACGAGCTCAAGAAGATCGCCGATCTCATCGCCAGCAAGGGCTTCAGCGTCGGTTCCCTCGTGGCCCCCGTGTGGCCCGGCACCGTCGGTGACTCCGCCATGGGCGACGACGCCCAGCAGGAAAAATTCCTCAGCGCCGTGAAAATGGCCTGCCGCATCGCCAAGATCTTCAATGCACATGGCGTGCGCAAATACGGCGTCATCCGCATCGACTCCGCCGAATTCGGCGTGTCCAAATGGCGTGAGAACCCCAAGGCAAACACCGCCCGCATCGTGGACACCTTCAAAAAGGCTGCCCAGATTGCTGCAGACAGCGGTGAGCGCCTCGCCGCCGAAGGCGAAATCTGCTGGGCTGGCATGCACTCGTGGAAAGACATGCTCGATGTCCTCGAAGGCGTCGGCATGCCAAACGCTCTCGGCTTCCAGGCCGACCTTGCCCACACCTACCTCTACACCCTCGGCTACAATGCTCCTGAGCATGCCCTCCTCAAGGAAGGCTACAGCGACGCCGAGTTCTGGGCCGCCTACGAGAAGATGACCGACGCGCTTCGCCCTTGGACCATCGACTTCCACGTCGCTCAAAACGACGGCACCGTCCACGGCGCCGGCTCGCACGACAAGACCGGCAAGCACTGCCGCGCTGACGATCCGAATGGCAAGCTCGACATCACCAAGGCCTCCGGCTACTGGCTCAAGGATGCCGCCGCCCGTGGCATCCAGCACATCTGCTGGGATGGCTGCATGTTCCCGAACGCCGTGCTCGAAACGCCGGACACCTGGAACAAGATCCTCGCCGCGATGATCAAAGTCCGCGACGCCCACGGCTGGTAACAGCTCGGTGGTCTGATCCACTCCTGAGCGCCGCAGAGTTGCAAAACTCTGCGGCGTTTTCATTCCCACCCGCCTCTCGCATGCATCGTTTTCTTGTCATGCTCCTCATGCTCGCCTCCTGTGCGCGCATGACCGTTCCCGTGAAGCTGCCCGCAGAAATCACCGCAGTGCTGCCGTCAAACTGCCGGCAGGTGCTTTATGTGACGGCCGCAGATCAGCAGACGACGGCGGCGGAACTGAGGATGCTCGAACGCACACCGACGAATGACTGGCAGGCTGCCGGGCCTGCCATTCCCTCCCGCATCGGCCGCAATGGCATGGCATGGGGACATGGCGAGTTTGCTCTCGCGTCTCCGTCAGGCTGGCGCATCAAAAAAGAAGGAGACGGCTGTGCGCCGGCGGGCGTCTTCCGCATCACCCAGGCTTTTGGCGATGGACCGCAACTTGGCTGGATCAAGCTTCCGTATCTTCACTGCACCGCGCATCACTGGGGCATCGATGACGTCCGCTCCAAGCACTACAATCAGATCGTCGATGATCGTACCGTGGCCTGTGACTGGACCGGTCCCGAAACCATGGTGCCCAGCATCGGCTGCTACAAACTCGGTGCCGTCATTGCGCACAATCCACGCAACACACCCGGTCTCGGCTCCTGCATCTTCATGCACATCTGGCAGGGGGAGAATGTGCCCACGGCGGGATGCACAGCCATGTCCGAAGCAAATCTGCGCAAGGTTCTCGCATGGCTGGAACCCCACGCAAACCCATGCCTCGTGCAGCTTGTTCAGCAGCCCTGACGGATCAGCGATGCTCGATCACATCACTGCTCTTGAAACGCACTTTGGGCAGCGAAGCATAGCGGTCATCCGCATGACGATACCCCGCCGGGCATAGCACCGCTGTGGTGAATCCCTGCGCTTCGAGTCCCAGCACCTCGTCATATTTGGCTGGCACAAAGCCCTCCATCGGACAGGTGTCGATACCGAGCAGCGCCGCCGCCGCCATGAACTGACCGAGCGCGATGTAGGCCTGCATCTTCGCCCACTCGGAAGTCATATAACCCTGCTCCAGCGTACCCACGAGCATCTTGCGGAAGCCCGCCAGTGAATCCGGCGTGCCGCCACGCACTTCAGCAATGCGCATGAGATTGGCGTCGATTTCTACTTCGGACATCGTACGCCGCGTGGCCATGACGACCAGATGCGAGCAGTCCACCACCTGGCGCTGACGCCACGAGTGACCGCTCAATTCCTCCCGCAGGTCCTTGTCCTGAATGATGATGAACTTCCACGGCTGCAGGCCATAGCTGGACGGCGTGAGAATCAGCGACTCCTCCAAGGCCGCCCAAGTGTCTTCAGGGATCTTCTTCGTGGAGTCGAAGACCTTGGTGGCGTAGCGCCAGTTGAGGGCAGTGAGAAGTTCAGCAGGAGTCATGGGGTAGGAGACTATGAAGTTACACGTCTCAGGTTTAAAGTTTAAAGTTGGGGAAGCGCGGATGCTGCAGCGTGGACGAAATGCGCCTGTCACTCCGAAGGCCATGGGGGCGTATTGTAGTCCCGGCTTCAGCCGGTTCTGGATAGAGCGTCCAGAAACCGGCTGAAGCCGGAACTACAATACATGCTCTCCGACCTACCGACCGCCTGCCTCACTCCAGCTCCGGCAGCACATTGCCGTAGGTCCAAGGCTTGCCGAACGGCGGAGCCTTCGGCGGCTCGGGCTTGGGCTCTGCAGCCATTTGGTTCGCCAGCTCGACGCCCTTCTTCGCCATCTGCGTTCCCGCAGTGATTTCGAGATTGGAGTAAGCGGTCAGGCGTGTCTCATAGCCGCCGCCATGCGGGCCAAAGGCTTCTTCCGTGGGCACGTAGCCGACGATGCCGTTGGAAAGTTCACACGGGAAGGTGAAGGCGTGGTGGCTGCCCTTTTTGATGTCCAGGCCATACTGCACGAAGTATTCGGCCGGATCGGAAACAAAACACGCGGGCCCCACTTTGATGCACTGCACCTCGCAATCGACGAGGGGCATGGTCTTGTTGAGGTGGTCAAGCATGAGGATTTCCTTCGCAAACAGGTAGTCGGTGCTGTCTCCTGCCACTCTCGGTTTGCTCGCGATTTCAAGGCTCTTGGCAACACGCTGCGCCGAAGGCGGCCGGCGTTTGATCCTCAAAACTTCCTGACGCGTCTCGATGGGCGCGGCGGTGATTTTGGGCATCGACAGCAAAACGCGGATGGCCTCCGCGCCGACCCGTCCGCCGACTAGCTGGCTCCATTCCTCCGGCTTTGGGCGTTGGCTGGTGCTGAGGTTGTCCACCTGCGTGATGTCACCACAGGCCCCTTGCATAAAGACCACCGGCGCATGCGTGCCGAGTCCTCCCTGGATGGTTTTTTCGAGGTATTGAATCCAGTTGGCCGAGATGCCGCCGGGATTGGTGGTGGCATGGCAGGCAAAGTTCACCACCACACCGACCAGCTGCCCCTGTATATCCCACGCGCCGATGACACCGACCTGCGGGTCGATGGGCCCGGCGTATTCGAGGATGTCCGGATTGCCTGCTCCGGGGTGGCTCCAGCTCTGCCCGTTCTTCATGCGCAGGCGGCGATTGAAGGACACCTTGTCCTCATGGCCAAAGCCGCAGCCCAGTTGCACCGGCACTTTGTTTTGATTGGCGGCCACCACTCCGGCGACAATTTCATGCGTCAGCCGCAGCAGGTAGCCCGGATCGGCACAGGAGGATTCCTCATAGGCCAGCTTTTTCACCAGATCAGAAGCTGTGTCATATTCACCCGGCATGACCATGCCCACAGGGCCGGAACTGTGCGAATGCGAAGCGCAGATGAGCACGGCGTCCCCGGTGATTCCGGTGGCTTTTTCAATCTGCGCGCGGGCATCCAGCACGATCTGCCGTGGCACGACCAGCGAATCGAGCCCGATCACCACCGCCGTTTTTTTCCCGTCATCAAACAGGGCCACCCGCACCTTGCAGGCGTCGTGGAAGGTCCGGTGGAAGCTCTTGCCGTAGCCGCCCGGCTGCTCCATGCCGATCCCCGGGGTGATGTCCCGCTCGGCAAATCCGGCCTTGATGCTGGAGGTGGTGGCAGGGGGCAGGGCGTGCAGAGTCAGGGTGGACAGGCCGGCAAGGAGGGGGAGGAGGCGCATGATTGGAGTACGCGCACACCGGGCATGTTTGAATATAAAAAACTTACAATACATCTTGGTGCGGTTATTGCATATTACCCGCACTCCGAACTAACATAGAGCCGTTGGTTCCTTACAGATTCGTGCATGCCGCTTATTACATCGCCAAAGGCCAGAAGACACTCGGACCGTGTTCAAAGGACGACCTGCGCAATTTTCTCGCCTACGGTTCGATCCGGGACAGTGATCTGGTGAAGCGTGAAGACGAGGAGCAGTGGCGTCCCGTTTCATCCCTCCTCGAACTTCATGCCGACGGGTTGGTCGTTGCGGATGGATTGACCGTGCTGCCCACCCGCCGCCGGGTGGCCCGCTATCGTGACTACAATCGAGTGCCTTACAATCAACGCGGTGGCGCGGTGATGCGGCGCATGATCATGGGTTTTCTATTTCTCCCTCCGCTGCTCTGGTGGGCTGCCGTGGCCTTGTATTCAGACCATATTTTCCGCCAGAAGAAGGATGAAAACGGCTACCTCCTCGTCTGGGGTCGCTGGGTGGAGGTGCTGGTTACGGGCATGATCATTGTGAATGCCGTCGCCTGGTGGATGGCCATTGCCTACGCCTCCTGGATTCTGGGGCCGGGGCTTGCCGAACTGATGAAGGGCATGGGGGAAGCTGTGGATGTGGTCAAAGGGCTGCTCAATGACACCTCCGCGAAATGATTTTCTCGTGCCTGCTCCGTTGCCGTCATGGCTGGCAATGACTGGATTGCCATTTGGTGTGCAGGATTTGGCATCCTGAAGCGATGCTGACATCTGCCTTCGGAGCGCTGCGTTGGTTCTGGCATGAAAGCCAGCCACACACTTTCGATTTTCACCACCACCTTGTTCGCCGTCGCGCTGCATGCCGCCCCTGTGGACACCACTGCCGCTTCCAAGCAGGTCGATGCACTGCTCGCCAAAAGCTGGCAGAAGCACCAGATCATGCCGAACGCCCTCGTCGATGACGCCACCTTCCTCCGCCGTGTGTATTTGACGGTGGTGGGCCGCATCCCCACGCTGGATGAAGCCCGTGGCTTCTATGCCTGCCAGATGCCGGACAAGCGGGCCAAGCTCATCGATTCACTCCTCGCCAGCGAAGGCTATGTGCAGAACTTTTTCAACTACTGGGCGGATGTGCTCCGCGCACAGAGCCAGGGCGTTGCCGGCAGCACCACGTCGCTGAATTACCTGAACTACCTCCGCGCCGCGCTGCGGGAGAACAAGCCGTATGATCAGATCGCCCGCGAGCTCGTCTCCAGTGAAGGCTCCTGCTTCGACACCGGTGCCATCGGCTACTACATGCGCGACCGCGGCATGCCCTTGGACAATCTCTCCAACACCACCCGCATCTTCCTCGGCACCCGCATGGAGTGCGCTCAGTGCCATGATCACCCCTTCGACAAATGGACGCAGAAGCAGTTCTACGAAATGGCGGCCTTCACGCACAACATGAGCGCCTCCAGCTACCGCTCCAAGAGCGGAGACGAAGTGCAGAAGATGATCCGCAATGACAAGTCCCTCGACAACGACACCCGCGATCTCATGCGCCAGGCGCTCAACGAGGCCACCCGTTCGCTGCGCGACACCTTGGTGGTGCAAAACAAAGGCCAGCTTCGTCTGCCGCACGACTACAAGTACAAGGACGCCAAGCCCAAGGATGTCGTTCAAGCTTCCGTCATGTTTGGCAAGCCCGTGGCGCTGCAGAAGGAATCGAACACCATCGGCGAATTCGGCCAGTGGCTGACCTCTCCCGAAAATCCGCGCTTCACCACCATCATCGCAAACCGCCTCTGGCAGCGCGTCTTTGGTGCCGGCCTCTACGAGCAGGTGGACGAAATGATGGATAATAGCGTCGCCTCCAATCCCGAGCTCATGCACTTTTTGGAGCGGCAGATGGTCGCGCTGAAATACGACATGAAGGCCTACCTGCGCCTCCTGCTCAACACGCAAACCTTCGCACGTGAGAGCACCAAGGAAGTCTCCCCCGGCACCCCCTACTACTTCCAGGGCCCGGTCTTCCATCGCATGCGTTCAGAGCAGGTGTGGGATTCACTCGTCACCCTCGTCAGCCCTGATCCCGATCAGCCCAACTGGAGCAGCCGCGAGCGTGAGCGTCGTGATCTCGAAAACCGCCATCATCTGGCCCAGCTTCTCGACAAAACCGAGGCTCCGCTGCTCTACGAAGCCGCCAAAGAAGTCGCCGCCGCCATGCGCGAGCAGAACAAGGAATTCGACAAGCTGCGCAAAGAGTTGGATGAGGCGCGCAAGACGGACGACAAGGTCAAGGCCCGCGACATCCAGCGGCGCCTGGGCGAAAGCCAGCGCATCCTGCGCGAGCAGGTCTCCAAGTGCTTCTACGCCGCCGCGAAAAAGTCCGGCAATCAGGAGATCCAGAAGGAACTCGCCGCCGTCAGTGGAGACGGCCCCATGGAAATGGCGATGATGAATCTCATGGAAGACAGCCGTGTGGACGCCAAGGCTACACCGCTGGATCCAAGAGTCATGTCCATCATCAAGGCCGACGAAGCCGTGCTCGGAATGAAGGATGAAAAAAGCATCAAGGGCTTCGAAAACTTCCAGCGCTCGCTCCACCAGACCTGGAGCCGTGCCGCGGAGCTGCCGTCTCCCGCACCGCGTGGTCACTTCCTGCGTGAGTTTGGTCAGAGCGACCGCGAGATCATCGAAAACGCCAGCGACGAAGCCAGTGTGCCACAGGCGCTGACGATGATGAACGGCTCCCTGCTCAACCAGCTTACCAGCGCATGGTCCACGCTCAGCATCAATCTCCGCAAGGCCAAAACCAACGACGAGAAGATCGATACGCTCTTCCTCAGCCTCTACTCCCGCACACCGAACGCCAAGGAGAAGGCCCACATGCTCCAGACCGTGGAGAGCTACGCCTCCTCCAAGACCCTGTGGGAGGACATCACCCTCGCAGCGCTCAGCACGCAGCGCTTCATCTTCGTCGAATAATTTCCGCACTGCCTCAGCCACACCTCATTTGAATTCACCATGAAAACGCCAAACAACGATCTTTCCCGCCGCGCTGTGCTGACTCGCATGGCCCAGTCCTGCCTCGGCGTCGGTATGCTGCCTTCCATGGAGCATCTTTTCTCCGGCAAAGCCCTCGCCGTCGGTGAAGGCAGCGCCACCGCCAAGCAGGCGGCCACCGCGCGCAACGTCATCTTCCTCTACATGACCGGTGGCCAGAGCCATCTGGACACTTGGGATCCCAAGCCCGACAACAAAGAGGTGTCAGGCCCCGTGAAGGCCATCAAGACCAGCGCCGATGGAGTGCAGGTCAGCGAATACCTGCCGCGCATGGCCAGGCAGATGCACCACGCCTGCGTCATCAATTCGATGGCGACCAACACCGCCGCGCATGAACAGGCCAACTACTTCATGCACACCAGCTTTGGCCTGCGCAGCACCATCAAGCATCCCGGCATGGGCGCATGGCTGAGTTTCTTCCAAGGCCCCGGCAATCCCGCACTGCCGCCGTATGTGTATGTTGGCAATGACAGCCGTCATCCCGGCGCAGGCTTCTTCGCGAAGAGGCACGGCCCTCTCATGGTAAACAATCCTGAGGCTGGTCTGCAAAACGTCTCTCCGCAAAAAGGCGTGACCGATGAACGCTTCGGCATGCGCCGTGATCTTGCTCACTCATTGGATGCTGAGTTTCAGGGCAAGTGGGACACGCGTGGCGTCAAAGCCTACTCAGACGTTTATGACGACGCGGTGAAGCTCATGAAGAGCGAAGACCTCGTGGCCTTTGACCTCACCAAGGAGCCCGACGCCGTGCGTCAGGCCTACGGCAAGGACACCTTCGGCCAGGGCTGCCTGCTTGCGCGTCGTCTCGTAGAACACGGTGTGCGCTTCATCGAAGTCAGCCTCGGCAGCTGGGACACGCACGTGGCCAACTTCATCAATGTCCCGCAGCTTTGCAATACGCTCGACACCGCACTCGCGGCGCTCATCACCGATCTCGAGCAGCGCGGCATGCTGGACAGCACCATGATCGTGGTCAGTTCCGAATTCGGCCGCACGCCCAAGATCAATCAGAACCAGGGCCGCGATCACTATCCCATCTTCTCCTCTGTCATCGTCGGTGGCGGCATCAAAGGCGGCATCAAATATGGTTCCACCACCCCCGACGGCGCTGGCATCGCTACAGACAAAGTCGGCCCGCCCGATCTCAATGCCACCATCGGCTACGCCCTCGGCCTGCCGCTTGATCAAGTGATCTATTCCCCCAGCAAGCGTCCCTTCACCGTGGCCGACAAAGGCCAGCCCCTCACACATCTGTTTGCATGAGGCTCTAAAGTTCACAAAGAAAACGCCCGGCAGTGTGAACTGCCGGGCGTCGTTGTTTAGATTTGGCGCATCAGGCCTGCCGCCCGATTAGATGGACTTGTAATCCCAGCCCTGGCGGTAGGCCGCACGGGTGATGAGCTTGTTCGCATCCGCATTGTCGGACTCCTGCTTGGCCGCGTCCCAGTTGATGACTTTGCCGGGATTGGCGATGGCCAGATTGCCGAGGAGACAGAACTTGGTCAGCGGCACGGAATAATCAAAATTGCTGCCGCAGATCTTGTCCTGCTCGATGGCGCGGATCAGTTCGAGCTGCGGTTCGCCTTCGGCCAGCGCGCCTTCCAGCTTCAGCTCGGGCTTTTTGCCGCCGAGGAAATCCGCCATCTTGGTGCTCGGGATGAGGCGTGGGCTGCCGCAATAGTCGTCGGTGTTGAGGATCACGCCGGCATCGCCACGGAGGAGGAAGCCGCCCTTGATCTTGTCCCAGTCGCGGTCGGCTTCCAGTTCAGCCGGACGCTCAGGCTTCAGGCTGCCTTCATACCAGTGCAGTTTGATCTCGCCGTATTTCTCGGTCTTGAAGTAGAACACCACGTGTGAGGACTTTGGCCAGCTCACGTCCGTGAGTTCGTTGCACTCAGCTTCCATCTTGTAGGGTTCGCCCAGGCCGCAGGCCCAGAAGGGACCGTCCAGCAAATGGCAGCCCATGTCGCCCATGGCACCCGCGCCGTACTCACGGTGACCGCGCCAGGCGAAGGGATGCAGACCATCGGTGAAGGGGACGGAAGGGCAGGCGGCCAGCCAGTGTTCCCAGTTGAACAGATCCTCGGCGGTGTCGACCATGATGTCCTTGCCGTCAGGGCCCTTCTTCTTCTCTTTGATCTTCGGCACCGTGCCATTGATGTACTTGGCCTTGGCTTCGTTGCCCTGGGGCCAGATCGGGCGGTTGGTCCAGACGTGGATTTCTTTGACGTTGCCCACGATGCCTTCGCTCACCCACTGCTTGAGGAAGCGGATGCCCTTGCCAGTGTGGCCTTGGTTGCCCATGTTGGTCTTCACGCCTTTCTTCTTGGCGGCTTCATGAAGCTGGTTTGCTTCCCAGATGCGGTTCACCAAGGGCTTCTGCACGCACACATGCTTGCCGCGCTTGATGGCTTCCATCGCTGCCGGGTAGTGCGCGTGGTCCGGGGTGGACACCGTGACCATGTCGATCTTGTCGCCCATCGCTTCGAACATCTCGCGGAAGCTCTCGAACATCTTCGCGTCCGGATACTTCTGCTGCGCCTGCTTCAGGCGCTCACGGTCCACGTCACAGATGGCCACGATGTTGGCACCCTTGGCGGAGATGCCCACGTCAGAGGCTCCCTTGCCACCTGCACCACCGATGCCGGCCACATTGATTTTTTTGACGGCACCTTCCTGGCCAATCAGCAGATTGGGGAGAAAAATGCTGCCGGCAGTTGCGGCGGTGTTGCGGAGGAAAGTACGGCGGTTGGGGAAGAGAGAGGGCTTCATTTGGATGGATTGGGGCCACAAAGATAGCGGATTGGCGCTGAAATACGCAATGGGAATGTCGCCTCCCCCAAAAAACGTCTTCGAAGAGGAGAAATGCGCCTAGGGCATCGTTTCTGCTTGGCGGAAGACATCTTCCCCCCTAGAAGGCTTTATGGACTTTGCCAAAATTGCTTCCGACCTCTCCGGTTTTGTCTGGGGGCTGCCCCTCATCATTTTGCTGTTTGGCACTCATTTGTTTCTGACCGTGCGCACTGGCTTCATCCAGCGCTTCCTGCCGCAGGCGATCAGGATTTCCTTTTCGCGTGAAAAAGAAGGGGAGGGGGATGTGTCCCAGTTCGGCGCGCTGATGACCGCCCTCGCGGCCACCATCGGCACCGGCAACATCGTCGGCGTGGCCGGCGCCATCACCATGGGCGGTCCCGGTGCCGTGCTGTGGATGTGGCTGACGGGCGTTTTCGGCATCGCCACGAAATACGCCGAAGCCGTGCTGGCCGTGAAATATCGCATCACCATGCCAGACGGCAGCATGGCCGGTGGCCCCATGTATGCGCTGGAGCGCGGTCTGAAGCAGAAGTGGCTCGGTGTCCTGTTCGCCATCTTCACCTGCATCGCCGCCTTTGGCATCGGCAACATGACCCAAGCCAACAGCATCGTGGAGCTTCTCCGTGAGCATATCAAACCCGACTCCGATGTCGTGCTGCGCTGGGTGGCTGGCAGTGTGATGGCCGTGCTGACTGCCGCCGTGGTGCTGGGCGGCGTGAAGAGCATCGCCAAAGTCTGTGAGCTTCTCGTGCCCATCATGGCCGTCGGCTATGTCTTTGGCTGTTTGCTGGTGCTGATCAAAAACTATGCCGCTCTGCCGCAGGCTTTTGCAGACATCTGGAATGGGGCATGGAGCGGTCAGGCCGCTGTCGGTGGTTTTATCGGAGCCACTTTGAAGCAGGTGGCGCAGGCGGGGATCGCCCGCGGTTTGTTCTCAAACGAATCCGGGTTGGGCAGCGCCCCCATCGTGGCTGCGGCGGCTCAGACTCGCAATCCCGTCCGGCAGGCGCTTGTCAGCAGCACCGCCACCTTTTGGGACACCGTCGTGGTCTGCCTCATGACCGGTCTGGTCATTGTCAGCAGCGGTCACTGGAAAGACGGGCTGCCCAAAGGGGCTCTCACCAGCGCAGCGTTTGGGGATCTGCACGCAGTCGGCCCCATCTTTCTGCTCTTCGGCCTTATGACATTCGTTTTCTCCACCATTCTCGGCTGGGGTTACTACGGCGAGAAGGCCGCAGAGTACCTCTTCGGCACGCGCGCGGTGAAGCCCTACCGTCTTCTCTGGGTGCTGGCCGTTCTGTTTGGCTCCGTGCAGCCAGCCCAGGCTGTCTGGGACTTCGCAGACGCCGCCAACGGCCTCATGGCCATTCCAAACTTGATCTGCCTGATCTGCCTCAGCGGGGTGATCGTGGCCGAAACCAAGGCCCACAAAAAAGAATTGACCGGACGGGGTTGAAAAAATCTGCCCTCGCACTTGCAAGAACGTCGGGTGCCTCTATTCTCTCCGCCCGCCACTCACTGCCTCATGGTGTAATGGTAACACAGCAGATTCTGAATCTGTTATTCAAGGTTCGAATCCTTGTGAGGCAACCACTCCTGCCACAGGCAGGATAGACAAAAGAAAACGGCACGTGCATCTCAAGGACGCAGCGTGCCGTTTCGTTAAAACAAGGGATCAACAACTCAGGCTTTGGCCTGGGCGGCTGCAAGGATCGCGGAATCTAGGCGGGCCAGGCGATGCGCGCTGGAGGCGCTTTCGATGCCTTCGAGGGCGCGGTAGGTCTTGCCCACCTTCTTCACCAGACCGCAGTTGGTCAGCTTGAGGATCTTTTCATACGAACGGAGGCGCAGCATCTCTTCGCCGCCGCTCACCGCATTCTTCAGCTTCAATCCTTCAAAGACTTTCGAAAACAGGGCTTTAAACTCGAAGGTTTCACCGGTAGAAAGTACGTTCACCAGTTCATCGGTGACGTGATCAACTACCCGGCGGGAGAAAGGCGCTTTTTTCGTGACTGCTTTTGTGGTGACCATCTTTCCCTGTACCACAAAAAAGGCTCGCTGTCTCGGAAACCCTTCGCAAATGTCACATTTCTCCTGCGTAAATGCGCATCATGCCGCTAGATACGCATCTTTCGCGCATCGACTAAGTTTTTTGAAAGAAAATTCAGCTCTTAAGGCTGCTGATTTGCTCTTCTGCGGCCAGGAGCGCACCAGACTCACCGGCCCGCGGCCACGCGTGTAGCGCGCTCCCTTGCCGGCATTGTGCTGGGAAATGCGGCGCTCCAGATCATTGGTGATCCCGCAGTACAGCGTCCCGTCTTTGCACAGCAGCACATAGAGCTGCCACTTTTTCTTGGCAGGCTTGGCTTTGGCGGCGGGCTTTTTCTTTTTCGTCGGCACGGCGCATCATAGCCGGTGCGGCAGGAAATCAAAACAGCTCGCTGATCGTCGAACCTTCTGTCAAGGCCACAGGCCGCCCATCCGCCGAGGTGTAGCTGATCTCGCGGTAGTCGTATCCCAGCGCCGAGTAGATGCTGGCATGAATGTCGGCCGGTGTGATCGGACGATCTTTGGGATAAGCCCCGCTGGCATCCGAACTCCCGATGACCTGGCCGCCGCGCACCCCGCCTCCGGCGAGCACGACGCTGTAGCAGCCCGGCCAGTGATCACGGCCGGCGTCGGTGTTGATCTTCGGCGTGCGGCCAAACTCCCCCATCCAGACGACCAGCGTGCTTTCCAGCAGGCCGCGTTCTTCCAGATCGTCCAGCAGCGCGGAGTAGGCCTGCTCCATCGGCGGCACCAGCCGGTTCTTGAGCCCGTTGAAGTTGTCCTTGTGGGTGTCCCACGTGATGGAGGGGCCGTTCACCGTCGTGACAAACCGTGTGCCGGATTCCACCAGACGACGCGCCAGCAGGTGAGACTGCCCCCAGCTGTGCCGGCCATAGCGCTCGCGCACCTTGTCCGGCTCCTTGGTCAGATCAAAGGCGTTCGCAGCCTTGCCAGACTGCAGCATTGCCGTGGCCTGTTCATTGAAAATGTCCATCTGGGCCGTCTGAGTTGAGGCGATGGGGCGTGCGGCGGCGCTCATTTGATTCAGCAGCGCCAGGCGCTCTTGAAAACGTGCAGGGGTCAGGCTGGCATCCAGCCCCATGTTCCTTACTCGAAACGCAGCGGCGTTCGGATCATCGTCCAGCACATAGGGATCAAAGCGCGTGCCCAGGCAGCCGCCAAACTGGCCCGGTGTCAGGTACACCTTGCTGTCGCAGTGTGGAAACGGCGTGATGACATACGGCGGCACTCCCTTGCTGAAGCCATCCCGCTGCGCCAGCCAGCCGACAAGCGTGCCTACTCCGGGCAGATCCGTAGGGCTGGGCGTGATCAGCGTGCTGTCCACCCGATAGGGCCGCCCCGTGGTGGCCCAGTGCATGCCGCCATTGTGACTGCTATGCCCATGATGCACGGAGCGGATCACTGCCAGCTTGTCCATGCGTTTTGCCATCTGCGGCAGCAGCTCCGTCACATGAATGCCGGGAACGTTCGTGCGGATCGTTTTGAATTCGCCGCGAATCTCCACCGGCCCGTCCGGCTTGGGATCCCAAAGGTCGATATGGCTCGGCGCACCGCCATTGAAGATCATGATCACCGACTTGGCCTTGCCCAGCCCGATGCTGCTCTTGTTGACTGACGCACCCAGCGCCGCGAGCTGGTTCAGCCCCATGCCAAGCATTCCCACGCCACCGGCATGAAGGAAGCTGCGTCGCGAAAGGCGAATCTCTGGAACGGAAGTGCTCACGATTCACAACCTACGGGGCCAGGAAGAAGATCTTGCGAATGCGAAGTTATTTGCGTCGCCTGCTATACCCGCCGCCGCGCTCTCGTATTACTCTCATGGATCGCCGAGACTTCATCAAAACCACCAGCGCCGTCGCAGCCATGACGGGTGCACGCAAAGTATTTTCCGCACCTGCTGCGAAACGTCAGCCTGATCTGATCAAAACCGAAAACGCCAAACCCGGCGCAAGCTTCCAGCTCACCCGCATGCGGCCGGATGGCGCCAAGTCCTACCGCACCTCGCTCATCGAAGGCTACTGCTCCCGCCAGTCGGTCAAGGCCGGTGAAAAGCTCGACATCTTCGTCAGTACCAAGCCAGTCGCAAAATTCACCATCGACGTCTTCCGCATGGGCTACTACGACGGCGCAGGCTCACGCCTGATGACCACCCTTGGCCCCTTTGAGGGCAAGGTGCAGCCCGTGCCCGAGATGGCCGACAAACGCCTCCGCGAATGCCAGTGGGAAGCCTCCACCACCCTCACCATCCCCGCCGACTGGCCCAGCGGCGTCTATCTCGGGAGACTCTCCACCGTTCCAGAAGCCGCCGACAAGCCCTACTGGCAGAGCTACATCATCTTCATCGTCACTGACGACCGCCCCGCCGACATCCTCTTCCAATGCAGCGACAACACCTGGCAGGCCTACAATCGCTGGCCCGTCAATGAATCCCTCTACACCGATCCTCGCGCCGCCCATGCCCCCGGTGTCAGCGTGAGCTTTGACCGCCCTTACGGCAAATACGTCCAGATCTTCGACAACCCTCAGAGCATGGGCAGCGGCGAATTCCTGCTGTGGGAATACCCCCTCTGCTACTGGCTCGAAAAGGAAGGTTACGACGTCACCTACTGTTCGAACGTGGACAACCTCAACCCCGCCAATCTCGCCCGCGTCAAAACCATGATCAGCATCGGTCACGACGAATACTGGGACATGCGCCAGTACACCAACGTCAAGCAGGCCATCGCCGACGGCCTCAGCGTCCTATGGCTCTCCGCCAATGACGTTTACATGGTTACGCCCTTCACCCCGAATGCAAAGGGCACTGCCAACCGCCGCCTCACCCGCGAAACCTGCTACGGTGAATTCCGCGAGGAAGAAAAAGAGGCCTATTCCAAAGTCCTCGGCCCTTTCGAAAACCCCGGCCCGGATGAGCGGGACATCATCGGTGCACGCACCATCGTCCCCTTCAATGGCGGTGGCGACTGGACCTGCGCCAAGCCCGATCACTGGCTCTTCGAAGGCACCGGCATGAAGCGGGGCGACAGCATCCCCGGCCTCGTCGGTTGGGAATTCCACGGCGACCCCGACACCGCCCGCCCCGGCCTCGAAGTCGTCGCTGAAGGCAACGTTTGGGCCAGTGGCGTCCGCCTCGGCAAATACGCCGCCACCCTCTTCGAAGGCCCGAAGAAAAACATCGTCTTCAACGCCACCACCATCTTCTGGTCCCAGGGCCTCAGCGATCCCCCCGGCCACATGATCCCCTGGAGCCACTTCTCCCGCCCCCACGGGCCCGATGAGCGCGTGCAGCGCATCACAAAGAATGCACTGAAGCGGGCGATTGGATAACGACGCAACGACGCGCGCTCCTTTTTGGACTGCGGTTGCGCAGTGAGGCTCGAACGAAGCTACCGCTTTCGCAGGGCTCTCAGTACGCGCATGCGATGAAACATCCGGCACCAACCGCAGGTGATGGTCGCAGGCCGGTCAGCACGCACGTGCCGCGAGACATTCGAAAGTGGCAGCTCTCGCCGCCGCACTCCGAAACCTCACTCAAACACAATCAAACTCCGCGCCACCTCGCCTCTCTGCAGCGCATCATACGCTTCATTGATCCCTTCCAGCGGATACCGCTTCGTCACCAGCTCATCCAGCATCAGCCGCCCGGACTGATGCATGCCAATCAGCAGCAGCAAATCCGTGCGCGGCTGCGTGCTCCCATACAGGCTCCCACGCAGCGTTTTCTCTGCATACACCAGCTGGTTCACATTGATGGACGCCCGATCCGCCGCGCTGGTGATGCCCACCATCACGCACATGCCGCCCTTCTTCGTCGCATCAAATGCCTGCTCGGCAGTCTTCCCGGAACCGAACGCCTCAAACGCATAGTCCACGCCCTTGCCCTCCGTCAGGTCCTTGATTGCCTGCACCGGATCACCCGCATTGATGTCCACATAATCCGTCGCACCAAACTGCCGCGCATCGCCTTCCTTCCGGCTGAATTTATCCACTGCAATGATCTGCCGCGCTCCCGCCATCCGCGCCCCCTGCACGATGTTCAAACCGATCCCGCCGCAGCCGATCACCGCCACCGTGCTGTTCGGCTGCACCTTTGCCGCACGCTCCACCGCACCCACGCCCGTGATGACCCCGCAGCCAATGAGCGCCGCTTTCTCAAACGAAAACTCCTTCGGAATCTTCACCACCGAAGCCTGCGGCATCGTCGCCAGCGAAGAGAAGGCCGAAACCCCCGCGTAATGCCGGATGCTCTCGCCCGCGGAGTTCTGAAAGCGTGTCGTGCCATCCGGCATCAGCCCTGTAAATCGCATCGCCGTGCCCATGTCACACAGCGCAGGGCGTCCGCTGCTGCAGTATTCGCATTTCCCGCAGGAGCCGCGCCAGACCAGGATCACATGATCGCCAACCTCCACTGAAGTAACACCTTCACCCACGGCTTCAATCACACCGCTGCCCTCATGCCCGAGGATGATCGGCATCGGCATGGACAGGTCACCCTTCATCACATGCAGGTCGCTGTGGCACACGCCTGCTGCCTTCATTCGCACCGTCACTTCACCCTGCTGCGGAGGAAGAACACGCACCTCTTCGATGCGCAAGGGTTGCTTGGCTTCATACAAAACGGCGGCTGGGGCGAGGGTGGACATGGCAGGATGAGAGAGCATTCAGGCGTGCGGGCAAGCGATTCGTTGGGGGAGTTAACCTGCGCCGGTAGAGCTTGCTTTGACCTGACGGTGCCCGAAGCTGGAGACTAAGCCCGATGGCTTAAACTTATTCCCTAACTTAATGAAACATACCCTCTGCCTGATCGCCGGTCTCTTCACCCTCTCCCTTCTTCCGGCGTCTGCAGCGGATGAGAAAACTTATCCTGCCAAAGATCCCATTCTTAAATACGAGGTTCCTGCCAAGTGGACCACTGAAGTGGACCCCAAGGATGGAGACGTCGCCATCACTTCCGACGATGAGCGGATCGCCGTGAACATCGTCGAACTGCCTGTGGCGGCCTCAGTTGAGATGATCGAGACCCTGGTGCCTGACATGATCAAGGAATTCGAAAACCCCAAGCTGGTGGAAGCTGCGAAGGAGCAAACCGCAGACGGCCTGACGGGCTATGTCGTCACTTACACCGCGACCTCTGATGGCAGCCCGGTGGTGATCAACATGGTGCTCTTCAAGGCTGGCAAGGAGCGCTCCGTCCTGGCAAATTTCGTCCTGGATAATCCCGCCACGATGCCGAAAGAGCAGAACGAAAAATTTGCCGCCTTCATGAAGTCGCTCCAAGGCTTGGCGAAGTAACAGGTCGCATTTGAAGAGCTGTCGGTGGTGGAAAATCAGGTGCCAAACGGCTGCCTGCCATGCCTGCGACTGCGCACTGGCAGTTCATTCATCCCTCCACTCCCCGGTTGCAGGCATCGCCGGTCTCGCTGAGATAGCGTCCGCATGTTTTCCAACCGCAAGACATTCTTCCACCTCGGCGCTCTGGCGCTGCTGGGCGTGACCGGTCTCCGGGCGCAGGCTCCGTCTGCCCCCGCTCCGGCGGCTCCTGCGCCTGCTGCTGAAACTGTGCCGGACCTTCCGGCGCTGCAGGCGGCGGCGCGCGCCGTTGAAGAAAAGCTGCCCACACCGGTCGTTTTGCCGCAGACCTATTTTGATCTCACTCCCGTGCAGCGGGATCGCTGGCGGAAGTTTCTCCCGCAGACCCTGCTGAAACTCACCCGGCGTGAGCGTGTGGAGATCGTGGTGTTGGGGGATGCGATCCTCGATGGTGCCAAGGCCGAACCCGGCGTGGACCCGGTGCTAAAAAGCTTTGCAGGCGTGTTCGCTAAAAAGCTCGCGGCCCAGTTTTACTACACTGGCGGCGTGCGCGTGGTGCGGCCTGGCGGCAAATTGCGCGACAAGGAATCCAAGATCTTGGGTCCTGAGATTTTGATCCAGCCGGTGCAAACCTCCAGCATCATCTCGGCGGCCTCGGCCCTGTCCACGGTTGGCTTTCAAGGCCAGCCGGATGTCGTGCTGGTGGCGCAGGGCTTGGAAGACGGGCTGGCTGGAGTCTCTGCCACAGATGTGGCGGTCGCGTTTCGCAGTCTGCTGGACACCGCACGCGGCAAACGTCTCGAAGTCATCGTCGCCGGACCCATTCCGCAGGCGGCAGATCCTGAGGAGGCCAGTCTGGCACTCACGCGCGGCCCCTCCAGCGTGCTGCGTGAAGCCAGTGCCAGGGCGGATGTCATTTTCTCAGACCTTGGCGATTTGTCCCGCCTGCTGCAGACACCTCCCGGCACCAAAGGGGCGGATCAAATCTTCCCCGCGCTGATGCAGGAGTATCAAAGCCTTCTCAATCTCCTCCCCTCCCAAGGAGTGATGACGCCAACGACCGGCATGCACGCGGAGATGGGCCGCATCTTGTTTCAGGATGTGATGCAGGGCGCACCCGGTGTCCCATGGAAGATCAGCGCCGCCAAGGCAACGCTGGCGGGGCAGGGCCAGCTTAAGCTGGAGTTTGAACTGGCCAACACCCGTCGCGAACCCCTGGCCATGACTTTGCTGCCCCTCGTCCCCGCCGGGTTGAAACCCAAGGACACGAATCCCGAAATCCAGCTGGCTGCTGGCGCTAAACAGACGGTGAAGTTGACCTACGCCATCACCGACACCCGCCATCTGCCGCTGACCGATGGCGAAATGCGCCTGCCCGTGCTCGTGATCGCGGGCAAACAGTCGCGCATCGAGGACATCGTGGTGCCTCTGCGTCCTTTCAGCATCACTTGGAACGCGCGCGCGGCCTTCAATCAAGAAGCGGAGTTTTCGCCCGAACTCGAAATCGAAAACAGCACCGGATCCAGTCTCTCGGCATCCTGGGAGTCGAACTGGGGCGGTAAATCTCAGGAAGGCAAGATCGCTCTGGAAGCCGACGGTTCGGAGGTTCTCAAGCTGGCTCTGCCGCTGCCAGCCGATGGGCGCCTGCCTCTGCGCCGTGTGCTGCCGCTGAAGCTGGCGCTGAACTCCAATGGCGTGAGACAGATTTTCGACCGCGACATTGAAATCACCCGCAACATGGGCCTCAAAGAATCGGTGCCCCTCACTGCGGCAGATGCCCAGGAGAGTGCCGTGACTCTGCGGGCGGATGCCGACAGCATGAAGCTCTTCCTCACCCTTGATCTCACCGGTGTCAGTCTTATGGACGACTCTTCCGGCAAGGCCTTTGAACTGCTGCTGAACCTCGACGCTCGCAGCTACGGCGAAAGACAAACTCCAGGGGCCACGGCTGCACTGCGCATCACCGGCAAAGCGGCCGATGGCGATGCGACGGTCGATCCCATCGCACCTTGGGCCTTTGGCAGCGGTTATGCTGCGGTGTTCGAACCGAAAGAAATCCACGCGACACTCACCAGCTCCGCAGGCGGTGGCCGCAGGCTCACCATCACCCTGCCGAAAAGCTATCTCTACCGCCACGAATGGGCTTTGGGGAATGGCAACAGCCAGCTGGGCCTGAACGTCCGCTTCAATGGGGGCGGCCGTGGCTATTTCCTCACCCGCAGCAGGCGGCAGGGGGATGATGCAGAAAGTCTGAGCGTCTTGGAATTGACCGATAAACCAACGCAGCGCTGGACGGTGCGCGTGGAGTAGAAGAAAACAAACATGGCTGAAGAACGAGCGAGTAAAAAATTGTGGGACCGTGCAGCGTGGAAAGACGCTGGCTTTTTCCTGACCTACCTGCGTCCGCATTACAACGTCTTCATTCCGGCGCTCATCGCGCTGGCGATCACGGGCGGCATGACGATCATTTTTATCAAGGAGCTCGCCGCCGTGGCTGGGCGGGGGATCGGTGGTGCCCATGGACCGGAGTGGATGGCTGAATTGAATCACAGTGTCTGGTTTCTGGTGTCCATCGTGGCAGTGCAGGCGTTCATCGCGTTCTTTCGCATCCTGCTCTTTGCCAAGGCCTCCGAGCGTGCGCTGGCCGCCCTGCGCCTCGACACCTTCAGCCGCATCATCCGTCTGCCCATGGCCACGCTGAATCAGCGCCGTGTCGGTGAACTCGCTTCCCGCCTTGCCAACGATGTCGAGGCCATGCGCGAAACGCTGGTCGTCACGATTCCAATGCTGATCCGCCATACCGTGATGCTCTCACTCTGTCTGGTGCTGATCCTCAATATGTCGGTCAAGCTGTCGCTGTTCATGGTGGGCACCATCCCCGTGGTGATCGTGATGATCGCCATCTTCGGCTCGCGCATCCGCAAGCTGACCAAGCGCGCGCAGGACAACCTCGCCTCCTCCCAGGTCGTGGTGGATGAGAGCCTCCAGAGCATCGTCAGCGTGAAGGCCTTCCGTAACGAGGCCTATGAACTCGCGCGCTATGAAAAAAATCTCAGTGAATACCTGCGCACCGTGCTGCGTGCTGCCGTGCCTCGGGCCTCGTTCATCGCCTTCATCATCTTCGCCTTCAGCGTGGCCTTGATCCTCGTGACCTGGTTCGCCATGCGCATGCTGAACGACGGCGGCATCGGCAAGGAGGAGTTGACCCAGTTCGCCGGCCTCAGCGGCATGATCGCAGCCTCCTTCGTGCAGTTCCCAGAACTGATCACCCAGCTCCAGCGCTCACTCGGCGCCACCGAGCGCGTGCGTGAAATCCTGCGAGATCAAACCGAACCGGACGACACCGTCGGAGCCTCGAAGCTGCGCTTCAAAGGCGAGATCGACATGCACGATGTCAGCTTTGCCTATCCCACACGTCCGGAAGCCATCGTTCTGCGGGATTTCAATCTGCAGGCCAAGGCAGGCCAGCGCATCGCCCTCGTCGGTCCCAGCGGCTCCGGCAAATCCACCAGCGTGTCACTGCTCTTCCGCTTCTACGATCCGACCACCGGCGAAATCCGCATCGACGGCCAGCCGATTCGCGACATGTCCCTCACCACGCTCCGCCGCAATCTCGCCCTCGTGCCGCAGGAAGTGCTTCTGTTTGGCGGCAGCATCAAAGAAAACATCGCCTACGGCAAGCCTGAGGCCACCGAGGAGGAGATCATCAGCGCCGCGAAAAAAGCCAACGCTCACGATTTCATCGTCAGCCTCACCGAAGGTTATCAGACCCTCGTCGGAGACCGCGGCACCCAGCTTTCCGGCGGCCAGCGCCAGCGCATCGCCATTGCCCGCGCCATTCTCGCAGATCCGGCCATTCTGATCCTCGACGAAGCCACCAGCAGCCTCGATGCCGAAAGCGAACGCCTCGTGCAGGACGCCCTCGACAAGCTGATGGAAAACCGCACCAGCATCATCATCGCCCATCGCCTCAGCACCGTCCGCCGCTGCGATCAGATCCTCGTCATGTCCAGCGGCGCCATCCTCGAACGCGGCACCCACGACGAACTCGTCGCCAAGCCCGGCAGCCTCTACGGCTCCCTCGCCAAGCTGCAGCTCGAATAGCCTGAAGTACGACAGGCACTCCTGCCTGTCGGCCAGCGCTTTCCAATCATCCCAGACTCTCAAGCTCCCCACGCTCGTCAGCGCATTGAAGGCATTGCCTTCAATGCTTCCTGCTGGCGTAGCCATCCCAGCCAGTAGCAAGGGGTTGAGCGCAGCGACACCCCTTGTTTACAGAGCCATCTCGCCTCACATCCATGCATCGCGTAGCGATGCCAGCGCTCATCTCCCCACCACTCCCTGCTCCAGATCCTCCTCAACTCCTGAACACCATCGCCGGCTCCAGCTTGCTCACGCGCCAGATCCCCATCAGCGCCGCCAGCGTGCAAATCATCAGCACCACGCCCAGCACGGCAAACGGCACAAACTCCGGCATGTAAAAAGGCGGCTGCTCGTTCTTCAGCGCCGCCATCGCGAAGCCGGACGTGAAGAACAGCCCGATGCCGTACCCAATGAGGCCCACCGTAAACGCCTGCGCAATCAGCATCAGGCACAGCGTGCCATTGGAAGCACCCATCGCCTTCAGCGCACCCAGATGCCGCATGTTCTCCAGCACAAACGAGTAAAACGTCTGGCAGCTCACCGCCATCCCCACCAGCAGGCCGATGATGACCGTGGTGCCAAAGGAAATCGGAATACCGGTGTTCTTCACATACCACCACACCGTCGAGACATTGAAGTTGTCCGTCTTTTCTCCGCCACGCTGCTCCCAGAATTCGCCAAAGCCCGCTTCACGGTTCACAAACGCCTTCAGCCCTGTTTCGCGCTGAATGTCCGCCACCGCCTGGTCCAGGCTCACGCCCTCGCGTGGCGCGCAGATCACCGCCTGCAGCATCTTGCGCTGGGCAGGCACATATTGCAGCGCCCGCTCATACGTCGTCCACACATACGGACCGCCAGTGAAAGACGTCGCTGCATCCGCGATGCCCACCACCCGTGCCTCCTGGTCATTGAGCTCAAACACATCGCCCACCTTCACCTTTTCCCCGCGTTTGCGTGCCAGTCGCGTCACCCCCAGATCATCGATGATCACCGAATGCGGCAGCCTCAGTTTCATCAGGTTGCCCTCCAGCATCTTCGCCGGTGCTCCCGCCAGCGTGTTGGCATCAATGCCGATGAGCTGGATCATCTTGAAGTTCCCGTTCTCCAGCCGCACCCGCTGGATGCCCGAATAGATCGGCGCAGCCCACGCCACGCTGGCCACACTGCGCACGCGTGCCACATCCGTGTCCAGCAGCGGATTCGTCTCATTCACCTGCTCCACTTTTTCCTCCACCACCCAGATCGGTGCCGGGACGTTTTTCAGCGTCGACTTCGTCCAGTTCATCAGCCCGCAGAACACCGCCGTCTGCTGCGCCATCAAAAACGTCGCCACCGCGAGACCTGCCACCAGCATCAGGTACTTGGCCGTGTCACCAAACAGCATTTTCAGGGCAAGGCGGAGCATGGCAGGTGTTACGTGTGGGATTCGCGCCGTGGCGCAGCCATCAGCGCCCTCCGCCAAACAATCCGCCGAGTCCGCTGCTGATCACACTGGTCAGCACGCTTTGAATCTGGCTGCCGCTGGGGTTGTTGTCGTGAATGTGGCCCTGCGGCGTCAGTTTGTCGATGATCTGCGGCAGGAACTGCGTCAGCAGCGGCTGCACCGTGTGCACATGCATGCCCACTTTGCCAGCAAGCGCCTGCAGGTTTTCTTCTCCCACCGCGGCCTTCATCTGCTCGGCATTGATCGGCAGGTTCGTTCCCGTTCCGACCCAGGAGGCAAAAATCTCAGTCAGGCCCGCTTTCTCAAACTGGGCCATCATGCCGTTCAAGCCACCCGCTTCATTCAGCAGACCGGACAGCATCGCTGCGGGGTCCATTTTGGCAGAGCCGCCGAGCATGCTGCCCAGCGCGTTTTTGGCGAGTGAATCAAAGAGTCCCATAAGAGCGGCGATTGTGGGGGAGGGGATTCCAAAGTCAAGGCTGCTCCATGCGTCCTTTCGCCCCTCGGTCGTCTTCTGGCATCCGGCCAATTTGCAATTCTCAGTTTTCAGTTCCCAGTTTTCAATTCCTCATGCCCCCTCTTCACCACGTGCCAATGGGAGCGTAGCACACTTGACCTCCCACCCCCATCCGCTACTCTCTCCGCCCCCAAACCCACGAAAAACCACACAACCATGAGCCAGACCCACGAATTCCAGGCCGAAGTCAAACAAGTCCTCGATATCGTCATCCACAGCCTCTACACCGACCGCGAGATCTTCATTCGCGAGCTCGTCTCCAACGCTGCCGATGCGATGGAAAAGATGCGCCTCACCCAGCTCACGGAAAAAGAGGTCTTCGACCCCTCCGCCGCGCTGGAAGTCACCATCACCACCGATGAAGCCGCCCGCACCCTCACCATAGCTGATCACGGCATCGGCATGACCCGCGCAGAGCTCGTCGAAAACCTCGGCACCATCGCCCACTCCGGCTCCAAGGCCTTTGCCGCTGCTCTGAAGAACGCCGGCAAACAAAACGACGCCTCCCTCATCGGCCAGTTCGGCGTCGGCTTCTACTCCGCCTTCATGGTCGCCGACAAAGTCGAAGTCCACACCCACTCCTGGCGCAATGACGGCGAGCACCTCGTCTGGACCAGCGATGGCAGCACCAGCTACACCATCGACGAATCCACCGAAGAAGCCCGTGGCTGCAAAATCGTGCTGCACCTCAAGGAAGACGCCGCCGAGTTCGCCACGAAACACCGTGTGAAGCAGATCCTGGAGAAATACTCCAACTTCGTCACCTTCCCCGTCATCCTCGACACCGAGCGAGTGAACACCGTTGAAGCCCTCTGGCTCAAGTCCAAGGACAGCATCACCGAAGAGCAGTACACCGAGTTCTACCGCTTCGCCGCTCACGCCTTTGATGACCCCAGCTACCGCCTCCATTTCCAGGCCGAGTCCCCCATCGCCATCAATGCGCTGCTCTTCACCCCCACGCAGAACATGGAAGCCTACGGAATGGGCCAGATGGAGCCCAACGTCGGCCTCTACTGCAAAAAAGTCCTCATCGATCCAAAGCCCAAAAAGCTCCTCCCCGAATGGATGCGCTTCGTTCGCGGCGTCATCGACAGCGAAGACCTGCCGCTGAACATCTCCCGCGAGTCCATGCAGGACAGCGCTCTCGTCCGCAAGCTCGGTGACGTCGTCGCCAAGCGCCTCCTCAAGCATCTCGACAAAGAAGCCGTCGAAGATCCGAAGAAGTACAACGAGTTCTACTCCAGCTTCAGCCGCTTCTTCAAGGAAGGCATCGCCACCGATCACACCAATCGCGACGCCATCGCCAAGCTCCTCCGCTTTGAATCCAGCATGACTGAGCCCGGCGAGACCGTCAGCCTCACCGAGTACGTGAAGCGCATGAAGGAAGACCAGAAGGAGATCTACTACCAGGTTTCCACCTCCCGCAGCACCATCGAAAGCGGCCCCTACGTCGCCGCCTTCAAGGCCAAGGGCTTTGAAGTCCTCTACATGTTTGAGCACATCGACGAGTACGTCATCTCCAGCCTCAGCAAGTTCGAAGACAAAGACCTCAAGTCCGTCAACGCCCCCGACATCGATCTTGGTGACGACACCAGCGAAGGCGAAGCCCTCCCCGAAGCAGACGCCACCTCCCTCTGCGACTGGATCAAAGAACGCCTCGCCACCCAGGTCGAAACCGTCCGCACCGGCAAGCGCCTCGTCGGCAGCCCCGCCCTCGTCCTCACCCCCGAAGGCGAGATGAGCCCGCAGATCCGCCAGATGATGAAGGCCATGGGCAAAGACGGCGACATGCCCGGCTCGAAGGTCATCTTCGAAATCAATCCGCGCCATCAGCTCGTCCGCAATCTCTCCGCCCTCCGCGAGAAGGACCCCGAAACCGCCGGCCTCATCACCGAGCAAATCCTGGACAACGCCCTCCTCTCCGCCGGCCTCCTCGACGAGCCCCAGCGCATCATCGAGCGCACCCAGAAGCTTATGGAAAAGCTCTCCGCATAAAAGAGGTCGTCAGCCCGCCGCCAAACTCATCACCTCGTCGCGCAGCCGCAGCTCCTATTTGGACTGCGGTTGCGCAGTGAGGAACGAACGCAGCTACCGCTTTCGACATGCCTGATGGCTCGCACGTGCCATGGAATGCTCGAAAGCGGGAGCCTGTGATCGTCCGCTAGCCAAGCGATCTCACGCACACCATGTCACGGTCGAAAGCAGCAGCTAATCGCATCCGCACTCCAAATGCCTTGTGTCATGCTCAAGATCCTTTTGGATTGCGCCGAAACATCCGCATAGGTGCGATGAACACAGAACTGCCTGCGCCTCTGTTTTTTCAAACCTCTGTGTTCATCGTGCCTCTGCGGTAAAAATTCCGCGCCTCTGTCTTCCAAAAAAACACCATAATCATGCGCGCAGAAAAGCAGTGGTCGCCAAACTCATCACCTCATCGCGCAACCGCAGCTCCTATTCGGACTGCGGTTGCGAAGTGAGGAACGAACGCAGCCACCGCTTTCGACATGCCTGATGGCTCGCACGTGCCATGGAATGCTCGAAAGCGGGAGCCTGTGATCGTCCGCTAGCCAAGCGATCTCACGCACACCAAGTGAGGCTCGAAAGCGGCAGCTTCGCGTGCCGCACTCCAAATGTCATGTGTCATGCTCACGACTCTTTTGGATTGCGCTGAAACATCCGCATAGGTGCGATGAACACAGAACTGCCTGCGCCTCTGTTTTTTCAAACCTCGGTGTTCATCGTGCCTTTGTGGTGAAAATTCCGCGCCTCTGTCTTCCAAAAAAAACGCCATAATCACCCCCGTAGCAAACCTCCGCTTGCACCTTCGCGCCCTTCCGCCTTCATGCCCGCATGATCGCTTTCCTTCGCGGCCTCCTCGCCGAAGCCCTCCCGCACCGCGCCACCATTGACGTCAACGGCGTGGGCTACCTCGTCCTCATCCCCCTCACCACCTTCGACAAACTCCCGCAGCCCGGTGAAAAAGTGCAGCTCCTCACCCACTACCACGTCACCGACCGCGACCACACCCTCTTCGGCTTCATCACTTCAGACGAGCGCGATCTCTTCCGCCTCCTCATGGACCGCGTCTCCGGCATCGGCCCCAAGATGGCCCTCAGCGTCCTCAGCGGCATGCCCGTCGCCGCCTTCAAAGACGCCGTCATCAGCGGCGATGTAAAGGCCCTCTCCCGCATCAAAGGCGTCGGCGGCAAGACCGCCGAACGCATCGTACTCGAACTCAAGGACAAAGTCGGTGTCGTCGATGCCTGGCAGGCCTCTCGCACCGCCAAAGGCGCCCACGACCCCAAACAGGAAGCCCAAACCGACGCCGTCCTCGGCCTCATCGCCCTCGGCTACAAACAATCCGAAGCCATCAAAGCCGTCAACGACCTCGCCAAAAACCCCGGCATGGACACCGCCGACAAACTCATCCGCGAAGCCCTCCGCAGCATGAACTAAATCAAGGTGACGGGGTCTCCCGACCCCGTCTTTTCTGAAGATCGGACCGTGTAGCGCGCTCCAATCCTTGAAATGCAGACGGGGTTAGGAGGCCCCGTCACCATTGGAGATGGGCACCTCGCCACCCTGGGGTCACTTCAAACTCTTGATATACAAAATCAGACTCTCAATCTGCGAGTCATTGAGAATGCCATTGTAGATCGGCATCCCCGTATCAAACTTTTCAAACCCCTTCACGACCTTCGCACTCGGATTCGTGATCGACTCACGCAGATACGCCTCATCCGCTTTAAACTTGCCCTTCTGCCCCTTGGCAATCTCGCGCTCGCTGCCAAACAATCCCTTCCAGCTTGGCCCCACCTTGCCCACCAGCGTCCCATCCGTGCTGTGGCACGCCATGCAGCCATACATCTGATACAGCCGCTCGCCTTCCTCCGCCGTAGCCTTCACCGTGGCCACTGCTGCCGCTTTGCGCGGCGTCAGATCCACCTTCAGATTCTCATCAAAGCCTTCCTTCTTCGCATCAAACTTCATGAGCTCCCACGGAGAAAAGTACGCCGTGTTCTCCGCCTTGTCACCGTCCACGCTCTTCAGCCCCCAGCCGATGCGCATCTGGTGCACACCCGCCTTCATGTCAGGAAAGCCCACCAGCACGCTCATCTCATCCTTGCTCAGGTAAGCGCTGCTCGCCGTCATCCATTCCTGCCCGCTGCTGCCATCCAGCTTCAAATGCGGCGAACCATAATCAAAGGTGCGTTTGTAGTTCCAGCGCTCAGCATTGAAGCTGTCCGGATCAGTCGCCAGCTTCGCATCCAGCTTCGCATTGAACTTCAGCAGCAGCCCCTTGTCCGTCGGCGTCACTTCCTTGAGCAGCACCCGCGGCTTGTCCGTGTAGCGCACTCGCGCAAAGCCGCTGATCTTTTTCACCACCGTGCCCCACACCTGGAAGCCCACCACATAGAGCTGCCCGTCCGCCGGATTCACCACCGCATTCAGCGTCGGGAAATCAAAGTTCCGGTTAAAGCTCACCACCGCCGCCTGCGGCTTTTCAAAATGCGAGTTCATCAGCACGCGGAACAGCTCCGGCCGGTTGTAGCCGATGTGGATCAGTTCCCCATTCACCGGTCCCATCTTCGCGCCGATGAGCCACGTCTGCGTCACCCCGCTCGGATTCACCGGGTGCGGCAGCCACGTCAGCGGCTCCGTGATCGTCTCCGGATACTTCTCCTTCGGCGCGATCGTCGGCAGATGTCCGTAGAAGTGATGATCCGAAATAATGTGCAGCGGCGTGGACGGCACATAGTTGCCCTGCTGGTCACTCGCCGTCACCAGCCCCGTCTTCGGGTTCACCCCAATGAACGGCTGCCGCAGACCATACCCAATCACCTCCATCGACTTCCCATCCGCCGCGATCTTGATCACCGTCCCATTATGCTTCCCATAAGTCGTCCCCTCCTGCCCGCCCTTCGAAATATACAGCTCCCCCTTCGGCCCCAGCTTCATCGAATTCGGAAACTCCCGCGTCTCCGCCGTCTGCGCAAAGAGATTGCAGAACATCTCATATCGGTCGCACTCCTGGTCCCCATTCGTGTCCACCAGCTTCCAAATCCCATTCCGATCAAAAACGAGGATGTCGCTACCGCGCACCACAAGGCTCATCGGCTCATGCAGCCCGCTCGCAAACCTCTTCCACGTCACCTTCTCCAAATCCCCCTTCAGTCCCGAGATCAGCCACACATCCCCATCAAACGTCACTCCCGCCGCATCCCCCTGGTCGTTCAAAAACGCCACATCCGCCAGCCTCACATTCCTCTTCCACGGATTGTCCAAAGGCAGGGGAATCTCATCGATGACATAAGCGTCCGGTTTGGTGGAGAGGGTTGCTTTTGGGGACTGCAAAGGCAAACTGTGTAGAGAAAAAGGTTCATTAATGGTTCCTCCTCCGCCGAAGCTTTCTGAACTGTTTGGGGTGAAATTGAGATCGATAATAATCTCAAATGGCTTGTCTGATGGGGGCAAACGCAGCCATTGAACTCCTTCAGAGTTTTGCATTTCCAAAGTCTCGTGTCGATCACCTCCAGGAGGCGTCGGCTTGATTGCTGTCAGGTGATTTGAGGGAAGGCAGGTGCCGCCAATCACCAAAAGCTCGCTTTTATGAGGCGCGACACGAATGGAACGGGTTAGACTTAGACTTTGGATTTCCCCAAGCACCACACCAGATCCAATTCTTTCTGAAACGGGTGTGCCGTCGATCAAATAATCTAGAAACCAACTTCCTGTCTTCCCTTCCTCAGTCATGTGCGTGTAGGAGAAATGGATGTCCTTGAACTGCGCGTTTGCCACCGGTCCTCTCCCCACCTCCTCCGGACTCGCTGTCGGCTCACGCGGATCCACAAAGCTCGGCTTCTCCCCCACCTGCCACCCAGGATAAATCCCGTTCGCCAGCCACACCTTGCCAATCGGCTTCGGCAGATACTCCTGCCCGTCCTTCGTCTTCTGTCCCGCCACATGGTAGGACCCCGGAGCCAGCGCGTCCGCACTCACCGGCGGCTTCCCAGCCTCGCCCTCCCAGATGCACGCGATGCGCAGCAAATCCGTGTCAAAGCACGCCCACAGATTGTGCCCCAGATTCAAAACGATCCCCCGCGGCGTCAGATTGTCCTTCGGAAAACCCTCACCCACCTCGCGCGCATCCAGCACACTGCTAAAAAACGGAAAATCCTTCTCCACAAAATCCCCCCACGGCGAAGGCGTGGTCGGAGCCTCCACTGCCTTGGGCTTCGCAGGTTTGTCCGCAGCGAGCGAGCAGGTGGCAAGAGACAGGAATGCGAGGAACGAGCAAAACTTCATGGGAAGCACAGAACAGGCGCCGCGCGCCCGATCTGTCAATCATGTACGCCCTGCCAAAAGTACGATGGGCATTGCCGCCTCACTGCGTTCGCCCTGCGGGCAGCCTGCGGCTGGCTATCTGCGCTGCGCTCCGGTTCCTGCCCGTCGACCAGCGCTCACACAGTTCCCATCACCTAGGCCTAACCACAAACCGACCGACAACAGCGCCAGCAAAGCAGCCCAGTTGCGCCGCAACTGGAGCTCTCCGCCATCCCTCCGTCTACTCAATCCTCACCGCCGCACACACCATCTCTAGCACCCGGTTCAGCGAAGCGGCACCGCTGCCTTCCATAAACGCATTTCCCGGAATCGGCTGCCAGTTGTCGCGATCATGCTTCTGCTCCGGCTGCGGGATCCGCGTCAGCGTCGGGTCATACTGCCCGTCCTTGCCACCCAGCTTGTAAATCACCAGATCCAGCGACGGCACCACATAGAGACAAAAACCACCCGCGCCCGATTTCCAAAACGCATCTTTCGGCGCACCCGCCACATGCCCGTCCGCGTTGTGCTCAAACTGCAGCGAGAACGGCGTGTGCGGATTGTACGGGCTCCACGTCTGGCACTTCTTGATGTAATCCGCCGGCACAAGTTGCTGGTCCTTCCACTTACCACCATGCGCCAGGCAGTAGCCCATGCGCACTGCATCCGTCGCATGCAGCGCCGTGCTGCCCGCGCCATTCGCGTGCGGCATCACGTAGTCACCCCGGTGCAGGCAGTAGTCCCACGCACCCCAGCCCTGCGGCTTCGCCAGCCGCGCATCAATGTAATCCTTCAGCTCCATGCCAGTCACATGGCGCAGCACGATGCTCGCGATGTGCGGGGAAGGGGATGAATACGAATACCCGGCCCCCGGATTCGTCCACAGCGGCACATTGAGCGATGACTTGTCCAGATCCTTGATGTTCTGCCCCGGCACCGGTTTCAGCTGCTGCGCTTTCGGATCACCTTTCACATACCCCGTCGGCGTCTGCCCTTCACCCCAGTAGCCGCCGGTCATGCATAGCAGCTGCCCCAGCGTGATCTCCGCCTTGCGCGGATCATTCAGCGGAAAAGCCTCCGGCAGATACTTCTCAGTGAAGACCTTCGTGTCCAGCCCCTCGGGGATCTTGTCCTTGAACTCATTCAGCATGATCCCGCACGCGATGCTGCAAAAAGCCTTCCCCGTGGAGGCCATGTCCGGATTGCTGTTGCGGCTCGCACGACCGAAGTACTTCTCGAATACCAGATACCCCTTGTGCACCACCACGAGGCCCCCGTTTCCCGTGGAGCGCTCCGTCATCACATACGCCGGCTCCAGCTTCACCAGATCCATGCCCCCCAGCTCGTGGCATTCCTTCTCACCCTTCGCCTCGCGCCAGCCGCCTTCACTGTCCGGCGGCGGGAAATAAACATCAGCAGCCTGCAGCGCGGCAGTGGCGAAAACGAGTGCGGTCAGAAGTCGAAAGCTCATGGTCCATCACCATGAAATGCCCCGCGTCATCTGGCCAGCTTCATTTTGCCCTCGCTCAAAAACTCCTGCGCACACCAATCAGGACACCCAGCGCATTCAGCCCCGGATTCGGATCCGTCTGCCCTCCGTTGGACATATGCTGAAACATCGCACTCGCATTCACAGACCACTTTTCCGTAAGCGTGTGCGAGATGCCGAGCTGGCTGTACCAGTTCAAAGTAAAGTCCTGCCCCTGGCCGCCGGGCGCACTCTGCGCATCAATCCAGCCCACCCCGCCACCTGCAGAGCCAAAGACATTCCACGTCGCGCTCGGGTTCCACCATTCGATGACACCACCACCGGACAGCCCGAGGTAGCGGTTCTCAGACCCCGTCTCGATGTAATTTGCCATCGCTGAAAACTTCTGCCTCACAACCAGGGCGGAGCCATTGCGAAAATGAAATCCAAACCACTCCGGCGTGCGCCAGGAAACGATGAACGGGATGATGCGATAGTTAAAGGTGGTGTCTCCGCCGACCTTCCACAGCATGCCCGTCTCAAATTCAATGGCACCTTTGTCCCAAGGTTTGAGCTCCACAGGTATCATAGGGGTCTTGGAGAAGCCCGTTGTAGAGACCATCAGCGCGCAGGCAAGGCAGGAAAGAAATCGAATCATCCTTAAATCTAAGCCCTTCCCGACACATTTTCCAGCGAGGAGTTATTTGCCACTGCCCCGTCGCGCTTCATATCTAGCCCCTCCATGCCCGCTCAACCTGCCTACGATCTCCTCTCCCTCGGTGAAGTCCTCCTGCGCCTCGATCCCGGTGAGGGACGCGTGCGCACCTCACGCCAGTTCACCGCCTGGGAGGGCGGCGGCGAGTACAATGTGGCCCGCGGCGCCCGCCGCTGCTTCGGCCTCCGCTCTGGAATTCTGACCGCCTTTGCCGACAACGAAATCGGCCGCCTCATTGAAGACCTCATCCTCCAGGGCGGCGTGGACACCTCCCTCATCAAATGGGTGCCCTATGACGGCATGGGCAAGCGCGTCCGCAATCCCATCAACTTCACCGAGCGCGGCTTCGGCGTGCGCGGTGCCAAGGGCAGCGTCGATCGCGGTCACAGCGCCGCCTCACAGATCAAGCCCGGCGACTTCGATTTCGATCACCTCTTCGGCACCCTCGGCTGCAAATGGCTGCACACCGGCGGCATCTTCGCCGGCCTCTCCGAATCCACCGCCGAGATCACCATCCAGGCCTGCGAAGCCGCCAAAAAACACGGCGTCACCGTCAGCTACGATCTCAACTACCGCCCCTCCCTCTGGCAGGAGCGCGGCGGCTTCGCCGGGTCGCAGGCGCTGAACCGTCAGCTCGCCCCCTACGTCAATGTCATGATCGGCGTCCTCAGCGATGAGCCTCCCGTCTCCTCCACCACTCCCACGGATCCCACCGACATCTTCGCCGCCGAAGACGCCAAGCTGCGCCCCATGATGTTAAAGCTCGCCGCGCAGTATCCAAATCTTCACACCATCGCCGCCACTCTCCGCCGCGTGCACACCGCCAACGTCAATGACTGGGGCGCTCTCTGCTGGCACAAAGGCAGCTTCCACCGCAGCCGCAACTACCCCCGCTTTGACATCCTCGACCGCATCGGCGCGGGCGACAGCTTCGTCGCTGGCCTCATCCACGGTCTCCTCGTGGAAAACGATGCCCAAAAAGCCGTCGACTACGGCGCTGCCCACGGCGCCCTCGCCATGACCACCCCCGGAGACACCAGCATGGCCACCTTCCCCGAAGTCCAAAAACTCGCCGAAGGCGGAGACGCCAAAGTGCAGCGCTGATGAAAGTGTGATCATTCGCTGGGTATCTGTCTGACACCACGGCTCCACCTCCGGCCAATTTGAAATTCTCAGTTTTCAGTTCTCAGTTTACAATCCTCCCCGCCGCCGACTGCGCGCTAGATGCCAGACTAAATTGAGTGTCAGTCATGCATGGAGCATTCGGACTACATTCGTCATTTTCGTCCCTTGCCTCTTCCCTCCATCGTTCCCTATTCCTCGCCCCCGCTCCTTCCCTGAATGGCCTCCACTTCCTTCACTCCTCCCCACGTTTACGAGCAGCCCTTTCCGGCCTTCGACATCAACGCCATCGAAACCCCCGCCTACGTGGTGGACGTCGCGCTGCTGCGGAAGAACATGGAAAAGCTCGCCCATGTGCAGAGTGAATCCGGTGCCCGCGTGCTCCTCGCGTTGAAGGGGTTCTCCATGTTCAGCGTGTTCCCCATCATGCGCGAATACCTCAGCGGCTGCTGCGCCAGCGGCTTGAATGAAGCGCTCTTGGCTCAGGAATTCGGCAAGGAAGTCCACGTCTATTCCCCCGCCTTCAAACCGCAGGAGATGGAGCAGATCATCCCCATCTCGCATCATCTCAGCTTCAATTCCCTCGCACAGTTTCGGAAGTTCAAGCCCATGCTGGATGCCGCCAAAGCCGCCACCGGCCACGCGCCCAGCCCCGGCATCCGCGTGAACCCCGAGCACTCCGAAGTCGAAGTCTCCCTCTACGATCCCTGCTCCCCCGGCTGCCGCCTCGGCATTCGCTCAGACCTCCTCGAAGACGAAGACCTCACCGGCATCGAAGGCCTCCACTTCCACGCCCTCTGCGAACAGGACAGCGATGTCCTTGAGCGCACCGTCGCCGCCGTCGAACAACGCTTCCCCCGCCTCCTTGAGCAGGTGCAGTGGGTCAACATGGGCGGCGGCCACCACATCACCCGCAAAGACTACGATGTGGACCTTCTCATCCGCGTCCTCCGCACCTTTCGCGAGAAGTGGGGCAAGGACGTTTACATCGAGCCAGGCGAAGCCGCAGGCCTGAACACCGGCTACCTCATCGCCGAAGTCCAGGACATCATCGAAGCCCCCACACCCACCGCCATCCTCGACATCTCCGCCACCGCCCACATGCCGGACACCCTCGAGATGCCCTACCGCCCCCACATCTTCGGCGCCGGCCTCTCCGGAGAGCACCCCTACGAGTACAAAATGGGCGGCACCTCCTGCCTCGCCGGCGATGTCCTCAGCGGCTTCTCCTTCCCCGAGCCCCTCCGCATCGGCCAGCGCCTCGTCTTTGCAGACATGGCACATTATACCATGGTGAAAACCACCACCTTCAACGGCGTCCCCCATCCCGACATCGCCATCTACGATCCCGCCACAAAGGAATACCGCGTCGTCCGCAAATTCGGCTACCCCGACTTCCGCAACAAGCTCTCGTAGAGCTGGATAAAAGTACTGCCGAGCCTTTAGCTCGCTCTGGAAGCGCCGCACCTCCATCGCTCCGCAATCCACAGCACACGCATTGTAGTTCCGGCTTTAGCCGGTCTGGTCGCGTTACCCAGCGCCTGCTGCAGCAGGTGCTGTAAATTCTTCCGAAACTCATTCTCGGAAAGCGCGCGAGGAGATGCTCTCCAGCATGTCGTTTGGAAGGCAATGTAACATTCCATTGGCCGCAGAGGAGCAGGGTGACAAAGGGAGTAGAAAGTAAATTCCGTCTCTGCCACCTCTGCACCTTTGCCCCTCTGCGGCAAACCGAATGTCCCCAGGCTCGACCATGCCGGAATGAGTTTGGCGATGCGCTATGATAACGCCCGCTGGGCAGGCGAACCAAATTCAACCAAGAACAAAGAACCAGGAACTCCTTCCCGTCACAAAAGCACCAAGTTTGGCCTCAATCGTGTCTGCATCACACTGCATCACGCCGTAATGATACGCTCACCCCCGCCGTACTCACTTCATGCGCCTCCTTTCACTCCTCTCCGTGCTTTCGATCTGTTCCGCCGGCCTTCTGCCTGCCATCGAACCCGTCAAAGCAAAGATCAACCTGCTCGACGTCATCAAATCCGGCAACGTCGAGTACCACGTCAATCCCAAGGCCGATTTCCACGACGCCCCCAAGGACATCTGGACCTTCGACAAGGACGGCACCTTCCACATCAGCGGCCGTGGCTACGGCTACGTCGCCACCAAGGAAAACTTCCGCGACTACCACCTCGTCCTCGAATTCAAGTGGGGCACCAAGACCTGGGGCAAGCGCGAAAAAGCCGCCAAAGACAACGGCATCCTCCTCCACGCCTACGGCCCCCATGGCGCTTACAGCGACACCTGGATGGCCAGCATCGAAGCCCAGATCATCGAAGGCGGCGTCGGCGACATCCTCGTCCTCTCCCCCAAACTCGCCGATGGCACCCAACTGACGACCTCCCTCTCCGCTGAGTTCGCGCTCGATCGCGACAAGGAAAAAATCTGGAAGAAAGGCGAGCCCCGTCAAACCGTCACCGCGGGCCGCATCAATTGGAAACACCGCGATGTGGATTGGGCCGATAAAGTCGGTTTCCGCGGTCGCGAAGATGTCGAGACCCCCTCCGGCGAGTGGAACCGTCTCGAAGTCATCGCCAAAGGCGACACGCTGCAATACTTCGTCAACGGCACAATGGTCAACGAAGCCTTCGACTGCAAACCCGCCGAAGGCAAAATCCTCCTGCAGACCGAAGGCGCGGAAATGCTCGTGCGCCGCTACGAACTCTACCCTCTCGGCGAGTTCAAAGGAAAGTAACTATTCGGGAGCTTCAGCTCCCTCTGGAACGCCCGGAGCCTTCGCTTCGCCTCGCATCACAAAAGCACCAAGTTTCCCCTCAATCATGTCTGCATCATGTGGCCTCCGGCCGTAATGATACTCTCACCCTCGTCGTAATCACCTCATGCGCATCTTCTCACTCCTCCCTGTGTTTTTCGTGTGTTCCGCCGGCTTTCTATCTGCCATCGAACCCGTCAAAGCGAAGATCAACCTGCTCGACGTCATCAAATCCGGCAACGTCGAGTACCACGTCAATCCCAAGGCCGATTTCCACGACGCCCCCAAGGACATCTGGACCTTCGACAAAGACGGCACCTTCCACATCAGCGGTCGCGGCTACGGCTACGTCGCCACCAAGGAAAACTTCCGCGACTACCACCTCGTCCTCGAATTCAAGTGGGGCGCCAAAACCTGGGGCAAGCGCGAGAAAGCCGCCAAGGACAACGGCATCCTCCTCCATAGCTACGGTCCCCACGGCACCGTCGGCGACACCTGGATGGCCAGCATCGAGGCCCAGATCATCGAGGGCGGCGTCGGCGATATCCTCGTCCTCTCCCCCAAACTCGCCGACGGCACCCAGCTGACGACCTCCCTCTCCGCTGAGTTCGCGCTCGATCGCGACAAGGAAAAAATCTGGAAGAAAGGCGAGCCCCGCCAGACCGTCACCGCAGGCCGCATCAATTGGAAACACCGCGATGTGGACTGGGCCGATAAAGTCGGCTTCCGCGGCCGCGAAGATGTCGAGTCCCCCTCCGGCGAATGGAACCGTCTCGAAGTCATCGCCAAAGGCGACACGCTCCAGTACTTCGTCAATGGCGCGATGGTGAATGAAGCCTTCGACTGCAAACCCGCCGAAGGTAAAATCCTCCTGCAGACCGAAGGCGCAGAAATGCTCGTGCGCCGTTATGAATTGTACCCCCTCGGCGACTTCAAGGAAAAATGGAGCGCCATCCAGGCCAGCGGCGGCAGCGACATCGGTGCCGTGCGCGATGGCCAGTCCAAAGCTCTCTCCCCCGAAGAATCCCTCAAGCGCATCCAGCTCGATGGCGACTACGAAGTGCAGCTCGTCGCCGCCGAACCCCTCGTCCTCGATCCCGTCGAATGCACATGGGACTCCAAAGGCCGCATGTATGTCGCAGACATGCGCGACTACCCCCTCGGCCCGCCAAACCCCGGTGATCCCTGGCTCTCCCGCATCCAGCTTCTTTCCGATGAAGATGGCGATGGCCGCATGGACAAAGCCGTCACCTTTGCCGATCACATGGACAACGTGCAGGGCCTCCTCCCCTACAACGGCGGCCTCATCGCCACCACGCGTTCACAGATTCTCTTCCTCAAAGACACCGATGGCGATGGCAAGGCCGACGAGATCAAATCCCTCATCAAAGGCTTCAATCCCAAGCACGCCCAGCTTCAGGTCAGCGCCCCACGCTGGGGCCTTGACGGCTGCATTCACTTCAACAACGGCCTCGACGCCCGTGAGATCTATCCCGCCGACAACCCCACCGATGTCGTCAATATCCCCGGCAGCAATTTCAAATGGGACCCCCGCACCGACAAGATCACCCCCACCGGCGGAAAAGGCCAGTACGGCGGCGCCTTCGATGACTACGGCCACCACTTCTACTGCTCGAACCGCAATCCCCTCATGTTCACCGTCATGCCTTATGAGGCCATGCTGCGCAATCCCCACGCCGGCATCACGCAGAACTTCGAGGACATCGCCCCCTTCGGCGCGGACACCCGCGTCTTCCCGCTGCAGATCACCCACACCACTGCAGACGCGCATGCCGGCACAAACACCGCTTGTTCCGGTCTGGGAGTCTATCGTGGCCTGCTCATGCCCGAGCTCAAAAACAACGTCTTCGTCCCAGATCCCACAGGCCAGCTCGTCACCCGTTACAAGATCACTCCCAACGGCGCATCCCTCAAAGCCACCCGTGTCGGCGATCGCACCGAATTCTTCCGCAGCAGCGATGAATGGTCCCGTCCCGTGAACTTCACCACCGGCCCCGACGGCGCCATCTACATCTGCGACATCTACCGCCGCTGGATCGACCACGCCCGCTTCTTCCCCGAAGAGTTCGTCAAAACCCATGACATGCGCCAAGGCGAAAACGAAGGCCGCATCTGGCGTGTCGTGCCAAAGGGCACGAAAAAACTCGTCACCAAAACTCCCGGCAAATACCACGCCATTCCCGAAGTCGGCTGGGGCGATGTCCCACCTGAGCACGCCGAGCGCGTCGCCTTTCTCAAAGCTCAGACCATCACCGATGCCAAAGAACTCAGCGCTCTCATCGCAAAATATCCCGAAGATCCATGGATGGCCAAGATGGTCGCCTCCTCCGCCAGCAAGCAAATGGGCCGCATCCTCAGCTCCCTTGGCGACGACTTCTTCAAAACCTTCTCCGAAATCCGCAGCACCACAGTTCGCACCTTCGCTTTGGGTGCCATCGCCGATGCTGAGGCTGAAGATGTGAAGGCATTGCTTTCCCTTCTGCAAAAAGAACCCGGCAAACTCCTCTGGTGGAAGCCTGCTCTGCTGCAAGGTCTCGCCAAGCTGCCGAAAGGCCACGATGACGCCGCCAAGGAGATCGCGATGCTTCAGTCCGAGATCGACGAAATCATCGCCAATCCGAAATCCCCTCTCGATCAACGCCTCGCCGTCATGCCCCTCCTCGGGCAGCGCAAATGGGATGCCGTGCAGCCCGTCGTGAAGACCCTCCTCACCACCAGCCAGCCGCCGGAGCTCTCTCTCGCCGCGCTCGCCTTGCTGCGGAAATACCCCGCCACCACCACCTCGCCTCTCATCTATGAACTCCTGCCCAAGGCCGGACCCGCATTGAAGCGCGATCTCGTCCCCGTCCTCACCGCCAACGCCACCACCGCGCTCGAACTCTTCAAGCGCATGGAGAAAGGCGAATTCCCCACCGCCTGGGTCGATGTCGAAACCCGCTGGCGCTACCAGCGCGGCACCGGCGAAATGCCCGAACTCGCCAAGAAACTCTTCGGCGAAGCCAGCAGTGATCGCGCGAAAGTCGTGCAGGACTACATGGTCTCCACCACCATGAAAGGGAACGCCAAAAAAGGCCAGCAGGTCTTCGCCACCATCTGCATCACCTGCCACAAGCACGGCTCCCTCGGCGTCGATGTCGGCCCTCCTCTCTCCGACGTCAAAGTGAAGCCCCCGGAAGGCCTCCTCTCAGACATCCTCGATCCCAACCGCATGTTTGAAGCCCGCTGGAGCGCCTACACCGTCGAAACCAAAGACGGCCGCACCCTCTCCGGCCTCATCCAAAGCGAAACCGGCGACGGCATCGTCCTCGCCATGATGGGCGGTGCCAAGGAAACCATCGCCCGCACCGCCATCAAGGAAATGAAATCCCTTGATCACACCCTCATGCCCGTCGGCCTCGAAGCCGCCATCACCAAAGATCAAATGGCCGACCTCCTCGCCTTCCTCCTCGGAAAATAGAGGGCAGGGGAGTCCTTGCTTCATCAAGACGGCATAGAAGCAGCGCAACAGCCTTCATTTTTGGACTGCGGTCGCGCAGCGAGGAACGAGCGCAGCTACCGCTTTCCGCAGGCCGGACAGCACACGCATTCCACGAAACCATCGAAAGGGAAGCTTCTACAGTCGCATGCCCAAGAAGCCACGCTTTGTGTCTGCGCGGATGGATTGAAGTACGATAGACACTCCTGTCTGTCGATCAGCGCTGCCCAATCACCCCAGACCGACGGACCATGTCCATCGTACTTAACAGAGTCTTCTGAATGGCTGCGTCAGAATTTAAAAGGCTCCAGAGCGCCTGCCTCCAGCAAACCGCGTAGCGGTGTGGCAAACCGTTCTCTGCACTCAATGCATGCTTTCAATCCCCTCCCTCACTCCCCATCCGCCCCTTCTTCCCCATGCCCCTCCTCCGCCATCCTCTGAATCGTCCCGCTTAGCAGCTCAATATACCCGTTCACATCCATGCTCTCCGCCTCCGGTTCGCCACGCACGCTATACAGCCACCCTTGCTCATACGGATCGCTCCTCACAATGCACGCATCTACCTTGAGCTCCGGATTCCCACCCGCAAACGCGCCGTTCATCACGCAATAAACATCCGAAGCCGCCTTGAAGCCCTCCACCCAGCCGATGTTGTCACCGGGAGCCACAGGGCCGCCTTCAGCAGGCTTCCACTCACAGTCCACCAGCTCACCCAGCATCCGCGTCGCGAACTTCGTGAACCCCACACGCCACAGATTCGTCTCCCCCTCCACCGGCGCCATCCAGTAGTGCGAGCGCGAGTATCGAAAAGTATCAGGGAAACGGGCGGAAAACCGGGCGTGCTTGAAGCGAACAAAATTGAGCATGAAGAAAAGGGGAGGGGAGTAAGAATCGGAGGTCAGGATGGCCGCGCCGTCAAGCTTGCTGCGCAATCAAGCGGTCAAAGCGCATCGCGAATGAGAGCGTCCTCGTCCTCCTACTCGAACTCGTCCTCGATTCTTGCACCTCGCCACACCCAGAACATGCACGTCAAGCCAGGCACGTATTGGAGTCCCACCTGTGTAGGCGGTCCGGTACGCCCATGACCGCCCATCACGCCCTTCGCCACCGCTCCGCCACACACCAGTCCCAACGGGACTGCGCAACATAGCGAAGGGTTGCCGAGCCTGGCGAGGCTACCTTGGTACCCGCCATCAAACCGAGGAAGCAAACCCATCGCCCCGCCACATCCAACGCCCACCAGCAGCGTCTGCAAAGAGCCCCGCCACACACCAGTCCCAACGGGACTGCGTATCATAGCGAAGGGTTGCCGAGCCTGGGCGAGGCTACCCTGGTACCCGCCATCAAACCGGGGAAGCAAACCCACCGCCTCGCCACATCCAACGCCCACCAGCAGCGTCTGCAAAGAGTCCCGCCACGTCAGACCGTGCCGCCAGATCCAAAACCCACAAGCAATCCCAATCCCTCACCTGAATGCCATTCAGGCAAGGATCTCACCTGAAGCCTCAAACACGATTCTTCACCTCCTGCCAACTGCGCCGCCTCACGCCCTCCGCTTCAGCCCCACATACGCCATCACCACGCCCACGAGGAAATGCACCCCGAGCATGCTCATCGCAATATCCGGCGTGGCAAACCAGGTCTTCACCAGTTTGTCGATAGGCTCAAAATAGGCTGTCTTCTCCAGCGAATCGATGATGCCCGACCACCCATAATGCGCCGTGATGAAAGGATGCACCACATGCCCCAGAATCTTGGGGAAGCCCAGCAGTGCACCGCAGAGCAGGACGTTCGCACACAGCAGCGTGAGTGACACACTGTGTGCACGCTCCTTGCTGTCGGAGTTGGCGGAGATCCCCAGACAGAGGGCGGCAAAAGCGGCACCCGAGAGGGCGGGCAGCATAAGCTTGGCCATCCCCGTGCCCGGCAGCACGCCGGAGCCGGAAACGATGTCCAAAAACATCTCCATCCAGATGCTTTGCACCAGAATGATGGGCAGCATGAAGAGCAGGGAACCGATCAGCCATGCGGAGGGTGCCACGCCACCGATGCGCTCGCGTTCATAAATCGCACGTCGTCCGGCGATCTCGCGTGCGCCGAGGCGCAGCGCCATGAACATCACCAGCAGGATCTGAATAAGCACGATCATCGACACCGCATGCGCCGCCGGCCAGACCACTTCAATAGCGGTGCTGCCACCGCGCATTTCCTTGAGCCCTTTTAAATTGGGCAGCAGCAGCAAAGCCGCGACGGCAGGCCCGCCCACCAGCAGCGAGGCATGCACGATCCACTCGCGTGGGCTGCGACGCAGCAGCGACCAGCGGCGTTTCACCAAATGCTGTGCCTGGCTGAAGATGCCCGGCAGAGGAATGATCGGCCTCACCTCGGCTTCCTCAGGCTTTTTGACCTCCTCTTCATCCTCGCCGCCCTTCTGCTTCATGATGATCGTGCGGTCCTCATCACCCGGATCTTCCTCTGCCGCAGAAAGCTTTTCCGCCACGCCACTCCCCAGCTTGAAGGCTGCATAGTACGCATCACGGTGCTTCATCCAGGAGTCGCCCCAGCGCTGCGCCGGGCGCTTCGCCAGACGTGCATAAACTTCGTCATAGGTCGGCACCGTGAAGTAGTGCGGCACGGCGCGCGCAGGACCGTGGAAAGCCACGTAGCCCTCATGCATCACCACCACCGTGTCATACGCCCCCAGATTCGCCAGCGAGTCCGTCGCATGAATCACGATGCGGTCAGGCCGGTCCGATGCCACCAGTCTCAGCAGCGCCTCAAACTCACGCTCACTGCGCACATCCATTCCCACGGTGAAATCATCACACAGCACGATTACCGGGTCCGCCACCAGCGCCAGGCCGAGCTTCAGCCGTCTCCTATGCGGCAGCGCCAGCGCGGAGGTTCGCTCCGTCGCGATGTTCTCCAGCCCCACCGTCACCAGCACATGGGACACGCGGGAGATCACCTCATCCCGATTCCGTCCCGCCCCGCGCAGCATCGCCGCGCTGATCAGGTTTTCCCGCACCGTCAGGTGCTCAATCAAGTTGTCGTCTCCCGCCGGCACCCAGCCCAGCTGATTGGCATACAGCGGCTGCTTGATCAGATCCCGCTTTCCGAAAGTGATCGTCCCCGCCTCAGGCTCCGTCAGTCCCGCCAGGATGCGCAGCAGCGTCGTCTTCCCACTGCCCGAAGGCCCGATCAGCGCCAGCACATGCCCGCCCGGAGCCATGAAACTGACCTGTTCCAGCACGCGGAGAGGTTCTTTGCCTTTTCCGGGAACAACATGGGAGAGATTGTTGATTTCGAGCATAATCCCGATCTAACCCGGTCTGGCAGAAAGCGCAAAGTTCAAAATTCTGCCTTCCCTTCGTCCGCCAACGCTTTATTCCTCCGCAACCATGGCCTCCATCCTCCAAGTCCACCCTGCCGACGACGCCATCGTCGCCCTTTCCGATCTCTCCGCTGGCACCGCCCTCTCCTTGAACGGCCGCTCCTGGACCCTCCGCGAAAAGATCCCCGCCAAGCAGAAATTCGCCGCCCATGACTTCGCCGTCGGCGACATCGTCACCATGTACGGCGTCACCGTCGGCAAAGCCACCCAGCCCATCGCCACCGGCGCCCTCATCCACACCCACAACGTCGTCCACGCCACCTCCGCCTTCAGCGGCAAGCAGAGCGACTACACCTGGACGCCCCCCGATGTCTCCAAATGGAAGACCCGCACCTTCAACGGCTTCAAGCGCTCCGTCGGTCCCGCCGGCACCGCCAACTACTGGCTCGTCATCCCCCTCGTCTTCTGTGAAAACCGCAACCTCGCCTTTATGCGCGAGGCCCTCACCCGCAGCCTCGGCTACGGCAAAACCTCCCCCTACGAGCGCTTCGCCCAGCGCCTCGTCGATCTCCATCGCTCCGGCGCCTCACGCGATCAAATCGAAGCCGCCACCCTCGAAGCCGAAACCTCCGCCACCGCCGCACGCGTCTTCAAAAATATCGACGGCGTCAAGTTCCTCGAGCACGGCCTCGGCTGCGGCGGCACCCGCCAGGATGCCCAGGCCCTCTGCCGCCTCCTCGCCGGTTACATCCACAGCTCGAACGTCGCCGGTGCCACCATCCTCAGCCTCGGCTGCCAGCACGCCCAAGTCAGCCTCCTCGAAAGCGAGATGGCCGCTCTCTACCCCAAGCTCGAAAAACCCCTCCTCATCTACGAACAGCAGAAGAGCAAATCCGAGCGCGACATGATGGCCAGCGCCATCCGCGACACCTTCCTCCACCTCGCCGCCGCGAACGAACAAACCCGCGAGCCCTGCTCCCTCAGCAATCTCATCATGGCCGTCGAATGCGGCGGCAGCGACGGCTTCTCCGGCATCTCCGCCAATCCCGCCATCGGCCACACCGCCGATCTCCTCGCCGCACTCGGCGGCGCACCCGTCCTCAGCGAATTCCCCGAACTCTGCGGCGTCGAGCAAAGCCTCAGCGACCGCTGCGTCACCACCGCACTCGCCGACAAATTCGTTGGCCTCATGCGCGCCTACGAAGCCACCGCCCAGGCCTGCGGCTCCGGCTTCGATGCCAACCCCAGCCCCGGCAACATCCGCGACGGCCTCGTCACCGACGGCATCAAATCCGCCGGCGCAGCCAAGAAAGGCGGCACCAGTCCCATCGTCGATGTCCTCGACTACGCCGAGCCCATCCGCCAGCACGGCGGCCTCACCCTCTACTGCACCCCAGGCAACGACGTTGAAAGCACCACCGCCCTCGCCGGCGGCGGCTGCAACATGATGCTCTTCACCACCGGTCTCGGCACCCCCACCGGCAATCCCGTCTGCCCCACCCTCAAAATCTCCACCAACTCCGACCTCGCCAAACGCATGCCCGACCTCATCGACTTCGACACCGGCCCCATCATCTCCGGCCAAAAAACCGTCGAACAAATGGGCGAAGAAATGCTCGAACTCGTCATCGCCACCGCCAGCGGCACCTACACCCCCAAAGCCGTCTCCCTCGGCCAGGACGACTTCCTCCCCTGGAAACGCGGCGTCTCGCTGTAATTCAGAAGTACGATGGGCAAAAAATAGCACTCGGTTAAGGCTGTGTTTCGTTCGCCTGATGTGAACGAGTGTCACCGCCGCATCAAGCACCAAAGGTGCGGCCTATCGTAGCCCAGGGCAGACGAGCCTCAGCGAGGCCGCCCTGGGTATCGGCCATCATTACGGGAAAGCAAACCCAGCGACTAGACGCACACAGCGTTCACCAGCAGCGTCTGCAACCAGCCCCGCCTCGCTCTTGCGCCATCAATCGCGGAATGTTTACTTAGGTGTTTATTCGTGGACTTTTTTTGCCGCAGCCTGGCTTTCGGGAGAAAGGTTGACCAAAGGCACTTTAAACACTCCACCGTCATTGCGTTGAAGGATGACATTATCTCCCTCTAACCGCAGCATGACTGCTTGGATTGTGCGCCCATCGGCACTTGTCCATGTGGTCGTAGCCGTAACGTTGTCTATTGTGGGGGCCGGTTTGGTGGGCGCGGGTGATGGTAAGGTCTCATTGGCGCGCCAAGGATTCTGATCGCCATTGGCGGCCTCGTGGTCGAGAAGCAAACCTCCCTCAGCATTGAATGATCCAACACCGATCATCCAAGAGTTTTCGGACATGCCACGACAGTTAGAGACAAGCTTGGCAAAGATGGGTGCGGACGATGGAATGCCAATATGCGGACCTGGGTTGGAACGGATTGGGAGAACAGAAGACTTGACGTAGTAACCGAGATTGCCCCGTTCTGTATTTGATAGAGTGTTCCACTCAGACTGGGGTATCCAGAGAGCGACTTTTGGAGTATTGGTTCCCGCACCCCAAACAGAAATTTCGGCTTTCGAGTATTTGGATTTAATACGCTCGAAAACCTTGCGGCCGTCTTCAACCGCACCGGGTGGTATTGATGTTTGCTCAGGCGTCGCAATTTGTGGTTGTATGGTTTGTGGAAGTGCAGGTGACACAATGTGTTCTTGCTTGGGCTTCGAGTCGCGGCAGCCAGTGAAAAAGATGGTTGCCAGAAAAGAGGAGATAATAAGCTTGGTTTTCATGATTCAAAAGAAGCGGGCCGCTCACCCCTCCGTCTCCGCATGCAGCGCAATGCAGTTCCCCTCCGAATCCAGCACCTCCGCACGGAACCCATACTCACCAATCGAGTGCACATCCTGCTGTACCGTCCCTCCGTTCGCCCTCACCGCAGCCACCGCCTCCTTCAGCCGCCCGTTCACATCCAGGTAAATCATGATGCCATCCGCCGAAGGCTTGAAATCCTTCACCACCACCACGCACCCCTGCTGACCACCATCCGCCGTCGGCAGCATCGCGGTGGGCACGCCACCAAAGTTTTCTTCTTTGATCTCCCGGCCCAGCACCGCCGAATAAAAACGAATCGCACGGTCAAGATCGACCGCCGGAATGTCAAACCACACAAGGTTGGGTTTCATTCATGGAGCCGATTGTGCCTTGCAGACGTGCCACCGGCAACCGTTCTCTTAGATGCCGCTCACCGGTCACTCATAATGAGTCCACATACGCAGCACCTTCACGGCATGCTCGGCCTCATACACTTGATAGACGAGGCGATGCTGGATGTTGATTCGCCTTGAATAGGCACCGTCCAAATCTCCCACCAACTTCTCGTAAGGCGGCGGCGTTTGAAACGGGTTCTTCGCCAGAACCTCCAGCAGCTTTTGCGTTTGAGATTTCAAATTCGAAGAGGCGATCTTCTTCGCATCCTTCTGCGCCTGCTTGGTATAGACGACCGTCCAGTTCACCAGCCGGGATTCTTGGAAGCTTTCGACAGCGGCTCGCGCATCCCCTTGCGGATCGACTCACGCATGCCCGGAATGGCCAGCAGATGCAGCGTCTCCTGGATGCTGCGCCAGTCGTCCTCAGATATCAGCACCGCATTGCCACTGCGACCGGTGATCTGAATCGGCTCATGCGAATCCGCCGTCTCCACCATCAACTGGCGGAGCTTTGTGCGCGCTTTGGACTCAGGCAGGGAAGTCATGTTGCAAGAGTGCCGGAAAACCACCTTGCCGTCAAGCCCCCTGCCGTCTCTCTTAATCCACCCATGCGCCCCACCCTCTTCGTCCTAGCCCTCGCCATTCCCGCGCTGGCCAAAGACATCCCCGTCGCAGATGCCGCCGCATTCGCCGCCGCAGCGCAAACAGTCAACGCAGGCGACACCCTCATCCTCAACGACGGCACCTGGCCCGATGCCCATCTCAAACTCCACGCCGAAGGCACCGCCGCGAAACCTGTCACCCTCAAAGCCCAAACCCCCGGCAAGGTCATCCTCACCGGCACCTCAAGCCTCTCCGTCGGCGGCACCCACATCACCGTGGACGGCCTCTGGTTCCAGAACCCCACCAGCGATCAAGTCATCGAACTCCGCCAGGACTCCAAGCACCCCGCCTTCGATTCCCGCATCACCAACTGCGCCGTCACCAACGACACCCAGCTCACCTCCACAGCCTCCTCCCAGTTCGTCTCCATCTACGGCGCACGCAATCGCGTGGACCACTGCTACATCGCCGGCAAGACCACCCAGGGCACCACCATGGTCGTCTGGCTCTCCAACGAATCCACAGACCAGGGCAAACACCAGATCGATCACAACCACTTCGGTCCACGCCAAAGGCTCGGCCAGAACGGCGGCGAAACCATCCGCCTCGGCGACAGCAAGACCTCCATGCAAACCGCCTCCTGCATCGTCGAGCACAACCTCTTCGAGAAATGCGATGGCGAAGCCGAGTGCATCTCCAACAAATCCTGCGGCAACCTTTACCGCCACAACACCTTCAAAGGCGTCTCCGGCACCCTCACCCTCCGCCACGGCAATGCCTGCACCGTTGAAAACAACACCTTCATCGGCGACGGAGCCAAAGGCGCCGGCGGCGTCCGCATCATCGGCGAAGACCACACCGTCACCGCCAACCGCTTCGAAAACCTCACCGGAGACAACGAACGCAGCGCCCTCTGCTTCATGCTCGGCATCCCCGATTCCGTGCCCAACGGCTACTTCCAAGTCAAACGCGCCAAAGTCACCGGCAACACCTTCATCAACTGCCAACACAACATCCTCATCGGCATGAGCGGCGACAAAAAAGCCACTCTCCCACCACTGGAAACCGAGATCAGTGGCAACACGATCCAGACCAACAAAGGAGAAGCCTTTGAAATCAAATGCGCAGCAGAAGGCGTGACCATGAAGGACAATGAAACGGCCAAGGAACTTTCTAAGATCACCGAGCTCTCCGCCGCTGAACCCAGCGGCCCTTCTTGGAAACAACATTAATTCACCTCCGAGTGACATTCGTCAGATTGGATCAACCACGAAATACACTGAATTCACGGAAGCCAGAGTCTGGTTCAATTTCCGTGTATTCAGTGTATTCCGTGGTCAATTCTCTGGTCTTCGCATTGCAAGCCTCTGGCACTGTCATCATGCCGCATTCATAATCCCCCCATGCGTACCAACGTCCTTCTCAAACCACTCACCTGCTGCTGCCGCAAACCCATGACCGGGTTCTACCGCGATGGCTACTGCCGCACCGGTCCCGGAGACGTCGGCCTGCACACCGTCTGCATTGAGGCCACCGAGGAGTTCCTCAATTTCTCCTTCCTCAGCGGCAACGACCTCTCCACCCCCGCACCCCAGTGGGACTTCCCCGGCCTCAAGCCCGGCGATCGCTGGTGCCTCTGCGTCACCCGCTGGAAAGAAGCCCTCGATGCCGGCTGCGCTCCGCCCGTCTCCCTCTCCGCCACCCACGAATCCGCCCTCGAATGGGTCGACCTCGAAGACCTCAAAGCCCACGCCCTCGATGATCCCGGCGAAGAGATCGAGTAGTGAATGATGGAGTCTCGCCAAAGCGAAATCCTGCTCGTCCTCCTACTCGAACTCGAACTCGATCCTCCCGCTCCGCTTCACCGCCACACCCGCACAGCGCTCCGCAGTCCACAGACCATGTATTGTAGTTCCGCCTTCAGGCGGTCCGGTCAGCTTCAGTCTAATTCCAGCATTACGAAACAGCGCCACGTAACTCCCGCGTAGCAGTGGCAGGCGTATCACGCCCCATCACCGCCCGCCACTTCTCCCGCACAATCTCAAACGATCGCCGGATCACCCGAAACATCCGCGGCAGCACCAGCCACAGCACAATGATCACTGCGGTAAAAATACACAGCGCCAGCACCGGCTTCATCACCATGATGAGCGTCCCCGCCACCACCGTGATGTCTTCGGCGATGCTCAGCACCACATTCGAAACCGGTTCCGGCGAATGATTCGCCAGCAGCCGCGTGCCCGCCTTCGCGCTGTGCGTCGTCAGCGCCGCACCACCCGCCAGCAGCGCGCCGATCACCTCCACCTGCGGCGGCATGTCGCCCAGCGCCTGCATCGCCAGGATCGTTCCACCCACGGGTCTGATCAGTGTATGCACACTGTCCCACAGCGAATCCAGCCACGGCACCTTGTCCGCCACAAACTCAATCGCATACAGCACTCCTGCCGCAATCAGCACCCATTCATGCCCCAGCACTTCCAGGGATTGATACTTCGCCGCCAGATGCAGCGCATCAAACCTCACCAGCATTCCCGTGAGAAACACCGTCAGGTAAAGATTCAGCCCCGCCAGCGAAGCCAGACCCAGCGCGAGCCCCAATTGTTCGAGGATGTGCATGAGCGCCCATATACCACAAATCCCCCATCCCGCGAGAAACAAGATGGGCCGCATTTTGGAATCACGCATGCCGGAGTTCCATGGCCACTCAAAATCCCATTTTACACACCTCCACCAAGGCGCTCCGCCACACATCAGCCCCAAAGGGGCTTCGTAACATAGCGAAGGGTTGCCGAGCCTTGGCGAGGCTACCCTGGTACCCGCCATCCGGCCGGGAAAGCAAACCCAAGAATCCGCCCAACCCCAAGCCCACCAGCAGCGTCCTCAATACGTCCCGCCGCACGCTTTACAGCGCCCATACTCCAGTTCTCCCCCCCCTCAATCACCGACTCTCCAAAAACTCCTTCACCCCCTGCGCCAGCACCTTGCTGATCCCCGGCACCTCCGCCATCTCCTCCACCGTCGCCTTCCGCAGTCGCGTCACCGAGCCAAACGCCTTCAGCAGCGCCGCCTTGCGCGTCTTGCTGATCCCCGGGCAGTCATCCAGCACACTCTCCGCCACACGTTTTCCCAGCAGCAGTTGATGGTAGCCGTTCGCCCACCGGTGCGCCTCATCACGAATCCGCTGTAGCAGCTTCAAAGCTCCACGTTCATGCGGAATGATCACCGGATTACTTTCTCCCGGCCGGTACACCTCCTCATGCTCCTTCGCCAGCCCAATGATCGGCAGCGTATGCAGCCCCAGTTTTTGCAGCTCCGCCACCGCCACCCCGAGCTGTCCTTTTCCACCATCCACGATCACCAGATCCGGCAGCGTCACAAATTTCGTGTTCGTTGCGGCCACGCGCTCCAGCGCCTCAGCCGGCTCTTCTTGTGAAAATTCCGCCACATCACCCGCCACCTTGCGCCCCTCCAGCAGGATGCGCGAAAAGCGCCGGCGGATCACCTCCGCCATGCTGATGAAATCATTCTGCCCCGTCACCGATTTGATCCGGTACCGTCGGTAGTTCGAATTGTCCGGCACACCATTCTTAAACCGCACCATGCTCGCCACGCAGTGCGCCGTGCCGATGTTCGCGATGTCAAAGCACTCCATCACCAGCGGTGCCTTTTCCAGGTGCAGCAGCTCCTTCAGCTCCTGCACATCCGCCATCGGATCAATGCTCCGGATCACCCGCGCCCGCGCCCCGCGCTCAAAGGTCCGCGTGGGGATCAGTGTCTTTTTGAAATCCTCCACCATGTCCCGCAGCTCCGCCGCCTTTTCAAAGTCCATCCGTGCCGCCGCATGCAGCATCTCCTCCTCCAGCGCCGTCACCAGATCCTTCGACTTCCCATCCAGAAACTCGCAGGCCTGCTCCACCCGCTTCTTGTAGTCCTCCAGCGAAATGCGCAGGATGCAGGGCGCGGAGCAGTTCTTGATGATGTCGTTGGAGCAGTGCTTGTAGTCCGCTTCGCCGGGCTTCAGCGGGCGGCACACCCGCAGGCCGAATTTCTTGTTCAGCCAGTTCAGCGTCGTGCGCAGCGCCATCCCATGCGGGAAGGGGCCAAAGTAGCGCGCCCCATCCTCCTTCCTCAGCCGCGTGGTGGAAAGCCGCGGGATCGCATCACCAAAATGCACCCGCACCAGATAGTAGCGTTTGTCATCCCGAAAGCTCACGTTGTAGCGCGGGCGGAATTCCTTGATCAGCTTGCCCTCCAGCACCAGCGCCTCCGTCTCATTGCGCACCTCATGCAGGTCAAAATCCCAGATGCTCGCGATCAGCGCCCGCGTCTTGCGGTCCGCCAGTTTCGACCGCGCCGGTGTGAAGTAATTCGCCAGCCGTTTGCGCAGATCCCGCGCCTTGCCCACATAGATCACATTATTGATCCGGTCCCGCATGATGTACACCCCCGGCACATGCGGCACATCACGCAGCTTGGCGATGAGATCAGGTTTCTGGCGGGCGGTGGACATGCGTTGGTAATAACAAATGACGAAGAGAGGCACCCAAAGAGTGGTCCATTTTGTCCATTCAGTCCATCAGGTCCATCCAGCGCCCTCCTTCATTCATACGCTTTCAGCCCCCGCCAAGACAAGAAAAGTAGCCTTGTTGCTGCGCAACAAGACCTCCCTCATCGTCATACTCTTCCCTGAGCTTGGCGCGAAAGCTGTGAAACCACTTCATGGGGGGAACGTCGCCAACGTGACGCAGAGTGAACCCCGCGTCTGGCCGCTTGGTTGCTCAGCGCACGCGTTTCATCGTGTAAGTTCCCTTGTCCATGGAGCACTGGTAGCACGCCTTGAACTCATCCCCCTTGACGGTCCCCTCATACTGGTACAGGCCGCCAGCCCAGTTGGGCATCTTGTGCTCGCCTTTAAAAGTGTAGCTGCCGTCTTTCTTTCTCTCTACATAGTGAATGGCCTTGTAGCTGCCACTGAGAATTTTCTTCCAGGTGGCATGGTAGAAAAAGCTGCGGGGAACCGATGGCAATGGAACTCCCGCACCACAGCAATAGGTGTCCAGCTCATTCATCTCAGGTTTCTTGACCACGCACCGCAGATCCCCATGGTGCCCGGTGGCATCACTGAGCCAGGTGCCTTCCCATTTGCCCTCCACTCCGGAAGTGACCGGCGCTTTTTTCCACGCAGATCGAAACGCAAAGCCGCAGGAGGGCAGGACGGATGTCAAAATCAGACCAAGAGCGAGGCGGAGGATCAAAGCACGTTTCATGGGTAGGAGGGTAGCGATACGAACGTCCAACAAGAGCCGCCTATTGCGCCATTCCTGTCAGGAACTTTTTCTCGATATCATCACCGCCAGCCCAGCGAGGAGTGGACCGCACATTCCATGGGCGGTCCGTCCGCAGTCACCAGACGCCCCTGCCGCCCCGTGGGATGGGTGTGGCGACAGCCCACCCGTCTCTGAGCGTGCCGCAAACACACCACCAATCTACCAGCCCTGCCAGGAGTCGCCACGCCTCCGGCCAATTGACAATTCTCAGTTTTCAGTTCCCAGTTTACAATCCCACCACGTTCACCTCAGCCTCCTGTAACCCTCCTCACCCGAGCCCCCATTTCGCCCATCCCCATCTTGCCCTTCGTAGCGCGCAGCGCGAAGTAGGGACAACCTTCCTCTTGCCCGCGCCCGTATTCACGATACTAACCCCGAAGAACCTCAACCCCACCCACCCTACCATGGCCCACACCCTCCCCCCCCTGCCGTATCCCACCAACGCGCTCGAACCCCACATCGACCAGCAGACGATGGAGATCCATCACGGCAAGCATCACAACGCTTACGTCACCAATCTGAACAACGCCCTCGCCGGCAAGGCCGACCTCGAAGCGCTGTCCATCGAAGACCTCTGCAAAAACATCTCCAAGGTGCCTGCAGACATCCAGGCCCCCATCCGTAACAACGGCGGCGGTCACTTCAACCACACCCTCTTCTGGAACATCATGGGCCCGAACGCCGGTGGCGCTCCGACCGGTGCCCTCGGTGACGCCATCACCTCCACCTTCGGCAGCTTTGATGCTTTCAAGGAAGCCTTCGGCAAGGCTGGCGTCACCCGCTTCGGTTCCGGCTGGGCCTGGCTCATCGTGAAGGACGGCAAGCTCGCCATCACCTCCACCCCGAATCAGGACAACCCCCTCATGGACGGCAGCGGCACCCCCATCCTCGGCTGCGACGTCTGGGAGCACGCCTACTACCTCAAGTATCAGAACAAGCGCCCCGATTACATCGCCGCTTGGTGGAACGCCGTGAACTGGAGCGCCGTCGCTGCCAACTACACCGCCGCCCTCGGCTGATTCCCGCTTCCTGACTCCCCAGTCTTCCCCCAAAGCGCGGAACGGCCCAGCCCGTCCCGCGCTTTGTCGCTTTCAGTCCCCAATGAAACCAACGCGAATGGCCGCGAATAACCACAAATCAGCCCCCCCACCCAGCGCCATTCATTTAAATTCGCGATCATTCGCGGCCATTCGCGTTGAAGTCATCTTCCCTCTCAGTCCTTCTGGTTTCATCATTCCGGTTCCCCCATTCCTCTGCCAAACCATTCCCTTGCCGATCTGACAACCATTCGCATCCCACACTGATTCACTAGCCCCCTTCGGCCTCAGCCATTCATCCTTCATAATTCCTCCTTCATCCTTTCCTAGATGTCCATGGTCCTCCATCGCCTCCGCTCCGGCCTGATCTACTCGCAGGCCTTCGCTGAGTTTCTGGAGTCCAAACACAACATCGAGAGCCTCGGCCACCCGGGGGATGTGCTGCATCTCGACTACGTGCGCTGCAGCCAGGGGGATCTCAGCGGCCAGGAATGGTGCCAGCTCACCTGGATCAGCGGCGCTCAGGCCCCCACCGATCACCGCCATCAAATCGGCGGCACCGAGGTTTACATCCACAAGCAGGCCATTCGCGGCCTCAAAAACCGCCTCCTCCATTTCGACGGCACCAATGTCGTGGTAAAACAATGACGAATGACGAATGCAAAATGACGAATGAAGCCCGAATGACCAAAGTGCCATTCGCAGCCTCTCGCGTTCATTTCCATCCATTCGTCATTCGTCATTCTCCCCTGCTGCTGACCCTAGCCGACATCGGAGAAAACAGCCTCATCCGCAAACTTCGGCGGTCTCCTGGCCGGGCCCCCGCAGCTCCATGCCAAGACACCTCTCACATTCGCCATATTGTGCCGCAGTACACCAGCCCCAACGGGGCTGCGGAATATAGCCCAGGGGTGCCGAGCCTTGGCGAGTGCTCCCCTGGGTACAGCCGCCACAACCGGGAAGCAAACCCAGCGCTCCGCCGCAAACCACGTCCACCAGCAGCGTCTCCCATGCGCCCCGCCACACATCTGCCGCGCCCAACAACACTCCAACCGACCAGCCCACGCTTAGCCCGCTTCACTGCGCGCCACTCATGCGTCCCTGGCGTTTCGCGCACTCGGATGTCATTCGTCATTCGTCATTCATCATTCGTCATTTCCCTCTGATGCCCACCCTAGCCGACATCGGAGAAGACAACCTCATCCGCAAACTCATGCGCGGTGTGAAGCTCGACAGCGATGTCATCGCCGGGGCAGGGGATGACTGCGCTGTCGTCCGCAGCACCAAGGACGAGCACACCCTGCTCAAAACCGACGCCCTTGTGCAGGACGTCCATTTCACGCTCGAAACTCCGCCCAAGCTCATCGGGCGCAAGGCCATCGCCCGCGTCGTCAGCGACTTCGCCGCCATGGGTGGCACACCGCGCCACGCCATGATCACCCTCGTGGCTCCGCCCAGCATGCAGGTTGAGTTCCTCTCTGAGATCTATCGCGGCATGCGCGCCATCGCTAAGGAGTACGGCATCAACATCGTCGGCGGTGAAACCTCCCGCGGCCTCGTCCTCATGCTCTCCATCTCCATGAGCGGCACCGTCCCTTCCAAGCGCTGGCTCTCCCGCAGCGAAGGCAAGGCTGGCGATGTCATCCTCGTCACCGGTCGCCTCGGCGGCTCCATCACCGGCAAGCATCTGAAATTTCAGCCCCGCCTCGAAGAAGGCCGCTGGCTCTCTGAAAATGCCCATCCGCACGCCATGATGGACATCAGCGACGGCCTGGCCAAGGACCTCCCCCGCCTCGCCCTCGCCAGCGGAACCCATTATCAGGTCAATGTCGCCTCCCTCCCCTGCAATCCCGGCTGCACCTTCGACCAAGCTTGGGGCGATGGTGAAGACTACGAGCTCCTCCTCGCCGTCAATCCCCGCAGCGTGAAGTCCCTGCTGCAGAAATGGCGCCTCGCCTTTCCCAAGCTCCCCCTCACCATCATCGGCAAACTCGTCCTCCCCGGCGAAGGCCGCCCCCCCGACTTCGAAAGCACCGGCTGGGACCACTTTGCTCTGAGCGCGGACGCATGATCACCCTGCAGACAGCCGCCGACGCCCTCGCTTGGGGCACCCAGCTCGCGCCGACCCTCACCGCAGGCGATGTCATCGCTCTCTGCGGCACCCTCGGCGCAGGCAAAACACAGATCACTCGCGGCATCGTCGCCGGCATGAATTCCCAGGCCGCCGTCACCAGCCCTACATTCACACTCGTCCACGAATACCTCGATGGCCGCCTTCCCATTTTCCACTTCGACTTCTACCGCATGGACTCCGCCGCCGAAGTCATCGGCATCGGCTGGGACGAATTCCTCACCGAGCCCGGCGTCATCATCGTCGAATGGGCCGACATGTTCCCCGACCTCCTCCCACCCCACACCCGCTGGTTCCAAATCGAACCCCAGCCAGACGGCTCGCGTCATGTTCGAGAAAGCAGTACGGCTTCCGATCCAAAGAAGTCAGCGCTCTGACGGATTCTTTCCGTGTATTCCGTGTTTTCCGTGGTTAAACCTTCTGACCTTTTTCTTTTCTTTCCTCTCTTTCGGCCAATCCCTTCATGCTCCTCGCCCTCGACCTCTCCACCGCCCACGGCAGCATCGCCGTCGTGCGGGGCGATGACGTGCTCTTCCGCTCCACCTTCCAGTCCGAGCGCTCCCACAACGCCCAGGTCTTCGCCCCCTTGCGCGAAGCTCTCGCGGCTGCAGGCGATCAACTCACCGGCATCGTCATCGGCAACGGCCCCGGCTCCTACACCGGCGTCCGCATCGCCATCGCCGCCGCTCAGGGCATCGCACTTTCGCGCAATGTCTGGTGCGTCGGCTGGTCCTCCCTCACCGCGCCGGACCTGGATGCTCCCGCCAGTTACAACATCATTGGCGATGCCCGCCGCCAGAGTTTCTACCTGGCCCGCGTCGAAAACGGCCGCCTGCTGCCCGACCTCGAAATCGTTTCTGCCGAAGTGGCCCGCGAACGCGTCGCCGATTGCGAAATAGTGTACACGTTCGACGCCAAATGTCCGCTCGGCCTGTCCCTCCGTTCCGCCAAACCAGACGCCGCCAAGCTTGCCAAAATCGTCCAATCCTTGCCTGCCGCCGAGCTCGCCGCCCTCATCGATCAGCCCCTCATTCCCCACTACCTCGCCGAAGCTTTCATCACCCTTCCCAAGCGCCCCACACCATGACTCCCGAACTCATCTCCAACCACGTTTCCGAATGGGGCGAAGGCCCAATCTGGCACGGCGACCGCCTGTTGTACGTTGATATTGAAACCTATAAGATCATTTCCCTCACCCCATCGACAGGTGAAGAAAAGATCTGGGACGTCGGCCAGCGCGTCGGCACTGTCGTTCCCCGCGCCAGCGGCGGCTTGGTCTGGGCAGGCGACAACGGCTTCTTCTTCCTCGATGAATCCACCGGTATCAGCACCCTCATCGCTGATCCCGAGCCCAACCTCCCCGACAACCGCTTCAACGACGGCAAGTGCGATCCTGCCGGTCGCCTCTGGGCTGGCACCATTTGCCTCCAGAAGCGTCCTGATGCCTCTCTTTACTGCCTTCATACCGATCTGCGCGTCGAAAAGAAATTTGGTCCCGTCACCAACTCCAACGGCATCATTTGGAACCGTGCTGCAAACACGATGTACTACATCGACACGCCCAGCAAAAAAGTGCGCGCCTTCGACTACGACAACGCCACCAGCGCCATCACCAACGAGCGTGTCGTCTGGGACACCAGCGCCGATCCCTCCTCCCCCGATGGCATGACCATCGACAGCGAAGATCGTCTCTGGATCGCCTTCTGCCACGGCGCCAAGGTGGTCTGCTTCAATCCCGCCACCCAGAAGGAGGAGATGCAGATCGACTTCCCCTGTGTCGAAACGACCGCCTGTGCCTTTGGCGGCCCTGATTTGCGCGATCTCTACATCACCACCGGCAAGAAACCCGACCTTGAAGAACCCCTCGCCGGACGCCTCTTCGTCTGCCGCCCCGGTGCGCAGGGAGTACCGTCCAGCGCATTTGGCGGGTGACAGAGTCCCAAGCTGTGGCCAGATAGGCGGATGATACGCCCTGTTCTGTTCCTATTGGCCCTGCATACAGCAAATGCTCAAGTCACTCCCCAGAGGGTGGATGTGTGCGTGTATGGCGCAACGCCCGCAGGCATTGTGGCTGCTGTGACGGCAAGGCAGGAGGGGTGTTCGGTTCTCATCGTGGAGCCCAGCCGCTGGGTGGGTGGGATTCTCGGTGCGGGGATCAAGCCGATGCAGGACTGTGCGGCACCGCAGGCGGTGGGCGGGCTGACGACGAGCCGTGTTTTCAAACTGGGGAAACAGCCACCTGCCATCCGTCAGGCCTTCGCGGCGTGGTTGGAGGAGGAGAAGATTTCGGTGCTCTTTGAGCATCGTGTGCAAAAGGTGGAAAAGACCGGCAAGGCGATCACGAAACTGGTGCTGGAGCTCGCGCCGCCAGACAAGAACGGGGTGCCTGCACCCAAGGCTGCGCAATTCGATGCCGCCGTGGTCGAAGCGAAGGTGTTCATCGATGCCAGCTATGAGGGCGATGTCATGGCGGCGGCTGCGGTGCCGTATGCCGTGGGGCGCGAAGCCAAGGAGGTCTTCAATGAAGAACTGGCAGGCGTCGGGCCGACGACGAACTGGACGCCCATTGATCCCTATGTAGTGCAAGGGGATGCCAAGAGCGGCCTGCTGCCGCTGGTGGATGCAGATCATGGATTACCAAAGGGAGCGGCGGATGATTACACGCAGGCCTACAACTATCGCTTCTATGTGACGCGTGATTCGGCGAAGCGCATCGCGTTTGAAAAACCGGCGGGTTATGACGCGAAGGATTTTGAAGTGGTCGGACGCTATGTGGAGCACCTCGTTCGCAGTACGGAGGGAGAAGAGAAACTGCTCAAGCGGTTGCGGGACATCTTTCCGGGCTGGCTCAACAGCGGTGAGTACAACTACAAGCGAGACTCTTTGGTTACCATCGCGCCGTTGGGAGTGAGCCGGTATTACCAGGATGGGAATTGGGAAGCAAAGTCGCGCATCTGGCGGCAGCACAAGGACTACCTCAGTGGACTGCATCACTTTCTGAGCACGGACTCACGGGTGCCGGAGAACTTTCGCGCCGAGACTGCGGCGCTCGGACTGGACAAAACGATGCACGCCGAGACCGAGGGCTGGCCCAATCAGCTTTACGTGCGAATCACTCGGCGGATGCAGGGGCCTTATGTGCTGACGCTGGCGGATGTGTGGAACAAGACGCAAGTGGAGGACAGCATTGGGCTGGCTCTTTATGGTGTGGACATCTATCCGGTGCGTCGTTACGCCGTGGCAGATCCCGGCACCGGGAAGATGGGTGTGGCAACGGAGGGCAACATGTTTGTCGGCGGCTCCCAAGGTACGGGGCATCCTTATCCCATTCCGTATCGCGCGATCACGCCGAAGGCAGAGGCTTGCAGCAATCTGCTGGTGCCGGTCTGCTTCTCGGCCAGCTACATTGCCTATGCATCAGCGCGTATGGAGCCGGTGTTCTGTGTGCTGGGGGAATCCGCCGGTGTGGCTGCGGCTCAGTCCATCCATGAAGGTGTGCCGGTGCAGCAAATTAATGCAACGAAGCTCCGCAGCCGCCTGCTGGAACGCGGCCAGATACTGGCTTGGAGCGGGCCTGCGGTCCGACATACAGGCGTGGAGGCGGGAGAGTGGGAATCCAAAGAAGAATGGAATGAAGCCAAGCCCGGCTGGGAGTGGCTGTTTCCGTTCATCGACACCAGCAAGGACGGGAAGATCTCGATTGAGGAGCATGCCGCGTTTCAGGCCTACAAGAAGCAACACCCTGACTGGATGAAGAAGCTCAAGGCGGGGAAAGCAGACTAGAGGCCCCCTCAATAATCACCGGTGCCTTGCGACGAACGCCGATGTAGACAGGGGAGCGCTGGCGTTCGAGCCACTTGTGTTGAAAGGGGAGTTCGGTGTTGAAGGCGTGGAAGTGCCAGGGGCCGTCGTCGGTGCGGATGGAGTATTGCAGGGCGCGGCCGCCGTCGAGGAGGGTGGCATGCTGGACGCTCAGCTTGCGGGCGATCTCGGTGACTTCGCTGACGTTCATGACGCCGCCGTCGCCGGAGAGGACGAAGACGATGGTGCCGTCCTGGCGCATGCCGATGAGGGATCGGTAGCTGATTTTGGAACCGTCGAAGAAGGCGTCGGGCTTCAGATCCACATAGGAAAAAGTGGTGTGGTTCTTCATCACGGAGGGATAGACCTGGCAGCCTTCCTGAATGAGACCGGGGACTTCATTGAGCAGCGACTTCGGCCCGCACCACGGGCGGCCGTCTCTGACGAAGAAGCATCCGCTCCAGTCGCCGAAAGGGGGATTGACCTGACGGCCTTCGTGATAGACCCACCCCATGGGGAGTCCCTTGGGATCGCGAAAGTTCGCGGTGATGGTGAACCAAAAATTGCCGTCTTCCATGCGCTCCCTCGCCGTGGTGAGGGCAAACTTCGGCTGATAGGTCATCATGAAATCAAAGCGGTCAGGCGAGAGGGTGACGATCTGGACCTCCGCCCCGAAAACTCTCTGGGCGATGCTGGCCAGGGTGCCACCCTGGCGCCGGACTTTGAGGGTGGTCCAGCGCATGCCGGTCTCGCGATGGCGCTCGATTTGGGCGGTGTCGAGATCCCCGGCGGTCAAGGCGACGGCGGGTTTCCACTCGCCGCGCTTGGTGAGAATCTGGAGCGGTGCTTTGGAATCACGCACGCTGACGGCGACGACATTGCTGTTCAGATTGAAAAAGACCTCACCGGCAAGCCAGGCCAGCAGCGCGCCGGCAAGGGCGAGCAGCAGAAGCAGCTTGAGGCATCCGCGTTTTCTAATCATGGGGGTGGGGCAGCATGGAGAACAGTGAGTAACGATCAAGAGCCGATGTCATGCCGATGAATGAAGATTGATTCGGGCCCGGCCCTGTTCGAACTTTGAAGGTATGAAATTGAAACTGTTCTCCGCATTGTGGCTTCTCATTTCCCTCGGTCTGCAGGCGCAGACTCCTGCTCCGGCACTGACGCTGAAGGCCAGCACGGATCATCCGGATGCCTTGTACAAGGCGGGTGAGACGGCGACCTTCATGATCGAGGTGCTGCATGACGGCAAACCCCTGGCGGATGGGAAGGTGGTGTGCGTGCTTTCCAAGGATGGCGTGCAGCCGCAACCGCCGCAGACGCTGAATGTGAAGGACGGCAAGGCAACGCTCATCGGAAAGCTGGATGAACCCGGCTTTCTGCTGATGCGTGCCACGAGTGACAAGGCATCAACCATGGCCGGCGCAGGTTATGATCCATTGCTGCTCAAGCCCAGCATGCCTGTGCCGGAAGATTTTGATGCGTTCTGGGATGCCCAGAAGGCGGCGCTGGCGCAGGTGCCGGCGAAGGCGGTGCTCACACCCGTGACGACGGGGGTGCCGAAGGGTGTGGCGGCGTTTGATGTGCAGATCGACTGCGTGGGCAAACCGGTGAGCGGTTACTTTGGCAAACCGCTGCAAGCCAAGGCCAAGTCTCTCCCGGCGATCCTTCATGTGCATGGGGCCGGTGTGCGCAGTTCGACTCTCGGCAGCGTTTCCTGGGCGCTGAACGAAGGCGGAATGTTGTCGATGGACATCAATGCACACGGTCTGCCCAACGGGAGGCCGAAGGAGTTTTATGACGCGCTGGTGGCGGGAGAACTGAAGGGCTATCCGAACGCGAACCCGCAGGACCGCGAAAAGATCTACTTCAAAGGCATGTTCCTGCGTCTGATCCGTGCGATCGACTTTCTCACGGCGCAGCCGGAGTGGGATGGGAAGACGCTGATTGTGTATGGTTCCAGCCAGGGGGGCTTTCAGGCGTTTGCGGCGGCGGGGCTGGATCAACGGGTCTCATTCATCTGCGCAGGCGTGCCTGCGGGCTGTGACCACACCGGCAGCCAGGCCAACCGCATCAGCGGCTGGCCCAAAATCGTTCCCAAAGATGCGGAGGGCAAGCCAAACGCCGCCGCGCTGCAGGCGTCGCGCTACTTTGACAATGTCAACTTTGCCATCCGTGCGAAGTGCAAGGGCGCGGCGGTGACTGTGGGCTTTATCGACACGACCTGCCCACCGACCAGCGTGTATGCGGCCTACAACGCCCTCACGGTTCCCAAGGAAATTCACAATGACATTCTCGCAGGGCATACCAACACACCTGCAGCCAGCAAGTTCATGCAGGCGGCTGCCCTGAAGCATGTTCGCGAGAATAGGCTTAGGTGATTATGTGGTGTTAACCGCCACGTATTTGCTAAATGGGCGTTTCTAAGCACGGGATTCTTTCAAAAAACGCAAAAAACGGTATTATAAAGACTTGGCTAGCATAGTGTTAAGCCTCTGCCTATGACATCCCGACTCCCATTGTTTAAATCCATCGCGTTCATCGCCAGTCTCAGCCTTCTGGGCGTTTCTGGTCTGCCACTTCAGGGCCAGGAGGCAAAAGCCAAGGGTAAGCCTGCCCAGAACAAGAAAGGTGCCCCGCCCACGGCCACCTCTCTGGTGAAAGACATGAAGGCTTCCGTCGCCTTCATCGCCAAGAATTCCAAGGACATCAATCCGAAGTCCAAGCAGGCGGTGCCGTTTTACGCCGCCCTGAAGTCCACCGCGAAGGGGCTCGATCAGCTTGAAAAAGGCATTGCAGACAAGAGCCCTGAGATGCTCAAAGGCCTGGACACCACCGGTGAAGGCGTGACACAGCTTTCCACCACCTGGGCCATCATCCGCGGTGCACATCCGAAGTCCCAGGTGGGCCGCGGTGTGAAATCCCTCGATGCCGCTTATGAAATGTACCTCAGCCATTTCGGCCCTTCCGTTGCCATCCTGAAAAAAGGCGGCAAAAAGGGCAAGCTCACGGATGCTGAACTCGCTGAAATTCAGGCTGCAGGCCCGAAGATGGAAGAGCTGATCGGCAACCTGAAGCAGGCTGCCGCATCTGCGAAACCCAAGTCCTATCAGTCCCGCATGATCGCGGACTTGATCAACCTTGCCACGAAGATCCTGGGCATTCAGGGTACTGATCGCGGCACCTACGCGAAGTATCAGTACCAGACCGCCCGCCTGAGAAACTCGATGGGCGCTTATGGCAACATCTCCCGGTCCTACTACCCGGACTACTACCAGTCCTCATGGGGCAAGCTCACTCCTTTCGTCAATGTGCTGACTTCCATCTTTGGTGGATCGGCTTGGACCTACTATGACGGCTGGAACTACTATGACTCGAGCATCTCCAACTACGGCAGCTACTACGAAAGCACTTCCATCAGCACCTCCATCAGCGTGACTGAAGTCTCCTCCTATGAGGAGTCTGTGGAAAGCTACGAGGAAGAAATCGCGACGGAAGAAGATGCCGAAGACGAAGAGGAGATCGATGAAGAGCAGGAGGAGGAAGAGGACGAGGATGATGAAGAAGAAGACGACCAGTCCCTCGCCGACGAAGCTGCGGACTGCGAAGACGACGACGACGGCGACGGCATCTCCGACGAAGAAGATGAAGATGACGACAACGACGGCGTCAGCGACGAAGAAGACACCGACGACGACGGCGACGGCGAGTCCGACGAAGAAGACGCTGACGAGGATGAAGAAGAGGAAGAAGAAGACGACGACGATTGCGACGGCGCTGCCGATTGCGACGACGGCGGCTGCTGCGAGGAGTAATCCTTCGCAGTGAGAGTTTCTTCCTGAAACAATTCCAAGCGCATGGTCTCCGGACCATGCGCTTTTTTATGGGTGCTGCATGCTGGAGCCATGAGCCGAACAGTCGAACTCAATCAGCGCTGTCTCGGAGCATTTTTAATAATGAGGCATGCGACAAATCCAGAGCGGCGAAAGCGGTTCTCACTCTCCCCGCCCCTGACACACGAAATCAAAAAGTATTTTTTCTTTGGGGGAGAGAGCCGGGGTGAGGTGGCGACAGGCATCCTTCGCCAACTTGGGCTACCCCTCACCTGACCTCTCCCCATAGGATGTTCTGGGCCTTTGTTCTGTCTTCGGTGGGGAGAGGGGATTCGCTTGATTTTCGCGCGAGGTTATGAGCGAGAAAAGCCACGCCATTATTAAAAATGGTAGAGCATTGGTCCTGAACTGCCACCAACGCGCAGCTCCTGATGTGGCGTTCCTTGCCGGATCATTGCCAGTCCGATGGTCTGGCCTGTGGTGGGATGCTTTGTCACGCTGGTGACTTTGCCGAGGGCCTTTTCAATCCAGAGTTCGTCTCCTTCATTCACTGCCACGTCGGATTCGAAGGCGATCATCTCGCGTGGCATTTTGCCGGTGGTTTTGATGCGTGAGAGCACTTCCTGGCCGATGTAGCAGCCTTTGGTGAAGTTCATGGCCCTGGCTTCGAGGTCGGCTTCCGGCGGAAACGTTTCGGTGTTCAGTTCGTGCGGCCAGCGGGGGATTTTCTGCAGGATGCGCCAGGTTTCGAGGTCGGCCTCACTCAAGATGAGGAGTGATTCGAATGTGGGAGCGTCTGCCGATGCGGGAAGCCAGATGTCGAGGCCTTCTGCGCCGTAGCGTGACGAGTGCAGGATGTGGTGCGGGCAATCCTGCGCACAATGAACGTTGTCCATGCGGGCAGGGGCGTCTGCACCACCCCGGACATGCCAGAGCTGCCACTCCTCGGTGACGTCGGTGAGTTCCACGTCATCGGCCACGATGTAGCGCTCAAGACGCATGCCCAGCGTTTCGCGAAGATCGGGTTCGGCGTCCAGCAGCAGAGAGTCGCCCTCGGCATGCACAAACACATCTGCAGCGATGCGGCCCTTCACATCCGTCACGCAGGCATAGAGAGATTCATCGGATTTGACCTGGCGCATGTCGTTGGTGACCTGGCCGTTCAGATAGCGAGTACGGTCGGCGCCGGTGAGCCTGAATTTGGCGCGGGAGGAAAGATTCACGGCGGCTCCGTGGGTGGTGATCTGCTGGAAGAAACTGGCGGTCATGCCTTATGAATGAGCAGACTGTGCGGCCTCGCAAGCTGGCAAAGTCGAGGGATTGTATTGACTCAACTCGGTGGTGAGGCAGTGTCATCGTTCCTCTCATGCGTACACTTTTACTGCTCCTTTCTACTGTTTCCATTTTCAGTCTTGTCCCGGAGGCCGCTGCACAGGCTCCGGCTGCTGCACCAACGGAAGGAAAGATCCGCGTTGTCACCCGCAATCTGGAGCCATTTTCCTTCGACAAGGACGGCCGCCGTCTGGGCTATGCAGCGGAGTTGTGGGACCAGCTGGCACGTGAGACGAAGCTGGACTACGAAGTCAAGGTGGTGAACACCGCAGCTGAAATCATCGAGGAGCTGAAGAACAAAACGGCGGATGTGGGCGTGGGTGCGATCAGCGTCACGGCCAAGCGCGAAGAAGTCATCGACTTCACGCAGCCCTTCTATGAGTCAGGTCTGCAGGTGCTGGTCAATGGCGGCAGCGGCAGCTTTGCTGACAGCATCTTCTCCCTCATCGGCAATCTCTTTAACGTCGAGCTCATCGGTGCTTTCGCCCTGCTCATGGTGACGATGCTCATCATCTCCCACCTTGTCTGGCGCTTTGAGCATCCGTTGAACGGCGACCAATGGCCCGAAGACTACAAGAAGGGAATGTTGGAGTCCTTCTGGTGGACGATCAGCACGCTGCTCGTGGGTGGCGCAGACAACAAGGGCCCCGTTGGCCTTGGTGGTCGTATCGTGGCCATCGTTTGGATGCTGCTGAGCATCGTGCTGGTCTCCTTGCTCACCGCTTCCTTCACCACCACCCTGACCGTCAACACCCTCAAGGGCGACATCAATGGCCCTGGTGATCTGCCCGGCCGCAAAGTGGCCACCGTCAAGGGCAGCACCGCCGAAACCTGGCTCTCCACCAAGGGGGCCAAAGTGGTGCCCTATGCCACGGTCACCGAATGCGTGGCCGCATTGAAGGGTAAAGATGTGGATGCTGTCGTGTACGATGCACCCGTGCTGCAATACGAAGCCGGCAAACTGAATGACGAAAATCTGCAGATGGTCGGCCCCATGTTTGAGAAACAGAACTACTCCTTCGCCCTGCAGCAGGACAGCACACTGCGTGAGAAGCTGAACCAAGGCCTCCTGAAACTCACCGAACAGGGCGTGGGCAACGAACTGCGGAAGAAGTACTTCGGCGAGGACAAGTAAGGTCTGCCCCTTTTGAATCCACAAAAGAGCGACGGCGTGATGCTGTCGCTCTTTTGCTGGGCGCTGATCAGGCTGTGTGATCAAGCTGCTTGCCATTTTGGCCTTCCGCAGACATGAAGGATTGAGCGTCGTATGCCTGCCTCTCCCACATCCACACCTGGAATATTTGCCACCATCGTGGCGGTGTTTCGGCAGAACCGCGTGCCATGCCTGGTGCTTAACGTGTTCGCCGTGGCCCTGGTGGTCAGCTACTATCAGGTGCCGGCGCTGGCGGGCTTTTGGGAGTCGCTGGGGGCGTTCAAGACGCACTGGTCCTTCGCTTTTTCCTGTGTCTCCACCATGTTTGCCGCAGCGCTCATGCCCACGGGCATTCAGCGGATCATGGGCACGCTGCCGAAGGAGGGGGGAGGAAAGCGTCTGCTGCTGCTCATGCTGTTCTGGGGGTATCGCGGCATGGAGATCGATCTGTTTTATCACTTCCAGACCTGGATGTTTGGGGACGCGCATGATGGTGCCACGCTGGTGAAGAAGGTGCTGGTGGATCAGTTCATCATGAGCCCGATCTGGTTTGTGCCCACGTATGTGATCGCCCTGCGCTGGGTGGAACTGGGCGGCTCCTGGGCACGCACGCGGCCGACCTTGAACCGTGAGTTCTGGACGCGCACCTGCCCGACGGTGCTCATCACGAACTGGCTGGTGTGGATCCCTGCGCTGGCCCTTGTTTACAGCCTGCCTGCGGCGCTGCAGTTTCCGCTGTTTTCTGTGGTGATGTGCTTCTTCATTCTGGTGGTGACGGTGATGACGCAGAGGCGAGAAGAGGCTGAAATTTGACCACGGAATACACTGAATACACGGAAGCCGGAGCAGGGTGGATGAATCCGTGGCTTCAGTGTTTTGAATGGGATTTCAGCAGTTCGAGCAGCCGGAGGAGATCGTCTTCGCTGATGTCCACGAAGGAATCGAGGGAGCGGATGGCGGCGATGATTGCCTCGTGAGTGGGAAGTGATTCATCTGTGGGGGCGCTGGGCTTCTGTGCGGGGTGATGGAAGGCGTTGGGGTAGCGGCGCCAGTGGAAGGCGTAGTTGATGAGCACGGCGAGCAGCACCATGATGAGGGCATTGGTGAGGACGGGAAAGAGCACGAAGCTGAAGCCGAGCTGGTGGATGGCGCTGCCACCCATGACAGCGGTGAAGGCGGTGGCGCCGCCGGGCGGGTGGATGCATTTGAGCTGCTGCATGGCCCCGATGGCGAGGCCGACTGCGCAGGCTGAGGCGATGGCGGCGTGAGGGATGAACTGCGCACAGGCGACGCCAATGAGCGCGGAGATACCATGCCCTGCTATGACCGGCCATGGCTGGGAAAGCTGGCCGTGAGGCACGCCAAAGAGCAGCACGGCGCTGGCCCCCATGGAGGTGATGAGAGCGGCTGCTCCGCCTCCTGGGAGGGCGTATGTGGAAATGGCGATCAATGCCAGGATGGCGAGTCCGCCGCCGAGGACGGAGACGGCTTTTTCAGTGATGCTGACTTCGATGAGCTCGATGCCGAGCCATTGGCGCAGAGTGGGGATGGGCACGTGCCTGAGCGGTTTTATTTTGCGGGGTGATCAGCCAGGCCCGCATCAGAAAACTCGGCGAGATAACAGGGCGGGCTGGCATAGCTCGCTGGCTCGTCTTCGAGTTCTTGCTCCTTGGCAAGATGGGCTAGCTGGGCAAGCAAGGCATCTGCGCCTGGGCCCTCTGGCGCACGCTTTGGAGGCGTCACATGGCTGGGCGGATGGGGCTTCATCGGGAAGGAGTGAGCGGGAAGCCAAGGCCCGTGCGGGTGGCTGCGAGCCAGCGGTGACGGTTCCACCACAAGCCGGCGATGATGGCTCCGAGGGCGTATGCGGCCACATCGGCGGGATCTCCTGTTGCGTGCGTGAGCTTGGGAATGAACCACTCGAAGAGCAGGGACCAGAACACGAGATGTCCTGCGATCTCGAGTGGTTGCGGAGGCCCATCCTGCGCGCGCAACCCCAGACGGTGATGCAGCCAGAGCACGGGAGGCAGCGCGCAGGGGATGAGCCAGAGGTCATTGAAGTGAAACATCATGAAGCCCGGTAGTGCATGGGGCTTGATGAAGCAGCGGTTGATGCCGTAGGCCATGCAGGCGGTCAGGAACAAGGCATCACGGAAGTAGTGGAAACGTGGCATGTCAGCAGAGGGCATAAATGACACCGCCGGCACTCGCGGCGATGAGGAGCTTGATCAGCAGTGCTTTGGTGATGAGCAGCATGGTGGGGAAGGGGGCGGCTGCGATTCAGCTCTGATTGGCTGAGAGCCATCGAATGTTGAAGCCGCAGGCAGAAGCGGTGAGAAAATGATCCGCAACGACGTTGTGGTCCGGGCATGGAGGCACAATGCGACTGTCAGGCTTGGGTGGACTGGCATTTTGCAAATAAGTATCGTATTACGATATATGTCAAACAAGGATGGCCCTGAAAATGCTCCACAAGACGGCATGCCCAGACGCAAACCGTTCTCCAAAGCTCAGTATGAAAACCTCGCGGCGTTTCGCTTCGCGTTGAGGAAATTCCTTCGCTTCAGTGAAGATGCCGCAGGAGGGGCAGGGCTGACGCCGCAGCAGCATCAGGCGCTGCTGGCGATCAAAGGGTATCCTGGCCGAGACCGCGTGACAGTGGGGGAACTGGCGGAACGTCTGCAGATCAAACACCACAGCGCTGTCGGTTTGATCGACCGGCTGGTGCTGGAGAATCTGGTGGAGCGGGACACCTCGGCGGAGGACCGGCGTCAGGTGCACATCAGCCTCACCCCGCGTGGCGAGGGCGTGCTGGAGGAGCTTTCATCCATGCACCGGGAGCAACTGCGGCTCATTGGGCCGGAATTGAGCAATCTGCTGCAGAGACTGGGGCAGGGAGATGCGGGGGCTTGAGGGGCTGTTATTTTTCCTGAACGTCCGCCCTACTTCCAAAACTTCTCAATCGCAGCGACGAGGCCGGGGATGCTGTTTTCTTTGGCTTCGACATCGACCTTGAGGCCGTGGGCTTTGATGGCGGCGCTGGTGACGGGGCCGATGCTGGCGATCTTGATGCCTTCGGGCAGGGCGACTTTGAGGTTGAGGAAGTGCTCGACGGTGGAGGCGCTGGTGAAGGTGATCATGTCGGCGCCTTCTTCTTTGAGGCGGGCGAGGGCTTCGAGGTTGTCCTCGGTCTCGGCGACGGTGCGGTAGGCTTCGCATTCATCGACGATGGCGCCCATGCCGCTGAGTTCGTTGGCGATGACTTCGCGCGCTTCCTGGGCGCGGACCCAGAGCACCTTCACGTTGTCCATGTCCTGGTGGTCTTTGAAGGCTTTGACGAGGCCTTCGGCGACGTAGTTCTTTTTGTCGGGCATGAGGTCCACGGCGAGGTGGCGGGCCTTCACCTTTTCGGCGGTGCCGGGTCCGATGCAGGCAATGCGCACGCCGCCGATGCAGCGGGCGTCGTTGTAGAGCTTGTCGAACATGGTGAAGAAGGCGTCCACGCCGTTCGGGCTGGTGAAGATGATCCAGTCGTAGGTGTGGCAGTCCTGGACGAGCTCGCCGAAGGAAAGCTGGTCTTCCACGGGAGCGATGCGGATGGTGGGGATTTCGATGACGTTGGCACCGAGCACGGAGAGCTGCTTGGTCAGCACGCTGGCCTGAGCACGGGTGCGGGTGACGACGATTCTCTTGCCAAAAAGCGGGCGGTCTTCAAACCAGTTCAACTGCGGGCGCTCGGTGACGACGTCGCCGACGACGGCCACGGCGGGGGCTTTGAAGCCTGCTGCCTTCACCTTGGCGGCGATGTCGCTCAGGGTGCCAACGAGGGTCTGCTGGTGGCTGTGCGTGGCCCAGCGCACAAGGGCGACGGGGGTTTCCGGATTGGCGCCGTGCTTGAGGAATTCGCGGGTGATTTCCTCGATGCGCTCCACGCCCATGAGGAAGACCTTGGTGCCGTCTGCCTGGGCGATCTTGGCGTAATTGAGCGAGGTGTCCGGCTTCGTCGGGTCTTCGTGGCCGGTGAAGATGGTGAGCTGGGAGGCGTGGGAGCGGTGCGTGACCGGGATGCCAGCGTAGGCAGGGCCTGCGATGGCGGAGGTGATGCCGGGGACGATTTCAAACTTCACGCCGGCTTCATGGAGCTCGGCGGCTTCCTCGGCCCCACGGCCAAAGAGCACGGGATCGCCGCCCTTCAGGCGCGTGACCGTCTTGCCTTCGGTGGTGAGCTTGACGATGAGTTTGTTGATTTCCTCCTGCGAGAGCGTGTGGTCGCCGGCCTTCTTGCCGACGTAGATGCTGGCCGCGCCGTCCTTGGCATAGCGCAGGTGCTCGGGATTGCAGAGGTAGTCGTAAACGAGGACGTCAGCGGCTTCGATGCATTCCTTTCCCTTGAGCGTGAGAAGTCCGGGATCGCCGGGACCGGCGCCGACGAGATAACAGATGCCAGGGGTGATTTTCTTGGTGGCCATGGTGGGAAAGGGGGCGCTCAAGGTGTCGAAACCACGGCTTACTGCAAGGATGGATGACGGATTCCCTTTTACTGATCGGTGGTCGAGGTTAAATCGTTAAGGATGCCAACCGTGCCTGCCATCCTCTTAAATCTGCCTGCTGCCTGTGATCCGTCTGAACCGGTGCTGCTGGCGATCTCGGGCGGGCGGGACTCGGTGGCGCTGCTGCACCTGCTGCGGGAGGCGGGGTTCACCCAGCTGATTCTCTGCCATTTGAACCATGGTCTGCGGGGCAAGGAATCGATCGACGATGCGGCCTTTGTGCGGCGCATGGCGAAGAAGCTGGGGCTGAAGTGCGAGATCGAGACGGAGGATGTGGCGGCGCTGGCGGAGAAAAGCCGTGTTTCGACCGAGACGGCGGCGCGCGAGGCTCGGCATGCGTTTCTGCTGCGCATGGCGGAGAAATACGATGTGTGGGTCGTGCTGCTGGCGCATCATGCGGAAGATCAGGCGGAGACGATTTTGGCGAATCTTTGCCGTGGCACGGGGCTGGCGGGGCTGGCGGGCATTCATGCGGTGCAGCGGCTGGACTCGGGCCTGCATCTGGTGCGCCCGCTGCTGCAGGCACGGCGCAGCGAGATCGATGCGTATCTGAAATCCAAGCGCTTCAAGTATCGGGAAGATTCGAGCAACACCTCGCCGAAGCACCGCCGGAACCGGGTGCGGCATGAGGCGCTGCCGCTGCTGAATGATATTTTTGATCGTGACGTGGTGCCGCAGGTGCTGCGGCTGGGCTCGCTGGCGGAGCAGGATGATGATGCGCTGCAGCGTCAGGCCCTGGCGTTTCTGATGGCGGACGGGCAGGTGAAGGAGGATCGCTCGCTGGTGATCACGCCGGAGCTGCTGGCGTTGCATCCGGCGGTGTCGTCACGGGTGTTTGCGCTGTGGCTGCGCGAGGCGTGGGAGCTGCCGGGCATCGAGCATGATGTCATTGATGCAGCGATGGGCATGCTGGCGCCGGATGGTGCGGCGAAGATCAATCTGCCGGGGGACAGGCACCTGCGGCGCAAGGCGAAGCGGATGTGGGTGGAGTAGTGGGAAAGTACTCACGAGCTTTAGCTCGTTCCGGATTCTGGGAAGAACGCACGCCATCCAGAGTGAGCTAAAGCTCACAAGTACTTTCCCGGAGCGAGCTGAAGATCGCGAGTACTTTGAAGAAGCTTACCCTTCCAGAGTGTGGATGAACAGGCCGCTGCGGAGTTTGGGTTCAAACCAGGTGCTCTTGGGGGGCATGATCTGGCCGACGTCGGAGATGGCCATGAGCTGATCGACGGTGGTGGGGAACATGGAGAAGGCGACGGTGTGCTCCTTGCCATTCACGAGTTTTTCCAGTTCTGCGGTGCCACGGATTCCGCCGATGAAGTCGATGCGCTTGCTGGTGCGCGGGTCGTCGATGCCGAGGATCGGCTTGAGGAGGCGGTCCTGCAGGATGCTGACGTCAAGCTGGTCGATGGGGCTGGCGTCTTTGGCGGCCTCCCAGGTGAGCTCGTACCACTGGTCCTTGAGGTACATGCAGCACTGGCCGCCCTTGGTGGGGGACTTGAGCGTGGTGGGCTTGATCGTGAAGACTTCGCCGACCTTCTTGAGGAACTCCTCGCGGTCGTTGCAGTTGAGGTCTTTGACGGCGCGGTTGTAGGGCAGGATTTTGAGCTCGTTGCCGGGGAAGAGGACGCTGAGGAACCAGTTGTAGTTTTCCTCGCCGGTGTGGTTCGGATTGGCCTCGCGGCGGAGCTTGCTGACGCGGAAGGCGCTGGCGGCGCGGTGGTGGCCGTCCGCCACGTAGGCGCAGGGGACCTGGCTTTCAAACAGGCCGGTCAGGGAGACGCAGAGGCCCAGTGAGAGGCGCCAGAGCTGATGACGCACGCCATCGGGGGCGGTGAAGTCATTGATGGGCTTCTCGTCCTTCATGAAGCTCTCGATCAGGGCGCTGATGCTCGGACGCTGGCGATAGGTGAGGAAGATGGGGCCGGTGTTGGCGTTGAGAGCATCGACGAGATTGGTGCGGTCGTCCTCTTTGTCCTGACGGGTCTTTTCATGCTTCTTGATGATGTCCTTCTCGTAGTCCTCGGTGTGACAGACGGTGACGAGGCCGGTCTGGCTGTGGCCGGCGATGACCTGGCGGTAGAGGTACATGCAGGGCTTGCCTTCGCGCACCAGGATGCCGTCCTTTTGCAGGCGGTCGAAGTTTTCGCGGGCCTTGGCGTAAACGGGGGCGGAATAGGGGTCGATTTCAGGATCGAGGTCGATTTCGGCGCGGTCCACATGCAGGAGGCTGAAGGGCTTGCCCTTGGCCAGGGCGGCGGCTTCCTCACGGTTCACCACGTCGTAAGGAACGGCGGCGACTTCGGGGGCGTTTTTCTGGGTGGGGACGAGACCTTTGAATGAGCGGATGCGCATGGGGCGGGATAGAGCGAGGGGGGGCGGTTGTCAATCGCGGAGCAAGGCCGGAAGGCTGTCCTGAATGGAAGTTCATCAAAGCTGGGCAAGTGCAGACCGGCAGGAGATTGTAAACTGAGAACTGAAAACTGAGAATTGTAAATTGGCCGGAGAGAAAGCGTGAGCCTTTGTGCGGCGCAACTGGACAACTTTCACTCCGCACTCTTCGCAGCATTCGCCTCATGATTCTCCCGCGCTACTTTGCGCGCTGCTGACACCACATGGGTGCAGGCTTCGATGCAGAGCAGGGGCATGGCGTTGGGGGCGTGGTTGGGCTGCGTTTTGCCTGCGGCGGCTCCGGCCATGGGCTGGGTGGCGGTGAGGGGCCAGAGGATGCGGCGGAGGCACTTTGTATTGGCGCAGGTCTTGCCGATGAGCGCGTGGGCCTGATCATCGGTGATGGTGTTGACGAAGCGGTACATGCCGGTCTGACGGCCAAGGAGATCGCGCAGGGGGACGGCGGTGAGTTTTTCCTGCTCAAGCGCACGCGCCATGCCGATGGCGGCGGGGTAGAAGAAATCGAGCGCTAGGCGCAGTTCGTCGAGGTCGGTGAGATCGAGACGCCACCCGCGATTCAAGGTTGGCGCGGAGTGCAGCGGGCGGAAGGTGCCGCAGGCATCGTTCCGGGCGATGAAGAGGGCATCGTGCGCCTCGTGGTGGATTTGCAGATCCGCTTTGCCGCGATCGGCGATGTGGCAGAGCGAGTAGGTACCGTCGGGGTTGGTGGTGATGAGGATCTCGCCGATCTCATCGAGGCCGGAATTCAACCAGTAGGCGAGGGAGGATTTCACCTCGTCGTTGGGCATGCCTTTTTTGCTCTGCACCTGGTGCTTGGCGTCGAAGTCGTGCACCTGATCGAGGATGACGTCTGCCATGAGGGGTTCGGTGCCGATGGCGCCGCTGTAGTAGATCTGGCGGCCCTGGAGGTGGTGCGGGTTTTGATGGAAGACGCCGCTCTCGCTGAGTGCCTCGCCGACGTCCTCGCGCATGCCGAGGAGGACGGGGATGTCTTGAAAGCTGTGCAGGCCGTCGGCGATGAAGAAGGGGACGACGACGACGTTCGGCGCGGTGGTGAGCGTGGCCCAGTCCTTCACAAAGGGGGCCTCTTCCATGTAGGCGTCGATGACTTCGGCGAAGCCGTAGTGGCCGCCGCGAATGAGGGCGACCTGATCCTGAATGGCCTTGGTGGAGTTTTCGTTCAGGCTGGTGCCGTGGCCGACGATGACGAGGCTGGTCTGATCGCGCGGCACATGGGGGGCGACTTCATCGGCACGCTGAATAAGCAGGCGCGTCATGTTCGGGTGGATGCCCACGGGATCGCAGTAGTGGATCGTTTTGCCATCTCGCTGCGTGGTGGGGCCGTCGAGCCGCAGTTCACGCGGGAGCACCTGCTGGCAGAAGTAGCCTTCGCTGATGAAATTCGGGACGATGTAGATGACCTCGCTGTCCACCATCTCGTACACCTCGCGCATGTTCGGCTCCTCTTTCCAGAAGCAGCAGACGACTTCGCGGAAGAGACCGCGACGGCGGATGGAGTCGGCGTGCAGATGCGTCGGGGAGCTGGAGTCCGGGTTCGTGGTGGAACCGTGACCGACGATGATGAGGGCGGCGTGAGAGTAAGAGTTCAAGAAGAGATGAAGTGGTGTGTCTGGTTCGTCCTCGTCCTCCTACTCGAACTCGTCCTCGATCCTAAAGTACACGTAGGGTGAGGCGAGGCGGAGAAACTGAAAACTGGGAACTGAGAATTGAAAACTGAAAATTGAAGAGGGGATACGCGGAGTGATGGAGTGGTGCGATGCGAATGGCCCGTGATTACGTCACGGGAGGCGCGGTTGGAAACAATTCGTCATGCGAGTTTCCTCATTTCTCATTCAACCGTGGCGGAAGCGCAGGTCTTTGATCTTCGCATCGGGCAGCTTCTCCTGAAGGCGTTTGAGAATTTTCACTTTCTCCTGCATCAGTGCGTGGTGGGCTGTGGGCTGAATGAGGCGGACGCTGAGGATGCCGCGCTCGAAGGTGTCCGGGCGGGTGAGTTTGAAAAGGAACGCGCCGACGATCTCCTGCCAGGCGGCGAGGATGTCCTCCAGCTTCACGCGATTGGACATGCCGGCCTTGGCCATGATCTGCGTGGCGAGGTCTCCCACCCTCAGCGTGGGCAGGTCCATCAGCGGCCCGTCCTCCACGCCACGCCACGCCGAGATGAGGTTGTGGCGCCTGCGCATGGCGGCGGTGGGCTTGCGTTTATCCATGGGCGCACCCTAGACGGCAATTGGCGGGTGCTAAATCGCAAATTTCAAATCTCGCATTTCCGGCAGGCCGCCGCTAAAGATGCCCTCTCCCCCGACCAACCGCCATGTCCGCCGCCACTCTCCCCACCGACCATACCGACCCGATCAACGCGCAGATTCTCGCCGTGAGCGAGGACCGCATCAAGGGCTTCACCCCCACGCCGTTTCAGGACATTGCACAGTTGAGCGGCCTGCCGCTGGAGACGGTGGTGGAGCGCATCCAGGCGATGCTGAAGGCCGGGGTGATCCGCCGCGTGCGTCAGACCCTGCTGGCCAACAAGCTGGCCGAAGGCGCGCTGGTGGCCTGGAAGGTGCCCACGGAAAAGCTGGACGCCGCCTTTGAATTCCTCTTCAAGCAGGACCCCTTCAGCGGGCACGTGGTGCTGCGCTCCACGGACCGTGAGGTGAGCGGGAGCGACTACCGCCTGTGGACCACGCTGAAAGTGCCGCAGGGCTATGACATCAACCAGCATTGCGATGTGCTGGCGAAGCTGATCGGTGCGGAGAGCTACTACACCATGGAAGCGCACGGCATCTTCGCCCTGGGCGTGGGCCATGTGCGCCGCAAGACGCTGGAGCCCGGCGAGCGCGCCGAAGTGCCTGCCGTGATGATGACCACCAACATCGCCGAACTGGATGAGGAAGAGTGGAACGTGCTGCTGCACCTCAAAGGTGACCTGAGCGTGGACGAAGTGGGCCCAAACCCTTGGGAAGGCCGCGCCAAGGCTGCGGGGGTCTCGTTTGAGAAATTCTGTGAAGTCGCCAAACAGCTCGATAAAAAAGGCGTCATCGGCCGCTTCTCGACCTTCCTGGAGCACGTGAAGCCCAGCTCCACAGGCGTGCGCGTCACGCGCTTCAATGCACTCTTCCACTGGAAGGTGCCAAAGGGCATGGAAGAACGTGCAGGCGGCGAAGTGGGCCGCCACACCATCATGACCCACGCCTACTGGCGTGAAGGCGGCGACCGCTTTGCCAACGTGAACATCATGGGCGTCATCCACGGCACGGACAAAGAAATGGTGCTGGCCCACAAGGCCGCCATCGACAAGCATCTGGCCGAAGAAGGCATCCCGCTGGAATACACGAATGTGTTCTGGGGCGGTCGCAGCGAAATCAAGCCCAGCGAGATCTCACCGATCGTGTTCAAGGAATGGCACGCGAAGTGGAAGGATGTGGCGGGGCCGGTGGTGTGAGGGCTGTGCGTGATTTTGTTTACATTGAAACGCCCGGCGCGGCTCGTGTGAGGATTTCCTCCACCACCGCGCCTTTGGCGTTTGCATAGGCGTTCATGTCCGGCCAGTCCTGCTGCGCGAGCCTGCGTTTGACTGACTCATAGAGCTGCCGGTCTGCGGCGTGGGTGCGCAGCCAGTCGCGAAACAGCACATGCCGGGTGTGCTCCACGCAGCCGATGGTGAAGACATGAATGTGAACATCCAGCTCCGGGGTGCGGAGCATGCGGTGCTCATGCCAGTCCGGCTCACGCACGCGGAGGAGGTAGCCTGCGGCCACCAGCGCATCCAGGTAGGCGGCTTCGTCGGCGGAGTCTGCGACGAGCACGTCGATGTCGATGATGGGCTTGGCGGCCAGTCCGGGAACGGAGGTGGAGCCCACATGCTCGATGACGAGTGCCTTGGAACCCAGGGCCAGGAAGATGCGCGCGGCATGGTGGTCAAACTTCGACGCCCAGCATGGGTCGTGATCCACGATCACGATCTCGCGCTTTTCAGTGCCGCCGATCAGGACTTCGCTCATGGCCGTCGTTTAGAATTGATGATGGGAAAAGTTCACGGGAGTTTCCAGCCTTTGGGCTTTCGTCATTTCTCAGAAGTTTATTGATGGTTATCCTTCACCCAAATGAGGGCATACGTGAAGCCCAGGCCAATGCCCTTTTCAGCCATGAAAATGTCGTAGTCGAGGCTCCCGACTCGTCCGGTGGCAAAGGAGCGTAGCATGTCCGAAACCCCGTAAAACTGTCCGAGGGGGCTGCGGGGCATTTTGTGGCCTTTTTTGGGATGGGCCAGAACATCGAGTGCGGCGTCCATATTGTCCGCGCATTGGAGGAGATGGCGGCTGAGGGCGACAGTGATGGCAAAGGTGGTGCCATCACGAGCGCCGGCGGCATCACGCTCGCGCTCATAGTCCGGCAGTGCGGTGTACAGTTCCGCCCAGGTCTGGGCCAGCACATTGAAGGCAGGCTGGTAGGCCGGGTCGAGTCCGGCATCATGCAAGGCGGCGGGCAGTGAGGGCGTCTTGAGCACGGCACCGGCCGCCACGCGCGCAGGGTCGGCCAGGCCATTGAGCGCTGCGACGAAGCCGCTGAAATCTTCGTTCCCGTAGGCGGTGGCCGCCACCTCGCGCAGGTTCGATCCGCGCGGAATCGTCACGCTCACGCTGGCCGGGGCGGGGACGTCTTCCATTTTTACGGAAGGCAGCGGCGGGACGACGGCCTTGGGCGGCTTGCGGTTGCAACCGGGAGCCAGCAGGAGAAGCGAGAGGATGGGGATCAAGAGGTGACGCATAACTTTCTGTGGCAGGCCTTGCCTCAGCATGCATCGCCGAGAGGTGACGTGGGATTGCTCACTTCTTCGGCTGCTTGGGAATGGCGATGGTGACGGAGTAGTGTCCGGCGCCGTTGGGAGAATCGGCCAGATAGAGAATGAAGCCGTTGCTGGTGGGCTCCAGGGCCACGACGTCGCGGCCCTTGCGTTTGACGATGGTGGCATGGGGGAGGTCCAGGCTGGCATACTCGGCCCACTGGGCCGGTGTCTTGCGCGGGTTGTTCCAGGGCTTGCCCTTGAACGTCATGTCATCGGGCTCGGACCAGTGGAGGTGCGTCCATTTCACACCGTCTTGGGTGAAGGTGAACTTTTCGCTGCCGTCGATCTGTCCGGAGATCGTCAGGTATTCATAGGGATCCACCGGGCGCTTGGGGGCGGAGGAGCAACTGCTGAGGATGACGAGAAGGAACAGGGCAGAAGCAACAGCGGGCAGGGACTTCATGGGATGGGCGGAATCGTGCAGGGAGTG
>NZ_JBYFBS010000012.1:0-192421 GCF_057652315.1 Prosthecobacter sp. Pr1 | reverse complement strand
ATCACCGGCGCACTCGTCCCAGAGGTTGTCCAGAAACAGGCGGATCCGCGGCATCTCGTCCGGAGTTTCCGGCAACCCATCGCTACGGGAGAGACCTTCAAACAGCCCCAGCAGATCGGGATCCAGATCCTCATCAATATCGATCAGGGCATCCATCTCGGTTAACTCAATGCGGCAGTCTCCTGCCTCGTTGCGAATCTCGGTTGGCAGTGAGAGAAGCGTGTCTTTGACGACTTTGGTGGCGATGGTGAGAAGGCGTGGGAATCGCATGGTGGTTTACTTGCCCGCTTTCTTTTCGGCGGCGGCTGGCTGTGATTTTTTCTTCAGGGTTTCGAGCTCTTTCTGTTGTTCCTCGGCCTGCTTTTGCAACTGCTGCACGCGGTCCCAGAGTTTTTTCAAATCGGCGGGGCTCTCCAAGCCCGCACGGATGTCCTGCACTGATTTGGCCGCAGCCTCACGCACGGGATCAATGCGAGCATTGCCGCTGGCGAGCAACGGCTCTAGCACGGCGAGGGCCTTGGGATCGCGCAGCGTGCCGAGGGCCTTGGCGCTGGCGATACGCCAGCTGGGCCGAGGGTCGGTGAGTTTGGCGGAGAGAAATTCACGCACGGCATCGCGTTGCGCGTTCGTGGGCCGGCGTGCGAGGAAGGCGACTGCATCGAAGGCGATGCCAGCATCGCGACCACGGAGATCATTGAGGGACTGCAGACGCGCCAGCAGATCTGGGATCGCGGATTCATCATCCTGAGCACGGAGCGCCCTGATTGCTGCAAGCTGAAGCGCGCTGTTGTAGCTGGTTGCTTTCAGGTACTTGCGAAGTTCAGCGGCGACTGCGGAATTTCCGGGGCGTGCACCCCAGGTTTCGATGATGCTGGCGAGAATGTCGGGGTTCTTTTCGCTCTGGGCCATCTTCCACAGGGTTTCCTGCGACTCGGTTGTGTTCAGTACAGCAAGAGACTGCACCACGGTCCTGCGCACACGTGCGTCGGGCTGGTTGCTGCTGCCTGCGATCAATGCCGCCCGGGCTTCGGGTTCGGCGATTTTCGCGAGTGCTTTCGCTGCCTCGGCGCGGACGGCGTAGAAGGCATCTTCACGCAGTGCTTTGCCGAGCTTGTCGATGTGTTTGTCGTCGAGTGTGCTGATGGCGAGCAGGCGGCCGAGGACATCAGATTGCAGCTGCTTGTCGAGCATGGGGCCCGGCGGTGTGAATGCGACTTTGGCCAGCACGGTGTAGTCGGGATCGATGCGCACCAGTTCCGGCTGGGCGGGCAGGGGGAAATAAAAGTCTTCCACCTCTTTGCTGACGTCTGCTTTGACACGCAGCAGCTCTTTTTGTCCGGGGATGGCAAAGCCAACGGGCAGCGGCACGCGGAAGAGGCGCACCTGTTCGCTGAGCTTCTGAGTCTGCCGAACGGTGATCCGGGCCTGTTTTGAAGCAGCGTCCCATGCATAGTCGATTTTCAATTCCGGCACGCCGCCGTGGAAGAGCCACTGGTCGAAAAACTGATCAAACGAAAGTCCGCTGATTTCTTCAATGACGTCTTGCAGATCTTCAGTTCGCACGATGCTGTTGCGATGGCGCTCAAGATACGTCCGGATGCATTTGCGATACAAATCCGGGCCGAGCTGGCTGCGCAGCATGTGCAGCACCCAGGCACCTTTTGGGTAGGCGCGGGAGTCGAACTGCTGCATCGGATCGCCGTAGTCGCGCCAGACGATGGGACGGGTGTCGTTCGCCTGGAACACCTGCTGGGCTTCCCTCCAGAGTGCATACTTCATCGCATCAGCACCGAGCTTCTGCTCCTCATAGAGGATGGTGTAGTAGCTGGCGAAGCCTTCGTTGAGCCAGAGATGCGACCAGTCACGGCAGGTGACGAGGTCACCAAACCACTGATGGGCGGTCTCATGTGCATCAAGTTCATGGAGCGAGCGCAACTGTTCGGTGTCGGAGTTGAACAGCATGTCGGCAGCTTCAAAGGTGCAACTCGTGTTTTCCATGCCGCCGGCGATGAAATCGAGGCAGTAAACCTGATAGTACTTATCCCAGGCAAACGGCACGCCGATTTCCTTTTGGTAGAATTCGATGATCTTGCGGGTGTCGGTAAAAGCGTTTGCCGCTTGTGCGCTGTGTGACGGAGGAACCAGCATGGCGAGGGGCAGATTTCCCGCCTTGTCTTCCAGTTTGTGGAAGTAGCCCGCAGTCATCGCGATGAGATAGTTCACATGCGGCTTGTCCTGCAACCAGTGAAAGGTCGTGAGGCCATCATTGCCGGGCTTTTCGCTTTGTAGTGTGCCGTTGGAGATGACCTGCATGCCCTTGGGCACATGGCAGATGACCTCGCTGGTGAAGCGCTCATTGGGGTAATCGTAGCTGGGAAACCAAAAGCGATGCTCCTCCGCTTCTCCCTGGCTCCACACCTGCGTGTCGCCTGCTTTGTAGCCCATCTCCGGCGTGCGGAAATACAGGCCGTGATCTGGCTGCACCGCAGAATAGGTGACGGTGACCGTCGCTTCAGCGTCAGGTGCAATTGCCTTCGCGAAGGTGATGATGAGTTTGTCTTCCGTGACCTGATGCTCCGCGACCTGCGCACCAGAGGCCGTGATGGAGGCGATCTTCAAATCTACCGCATCCAGCTCCAGTTTGTCCAAAGGAAGAGCGATCGGTTTGAAACGTAGAGTCGCCGTGCCTGAGATCGTGCGCTTGGCAAAATCCGGTGTCACATCGAGCTTCACATGCAGAATGTCCGCCCGGCGATCCCGTGCATATTTGCGGCCCGGAATCAGTTTCAGCGGCTGCGGCAGGAAATGCTTGTTGCAGTGCAGGCATTCGGTGGAGTCGGCGGCGGCCTCCAGGGTCAGCAAGCCGACAGCAAGAATCATAAGGGTGATGCGCATGATGGCGGCGAGCATCCCGAACTGGATGCAGGGTGGCAAGCACAATCAGGAAGGAGTGCCTCCCTGCCGGCGTATTTGGCAGGGACATGCTCACCTTCTCCGACCACAGCCACGGTTCTTCGCGCCTTCAGCGGCGTGATTTTCTGCGCATTGGTGGCCTGGGGCTGGGCGGGCTCGGGCTGAGTGATCTGATGGCGCTCAAGTCGCTGGCGGCTTCCAAAAAGTCGCTGCTCAAGGACAAGTCGGTCATCTTTCTGTTCATGCACGGCGGGCCGTCGCAGTTCGAAACCTTTGACCCAAAAATGGATGCGCCTTCGGAGATCCGCAGCGTCACGGGCGAAATCAAAACCAAGCTGCCCGGGGTGACATTTGGCGGCACGTTTGAGCGGCTGGCCAAGCTGGCGGACAAGTTCAGCATCGTGAGGTCCTTCGTCACCGGAGATGCGGTGCACGACATCAAGACCATCGTCGGCAAAGACACGATGAAGGCGAATCTGGGCTCGCTGTATTCACGCATGGCGGGGCCGTTGCGCAAAAGCAGCGCTATGCCGACGAATGTGGCGCTCTTTCCGCAGGCGGTTTTAGCCACGGCAGGACCTGTGATCAAGCAATTCGGCGACTTCACCTCCTGCGGTGAACTGGGGGCGACTTACCAGCCCTTTGTGCCTGGTGCAGGCAGTGGTGCGCAGGCGGACATGACCCTGAGCATGCCGCAAAACCGGCTGGATGACCGCCGCGCATTGCTTGCTTCGCTGGATCAATGGCAGCGCACCATGGACGGCAGCCAGTCCGTCGCTGGCATGGCGGAATTTCAAACGCTTGCCTTCGATGTGCTGCGGCGTGGTGTGTCAGATGCGTTTGATCTTTCCAAAGAGGATCCGCGACTTATCGCCCGGTACGACACTGCTCCGCTGCTGCCCAAAGACCGCATCAGTACGCAATGGAACAATCGCGAGCATTATGCCGACAATGCCGCAACGCTTGGCCAGCTGCTGCTCATGGCGCGGAGGTTGTGCGAGCGCGGCTGCGGCTTTGTCACCGTCACGACGAGCTTTGTGTGGGACATGCATGCTGACAACAACAACGCCCCGTGCCGCACTGGGATGGACTACGTGGGGCGTCCTTTTGACCACGCGGTTTCCGCCTTGATCGAGGACATTGAATCACGCGGTCTGAGTGAAAAAATCATGCTCGTCTGTTGTGGTGAGATGGGGCGTTCGCCCAAGATCAATGTCAAAGGCGGACGCGATCACTGGGGCGGCCTGGCACCGCTCATGATTTATGGCGGGGGCTTGAAGATGGGCCAGGTCATCGGGCAGTCAGCACGCAATGGCGGAGAGCCCGCTTCAGAACCGGTCACGATTCCCGATCTGATCGCCACCATCATGCATACGCTGGTGGATGTGGGGGAGGCGCGAGTGACCGACGGCCTGCCGCCGAGCCTGCTCAGCGTGCTAACCCGTGGCGAGCCGATCAGGGGGCTGGTTTGAAATTGCCGTTATGAAACACACACTTCGCCTTCTCGTCTTCCTTGGTTCCATTATGTCCGGTCTCCATGCCGCCGAAAAGCAGCCGACCGTGACCTTTTATGTCTCAGGCGTGGAGTGCGGGAGCTGCGTCTATGTCGTCCAGCAGTCAATCAGTGAAACTAAGGGCGTTGCAGATGCGACGGTCGTGCAGGTGATAGACACTTACGCCAATGTTGTCTTTGACCCGAAGGTATCGAGCGAGCACCAGATCGCGCAGGCTGTACGCGAGGCGCTGCCCATTCACGGCAAACCTTATCTGGCAACGCTGAAACTCCATGTGCCGGGCTATGAGAAGCATGCCGCGAAAGTGGACGGCCTGTTTACGCGCTGGAAAGGCTGGGTGGAACTGGAGACGGTGGACAAGGCCAAGGGTGAGCTGCTCATTCACTTCCACGAACTCAAAATTGATCCAAAGAAAACCGGTCCGCAGGGCTGGAGTCTCGCGCAATTTGCAGCAGCGATGAAGTCACCCGAACCGAACGGTCTGGGGCTTGACTTCACGGTGGAGAATGAAGGGCCATGACGGGCTTCTGAGAGTCACCCTGCCATACAGATTCAGGCTACTCCTCGGCCTTTTTCTTCTTCTTGCCTTTGCCCGCGCCTTTCTTTTTCCCATCACCTGACGTTGGTTTGATTTCAGCGTCGGCGGCGGGGATGGCTGCACCGAGTTTGGCCTTGATCTCGCTCATGCCGACTTCCTTGGCGAGGTTGGTCCATTCATACGGATCTTTGGTGTGATCGTAGAGTTCTTCGGTGCCATCAGCATAGCGGATGTAGCGCCAGTTGGCGTCACGCACGGCGTGGTTGCCTTTGCCGTGCGTGCAAAGGGCCACACCATCCCATTTGGCGGCGGGGTCTTTTAGCAGTGGCATGAGGCTTGCGCCTTTGACATGCTCCGGCACGGGCAGACCGGTGAGTTCGCAAAGGGTGGGATACATGTTCAGGTAATCGACCGGGGCCGCACAGGTGGTGCCCGGCTTAGTGACACCGGGGGCGACAATCGCCATGGAGGTGCGCGTGGTTTCCTCCCACAGAGCAAACTTCCGCCAGTGCTCCTTCTCGCCCAGATTCCAGCCGTGATCGGTCCACCACACGATGATGGTCTTGTCTTTGCGGGGACTTTGATCGAGTCCGTCGAGCAGACGCCCCACCTGGTCATCGAGGAATGAAATCGTGGCGAGGTAGGCTTGAACGGCCTTCTTCCATTGGTCGCCTTTGATCACGGCGGCGTGATCGCCCTCGGGGCCGGCCATGCGCACGCCGGCTTTGGGGATGTCATCAAGGTCATGCTCTTTGGTCACAGGCAGCTTGATGTCGGCGAGCGGAAAGCGGTCATAATACTCCTTGGGTACATACCATGGCAGGTGGGGCTTGATGTAGCCGAGGGCGAGGAAGAGCGGCTTGTCCTGCGGCGCGGTCTTGAGCTGGTTGATGGCCCAGTCGGTGGCTTTGTAGTCGCCCATGTCAGAAGGCTGGGCATCCACCGGACCCCAGTCGAAGTGGCCGCGAGTGAGGCCGTTCATGTTTTCCTCGTGTTCCTGGATGGAGGGAAACAGGCCCTCCCATTTCGTCCATGAATCGGTGCGTCCTTCGCTGCCGTAGCCGTGGTAGATTTTTCCGCCGCCGAGGGTGTTGTAACCGCTGGCAAGAAAGTGGCGGTTGATCGTGAGTACCTCCTTCATCACGTCCTGCGCCGGATCACCGTTGGTGTAGATCCCGGTCTGCCACGGGCGCAAACCGCTCATCAGTGCCGCACGCGAAGGATTGCAGGCTGGGGCGGCACAATGCGAATTGGTGAACGCCGTGCCTCGGGCCACGAGGCGGTCGATGTTTGGTGTTTTCGTCTGCGGATGGCCACCGAGATAGGTCATCCAGTCGTTCAAGTCATCGACGGCGATGAAGAGTACATCGGGTTTCGATTGAGCCACCGCAACAGAGGTGAGCAGCAGGAACAGGGCGAAGAAATGATTCATGGCCCGCCTTGAACGCGGCCATGGTCAGGGTCTTGCAGTGAAGGTTTGCTCAATCGTCGTCCTTTTCCAGACGATAGAGGGCTCCGTCTTGGGAGAGCAGCACGGGTTCGCCATCGAGATCTGCCGTGACGAGGGTGGGGTTGAACTTGTGCTCCGGGTCCTTGCGGTGAAGAACGCTGCGGCGGATTGGAAGGCCGCTGGCGGGATCGATGCCCAGCGCCCAGACACTGCCGTAACCCCAGTCGGCGAAGATGAACGCGCCGTCGAGCTGCGGCAGTTTTTGGCCGCGGTAGAGCAGACCGCCGATGATGCAGATGCCTTCGCCACGCATGCGGGTGTAGGCATGCACGGGGTCGGTGGTGGCCGTGTTCTGGAGATAGCTGTGTGCGTGAAAGGCGCTTTTTGTGGGGCCATCGCGATCACTCCAGCCGTAATTGGCACCGCTTTCGACGCGGTTTATCTCCTCCCAGAGGTCCTGGCCGACATCTGCGCACCAGAGCTGGCCGGAGCGAGCATCAAAGGAGAGGCCCCAGGGATTGCGAAAGCCGAGGGCGAAAATCTCGGGGCGCATGGTCTGCACTTTGGTGAAGGGATTATCATCAGGGATCGCGTAGGGCAGTTTGCCGCTGCGGCCGTTCACATCGATGCGCAGGATTTTGCCATGCAGAACCCAGGGGTTTTGCGCCAGCCGATAGGGGTCATCACGCAGGCCACCGTCACCGAGCGCAATGTAGAGACAGCCATCCGGCCCGAAGGCGATGTGACCGCCCCAGTGATCTGCCAGCGGCTGGGGAATCTCCATGAGCACGCGTTCCGTCTCCGGCAGTGCGTCAGGAGTGGAGTCCTTCGAGGCGCGCATCTCGCTGATCACCGTGCGGCGGGGCTCATTTTGCGAGTAGCTGAGGTAAAACAGCCGGTTCTCAGAAAAGCGGGGATGAAAGGCGATGCCATGGACGCCTTCCTCGAAGAGCACGACGCCCTTCATTTTCTCACGGAAATCGAGAAAGGGCCGCCACTGGCCGCTGCCGTCCAGCCGCACAGCGCAGAATTCACCCCGCTGCATGGCAATGACCTGCTCTCCGCCGGCATCCGGCATGGAGGCCAGCATGACAGGGGAGTCGAACTCACGGTCAAAGGCGAGTTTGCGCAGCACGATTCCGGGCATCGGCTCCTCTGGAATCTCCAGCGGCGGGATTTCCGGCGTTGTCGGGACGGGGAGGGGGGAGCCGATTTCTGGAATGGCCGGGTAGCTGGAAGCTGGCGCGAAAAAGGCCGCCAGCGTCAAGGCGTGCAGCCAAAAGCGGTGGGATAAGAAAATTTTCATCGGGAGGTTGGGAATTCTGACTGCATGGACCATGCCATCCTGACAGCCAGGGATCTTGTTTTGCTCGAAATATATGGGGTAAAAGCAGATGCCATGGGATTTTCCGGGGCATCAGTGTTCCCTCGTCATTAGATTCGTGGCCTGACCTTTGGCCGGACGTGCGCACCGGATTCCAGCGGCGGGGGTGACTTTACGCCTGACAGGCAGTGGTAGACACCCGCGAGAAACTTTTTCCACGTCTTGCACTCCTCTAATGGCATGCCAATGATGGGTGCTCCTTTACGATGAGCGACCCAATCAGTCACGAGTGCGGCATAGCAGTGGTGCGGCTGAAAAAGCCGCTGGGATACTTCTATCAAAAATACGGCAACGCCCTCTACGGCTTTGACGCCCTGCAGGCCATCATGACCAAGCAGCGTAACCGCGGTCAGGACGGCATGGGCATTGGCTGCAGCAAGCTCGGCATGCCTCCAGGCCTCCCTTACATGTTCCGCATGCGGAGTACCGAGAGTGTGGAACGCATTGGTCAAGTCTTTGAGGATGAACGCAAAGAGTTCAAACGCATCGCCCGCCGCATCGACAAGCAGCGCAAGGACGAGCGCGACCAGGAAGGGAAGGAATTCGTGTCTTTTGAGGACGATCCGGACGCGATCAAGCGCGAGTTCGAGATGGCCGGGGAGATTTACATCGGCCACCTGCGCTACGGTACCAGCGGTGACTTTGGCAAAGGCGCGCTGCATCCCTACATGCGCCGCACCACCTGGCCCACCCGCACGCTGATGGTGATGGGGAACTTCAACCTCACCAACACCCGCGAACTCAACGAGGTGATGATGAAGCGAGGGCAGCACCCCGTTTTCGGCACGGACACTCAGAGTGTGCTCGAAGAAATCGGGTTTCAGCTCGATGAGGCGCACACCAAACTTTACCATGAGCTGCGCGACTCCGGCATGCCTGGCGAAAACATTCCTCAACACATCAGCGAGCAACTGGATGTGACCGCCGTCATTAAAGAGTCCGCCAAACGCTGGGACGGTGGCTACAGCATCGTTGGCGTCATCGGCAATGGCGATCTCTTCGCCATGCGCGACCCCAGCGGCATCCGCCCCTGCCACTATTACGAGAACGACGAGATCTTCACCATCGCCTCCGAACGCGTCGCACTGATGTCCGTTTTCGGTGTCAATGAAGAGGACATCCACGAAATCCCGCCTGCGCACGTGGCCGTGATCAAAGCGGATGGCGGCATGACCATCCAGAAGTTCACCGAGCCGCGTGAATTCAAGCCCTGCTCGTTCGAGTGCATTTATTTCTCACGCGGCAACGACTCCGCCATTTACCACCAGCGCAAGGCTCTCGGTGAGCAGTTGGTGCCGCAGGTCGTCAAGGCCATTGACAATGACTTCGAGCACACCGTGCTCAGCTTCATCCCGAACACAGCTGAGACGGCCTACTTTGGCTTCCTCGACGGCCTGCGTAAAAGCCGCCGTGTCGTCGTCAAAGAGGCGCTGATGGACATGCTCAAGCGTGGTGAGTTTGACGAGGCCAAGCTCGACGATCTGGTGCTGCGCAACTGGCCGCGAGCCGAAAAGATCGCCCTCAAGGACATCAAGATGCGTACCTTCATCGCCCAGGAAACGGGGCGTGATGCCCTCGTCTCTGGCAGCTACGACATCACCTACGGCGTCGTGACGCCCAAGGACAACCTCGTGGTCATTGACGACTCCATCGTCCGTGGTACCACGCTGAAGAAAAGCCTGCTGCGTATTCTGGCCCGCACCAATCCGAAGCGCATCATCGTGTGCTCCACCGCGCCGCAGATTCGCTACCCCGACTGCTATGGCATCGACATGGCCGAACTCGGCAAGTTCATCGCCTTCCAGGCCGCCATTTCACTGCTGCGTACGCGTGGAATGTCACACATCGTGCATGAGACTTATCTCGCCTGCAAAGCCGAGATGAAGAAGCCGAAGGAAGAAATGCGCAATGCTGTGAAGGCGATCTACGCGCCATTCACCGACGAGGAAATCTCCGCACGCATCGCCCAGATGATCAGTCCTGAGGACACACCGTGGCATGGGACCGTCGAAGTCATCTACCAGACCATTCCTGACCTCCACAACGCTCTCGGTGCCGAGTACGGCGACTGGTACTTCAGCGGTGACTATCCGACTCCCGGCGGGTATTCAGTGGTGAACCAGTCCTTCATCCTCTACTGTGAAGCCAAGGATGGCCGTGCGCATGAGGCGCTGTTGTAGGTGCGGTGTTGATCACTTCCGGATCAAGACCCGCATCGGGGTGATCGATCCAGTAATGCGCCGAGAACTGTCTCCTGCAGTTCTCGGTTCGAGAAATTCATCAAATGACATTTTAATCGGCTGCATCATGTCCCAGCCATCTGACAGCGGTGGGCAAACGGCGTTATCCAGTTGGAATTCTCGGTCAATCGCGGCATGACCATCCCGAGGCGGAATCTGGACTCGAACTCGTTCAATTTTCAACTCCTTCTCAAATGGGTTGTGAAATTCGGCTTTGATACCAGAGCCGTTTTGGCTCCACCGGAATTCAAACTTTCTGATTTCAGACTCGTCAAGTTCACGCCATTCCGCTTTCTCAGCATTAGCTCTCGATTTTTCAGTCAACGAATCGAGTCGTGCGGTCTCATCTTGTGCCAGTTGTGCTGCCTCCACCGAAGAGACAAACACCTTGTTCGCCCTGCCCGTGAAGCGGTCCACTGCGACGAGCTGGTTGTTGAGCGGCAGGATCGTCTTGCTGAATCCAAACCACAGCAGGAATGCGCCAGTGAGTGCGCCTAGAACGAAGGTGCTAAGAAGTTTCATGGTTCTGAATTGATATGACGGGCCTGCTATGAATTAGCATTAGCATGAGCATGGATTTTGCAGCAAGCAAAATGCCGTGCGTGCTTAGGACGGATGCCTCTGGTTCGGTATTCAGGTGTTTTCCAAGGGCGAGGAAGGCAGGAGTTCGTCAAACCACGCCAAACGCGCACACTTCGTTTTTGTTCGCGCAGAGTCTCGTCAGGTGAAACTCCGCGCAGAGCGGCGGAGCTTCGAGTTTGAGGATGTCGAGCAGCGGATACTCATCGTGGCCTTTGAATTTGATCGTGACGATGAAGTTGCGCATGCGCTTCTCACGCAGCCATTCGAGCAGCAGATCGATGCTGCGCTGCGGTGCCGCGATGACATCGCAGACGAGCCAGTCCACGGTTTGCGGTGGCTTGTATTTAAAGGCGTCGGCAACTTGGAAATGCAGGCGAGGATTGCGCATCAAATCCTCACGTAGCTCTGAGCGGTCGATGGCAATGACGTGCGCTCCGCGCTGGATGGGCACATAGCTCCAGCTTCCCGGTGAAGCTCCCAAGTCAACACAGGTCTGCCCGCGCTCGATCTGGCGTCCCAGACGCTGCTCGGACTCCACCAGTTTGGTGAAGGCGCGGGAGGGGGCGCTTTTGTCATCGGCCAGCGGCACTTCGCCACGGGGGAAGCTCGAAATCAAACTGCGCAGAGCATAAGGCTGCGGTGCGAGCGAGATGGAAAGCCAGCCGGTTTCGGGGGAGGTGAGAATGCACTGCACGAGGGATGTTTGCGCATCAAAGACGGCGTCGGATTCGACCAAGGAGCGCAGCAGCTTTCTACGTCGCTTTTTCAGGCGCTCCTCCAAACTGGCATGGATCAATTCACAGCGGTGCTGCCCGGCTTTGCCCTCACCGTATTGCGGCCAGAGATGTAGGCGCCAGGGCTGGTCATCGGGAAAGAGGCCGGCTGTGGCTTCGATGATGCGGTCCGCCCACGCATTGATGGAAGCGGCGTGAATTTCTATGGCGTCAGGCAGTGTCTGGCGCGCGAAGGCGAGCAGCAGTCCTTCCAGCTTCAGATCCGCGGCAATGCCGAGGTTATCGATTTCGCGTTGTGCAGCATCCGGTGCGGCGCGGCGCAGTTCATCAGCGAGGAACGGCGATGTGTCAGGATCAGCGAGGAAAAGATGCACGCTAGGCTCGAACGATCATGGTTTGGCAGGCACTGGCTTTACCGGTGTCGCCTCTTTGAAGGGCGACACGACACCGAGCGTGGACGGCAGGAAGTCATCGGTGCGGAAGCAGGAGGCTGGCAGGCCCTCGGCATTCATGAGATTGGCACCTTCCGGCCAGCTGGCCCAGGCATAGCGCACACCGATCGGTTGCTGCACAGCGTCGCTCCAGACAACGACTTCACTGCCTTCGATCTTGGCCTTGGCCCATACCCACTTCTGATCGGCTCCGGCGATCTGGAAACTTTTTGGTTCACTGCCATCACGGGTTTTCAGACCCGAGCCGGTGTGGGTGAACTGAATGCGAATCTTGTCTCCCTGAACAACGGATGAAAGGTAGAGCGGGCCGCAGGATTCGGCACCGGACTTGCCGTAGTCCTGAGCCAGTGCCAGAAGCGCGAGGCGGCGGCCGACCTCCTGTTTGTTCTTGGGATGAATGTCGTTTTGCTCGCCGATGTCGTTGATGACGGCGATGCCGCATTTGTCGAGCGTCTGAGCCGTCAGCGTCTGGGCCTCCTGTAGTTCGGCCCAGGTGTCGGGGATGCCGGGTTCCGTGGTCACGGGCTTGCCGTTGCCATAGTTCGCCAGCTGGACAATGTAAAAGGAGAACGCGTCCACCCACTGTTTGCGCCAGTCATTGATCATGGTGGGCAGGAGTTCCTGATACTGGAAGGCGCGGCGCTGGTTCGACTCGCCCTGATACCAGATGACACCTTTGATGGCGTAGGGGATCAAGGGGGCCACCATGCCGTTGAAGAGCACGGCGGGATGGTGCGGTGTCTTGGTGGGATCTTCCGGCGGGCGTGGTGCCTGGGGCTTGGTCTTCTTTTTATCGGCAGGCAGCTTGGCGTTTTCGGCGTCGATTTTCTGCACCTGCGCCTGCCAGTCGGCTTTAAGTTTGTCAAAAGCCGCCAGTTCCTTGGGGCCATCCCATTTGGCGACGGCATCTTTCCAGTCGGTGAGCAATTCGGCAGCGCAGGGGCGTTCTTCGAGCGCCGCGCGGCTCGTCCAGGCTTCGACGCGCGTGCCGCCCCAGGAGGTGTTGATCAAACCGACCGGCACTTTCAGCACCTGATGCAGGTGCCGGCCAAAGAAATAACCCACGGCGGAGAAATTACCCACATTGGCGCTGGTGGCATCTTTCCATGCGCCTTTGCAGTCGGACTGTGGCGTCATGCTCGGGCTGCGTTCGACATTGAACATGCGAATCAAAGGCTGATTGGCGGCGGCGATTTCCTCCTGGGCCTTGCCGGCCTGCTGGACGGTCCACTGCATGTTCGACTGCCCTGAGCAGACCCACACTTCGCCAACGAGGACGTTTTTCAGTGTGATAGTGTTTTTGCCAGCCACCACGAGATCGGCAGGCTGGGTATTGGCGTTCATGGGGTTCAGCGTGAGCGACCACTTGCCGGTCTGATCCGTGAGCGAACTGTGCGACTGATCACCGAAGGTGACCTTCACGTCTTCGCCGGCTTCAGCGGTGCCCCAGATGCGGACGAGCTGTGCCTGCTGCAGAACCATGCCATCGGAGAAAATGGCAGGCAGTGTGACCTCTGCCTGCAGGCTGGTGGCCAGCAGGAGGAGACTGAGAACGGCGTATTTCATGGTGAATTGTCGTATGAGGGCGGGGCCGGGCAAGTAAGCCAAATGTCAGAGCAGGGTGCTGTCATCTGAGCGCTCCAGACGGCCGATCTTCTTTTTGATCGTCTCCAGCAGCACCGTCATTTCATGTACGCTGCGGAAGCACTCTTTCTGAGTCTCCTCATCCGCCAGTCCGGGCACGGCGGGGTGGATCTTCATGAATTGCAGCGCGATGTTTTTGCAGGCTTCGCGGATTTGAGCGATGGCGGCGGGTCTGTCCATGCCGTCAGCGTAGAGCGCCCGCCCGCACGTGCAAGATGCGGATCAGTCTTCGCGCGGCTTCCGCACACGAAGCGAGTCCTTGAGGCTGACGAAATCGGAGAGCAGAAAGATCACGGTGAAAAAGGCCAGCAGGACCTCCATCATCGTGACCAGCTTGGCCGGGATGGTCAGCGGCGTGACATCGCCAAAGCCGAAGAAGGAGAAATTCAGCACGCTGAAAAAGAAGAATTCAAAGAGCTGCTCACTTTGGTTCCACGCAGCGTCGATCGAGCTGAAACTCGCCGGTTCCGCCGTTTCCAGGCACCAGTAGTCGAGCGCAAAGGCCAGCGTGATCTGCGCCATGTTCACTCCCATGATACCGAGAACACGGTGATAGGGCATGTCATCCTGCGTGGCCATCAGGATGTGCTGGAGGTTTTCGACGAAAAAGAAGACCGTCTTGGCGAGTGCAGCCGCCAGCACCACCAGGCAGAACGTGCGAGCGCTCAACCAGTGCACCCCCCACAGTGCCTGCAGCCCGGCGGCCACCAGAACAATGACCACGACCTCACCGCCCTGGCGGATGACCTGCCTTGCAATGCCCGGTTCATTTTTCATTGCACGGATTTGAGACTTTCTTGCCCCCCTCGTCGAGCGTAATTTCGTCCGGCATTCGCCATTCGCCTTTCCGATTTCTCATTTAACCTCCGCCCATGAATCTCGTCTCCACCGCCATCCGCTACTCCACCTACCTGCTTGCCGTTGCGGGCGTGATCGGCATGGGGTTTGTGCTCCAGACCATCCGCAGCCAGGAAACCAAGATACCGCCACCGCCTGTCCTGCCGCCTCAGAAGAACGCGCCCGATGACATCGCGGCCACCGGCATCCTCGAAGCCAAGGACGAAAACGTCGCCATTGGCGTGCCGGCACCGGGTCTGGTCGAAGCGGTCAAAGTCGCGGTCAATCAAGTCGTGAAGGAGGGCGATGCACTGCTCATCCTGGATGATCGCGAACTGCGCGCCTCGTTGCTCAAGCAGCAGGCGGCCATCGCCATTGCCCAGGCGAACATTGCCATCAACCGCGCCCAGCTGGCGAAGGTGCAGGACATGCTCGACCGCATGACGTCCATCACCGATCAGCGTGCCATCAGCCAGGACGACCTGCGCAACCGCACCAACGACGTGCTCGTGGCCAAGGCGCAGATGCAGGCCGCTGAAGCGCAGCTTTCCTCCGCCAAAGCCGACGTGCAGCAGACCGAACTGCTCATCGACCGCCTCACCGTCAAAGCACCGAAGGCCGGCACCATCCTCCAGGTCAACATTCGTGCCGGCGAATACGCCTCTCCGGCGAACAAGGAGCCCGCGCTTGTGCTGGGAGACATCTCCACGCTGCATGTGCGCGCGGATGTGGATGAACAAAACGCCATGGAAGTGGCTTCTGATCGCGACGCCACCTTCTCGCTGAAGAGCGACTCTTCGAAAAGGTTCAAAGCGCAATTCGTCCGCATCGAGCCCTACGTCATCCCAAAGGTCTCCCTCACCGGCGCCAGCACCGAACGCGTGGACACCCGCGTCCTGCAGGTCATCTACAAACTCGACAAACCCAAGGACCAGCCCCTCTACGTGGGGCAGCAGGTGGATGTGTTCATTGCGCGGAAGAAGTGAGTCATTACCCTGAGACGAGCCTAAGGGGGCGAAAGACCGCGCATGATGTCCGCAGAGACTCGTTGAGTCTCCCCGATTTCCACGCATGAATACTCCCCTCAATCATTCGCATGCATTACCTTTCCACCCGCGGCCAGACGAAGCCGCATACTTTTTCTGAAGCCGTTGAAGCCGGGCTGGCACCGGATGGCGGACTGTTTCTGCCGGAGAAGCTGCCGAACATCGCTGACAAACTGCCAGCGTGGTCAAAGCTGACCTATCCGCAGCTCGCGGCAGAGTTTTTTACGCTCTTCGCGCCGGAGATCAGCAATGCCGAGTGGCATCAGCTCACGGCGGAGGCGTACCGGCGCTTTGATTCGCCCGACGTGGCTCCGCTGAAGAAGATCACGGACAAGACTTACGTGCTTGAGCTGTTTCACGGGCCGACGCTGGCCTTCAAGGACTTTGCGCTGCAACTTTTGGGACTGCTCTACAAACGACAGGTTGAACAGACTGGCAAACGCCTGTCCGTCCTTGGTGCGACTTCGGGAGACACTGGCTCAGCGGCAATTCATGGATGTCTCGGGCGCGATGGCATCACGATTTTCATTCTCTATCCCAATGGCCGCGTCGCGCCGTTGCAGGAGCGCCAGATGGCCTGCACGGGAGCGGACAACGTCTTTGCCATTCCCGTGCCCGGCACCTTTGACGACGCGCAGCGCGTGGTGAAGGAGGCCTTTGGCGACACCGCTTTCGCGAACTCGGTGAACCTCTCCGCCGTGAACTCGATCAACATTGCCCGCGTGCTGGCGCAGTGTGTTTATTACATCTGGGCGTCATTGAAGCTGCCGGAGAGTTCACGTGCCACGGCGGAATACGTCGTGCCCACCGGAAATTTTGGCAATGTAATGGCCGGATGGATGGCGCAGCAAATGGGCATGCCCGCAGGCGGCTTCCGTGTGGCAACGAATCAAAACGACATCCTCCACCGCTTCTTCACCAGTGGTGAGTACAGTCAGAGCGACGTGCACCCCAGCCATGCTCCGAGCATGGACATCCAAGCTGCATCGAACTTTGAGCGCTTCCTCTATTACATCCTGGGTCAAAGCTCCGAGCGCGTGCGTGAGGTGATGACGCAGATCAAATCCGGCGCTCCATTCAAGATCGAACTGCCCAAGACCTCCCTGCGCTCCACACGCATGGATGATGATCAGATCGTCCGCGTTATCACCCAGATGTGGAAGGACTGGCAATATGTGCTGGATCCGCACACCGCCTGCGCCTTCACCGACATGGCGCAGGACCGCGTCAGCGTCGTGCTGGCCACCGCAAGTCCGGCGAAGTTCCCCGAAGTGGTGCAGCAGGCCACGGGCAACGAGCCTACGCATCCGACGCTCGAGGCGCTGAAGTCGAAATCGCTGCAAACCTGGCCGATGGCTGCGGATGTGGCGACGGTGCAGGAGTTCATCCGGCAACGAACAAGTCACTGAAGCAAGGCTTGACGTGCAAGGCGGCAGCTTGGTTTAATACCCAAAAGGCCCCTCATGAAACTACCGTCCCTTTCCTTCGACTTCATCAAATCAACGGACCTTTCCCCCTACCTGACCAAGGGGGTGGATTCGGGCAATGGTGTGACGCTCATGATCGGAGATTTGTACACCTACCTCCTGCTCGGTAGCGGGCCGCTGCTGATCATCGCCGCTTTCGTGCTGGTGAAGGTCATGTATGGGCGGGTGAAATTCTTTGCGCTGGAATATGGCAACGGCGGTTTCTTTGGCCGCCTCAAGGCCATCGGTCCGTCCATTGTCCTGGGAGGGATGCTGTTTTTGCTGGGTGCTGCTACCACTTGGCTGGGATGGCAGAGCATGGGCTATTCAGTGACTCTCAGCGCCCAGGGGCTGCACGAGGTGACGCGCAGCCAGTCCATTCGATATGAATGGTCCGATGCGACGAGCGCTGCCGAGCGCATCAAATCGACGGATTTCTGGGTGGCCTTCGCCAAGGATGGCCGCAAATGCCGCGTTGATTTTCAGCAGCGCTACATCGGTGAAAAACTCCAGGACAAGTCGATCGCGATTGTCGAGCAGGCGCTGGCTTATTCCAAGGTGCCGCGTCTCAAGCAGGACGGCAGTTCTATTTCAGCGCCTTGACCAGCACCTTTGAGTTCCGTCCGCTCTTGTCGTACTTTTCACGGCGGCTGAGCGGCAGGGCGCCAGGATCGGTCACGGTGTAACCCATCTTTTCCTCGAAAAAGCGAAAGGCCTGTGTGCTGAGCGCCACGATGATCTCGCAATTCCGCTGCCGCGCCTGTTCTTCGGCGAAGGCCACCAGCTTGCGGCCGTGGTTCTTATTTTTGTGCGAGCGACGCACAAAGAGGCAGGCCAGTTCGGCGATTTTTCTGCCGTCCTCCTCATAAGCATGCACGGCGACGGAGCCGATGGGGTTGCCATCGAGTTCGAGCACGAAGAAGTCTTTGATCTTGGATTGAATCTGGTCGCGTGTGCGTGGCACCAGCGCGGCATCGTCCACGCTCTGCTGCATCATGGAGAGCAGGGCAGGGACGTCGGAGGCGCGGGCCTTGCGGATCTGCTGGTAATCATCGGCATGGATCATCGTGCCGACGCCTTCATTGGAGAAGAGTTCGGCCAGCAGCGCTTCATCCTGCGTACCATCCACGATGTGAACCCGCGGCACGCCTTCCTGGCAGGCCAGTGCTGCGTAGCGCAGCTTCGAGAGCATGCTCACATCATGCTTGGAATCCTTGCGTTTATGCATCTCCTTCGCTTCCGCGACCGAGAGCTGCTCCAGACGGGTGCCGTCGGCGGCGGTGATGCCAGATTCGGCCACAAAGATGACTTTCGCCGCCTGCAGGGCGATGGCGACCTCCACGGCCACCGCATCAGAGTTCAAACGCAGCGTAGCGCCTTTGCCGTCATAACCGAGCGGTGGCAGAATGGGGATGATGTCGGCTTTGAGCAGTGCCCGAAGCGATTCTTCATCGACGCGCTCGATGCGGCCCGTGAATTCGAGATCAATGCCATCTATCACGCCCGCTGGATGCACCGCGAGCGCATTGGAAACAGCCACGGGCATTTCCAGCGCCGTCAGATCAGCCATCAGGTCGCTGCACTGCCGCATGATGGCGTCCACCGCGATCTCGATGCCTGCGGCATCGGTCCGGCCCATGCCGTCGTCATTGTAGAGAGAGATGCCGCGCTTTTCGGCCAGCATGCGCACCTGCGCACGTGCGCCAAAGACGAGCACGACTTCGATGTTCAGAGATTGCAGCACCGCCACGTCCTGGAGCAGGCTGGCAAAGCCCGGCTGCATCATCAATGCGCCATCAAAGGCGATCACAAAAACGCGCTGCCGGAATTGAGGCACGTAGCGCAGGATGCCGCGCAAGTCTTCGAAACGCTGCTGGGGTTTGGCGGGGTCGTTGTTCACTGTTTGAGTGATCAAGATAGCACAACACCAGCAATTTCGTCCCAAAGTTTGTCGATCTCCTTGGGGCCGCGCGAAGGCCTGTCGGCTTTCGAGAACCAGTAGTCCGCGTTCCACTGGTCGCCTTCGATCACATGGAGAAGCGCATGAATCCAGGAACCCATCTTGGTGTGGATGTCCTGCGCGATGTTGTGCGCGGCGTCCCAGTTTCCCTGCTTGGCATGCCAGAGGGCGAGCGCCTCGGGGGAAACTGCTTCTGCCTGAGCCTGCGTGGTGGTCTTGAGTTCTGCAGCGGTCATTTCAATCGTCTTGCGGCAACGGCTTGCCCTTGGTTTCAGGAGCGAACGGCAGAATGATGATACCCATGAGGAAGATGGCGCACATGGTCATGGCCGCGTAGCGCAGTGGCAGCGCAGGATCCTGGGCAGCGAACTTGCCATAGATGCCGGAAGTGAGTGTGGCGGAAAAGAAGCTGCCACCGGCGGCGGCGAAACGGCCCAGGTTGTAGCAAAAGCTGGTGCCCGTGCTGCGCAGCTTGTTCGGGAACAACTCCGGCAGATAAATGGCAAAGCCGGCGAACACACTCAGCTGTGCGGTGCCCATGAGGAACATCATCCAGCGCGCTGAGATCGGGTCGCTCATCTTCCAATAAACGAGGAAGGTGGAAATGAGTGCGGCACTGAAGCCCAGGAAGAAGGCCAGGCGGCGGCCCAGCTTGGCCACATTGGTGAACAAGGTCATGCCGACCGCAGCACCCATCATGTTCCAGAGATAGGCCACGGAGATGGCATTGTTCACTTCGGCGGCCACCTTGTCAGGAGCGACGCCCGCCTTTTCAAAGTACTGTTTGAACACCACCTTCTGCAAATCGACGGCATATTCACCGATGGCCCAAAGGCCGATCACGCCCGTGCTGGCGATGACGGCGCCCACGAACAGGTTTTTGCGCCAGCGGGCGCTGGCCAGCAGACTGGCATAAGGGGCGAAGATGCTGCCTTTCGGCAGCTGGTTGGTGTCCTTGAGGTGCTGCCATGAGGCAGGCTCCTTGAGGTAACCACGGGTGAAGATGATCATCAGCGCAGGGGCCGCGCCGATGAGGAACATCCAGCGCCAGCCAGATCCGGCGGTGATGGTGTGATTCGCCTCCAAGGCATCAATGCCGATCTTTGCAAAGCCTGCGGTGATGTTCCCGATGGTAGAGAGAATCTGAAGCAGTCCAAGGCACTGGGTGCGCGCGCCATTGGGAACGGTTTCAGCGATCAATGCCACGGCAAGGCCAAACACGCCGCCCACGCCCACGCCGGTGAGGAAGCGGAAGATGGTGAAGTCGAGCTGGGTTCGGCTGAAATAGCTCAGGCCGGTAAAGGCGGAGTATATCAGGATCGTCAGCGTCAGCATTCGGGCGCGGCCGAATTTGTCTCCCAAGGCACCGAAGGTCAGTCCGCCGACGCCCCAGCCGATGAGGAAGCAGGCGGTGACGACCTTGCCGAAGGCCTGCAAATCAGGATTCGTCGGCGGCAGCTTCATCAGTTCCACCAAGGCCGGCACACGAGCGAGCGAAAACAGGCGCTGGTCCAGGCAGTCAAAGAACCATGCGGCAGATGCGACGATCAGCACAAACCAGTGGTAGCCGGTCAGCTGCTTGTACCAAGGCGCATTGGAATCGGGAAGGGACGGGGTGCTCATGAGAAGCGCGGATGTTGAATGACGTGGAGGAGGATGACAATCCCGAAATCAAAGGAATCATGCCGCACCACAGGGGTCGTTTCTTTCACCTATTCGTGGTCGGCTGGAGAAGTTTATGAGACCAGAATGTGCGGCAGGTACGTTCTGCATGAACTTGCTTGAACAAGCGCATTGAATTTTGACCATTGGCCTTTAAACACTCTTATGCGCAAAAACGTCGCAATCTTCCTACCACTGACGCTTGCCTTCATTGTCGCGGCCTGCGCCACCTACGACGGCTCTCGCGTGGCACGCTGGGAGTCGCGGTTTGCGCCGGTGCCGCCCGGGGCGATGACGCCGGACCAGCTGCTCGCCGAGGCGCGCATCAAGCTCGACATCATCCCCGCCGGCACGGTGGGCCGCCGCTACTACCGGCCGATGAATCCGCGCTACATCACCATTCATAGTACGCAGAACTACACCGGCAATGCTTACCAGCACGCGCTGGCGCTGAAGCGTGGCGCACTGCGCGCGACGAAACGCAAGGGGGGCAACCGCATCGGCTTTCTCACCTGGCATTTCACCGTGCAGGATGACATCGCCATCCAGCACCTGCCCTGCCGTGAGCAGGGCGAGCACGCTGATTTCGACGGCGTCGGCAACAATTACAGCATCGGCATCGAAATGTGTGAGCACCATGGCAATGACCTTGGCCAGACCATTGACCGCACGGCACGGTTGGCGGCGTATCTGATGCGTGCGTATAACATTCCGCTGGATCACGTGGTGCCGCACTATCATTGGCCGCGTGTCGGAGTCAGCCCGCTGCACAAAGACTGTCCGCATTTCCTGCTGGAACATGGCCGCCCGGGTCAGACCTGGCGGTGGTTTCAGGGCCGTGTTCAGTTTCATTACAACCGAATGCTGCAAGGTCCGGCAACGCCGCTGGGTTGAAAAAACATGAATGCGTTTCTGCTCCAGTTTGTGTTCGCACTCACGGCAGTTTCTGCCTGCTGCGGGCAGAGTGCGGTCGCGTGGCCGGAAAAGCCGGTGCCCAGCACGAGCAAGCAGGTCGCCATCCTGGAAAACAAGCGCCTCAATGAAAGCTCCGGTCTGGCGCTGAGTGTCCGTGATCCCTCGATTTTCTGGACCTCGAACGATTCCGGCGGCGAGCCATGTGTCTTTGCCATCGACCGCAGTGGTAAAACGCGCGCCAAGGTGCGTGTGCGAGATGCGGCGAACTTTGACTGGGAGGACATCGCTTCCGGCAAAGATGAGCAAGGAACTCCGACGCTCTTCATTGGCGACATTGGCGACAATCTTTACATCCGCGCCTCGATTCAGGTCTATCAGATCCACGAGCCTGAAATCAGTGCGGCGGGCCAGCCTGTGGCGGAAACTGAAACCGCCGCGCCGCAGATCTGGCGCGCCAACTATCCCGACGGGAAGTACAATGCCGAAAGCCTGCTCGTGCACCCGCAGACACGTCGCCTTTACGTCCTGACCAAGAGTGATGACGGCAGGTGCGCGCTCTATGCTTTTCCACAGACGTTGCAGCCCAAGGTGAGCATGGTGCTCGAAAAAGTGGCCGACCTGACTTTTCCGAAGTTAATTCGCGCCGGCAAGCGCCCCCATGACAACTGCATGACCACGGCAGCGTGCTTTTCGCCGGATGGATCACGGATGGTCGTCTCCACTTACAGCAGCCTGTATGAGTGGCTGCTGCCCAAGGAGAAATCCCTCGCGGAGGCCCTGAAAGAAGCGCCGGTGCGCATCGAACCCCAACTCCTGCGGCAGCTGGAAGGAGTCTGCTATGACAGCGACAGCCGCACGCTGTGGATTATCAGCGAACACCTGCCGACGCCTCTGATTCGGATCACACGCTGATCTGCTTATTTGACCCACTCGAAAAAGCCCATGGCTTCGAGTTCGCCGTGCAGCCGGTCCTTTTGTGCGGGAGTGAGCGTGGTGTTGGGAAGGCGCGCCGGACCGACATCGACCCCGAGCATCGCCATCACAGCTTTTGCCGCGCCCATGTAGCCATAGTTGACAAGGGTGCTGATGATCTGCACCCCGCGAAACTGCTCTCGCTGAGCAGCAGCAAAATCGTTCTGAGCAAACGCGGCCAGCAGTCGCAGGTAAATAGGAGCGGCGAAATTGAACCCGCTGCCGACAGCGCCCTTTGCACCCATCGCCAAAGCACCGAGCATGTGCTCATCGCAGCCAAAGGGCACGTCCCAGGCACCATTGTCGGCACGCAGCGCGTACTGGTAGGCCATGAGGTCGGGATTGGTGAATTTGACGCCGGCCAGATTCGGGATGCGCTTGCCTGCCTGCTGCAGGAAGTCGGGCACCGAGAGATTCACGCCCGTCATCGAAGGGATGTCGTAGTAGTAGAAAGGGGTGTCCGGCGCTGCTGCAGCGATCTGGGCCATCGTCTCCACCAGCACCTCGACATTCTTGGGTTTGAAATACATCGGCGCCAGCGCTGCGATGGCTGCTGCGCCCAATTCCTCGGCCTGTTCCGCCAGCGCTTTCGCATCGGCAACGCAGTTGGCCCCCACGTGCACCACCACGCGCATAGCGGTGCCCTTCGTGACCGCCATCCAGAATTTGGCCAGGAGATGGCGCTCTTCATAGGTAAGCGAGTGGCTTTCGCCGGTGCTGCCACCGATGAAAACGGTGTTCACTCCTTTCGACAGGAGGAACTCCAGTTGTTTTTCCACGACCTTGAGATTAAGGGAGCCATCGGGATGAAATGGCGTGTGGGTGGCCGTGACCAGGCTGTGCAGGCGTTGGGAGTCGGGCAGGTTCATCATAATGCTCCAAACCTGCGATACACGAAATCCTCTGCAACATGATTCATGGTGGTGAGTTTGTTTGTCCATGCGCGCTGCCTTTTTCATCCTTCTCCTGCTGTCCGCCATGCTCCGTGCCGATGACTGGCCGCAGTGGCTGGGGCCTCAAAGCGACAGCGTCTGGCGCGAGTCCGGCATCATCGACACCTTTCCAGCAGGTGGTCCCAAGGTGCTATGGCGCGCGAAGATCGGTGGTGGCTACACCGGTCCGGCCGTCGCGGAAGGCCGGGTTTATATCATGGACCGCCAGGTGGCTGAGAAGAGCAACGTGCCCGGCAATGCCTTTGCGCGGGGCATCATTCCCGGCACCGAGCGCGTGTTTTGTCTGGATGCGAAGTCGGGTGCGCTCGTTTGGGAGCATCGCTACGAATGCACTTACACGATGAGCTATTCCACCGGCCCGCGCTGCACTCCGGTGGTGAGCGGTGGCAAAGTGTGGACTCTCGGCGCGGAGGGAAACCTCCTGTGCCTTGATGCCGCAAACGGCAAGGTGCTATGGTCGCATGACTTCAAAGCCGAATATGGAGCGAAGACACCGATGTGGGGTTTTGCCGGACATCCGCTGCTCGATGGACAGCGCCTGATCTGCCTCTGCGGCGGACCCGGCAGCGTGGCGGTCGCTTTTGACAAGGACAGTGGCAAAGAAATCTGGCGTGCGCTGGATGCGCGCGAGCCCGGTTACTGCCCGCCGACGATGATTGAGGCCGGGGGCTCAAAGCAACTCATCCTCTGGCATCCGCAGGCAGTGAATTCGCTCGATCCTGCCACGGGAAAAGTGTTCTGGTCCTATCCATGGGAGGTGCGTTTTGGCCTCACCGTAGCCACACCACGCCTTGCTGGGGATCTGCTCCTCTGCAGCTCCTTCTACACCAGTTCAAAATGCTTCAAGCTGGATGCCTCCAAACCAGCAGCCACGCTGCAATGGGAAGGCAAAAGCTTCAGCGAAAAGAATACGGACACACTGCACAGCCTCATCAGCACTCCGTTCATCGAGAACGGTCACATCTACGGCGTCTGCAGCTACGGTCAGCTCCGCTGCCTGAAGCTCGACACCGGCGAGCGTCTCTGGGAAACCTTCGCAGCCACCACTGGCGGCCCGCCCGTCCGCTGGGCGAACGCCTTCATCATCAAACATGAGAACCGCTTCTTCCTCGCCAACGAGCAGGGGGATCTCATCATCGCCAATCTCACACCCCAAGGCTATGAGGAGATCAGCCGCGCCAAGCTGCTGAAACCCACCACCACCGATCCACGCCGGGCCGTTGTGTGGTCACACCCTGCCTTCGCCAACCAGTGCGTCTTCATGCGGAATGACGAGGAGATTGTATGCGCTTCACTGGCGAAGTGATTCTCTGCTCCGAAGAATTCCCGGCTGGCAGCCGTATGGTTGCACATGCCTTCTGCCTCGCCCAAGTCTGTTTGTTCCGGTCCCTTGGACCGACGTGGCTTCATGCGCTTCGGACTCACGGGATTTGCGAGCCTGGGCTGGCCGGGATTGCTCAAGCTGCGCGCTGAGAATGCCGCGAAGCCTGCGCGTGAACGCACCGCTGTCATTTTGGTGTGGCTGCGAGGTGGTTGCTCGCACCTCGACACCTATGACCCCAAACCGGACATCGGCAGCGAGTATCGTGGTCCGTTTAAGACCATCAAAACGAAAGTGCCCGGAATGCAGCTCACCGAGTTGATTCCATTGCAGGCAAAGATCGCCGACAAATTCACCCTGCTGCGCTCCATGACGCACACCGGTGGCGGACATCCGGCGGGATCGCTGCAAATGCTCAGTGGCGATACGGATGCGCGTGACAAACCCAAGCCCTTGCTGCCGGACTGGATGACCGTGGCGAATTTCATGCGCTCGAAAAACAAGCGCGGCAGTCCGTTGCCGAACTACATCGGCGTGAACCCGATCATCAATTACGACAGCTTCACCATCGCCGGCCCGGGGTTTGTCAACGCTGCCTATTCGCCGCTGGCGGTGCTGAGTGATCCCAGCCGCCCGGATTTCGCCGTTCCAAACGTCGGCCTGTCCGACCCGTCCAAGCTGGCCCGTCTGAATGACCGCATGGCCTTGCTGCACAGTCTCGACAATCTGGAACGCAACGTCGATGCCGCTGGTGAAATGGGCGCGATGGATCAGTTCGAAGCGCAGGCGATGACGCTGCTCACCAATCCGCAGACGAGGCATGCGTTCGATCTCTCCAAAGAAGACAATCGCACACGCGAGCGCTACGGCATGCATCGCTGGGGGCAGCAGCTGCTGCTGGCGCGACGTCTCGTTGAATCGGGTGTGGAGATCATCACAAGCTGTCTTGATGGACCGCAATGCGGTCGTGTGGGCAACTGGGACGATCACGCCGTCAACCACCATGTCTTTGATGCGCTGCGCTTCCGTGCTGGAGCCTTCGATCAGGCCGTTTCAGCATTGATTGAGGATGTGTATGCGCGTGGCCTCGACAAACGCGTGCTCGTCGTGGTCAGTGGGGAGTTTGGGCGCACCCCAAGAATCAGTCACGTTGCCAGTTCCGGCGCAGGCGAGGCCAGTGCGCCGGCGGGTGTCGTGCAGCCGGGCCGTGACCACTGGCCGCGTGCCTTTACCAATCTCTGGGCCGGGGGCGGCCTGCAAACCGGCGGCATCATTGGTGCCAGCGACAAACGCGGTGAAGACGTGGCCGAGCACGCCTGCTCGCCGCACGATTTCCTCGCCACGATCTACCACCATCTGGGGATCGACTCCGCCAAAGAAACGATCAACGACTTCAGTGGCCGCCCCACTCCCATCGTTCCGAACGGGACACCCATCCGCGAATTGATTCGAGTGTAGGTGAGAGGTCGCAGGGAGGCGGGAGGCGAAGTAAATTGCCTCACATCCCTTTCGGCATCCACGGATCCAGCTTGCTCACTTCCGCCTTCGCGGCTGAGCTGACGGGAATGCCCCAGGCATCGAAGAAGGGGCCAAGGTTCTTGTTCGTGATCTTGGAGTAGCGCACGAGGAACTGGTCACGGCGCTCGTCATCGCCCTTCGGAGCGGGGCCGTATGAGGAGTCATCAAAGCTGTAGAGATATTTGCGCCAGCTCTCCCAGCCGAACTCCTGCATGAGCTGGATGTAGGTGGTCAGCGCGGTGAAGGGCTCGTTTTTCCACACCTGCCACTTGTTGGACGCCTTCTTGATCTTTTGAATGTTCTCCTTGCGCGCTTCTTCAGTGATGGCGGTGTGGCCGATGAGCCAGTCTTTCTTCAAGACGGCGTCATAGCAGTACATGCCGATGACGTTGTTTGTGACCTCGCCGGTGCCATCGAAGGTGAAATCGCCACGCTGATGGTTGTGGCCGATTTCGTGGTAGAAGCCCCAGCCGGGGAACTTCAGTTTGCCAAAGGTCGTCATCTCCGGTGCGGCGCTCGTCGGAATCATGATCGGATAACCGCTGTGCATGTAGCCGGCGCTGATTTGCACATCGGCCACGATGCGTTCGGGGCGTTTGCGTTCGGCTGTTTGATTGGTGATGTCGTCCTGCGCTTCGACGATCTTCTTCCAGAACTCCATGAGCTGGGTGGGATTGTTGATGGCGCGCGCGACCTCGGTGGGGCAGCTCACGATCATCTTGTCGCAGGCGAGCTCGGCCCACGGGGCGGGGCGCTTTTTAATCTCGCTCCATTTGGCATCGTCATCCTGACCGAGCACGAACAGCGGTGCAGGCACGGCGTTTTGAATCGTGGCGGTGAAAGGCTCGTCGTCCTTGGCGCGGCCTGGAACTTCGATGTAGATGAGCCCGCCAAAGGAGCTGGCGGTTTTCGTGGTGGCGGTGGCTAATCCGACGCTGCGGGTGATGTCCGGTGCGCGTTCCCATTTGTCGAGATGGTAAAGCGTGTCGCTGTGGCAGCCGATGCGCACGGCGTAGCCTTTGTCTGCGAGTTTTTCCGGCAGTGTGACGGTGATGGTGTCGCCTGCGGCCGCATAGAGGCCGGTGCTGGTCCAGCCGGGAATGCTGGGAGTCACTTTGATCTCTCCCGAGACACGTGGTGCACCCTCAGGCACTTTGCCGGGGAAGGATTCATGCGCAGGATGGGCGGCCACGCCTTCACCGGCGGCAAGGCGCAGCACGCGTGTCTCCATGCCGAGGCGCAAACGCTGCGCGGCATTTTTCTCGGCGGTAAGCGGTACCTGTTTCGTCGGCACCACGGCATCGGCGCCAGAGTTGCCCAGTGCGGCGAGCACAGCGGTCTTCAGATTGCTGCGGTCCGGTGGTTGAGCCGCCATGGCGATCTGGATGGCGTTCGTGCCCTGCTTCATCTGCTCAGCCGTCAGCGCCGGGCCGCCGTCGCGTTGCTTTTTGATCGCGCTGATGGCTTCCGAGGCGTTCATCATTTGGGGCAGTTCCACGCGTGCCTCAAAGCTGCGTAGCTGGTCGAATGCACTCATGTCCGTGATCGCGATGCCTGCGGGCATCAGCGCCTGGTTGAGGCCGTGCGACACCGCCAGGTCTTTGCCGCCGCTGGTCTGGCTGAAAGCCCAGCCCGTCATGCCGCCGATGAAGCCGCCGCCGCCTTTGACATACTCGGCCACCGCCGCGCCTTCCTCGGCGCTGATGATGCCCTGCATGTTGACGATGACGACATCGAAGTCGCTCAGGCTTTTCTTGTCGATCTTGTCAAAGGTTTCCACTTTGAATTCGTGCTGTTTGTACAAATTGACCGCGTTCACGCCTTTAAGGCCCAGACGAGGCTTTTCTTTGTTGGCCGCCCAATTCACGCAGTTCTCCATGAGCTTCGCGTGATCTCCGCCTTCACCCCCGGCGAGGTAGCTGTTGTGACCAAAAAGAATGACGCGCCCCTTGGCATAACCTGCCGCCGCTGCGACGGCGATCTCGACCCCATCTTTGTCAGGCGCGGAGAGAATGGGGAATGCCATGTTTCCCCAGATGCCGATGGGGCCCGGCGCACCTGCCTTCGGCACCGATTTGACGCCGCCGAGGATTTTGGCGCGTTCGGCATTCACGAGCGCAGGCGGCATCTGCGCATGCAGGACCCCGACAAAAGCGAGGAGGACGAGGGTGGTGGCTGATTTCATGGTTGGTTGAAAAAATGAGGCTAGCGGTAGATCACGACGAGGAACACCAGCGCGTCCCCTTTGCCGGTGTTGACGATGGCGTGCGGCACGTCGGCGCGATAGGTGCCGGAGTCGCCTTTGCCGAGTTCTTCGCTGTTTTGGTCGGATTCGATGCGCACGCTGCCATCCTCCACGGTCAGGAATTCGCGGGTGCCTTCAAAGTGAGCCTGGCTGCGCAGAGTGCCGCCGGGGCGCAGGGTCATCTCGTAAAACTCCACGTCTTTTTCGAGATTGATGGGTGAGAGCGTGCGGATCTCGCACTGCTTGTCGCTGCGGTAGACCTGAGCGCGGTCGCTGGCCCGGATGACCTGGATTTTCGAGGCGCTGGCCTCGGCGCTTTCGATCAGCTCCTGCAAAGTCAGCCCAAAGGCCCGGGCGATGCGGAAGGTAACGGTGAGGGTCGGATTGGCCTTCTCGCGCTCGATTTCACTGAGCATGGAGCGACTCACCCCGCTCGCCGTGGCGAGTTCTTCGAGCGACCAGCCGCGGTCCCCACGCAGTTTTTTGACGCGTTTCCCCAGATTCTCATTGATGGCCTCAGGGCTGGATTCAATAAGGGGGACGGCTTTGGGTTTTGGGGGCATGGGTGTCGGTATAACGGATGAATCTCTTGTAAATTAGAAATAATAGTCACATGCTCAAATCATGATGCGTTGATATGACTGTTGACCTGCCCAGCTGGAACGCTAATTTCCACCATGCCTGCACGACCCAATGTCCGCTCTGAACTCGAAGCCGCCATGCGCCAGAGAATCCTGGTTATTGATGGTGCCATGGGCACGACCATTCGCGGCTATGGGCTGAAAGAGGCCGACGCACGCGGCACCCGCTTCCTGTCGAACGAGAAGGATCTGCTCAACAACGGCGACATTCTTTCCATCACCCGCCCAGATATCATCGAGGACATCCACCGCCGCTTCCTGGAAGCCGGGGCGGACATCATCGAGACCAATACCTTCAGCGGCACCAGCATCGCCCAGGCGGAATTTTTCAAAGAGGTGCCGGAAGGACGGCGCAAAGATCCCGAGTTCTTCCAGACCGTGCTGGAAGACAAGTTCCTCAACGACCTCGCGTGGGAGATCAATTTCGAGTCCGCCAAGCAGTGCCGCAAATGGGCCGACCTCGTGGGCGAAAAGACCGGGCGGAAACGCTACGTGGCAGGAGCCATCGGGCCGCTCACCGTTTCGTTGTCGCAGTTCCCAGACCTTTCCGACCTCAGCTTCCGTTATGTAACGTTCGATCAAGTGAAGGAGGCGTACAAGCACCAGGTGCGCGCCCTTATCGCCGGTGGGGTGGACACCCTGATGGTCGAGACGATCTTTGACTCTCTCAACGCCAAGACCGCCCTCGTGGCGATTCGTGAGGTATTTGCCGAGGATCAGGTGGAACTACCCGTGCAGATCAGCGCGGCTGTCGGACCCGGTGGCGAGACGATGATATCGGGTCAGGTGACCGAGGCTTACCTCAACGCCATGCGGCATGTGAAGCCGCTGTCCATCGGTCTGAACTGCTCCCTTGGGCCGGACAAGATGCGCCCCTTCCTGGAGGAGCTTTCCTCGAAGGCTGACTGCTTCGTCTCTGCCTATCCGAACGCCGGCATGCCCAACCCGCTGGCCCCGACGGGCTTTGATCTGCTCCCACCAGACATGGCCGCCTATGCTAAGGACTTTGGCAGCAGCGGTTTCGTGAACATCATGGGCGGATGCTGTGGCAACACGCCGGAGCACATCGCCGCCATTGCCAAGGCGGTGGAAAACCTCCCGCCGAGGCAGGTGCCGAAGGATCCGCACACGATGCGTCTCAGCGGCTCTCAGCCCTTTGTGTTTGCCCCGGGCGCTCCTGCCGCCGACGATCCCGAGGCCAAGCCAACGCGTCCGCCCTATCTCATGATCGGCGAGCGTACGAACGTGGCCGGATCTCCCAAGTTCGCCAAGCTCATCAAGGAGGGCAAGCTGGAGGAGGCTGTGGCCGTAGCCCGTCAGCAGGTGGAGAGCGGTGCCAATGTGATCGACGTCTGCATGGACGAAGGCCTCATCGACGGCGTGCCCACGATGACCAAATTTCTGATCCTGCTCCAGACCGAGCCGGAGGTGAACAAGGTGCCAATCATGGTGGACTCCTCCAAATGGGAGATCATCGAGGCCGGTCTCAAATGCCTGCAAGGCAAGGGTATCGTGAACTCCATCTCCTTGAAGGAAGGCGAGGACAAGTTCAAGGAATACGCCCGCAAGATCAAACAGTACGGTGCCGCAACGGTGGTCATGGCTTTCGATGAGCAGGGCCAGGCCGCCACGTATGAGGACAAAATCCGCATCTGCGAACGCGCCTATCGCATCCTTGTGGATGAGGTGGAGTTCCCGCCGGAGGACATCATTTTCGACCCCAACATCCTCACCGTGGCCACCGGTCTGGAGGAGCACAACAACTACGCGCTCGACTTCATCAACGCCACACGCTGGATCAAGGAGAACCTGCCTTACGCAAAGGTAAGCGGCGGCGTCAGCAACATCAGCTTCAGCTTCCGCGGCAACAACAAGGTGCGCGAGGCCATGCACAGCGTGTTCCTCTATTATGCCATCAAGGCCGGCATGGACATGGGCATCGTGAATGCCGGCATGCTCGAAGTCTACGAGGAGATCCCGAAGGACATGCTCGAAAAGGTGGAGGACGTCATCCTCAACCGCCGCCCGGATGCCACGGAGATTCTCGTCGATTACGCCGAGCAGTTCAAAGGCCAGGCCGGCACCACCAAGAAGGTCGAGATCGACATGAGCTGGCGGCAGGGGCCAGTCAGCAAGCGTCTAGAACACGCGTTGCTGCGCGGCATCACGGACTTCATCAATGAAGACACCGCCGAAGCGCTGGCCCAGCTGGGCAAGCCTCTCTCTGTCATCGAAGGTCCTCTCATGGACGGCATGAGTGTCGTGGGCGATCTCTTCGGCGCTGGCAAAATGTTCCTCCCGCAGGTCGTCAAAAGCGCTCGCGTGATGAAACAGAGCGTGGCCTATCTGCAGCCCTTCATGGAAATCGAGAAGGCCCGCAGAGCGCGTGAGCGCGCCCTGCTGCTCGAAGTTGCCGCCAAGACTGTCACTGCTTTGGAAAGCGGCAGTGCTGTCGCCGTGGTCGAATCCTTCAGCTACATGCCCAGCAGTGGCCTGAGCCTCGAAGAGCGCCGTGCGGAAGTGAAGCTTGCCGCCGAACTTGGCGCTGTGTTTGAAGTGGAGGGCGAGGCCGCTCTTCAGCAAAAGCTTGAAAGCCTGCGCAAGGACGCCTCCAACTCCGACCGTGTCGTCGCCCCATTCCTCAACCACGCTCAGCCCACTGCCGGTGGTGTTGCCGGTTCTGCCAATGGCCTGACTGCTGAAGACTTGATTCCTGCCGAGGCTGCCAAGCAAGGCGGTGGCAAGATCGTGCTCGCCACCGTCAAAGGTGACGTGCATGACATCGGCAAAAACATCGTGGGCATCGTTCTGGCCTGCAATGGCTTCGAAGTCACGGACATGGGGGTCATGGTGCCCTGCGACAAGATTTTGGAAAAGGCTCTCGAAATCGGTGCCGACGTGATCGGCCTCAGCGGCCTGATCACACCTTCGCTGGATGAGATGGCGCATGTGGCCAGCGAGATGGAGCGCCGTGGCTTCAGGCAACCGCTGCTCATCGGTGGTGCCACCACCAGCCCGGCGCACACCGCCATCAAGATCGCCCCGAAATACAGCGGCAGCATTGTGCATGTTTTGGATGCCTCCCGCAGCGTGCCCGTCACCACTTCTTTGCTCAGCGAAGATCAGCGTGAAACTTTTGTGGCCAGCAACGAGGCCCGCCATGCCCGCCTGCGTGAGGAGTATGGCAAGAAGAAGGACCGCGTGCTTCTCAGCATCGCCGAGTCTCGCGAAAAAGGCGTCAAGTTCGACTGGGCCACACAGGACATCGCCACGCCGACGTTTCTCGGCACGAAGATCTATGAAGGTCCGCAGCTTGTCGCCGCGCTGCGCGAGTTCATCGACTGGTCGCCCTTCTTCCATTCCTGGGAACTGCGTGGCCGCTGGATCGCTGCCGAGCAGCGTTTCTCCTCTGCTCAGGAAGATGCGGAGATGAAAGGCAAGGCCGAGGCGGAGGCTCTCAAACTTTATAAGGATGCCAATGATCTGCTCGACCGCGTCATTGCTGAAAGCCGTTTCAACCCGCGTGGCATCATGGGCTTCTTCCCCGCCAACGCCATTGGCGATGACATCGAAGTCTACACGGACGAGTCACGCACCACGGTGAAAACCACCTTCCATACCCTGCGCCAGCAGGTCATCAAGAAAGATACGCCGAACTACGCGCTCAGCGATTATATTGCGCCGAAGGGCAGTGGCCGTGCTGACTACATCGGCGGATTCGCCGTCGGCATTCACGGCGCGGATGAGTTCGCCAAGGAGTTCGAAGCTGCACACGATCCCTACAGCGCCATCATTGCCAAGGCCGTGGCTGACCGCCTCGCTGAGGCCTTCGCTGAATACCTGCATCAGCAGGCCCGCTACGCCTGGGGCTATGAAAAACCCGGCGAGCTTTCCCGCGAAGAACTCATCAAGGAAAAGTATCGCGGCATCCGTCCAGCGCCCGGCTATCCCGCCCAGCCTGACCACACCGAGAAGCCCATCCTGTTTGATCTTCTCGATGCCACTGCCAAGACCGGCGTGGAGCTGACTGAAAGCATGGCCATGCACCCCGGCAGCGCGGTCAGCGGCCTCTACTTCGCACATCCAGAATCGCACTACTTCGGTATCAGCGTTCTGGGCAAAGACCAGGTGGAAGACTACGCGCAGCGCAAAGGCATGACGCTTGCCGAGGCTGAGCGCTGGCTAGGTCCTTGGCTTGGCTATTGAGGCTTCTCCAGATTCAACGAAACCATCCACGGATGCGGTCGAACAGGCCGCGTCCCTGTGGCCGGTGCTGCACCTGCGGCGGTGGTGCCCGGTAGCCCATGTGCTCCGTGCAGAAGGGTTTGGGAACCAGGTCGTAGGGCAGGGCGTCTTCATACGCCATGCCCGCTTGGCCGCAGCCATCGGTGGCCAGCAGGCTGCTCACGCGGCAGAGGGTCACGCGTGAGAGCGGCAGCGTGACCTTGGGCACTTCGGTTTTGTAGCCGAGCGACACGGCTTTTTTCATCACGTCCGCCCAGATGGGCAGGGCAAGTGTGCCGCCGTAGCCGCCTTCGACAATCGTCGCTGGCTTGTCGAGACCCACCCAGATGCCGCAGCTCACGCGATCCGTGAAACCGGCGAACCAGGCGTCCTTGTAATCGTTCGTGGTGCCGGTCTTGCCACCGCCGGGTTCTTTGAAACCGTATTCATTGCGCAGGGATGCTGCAGTTCCCCGATCCAGTACCTGGGCGAGGATGTTGCGCATTAGGAACGCCACGCTCGGGGTGATAACCTCGGATTCGAGCACGGGGGTCTGGTAGATGATGTTACCCGCTTTGTCGACAATGCGGTCAATGAGGAAAGGGCGGCGGCGCAGGCCTTGATTGGGGAAGATGCTGATCGCGCTGGTGAGCTGGCGCGGATTGCCGCCGATGTTGCCAATGAAAATCTGCGGTGTGCGTTCGGCCGGTTTGCTGAAGCCCGCGTTGGTGAGCAGATCGATCACACGATCAAGCCCCGCATAGTTGCCGAGGCGAAGGGTCATGGTGTTGCGGCTTTTCACAATGCCGTCCGTCAGCGTGGTGGGCCCGAGGAATTTGCCATCCGAGTTCTGCGGACTCCAGCCCGGATCAGCCCCGTCAATCTCACCGGGCTGGATTGGCGCATCATTGATCAGCGTGCCAGGCATGAAACCGGAGGCGATGCCTGCAGCATACACGAAGGGCTTCACCGTCGATCCGATCTGCCGCTCTCCCTGGGTGGCGCGGTTGTATTTGCTGTGGCGGTAGTCGCGGCCGCCTATGAGGGCAAGGATGCCGCCGGTGCTGTTGTCCTGTACCATGAGCGCCGCCTGCAGATAAGGCGTGGAGGCAATTTCCTGCGCGCCATCCCAAGTCTTGTCAAAGTCCGCCTTCTTGGGGTGCGCATAGCCATGCTGCTTTTCCACAGCATCCAGGCGCTTCTCCACAGCAGCCTCCGCGGCGTCCTGCAGGTTTTTATTCAGCGTGGTGAAGACCTGCAGTCCGCCGTCCTCGATCTCCTGCTGCTCCAAAATCAAATCCAGGTCACGCCGCACGGTGTCCAGCGCGTAGCCACCCTGGCTTTGAAACACGGGCTGCGCATGCAGGGCGATGTCCGCATACTTGGCTGCGATCTCCTCCTCGGGCGTGATCACTTTCGTTTCCAGCATGCGCTTGAGCACGGTGTCGCGCTCCTTCAGCGCGCCTTCGTAGTTGCGGAAGGGCGAGAATCGCACCGGGCTGCGGATGATGCCCGCGATCATTGCCGCTTCACTCAGGCTGAGCTGGCTGGCATGCTTGCCAAAGTAAACCTGGCTGGCCCGCTGCACCCCGTAGATCCCAGGACCGTAGAAGATGCGGTTGATGTAGTGCTCGATGATCTGGTCCTTGGTGCAGGCCTTTTCGATGCGGCGCGCCAGCATCATCTCCACCAGCTTGCGGTGGATGCTGCGGTCATCGAGATCCGGGAAGCTGTTCCGTGCCAGCTGCATGGTCAGCGTGCTCGCGCCCTGCACCACGCGCATGTCCTTGAGGTTGCGCACCATGGCGCGCGCCACGCCTTTGTAATCGATGCCGCCGTGATCGTAGAAGCGTGAGTCCTCACGTGCCAGCAGGGCTTTGACAAACCATGGCGACACCTCGCTCAGCGGTACGATGATGCGGTTCTCGCCATGCATGCGGCCAAGGACTTCGCCTTTGTAATCCATCACGATGGTCCGCTCCGGCATGTCCCCGAGCTTGGTCAGGTCGTAAGCCTTCGCCAGATGGCTGTAAACGCCGATGATCACCGCCGCCCCGAGCGTGCAAAGCAGCGAACCTCCCATGAGAAAAATCACCCCAAGCCGCTTGAATGACTGCCAGCGCGACAGAGTGGGTTTCGTCGGCTTGCGCTCTTCAGTGGGCTTCTTTTTCATGTGTGCAGGCATCGGGTCGCTGGTTTTGGACCAAAGATCAAGCCTCAGACGATGAACTCGGTGTGAACTTCAATTTCACATTTCATTTGGAAGCCGATCCAGTCGAAATGAAATCGGGCGGCACCCGGTAGATGCGGGTACTCAACTCATCAGAAAGTGCCGCCGAGGTCAGGACAACGGCGTGGGCATCCACCCGGACCTTCAGACCCACTGCATGGGCGATGTGATCCAGGGCGCTGCGCAGCGAAATCTCCCGAACATCGAGGCTGATCTTCTTTTCCTTTTGCTCCTCACTGGCCCCCAGGATGATCACATTGAGGCTCCCGTCGCCAAAGGCATGGAGGTTTTTCACCGCCCGCTTCACATAAGCCACCGCTTCCTCCAGCGTGGCATCTTTGAATTTGACCTCGCCAAGCATGATCGGTTTGGCGCAATCCGTGATGAAGGCTTTCGTGAAGTGCAATCCCGCCAGGAGAATCAGCGCACAAAACCACCCTAAGGCGAAGCGAGATCGGGGGGGCATGAATGCTTTCATGGGAAATTCGACCGATCTTATGAAATGCCACTTCAGAAGGCAATCCTACTTTGGGCGTGACATTTCGCCTTCGGTTCACGTACCCTACGACCGCAACCACTCCATCCGACCATGAAAGCACTCTGTCTCTCCCTCCTCATCGTCACAACGTTCAGTGCGTCCGCCGCACTGCTCGAGTCACCGCAGCAGGGCGGTTTGCAGATCCAGTCTCTCAGTTCGCTCAGCTTCGGGCCGGAAGGTCTGCTGCTGGTGGCGGAGCCGGCATCGGCCAGCGTGGTGGCCATCCAGACGGGTGATGCCGGACCCAAAAGCGAACGTCTTGCCAAGCCGGTGGCCGACATCGGCGCGCAGATCGCCGCCGGACTTGGGGCCAAGAAGGAGGACATCACGGTCAAAGATCTCGCGGTGAATCCCGCCAGCGGGCGCATCTATCTCGGCGTACAGCGCCGCCCTGACAATGCGGTGCTGATTGTCAGCGTTGGCGCAGACGGCAAGGTGGCTCCGCTGAATCTCGCGCCCCTGTCCTGGGTGCGTATCACACTGCCCGGCGGCACCGCCAGCAAGGTCACCAACATCACCGATGTGGCCTTCGACAAGGACCGCGTCTTTGCCACCGGCACCTGCAATGAAGAATTCGCCTCCCGCATTTTCACCATCCCCGTGCCGCTCAAAAACGGTGCCACGGCCAGTGTGTTCAGTGCGGAGACGTATCATGTGGCGCATCGCAAGTGGGAGACCAAGGCACCGATCCAGAGCTTCATCCCCTACCAATCAAAGGAAGGCACCTTTGTCGTTGGCGCTTTCGCCTGCACGCCGGTTGCCAAGTTTAAGGTGGACGACATCCAGAGCGGAGCGCAGGTCAAAGGCGTGAGCATGGTGGAACTCGGCAGCGGCAATCGCCCCCTTGATCTCTTCAGCTATTCCGACAAAAGCGGCAAGGAGTGGCTCGTGGTTCACACCCAGCGCTTCAAGCAGAACGCCTTTGGCCCCAGCAAGATGTGGGGTGCGCGCATCAGCATGGATTACCTCGATGCCAAGGCTCCAGAGAAGACCAATGAAAACGCCGCACGCCGCGATGAGAAGGAGCCCAAAGGCCCCGAGGGCATCGAAATCGTGGATGCGCTCTTCGGTGCCGTGCAGGTGGACAAACTGAGCGATACCGAAGCCATCGTGCTGCGCGACACCGAAGGCACGCTGAGCCTCGAAGTGGCAGCACTGCCGTGAAACGCTGGCTCAGCATTCTGAGTCTTGTCTGCTCTGCGGCATTTGCTGCTGAGGTCCGTGTGAACGAGTCAGGGCAGATCGAGGCCCATGGCCGTGATGTGCGCGTGTTTCGTGGCGATGCCTCCCAGCCTCTATTTGGGAGCGTGGTGAAGACGAGTGACAGCGTGTGCTTTGCCGCCGCACTGCCTCTGGCACCTGGAGAAACCTACCGCATCGAGATTCAAACAGCCGACGGTGCGTGGAGCACCCAGCGGCTGAAGTTCAAGCTTCCGGCGGCGGTTGCGCCGACGGTGAGCATCACGCCCTCTCCCACCATGCTGCCTGCCAATGCGCTCAAGCTCTACCTGCACTTCACTCAGCCGATGGAGCAGGGTGTGTTTCTGGATCGCATCACCTTGCAGCGTCAGGATGGCAAGGAGGTTCACGGCGCTTTTCGTGAGACTGAACTGTGGTCGCCGGATGGGAAACGTCTCACCCTCTGGCTGCACCCGGGCCGGCAGAAGACCGGCGTGAATCTGAATCTTGATGAAGGGCCGGTTTTACAAGAGGGCAGGCAGCACACGCTCAGGATAGCTGCCAGCTGGCGCTCGACCACCGGTGTGGCCTTGGGAAAGGAGGCTGTGTTTGCACTTGCAGCTGGTGCCGTGGATCACACCTGCCCCAATCCGCTGCGCTGGCAGATCACTGCGCCGAAAGCGGGAACTCGCGATCCGCTGGTGGTCAGGTTCGATGAACCGCTGGATCCCTCAATGCTTGTCTCCGCATTGAAGGCGCAACGTGGTGAGGGTGAAGTCGCAGGTGTGGTGAGTGTGGCCGCAGATGCACGCACTTGGTCATTCACGCCAGTGGTGGCTTGGACGCCAGGGGACTGCGTTTTGAAGATCGACCCGCTGCTCGAAGATCTGGCGGGCAACAACCTGCTCGGCCCCTTTGAGGTGGATCGTGATGCGCCGGCGAAAGCGGCCGCTACGAGCACGCTGAGCTTCAAGGTGGGCGGATAGAAATGCGCCGTGCCTTCAGGAAATCGAGGAACAGGCTGCGGAGGTCATGCGGCTTGTATTAGCGCTGGAATTGGGGCTTGAACTGGAACTGGACGTGGCGGCCAGCAGGGTGGTCGTGGGAGGGTGAGGCGCGCACTCCCCACTGGGTGGGGGCATGATCTCCAGATTCGCATTGCGCTGCTGCCAGGCATTGCTGAGTTTGTGAACGAGAGTGTCGATCTGGTTGATGTCCTTGGCAGTGACCTGCAGCAGGGGAATGCCGAAGCTCGAAAAAATGTCGTCCACCAGATGGCGGTCACGTGGTTTTCGGCTGGCCTTGCCTGGGCTGTCGTCCTCAAATTCGATGGCCACCATGGGCAGCCAGTCTCCTTTGCGGTAGATAAGGAAGTCGATGTGGCGCTGGCAAATCTTAAGAAAGCCCGCAACGTTTTCAGCATGAAGGATTTCGAAGAGGCGCGGCTTGCATTGAATGTGGCAGCGTTGGGCGGTGATGTTCTCTAGGCAGGCATGAAAAAGAGCTTCGTCGGACGATAGCAGGGGGTAGGGGGTGGGGGATGTTTCAGGGGAAGAAAGGGGAGGATTAGCAGAAGCGGGCTGCATACCTCATCATTTATGGAAATTATAACCCCATCAACCCGGCATTGGTAAGAAGCATGTAAGATGGCTTGAATGAGATTTTAGCTTAATCTGAATAATGTTCTATTGAACAGTTTTTGATTTGGGCGAGAATCGGTCCGCCAATGCCTGCTAATCGTGCCATTCCTGATTCCCAACCGCTCGTTGACTGGCTGTTTCTCGACCTAAATAGTTACTTCGCCAGCGTGGAGCAGCAGTTGCATCCGGAACTCCGGGGGAAGCCGATCACAGTGGTGCCGGTGGATTCGGATGCGACCTGTGCGATAGCAGCCAGTCATGAGGCCAAGAAATTTGGAATCAAGACCGGCACCAACATCGGTGAGGCGAGGCGGCGCTGCCCGGACCTCATCACTGTCATGGCCAGCCACGATGTGTATGTGGAATTTCATCACAAGATCATTGAGGAGGTGGAGCGGCATTTCCCGGTGCACGTGATCTGTTCGATCGACGAGATGGCCTGCAAGCTGGATGCGCCGCGTCGCCGGATGGATGCAGCGCTGGATCTGGCCAGACGCATCAAGCAAGGGCTGAGGGAACGCGTTGGCGAGTGCATCACCTGCTCCATCGGTCTGGCACCGAACCGCTTTCTGGCAAAGGTGGCCAGCGACATGCAGAAGCCGGATGGTCTGGTGGTGCTGCTGCAGGAAGAATTGCCGGGACGGCTGCTGGAACTGAAGTTGAGTGATCTGTGCGGGATCGGCCGCCGCATGGAGCCGCGCCTGCATGCCTGCGGCATTCGTACGATGGAGGATCTGTGGGCGGCAGGGCGCGAGACGCTGCACCGGGCCTGGGGTGGCGTGGGCGGAGACCGGTTCTGGCATGGCCTGCATGGCGGCACGACGGAGGATGACGTTCCTCCGGCGCATCGCACCATCGGACACAGTCATGTGCTGGCTCCCGAACTGCGCACACCACCGGCCGCAGGCATTGTGGCTCGCAGACTGTTACTGAAGGCCGCGAGCCGGCTGCGCCGCATGAAGTACCGCGCCAGACACCTGCACCTCAGCGTGCGCACGGAGGACGGACCGCGCTGTGAAGCGCAGGCAAAGTTTGAGGAGGGATCTGACAGCATCGTGCTGGCACGCGTGCTGGCGGAGCTGTGGCAGCAGGTGATGAAGCAGGCGCGCTGGCAGCGGGTGAAAAAGATCTCGGTGACCCTGTTTGGCCTGGTGGCCGAGGCATCCCCGCGGCAGCTCGAACTTTTCGACGACTCGGGTGCATCGGCACCCAAAGAACAGCGCGAGCAGCTCAGTCGTGTGCTGGATGAGATCAATCAGAAGTACGGCCGCGACTCCGTGGTGATCGGTTTCACTCCTGACACCGTGCGCACGTTTTCGGGCACCAAGATTGCCTTCACACGCATTCCAGACCGCGAAGAGTTCAAAGAGTAGATTCTGATGAAGTGAGGGCACAAAAAAGCCGTGGGAGAATCTCCCACGGCTTAATTTGAAGGGCTTGTTCGCAAAGACCGGTTACTTGGAGCTAAACAGGTCCCGGGTGCGGCGGCGCGTGATGATCAGCGTGCCGAGGCCGGCACTCAGAATGAGGAAGGCGGAGCCGGGCTCAGGAATCGAGGCGCACTCGCAGCCGTTCACAGCAACGAGGAAATAAGGGTCGCTATTGACGGCCATCGGGCTGCCTGCGCCATTGTGGGTGTCTGCGGCCAGCGTGAAACCGGAAACCAGCACGCCGGGGCCGACCAAGGCGTCCAGATTGAGCTTCCAAAGATCAGTCTTGGCGATTGGATCCAGGCTGCTCAGGAGGGTCATGGCGTTGCTTGCCAGGATGTCCGCAGTCGAGAAGTTTCCGAGCAACGAATTGCCGATGCCGTAGATGGAGATGGTCGGGGCCACTTGGCTCGGGTCGGCGTCGGTCGAGTATTCATTCAGGCCGAAGTCTCCCAGGGTGGCGGACAGGCCGTGGCTCGAGACCAGTTGATCGAAAGCGATGTTCAGTCCGGTTGAGGCTGTCTGGATACCGGGGGCATAGCTCGCATCGTAGAGGCCGATGCCAAAGTCCGTCTGTATGCCGTAAGCATCCTCATAGCGGACCCCGAAACCACCTTGGAAATCAAAATTCACATTTGGATTGGCCCCTGCCGATGTTCCACCATCCAAGGTGAGTGGAGTGAGATTTTGCAGTGCCGTGATGCGGTAGTTTTCGCCCGCCGGAGCAAAGGGCTGATCCAGTTCGATGGTCGATGCGGCAAAACCAAGGCTTGTAAAAGCAAGCAGCATGGCCACAGCAGCAGCCTCAATGGGCTTACGTTGCAGCTGGGGAGCAGAGGATGGCGTTTTCATGTTTGCAAATGTTAACAGATTTGACACTCAAATTAGATTCGCTGAATCCAAATGGAGGGCCGGTAACAAACTATAATTGAAAAAATTCTCTGTAAAGCGTTTCAATTATGAATTTTTCAATTAATTATGCTTGAATGGTTGGGGTGTTGAATGAATTAATCGCTTTATTGCAATTCATTTACAACTACTTACTCAATTTTGACAATTGTGACGAAATGATGACACCTCCAAATGAGGGGGATTTGAGAGGTCATGTGGCTACCACCAAAGAATCGATGGAAACCGGCATTTTTGAGGTTCGGCCATCGCAATCTGCTCGTGGCAAATGAGGAAGGGGGGCGTCTCATTCGACATCTGGGCGAAGCTTGATGTCAGGCGAAATGGTGTGGAAATGACTCCTGCCAGTACTTAATGGTGATTCACGGCTCTACGCGGCTCAAGGACTGAGCCAGTAGCACGGCCAAAGATCTTTCGTTTCTCGCTTTTATTCTACCGCCTTGGCTGTGTCCTTGCCAGCAGTCGCAGGAGGCGGATCGGCGAGAGGGATGGCTTGCAGGGAATTTGGCGCTGGAGGCCCCATGATTTCCGGCGGGGTGGTGTAGGAGATCAATTGAGTGACCGTGGCAAAGCGATAGCCGCGAGCGGTGAGGTCATCCAGCGTGGCAGGCATGGCGGCGACAGTCGTCTCGTGGATGTCATGACAGAGGATGATGGAGCCAGGGCGCGTCTGGCTGTGAATGCGGTCATACACCTTCTGCGCACTGCGAGGGTGCTGCCAGTCCTGAGGATCTACATCCCAGAGGATGGCAGGGTAGCCGAAGTTTTTTTCGATGCGTGCGCGCTGCGATACACGTACAGCACCGTAGGGCGGGCGGTATAGCAAAGGTGCTGTACCACAAGCTTTTACGATAGCGTCGTGCGTGCGGCGCAACTGACGGTCCACGCTCTCCGGGCCGAGTTGGGTTAGCAAAGGATGTGACCAGCTGTGGTTGCCCACCTCATGTCCTTCTTCCACGATGCGGCGCACCACGTCGGGGAAGGCGGCGGCATTTTTGCCGACCAGAAAGAAAGTGGCATGAATGCCACGCTGCTTGAGCAAATCGAGCAGACGTGGGGTGAGCACCGGATCAGGACCGTCATCAAAGGTGATGGCGATAAGCGGCAGTTTTGTCTCGCAACGGCTGTAGACGCCCTGGCGATTGACAGGCAGCACGCGGGGCAGTTTGGCTGTGTCTGGCAGAGCGGGCTGTGGGATGTCGTCAGCCGGAAGTGCGCGCCGTACCTCGATCTTCAGTGGCGAACCGGTCACCTGCGCGGTGAGCGTGGCAGAAGTGCTAAGGAGAAGGGCGAGCAGGCGCGGCAGAAACATGAGGACCCAAGGTCGTATGCTGTGGAAGCTTTGACAACAGGCCTCGGCCGTTTCTTTGCCTGCTGGGCACCGTGAAAATATCCGCCTAGAAGCGGTAGGTCACCGAGAGGCGAAACATGCGTGGTTCGATGGGATGCACGTGGACGCCGTCCACCGGGGAGGCATCATTTTTAAGCTGGGAGGCATAGTAGTAGGCCACATCGTAGTCGCTGCGGTTGAGCAGATTCAGACAGTCCATGGCGATCTCCCAATTGTTCCTGCGATAGCCGAGGCGTGCATTTACCTGCAGCGATTCGCGCGTTTTGACGTCCACCACCGAATCCAAGGGGCGCGGTGCGAAGTAACGAGCACGCAGCGAGCCGAAGAAGCCCTGCGCGCCGCCGAGGGTGACGCCGCCGTTAAACGTGTAGGGAATGGAGTTGGGGATCTTTTGATTGGAGGGGCTGGTATTGACGAGGTGCGCGTTGGTCAACGTTGCCTCAATGTCGACCATGACCCAATCCTCGGGACGCCAGTAGCTGGAGAGCTCGATGCCCTGGCGCATTGAGGCGGCTCCGGGCTCGGTGGTTCCGGCATCGCCCGTGTAGATCAGTTCCGAATCGCTGTGCAGCATCCAAAAGGAGAGTGTGTTCACTAGCTTGGGAATGGACTCGTTGCGAATTCCGATTTCGGCGCCGTAGGTGCGCACCAGAGGACTGACGCGGTCTGCCGGGAGACCCGTGTTGGGATCGGTGGTGATGTTTACGCCACGTGCATCATTGCTGTGGAAGCCCATGCCGGCGTTCACATAGAACTCTGTCTTGGCCCAGGGACCGAACACCATGCTGAGCTTTGGACTGACGATGCCCTTGGTCAGAGATCCGGCATTCTCCGGGAGATTGCTCTTCTCCACGTTGAATTGAAAGAGGTCGCCGCGCAGGCCGGGGATGATGCGCAGCCAGCGCACGGGCTTGAGCTCTGCCTCTGCGTACATGCCGTAGGTGGACTGGGTGATGTCATCCTGCCGCACGGTGTTCCAGCGCTGACGCTGAGAGGTGTTGTACAAGCCGAGGCCGGTGATGATGTCGGTGCGTAGCTGCATGCCGAGTGTGAAACGCTGCTCCTGGCCCATGGCATCGAAGTGCCAGTCACGCGCGAGTTCGCCGCCGAGAAACCAGCGATGGTCCTTTTGCTCGAACTGGTCGCCCAGAGTGTCGCCACGCGCGAAGCTATCAAGATAGAAGGTGAAATTGGAGAATAGATCGAGGTCGTAAAAGCCCGCGTAAGCATTGGCACGGGTGGTGGTGCGGCCTTCATTGCGCACCCAGTCGAAGGAAAGGCTGTAGCGCTGTGAATTGCCGCCGTCGGTGGGATCGAGGTTTCCATAACGACTGATCAGGCCGCTGTCGACGGCGCGCTGCGGCACCTGATCGGTGGACTTCCATTTGCCGTGATAGCCCATGAAGGTGAGATTAATCTTGTCCGTGGCGTCTTCCCAGTGCCAGCGCAGGAAACCGTTCAAACGGGTGGCGTCTGAGTGCATGTCCCAGGGGCCGTTGTAGTACTGATGCTCCAAGGCCACGGTGAGCTGCCCGGCACCCGCCTGGATCGTATCTGCGACGAGCGTGCGCGAGTAATCATACTCGCCCCAGGTGGTGGAGATGATGCCCTGAGGAAGGGCGTCCAGCAGCTTGAAGCGCGCCGCGCCGGTGGAGCTGAGATCCCCATGCTGCGCGTAGTAGCTGCCCTTCCAGTACTCAAGCTGACCGACCAGTTCCGGGATGATGAAGTTCGTGTCTGCATAGCCCTGGCCGTGCGCGTGGTTGCGGAGGTTCACCGGCATGCCATCAACGTAGATGGCAAAGTCGGTGCCGTGATCGAGGTTGGTCCCGCGCAGGTAGTACTGGTTCGCCTTGCCATCACCGCTGTGCTGGGTGGCGATGAAGCCCGGGATGCTTTCCAACAACTCGCCACGCCGTGAAAAGGGCCGCGCCAGCAGTTCCTTGGCGCTGGTCTGGCCTTTTGAGGCGGAGGTGGCGATGCCGATGAGGCTCTCTGCCTTGCCCTCAATGACGATTTCGGGCATTTCGAGCGTCAATTCTTCAGCCAGTGAGCCACCTCCATCGGGAGCCTCTATCGTTGACTGAGCTTGGCTCAGCAGCGGCATCAAGGCGATGACGAGGCTGATTCTGGATAGGCGGAAGACTGGCATTGGAGGAGGGGTTGCGGCAGTTGGGACGACCAGCTGCAGTGGGTTCCCACAAAATGACCGCAGATTTTGCTCTTTGCCGCTCGTTGGCTATTCTGATCCCCTCATGTCTGCCAAATTAACCCGCATACTTCTTGCCGATGACCACGCCGTGGTCCGCAACGGCTTCCGGATGATCCTCGCTGCGCAGTGGGACATGGAGGTCGTGGGAGAGGCCGCCAATGGACGGGAGGCCGTGGAAAAAGCCATCAATCTCCAGCCGGATGTCGTGGTGCTGGACGTGACGATGCCCGAGCTCAACGGCATCGAGGCGGCGCGGCAGATCACCAAGGCTGTGCCGAAGGCGCGCATCCTGGCGCTCTCCATGCAGAAGGATTCTGTCTATGTTCGTGAAATGCTGCGTGCGGGAGCCAACGGCTATTTGTTGAAGGACAGCAACGAGAGCGATCTTCTTTCGGCTGTGCGAGCCGTCGCCAATGGCAAAGGATTTCTCAGTCCGGAGGTCAGCGACGCGGTGCTGGATGACTATCGCAAGCATGTGACCAACCCGATCGACCTGCTCTCACCACGGGAACGCGAGGTGCTGCAGATGATCTCGGAGAGCAAGACCAACAAGGAAATCGCCTCCGTGCTGAACCTGAGCGTTTATACTGTGGAAGCGCATCGAGGCCGGATCATGGAAAAGCTAAACCTGCACTCGATCGGCGAATTGGTGCGCTTCTCCATTCGCAATGGTTTGATCGACTAAAGGTTTAAGATGGTGAGGTAAAGAATTGAGTAAGTGTTGGAAAACTAAGGCCGTTTTGTTATTGGCTTCGTTTGTAGGGCAGGTTCAGATAAAATCTCCCACCTTTTAGTCACCCCATTCCTCCTGCATGCCTGCCACTTCCTCGACCTCACCTGCCACCATTTTCAAAGATCTCTCCGCTGGCCTCGTCGTCTTTCTCGTGGCACTGCCGCTTTGTCTGGGGGTGGCGCTGGCGTCCAATGCACCGCTCTTTTCGGGTGTCGTGGCAGGGATCATCGGTGGTATTTTGGTCGGAGTTCTCAGCGGATCACAAACAAGTGTCAGCGGACCTGCCGCAGGTTTGACCGCCATTGTGGCGGCACAGATTACCAAGCTGGGGGCTTTTGATGTGTTCCTGCTGGCGGTGATGTTTGCGGGTGTGCTGCAGATCATCCTCGGGGTCTGTCGTGCGGGTTTCATTGCTGCGTTTTTCCCTTCGAGTGTGATCAAGGGCTTGCTGGCCGCCATTGGTGTCATCCTCATCCTCAAACAAATTCCCCACGTCATCGGGCACGACCCCGACCCGGAAGGTGACATGGGTTTCGAGCAGCCCGACCATGAGAACACTTTCACCGAAATTTGGTCCGCTTTGTTTGACATCCAGCCCGGCGCCGCGCTGGTCGGTGTGCTTTCCATCTTGCTGATGGTTTTTTGGGACAAGATCAAGCCTTTGAAAAACAGCGTGGTGCCCGCCCCGCTGATTGTTGTGCTGCTGGGAGTGGGGGTCAGCATGCTGCTGAAGCAGTATGGCAGCGCCGCATGGGTCATCGAAGCCTCGCACCTGGTGCAGGTTCCGGTGGCGAAAGACCTCAGCGCGTTCATGGGCTTCCTGGTGTTTCCGAATTTCTCCGCTCTGGGCAATCCGGCAGTATACGGCGCTGCCATCACCATCGCCATCGTCGCCAGCCTGGAGACGCTGCTCAATCTTGAGGCGGTGGACAAGATTGATCCGCAGCAGCGCAGCAGTCCGCCCAACCGGGAACTGATCGCGCAGGGGATTGGCAATGTTACCGCGGGGTTGATCGGCGGGCTGCCCATGACGAGCGTGATTGTACGCAGCAGTGTGAACATCAATGCCGGCGGCAAAACCAAGCTCTCCGCTGTTTTTCATGGCTTCCTGCTGCTGGGCTGCGTTCTGCTTGTGCCAGATCTGCTGAACCAGATCCCGCTTGCCGCGCTTGGCGCCATTCTGCTCATGACCGGGCTCAAGCTCGCCAGTCCCCGCCTGGTCAAAGAGATGTGGAGTGAAGGAAAGAACCAGTTTCTGCCCTTCATCATCACCGTTGTGGCCATCGTTCTTACAGATCTGCTCATCGGCATCGTCATTGGTCTTGCAGTCAGCATAGGATTCATTTTGCACAGCAACATGCGCCGTCCTCTGCGCAAGTTCATGGAGCAGCACATCACAGGCGACGTCCTGCGCATTGAGCTGGCCAATCAGGTGAGTTTTTTAAGCCGTGGCACGCTCGAGGAAACCCTGCGCAGTGTTCCAAAGGGCGGCCATGTTCTCCTTGATGCGCGCAGCACGGACTACATTGACGCGGACATCCTGAGCCTGATCCACGATTTCCAGCACAAGACCGCCACGGCGCGCGGCATCAAACTCAGCATGGCGGGATTCAAGGACAAATATCCCCAGATCAAAGACCGCATTCAGTTTTTGAATTACAGCAGCCGCGAAGTGCAGAGCAGCCTGACGCCGGAACGTGTGCTGGAAATCTTCAAAGAAGGCAATGAGCGGTTCCGCGAAGGCAGGCATCTCACACGTGACATCGGCCGTTTGGTCGATGCGACTTCCGCCGGTCAGTTCCCCATGGCAGTGGTGCTCAGCTGCATCGACTCGCGCACGCCTGCAGAACTCGTTTTCGACTTGAGCCTGGGGGATGTCTTCAGCGTGCGCATCGCGGGCAACATTGCGCGTGACAAGGTGCTGGGGAGCTTGGAGTACAGCTGTGCCGTGGCGGGTGCGAAGATGATTTTGGTCATGGGGCACACCTCCTGTGGTGCGGTCAATGCCGCCGTGGATCTCATTTGCAGCAATCAAACCGCCGCAGAAGCCACCGGCTGTGTGAATCTCGATTCGCTCGTCATTGAGATTCAAAAGTCGGTCGATCTCAAGTCCTGCAAGCGCGAAGGCGAATGGCTGGCCGGTGAGAAGGCGGCCTACGCCAATGAGGTCTCCCGCCGCAATGTGCTGCGAACCATGCGCAAGCTCACGGAGCGCAGCAGCACTTTGACAGGACTGGTGCAGGCCGGGAAACTGGTCATCGTCGGTGCTATGTACGACATCCAGACCGGCATGGTTACTTTCTTTCAGACCCAGGGCTCCAGCCACTCGTCACTGCCGATACCCATGGTCGAGAGCGTTTAAGTTTCTATCCCTGCCCGTCATGTCGTTCACCTTTCTGCGGATTACTGAACGCTACGTGCTGCGCGTTCTCGCGCTGGGTTTCCTGCTGGTGATGGTGCTGCTGGGAACGGCGGGCCTCATCGCCGTGCGCCAGAGCCAGGGCATCCGGCACGGGGTGGAGCAGATGGCGCGGGACCAGTTCCTCATCGCCCGTTTGCGGCAGGATGTGCAGTCGGAGGAAAACACCATGACCGGAGTACTGCATCAGTTCGCCCAGTTTGAACTGAAGCGCGCCGATCTGGCCAAGTTGCTGCAGGAGCTGGATGAAAGTGATCGCCAGATTTCACGCCTGGGACCGGAAGTGCGATCCCTGGCGGATGCGGAACTATGGGCGGACCTGGACAGGGGGGTCAAAGCTTTCACCCAGGAATCACACCGGCTGCTGGAAAGCCATGAACCGGTGCAGCGGGAAAAGTTGGAGACCCTGTTCCTGCATCACAGCCAGGTCGTCGAGCTGGTCAACAAGCTCATCAAAAGCAGCTCAGAGCATCTCACCAAGACTGAACGTCAGTTGGAGAAGCAGTCGCAGGATCTCAGTGATGACTCCACCCTGCTGCTGGGTTCCAGCACCATCCTGGCCGCGATCTGCGCCATGCTGACCATTGCCTTTGCCCGCAAAAGCATTCAGCGCATCCGCTGGCAGTCCGAGGAGCTCAGCCGTGTGTCCTGGCACATGCTGCAGACCCAGGAACAGGCTGCACGGCGCTTTTCTCATGAACTCCACGACGAACTGGGTCAGTCGCTGGCCGCCGTGCGTTCCAACCTGACCAAGGGCTCCACGCATGATCTGCCCTCTCTGCGCGCCGACTGCCTGCATCTCGTGGATGAATCCATCGCCAACGTGCGTGAGCTCTCCCATCTGCTGCGGCCCGTCATTCTGGATGATTTTGGCCTGGATGCCGGCCTGCGCTGGCTGGCGGAAAAATTCGGCCAGCGCACGCGCCTGAAAGTGGATTACGTTTCTGACTTCACGGGCCGGCTTGCTGATGAAACGGAAACGCACCTCTTTCGCATCGCCCAGGAGGCTTTCACCAATATCGCCCGGCACTCGGAGGCTACGGAAGTGAAGGTCAGCCTGACGCATCGGGATCAAAACATCCTTCTCACCATAGAGGACAATGGCAAAGGCCTGCCCAATCACACTGGCGATATTATTTACAGTCCCAGCCTTGGCATGGTGGGCATGCGTGCACGGGCACGGCAGTCCGGCGGCGAACTGACCGCCAGCAGCGTTTTGCCTCAGGGCCTTCGAATCGAGGTGGTCATTCCGCTGAAGGCACCGGCGGCCTGACAGGGGCCGCCCCTGCCCGGTTTGGGTATGGGAATGGAGTTGCTGGCAGGTGTGAAGGCCATGGATGCAACTGCATGGACCAACCCGGCGCTGAATGATTGGAAACGACTGGCAAAAGCGCCCCCTGTGGTTCGTGGTGAAATAACCCCTTGATTAAGGGATGGCGCAGTCCGCGAGGAGGCTTTTTAATAGACCTTTGATCTTCGATGAGCATCCGCACCCATGCCAGCCCCTGTGGCTGTCACGACTCCTGGCAGGAAACTCAACCGGCAGAGGGGCGTCTTGAGCACCTGCGCCGGGTGGTGGAGCATGCGGCTCATTCGCTGCCTGTACAGGGCCCCCTGGGGGTTTTCGTGCATTACAACACGCTCCGTTCGTTGCAGCACCGGAGGTTTGAAGACGCTGTCATCGAGGGGGGGGATTTGTTCAAGGCCGAGCCTTTTCTTTCGGAAGAGGCTTATCAAACCGAGCGGAGCAGACAGCGCATCCTCGATGAAGATATCGACGCGGTTCTCAGTCGCGAGCCGGATGCGGACATCCTGCCGGGCAGGCTCACGCGGCGTGAGCTGAGGCGCGTGATGCTGGCCCCCGGTATGCGCCGCGTGAATGGCATCAACATTTCCTGGCAGCTGGAGGAGGGCGGCTGGCTGGATGCGTTCCGCAGCGATCTGCCGGAACCCTCCGCCACGGCCTTGCGCAGAGATTCTCCGTCGGCGCTCTGGGACGCATGCATGGCCAGGGTGAAACCTCGGCCAGCACCACCTCCTGCGATGCCGAAACGCCCGCGCGATGTCGTGCTGGCGCAGCACGGCATCGACATGGATGCGCTCATTCATCCTCCTCTCATCCGCCTCACCGGGGCCTATCTGGACCAAGGCATCGCCTATTGGCCCATGCCACACCGTGACAAGGGGCTGCTCCGGGCTGCGCGCAAGATCATGCCGCAGGCGTTTGCCATCTTCCCGGCGCATCTCAGCGGTGTGCGCGCTGAATTTTTGAGGCAGGAGGCTGCCAATTTGGACGCGGGCACCGTCGTGCTGGAGGCGCTCGAACAGCTCGCTCTGCCTCTGGGGCAGTGGGAGGAGTTTGTCACGGAGGAACTGCTCGCGCTGCGCGGCTGGGCGGGCATGATCCGCATGCTGGAGGCGGACGTCACGCTGGCCCCGCATGATCGTGTGCGCTGCTCCCTCATGGAGTTTCTCGCGCTGCGCCTCACCTACACCGTGGCCGCGCTCAAGGATATCTCCGGTGACACGGCCGCATGGCGCACCACCCAGCTGCCTGTCCCGCGCTTTGACCCGCTGACCCACGTGGCGCGTATGTTTGATGTGGTCCAGCTGCTGGGCATCAGCAGCAGTGAGCTCGTGGCTTTCACGGATGAGGACTTGGCGCGGCTGGGGCAGGAGATCCTTGCCTGCCATGAGACCGAACGCCGACGGCTCCTGCATCTGGCCTATGAGCGCAGACATGAGCGGCGTGTGCTCATTCCGCTGGCCAGGCATCGCAGCATGCCGCGCGTTTTTCCAAGCAGCAACCGGCTGGTCGCCCAGGTGGTCTTCTGCATTGATGAGCGTGAAGAGTCAATACGGCGCGCACTGGAAGAGGTCGATCCCAGCATCGAAACCGTTGGGGTCGCGGGCTTTTTTGGCGTGGCCATCAATTATGCCGGCATAGATGACCCGGGCGGTGTCTCATTATGCCCCGTGGTCGTCGATCCGCAGCATTCCGTGCGTGAGGTTCCGGTGGAGGATGATGCGCACCTGCAAAAGCAGCGTCAGGGACTGCGGCGTGCATGGGCCGGCGTGGTGCGCAATGGTTTCATCTCCTCGCGCTCACTGGTGCGCGGCTGGATCAGCACAGCCTGTCTCGGTTTCCTGAGCCTTTTCCCGCTGGCGCTGCGCGTGCTCACCCCGCTGGCCTACGGTCGTTTCATCAAGTGGCTGAACCGCGCCTTCCTGCCGGAGCCCAGGACAGAGTTTGCCTTCATGAGCGATGACGCAGCCTCGCGGGGCGCCACCACCGGGCTCATGAGCGGGTTCACCACCGAGGAGCAGGCGGAGTGTGTTTATGAGGTGCTCGGGCCTGCCGGGCTGCACAAGGGGCATGCGAGACTGGTGGTCATTCTCGGTCATGGTTCCACCAGTTTGAACAACCCCTACGAGTCCGCCTACTGCTGCCAGGCCTGTGGCGGCCATACAGGCGCACCCAACGCACGCCTGTTTGCCCTCATCGCCAATCGCCCGGCCGTGAGGGAAGCCTTGCGGGCCAAAGGGGTGGTCATTCCTGAGGATACCTGGTTTCTGGGCGGTTACCATGACACCTGCAATGAGGATATTCACTTCTTTGACACGGACCTTCTGCCTGAGACCCACCATGGGGACCTGGCGCGTGTGCATCAGTCGCTCGACAAAGCTCGCACGCTCAACGCCCATGAGCGTTCACGTCGGTTTGAGGCGGCTGGCCATGACATCACTCCGGAATCCAGCCTGAGGCATGTGCAGGAGCGTGCGGAGCACATCGGCGAGCCTCGCCCTGAATACGGCCACTGCACCAACGCCGTGACCTTTGTCGGACGGCGTGAGATCACCAAAGGCCTGTTCATGGACCGCCGTGCCTTTCTCGCTTCCTACGACGCCACCAAAGATCCCACCAATGAAGCGCTGGCGCAAGTTGTCGGTGCGGCGCTTCCAGTGTGCTACAACATCAATCTCGATTATTACTTCTCCGCCGTCGATAACGATGTTTACGGCAGCGGCACCAAGCTCCCGCATAACATCAACGGGCTGGTCGGCGTGATGAACGGTTATCAGAGTGATTTGCGCACAGGACTGCCGGCGCAGGCTGTCGAGCTCCATGAGCCGGTGCGCATGCTTTTCATTGTCGAAACCACGCCTGAACGTTTGATGAGCGTCATCAAGGCGGACAGCGAACTCAACGAAATCGTCTGCAACCAGTGGATTCGCCTGGCCACCATGGACCCGGATGACGGGCATGTGGAGGTGTACCGGGACGGTGTTTTTAAGAGGTTTGAAGGCGATGAAGAGCCGCTTCCTGTGGCTTCCAGCTCAATGGCCTGGTATCGCGGCAAAATGGAACACCTCCCCCTGGCCCGCATCGATCCCCGGGCCGCATAATATGCCCGCCAGATTCTCTATGTTTTTATGCCTCTAAAAACCCTCATCCCACTGTTCATCGCCATGCCAGGCATGCTCTTCCTCGCGCTGAGCATCGTCTGGCTGCTGGGCGGCAGTGTGCCGGAGCGTGTCATGGCGTGGATCACCAAAGCGGCTTACTCGCTTCTCGCACTTCTGGCGGTCATCATCGGCTGGCGCATGGGTGCGCAGGGGCTGCATTCCGTGCGCGTGATGCTGGGAGACTGGTTCACCGTGGGGCATTATGGCTATCCTCTGTCCCTGCTGATTGACCGGCTCTCCCTGCCGATGGTGGGCCTGACCGTGGTTCTGGCCGGCATCGTGGGCTTCTTTTCCGTGCGTTACCTGCATCGGGATCCGGGCTTCCACCGCTTTTTCCTGCTGCTGCACCTGTTCACCTTTGGCGCGCTGCTTGTCTTCACAGCGGACTCGCTGGATCTGCTCATCGTCGGCTGGGAAACGGTGGCCATCACCTCGGTATTGCTCGTCGGGTTCTTCCAGTACCGGCCTGAGCCTGTACGCAATGCGCTCTGGGTCTTTACCTCCTACCGTGTGGCGGATTTGTTCATGCTGATGGCCATCTTTCTGGCGCATCACTGGTTCGGCACCACTTCGTGGGAGGGCATGTTCAGCGGTGAATGGCCTGGCTGTCAGAGCCAGATGCAGGGTACCCATGGGACAATCATCGCAGTGCTGCTGGTGATCGCCGCTGGCGGGAAATCCTCTCAGGGACCGTTCTGGGGCTGGCTGCCACGGGCCATGGAGGGGCCCACGCCTTCCAGCGCTGTGTTTTATGGAGCCATCTCCATCCACACCGGGGCCTACCTGCTGCTGCGGATTGAGCCGCTTATTCGCCAGTCATGGATCGCCACCGGGCTCATCATCATCACCGGTCTGGCCACGGCCTTTCTAGGCACGCTCGTCCACCGCACCTGCGCCGACGCCAAGACCTCTCTCGCCTATGCGGCCCAGACGCAGATCGGCCTGATCTTTGTCGAGATCGGCTTCGGCTGGACCACCTTTGCCGTCATCCATCTGGTCAGTCATGCCGTGCTGCGCACGCTGCAGTTTCTGCGCACTCCGTCCATGCTTCGGGACTATCATCGGGTGCATGCCGCCGCTGGCGGCAAGGTCAGCCCCACGGGCAGCCAATACGAATCTCTGCTGCCACCCGCCGTGCAGCTCTGGCTCTACCGCCTGGCGCTCGGCCGTGGATTTTATGACGCAATCGTGGAGCGCTGGATCGTTGCACCCGTCCAGGCCGTCGCACGCTGGCTCGCCGTTTTTGAGCCGCAGCCACCCAAAAAACAGCCGGCGGCAAATGCACCCGCACAAGCGGCTGAAAGCACGGTGTCCTGATTCAAGACAAACTCATGGAGCACCTTTCACTGCCATACATCACCGCCGCCCTGACATCCCTTCTGGGTGGTGTGCTGGCATGTTGGAAGACCGCGCAACCACGACGGACGGCGGTTGTGGCCGCAGTGCTTGCTTTGATCTGCTTTCTGGCCGCCGCGTATGAGTCAGGCACCACAGGGCAGGGGGCGCGGCATGATCCGCTGCTGTCCTGCTTCGTGGCGGACGGGCTGAACGCCCTGCCCATGGCTTTCTATGCTGCGCTGACTCTCTGCGTCGTGGTACTGGCACCCAGGCGCGACGTGACAGCAAGAGCTCCAGGCGGAATGCTGCTGATTTCCCTCGCCATGCAGACGTCTTACGCCGCCGCCAACTGGATTCCCATGGTGGCGGGCTGGTGGCTTTCCTGTGTGCCGTTTGCCCTGGGCATGTTTGGTGCACAGCGTGAGAGCCGTCTCACCAGCGGCATCCGCCTCGCCAGCTGTGTGGCCCTGACTGTAGCTGTGCTGCTGCTGCTGGGCAGTGCGTCGGTCAATGATCTCGCGCATGGCGGGAAACTGGTCTTCGGTCTGCTCATTCTGGCGGTCGTGTTCCGCAAAGGATTGTTTCCCCTGCATGCCGGAGTGGTGCAGGCCTTTGAGCATGGGCCGTTGCTGCCCAAGGCGCTGCTCTTCAACGGCCACCTCGGCGTGGTGTTGGTGGCGCGGACGGAGGCTGCCGCGTTGCCGGAGGCTGCCAGGCATGCCTTTGACGTGCTCAGCATTGCAGCCGTGGCCACGGTGGGCATTGCCAGCCTGCGGGCTTTTGCGGAAAAGAAACCGCGGCGGCTGCTGGCTTACCTGTGCATCAGTCAGGCAAGTTTCATGCTCGCAGGCATCACCACTGCGAATGCCGAAGGCATCACTGGGGCGCTGACGCACTGGCTGGTGGTCGCGGCTGCCTCTACGGGGCTTATCTGCATCGTGCGTGCGCTGGAGGTGCGGGTCAGCAGCAGCGAGGATCCGCTGATGCATCTGGGACTGGCGGCCAAGGCCCCCCGGCTGGCCACATTCTTTCTGATCTGCGGACTGGCACTCGTCGGCCTGCCCGGGACGCTGGGCTACTGCGCTGAGGAGCTCATATTTCACGGCATGCTGCAAAATCACCTGGTGGCCGGCATCGTGCTGCTCGTCGCCACAGTCTTCAATGCGATCAACCTGCTGCGATTGTACAACACCCTGTTTCTGGGTGTGCTTCCAAAGCATGTGATCAACATCCCTGACGCCCTGCCGCGCGAGCGCTGGCCACTGACCGTCTGCATTGTCTTTTTGATATTTGGCGGTCTGCTTCCCAGCACGATCATCGGCTGGCGCGCCGATGCCGCGCAGGTCATTGAAAAAGCCTTGGGTGTGGCCGCAGACGGTCACTGACCCTCTTCGTCCCACCATTTTAACAGCATTTGCCGGGCTCGGTAAATGCGGCCCTCGGTGCCTCGCACTGAACAATTCAGTACTTTGGCGCATTCCTCATGGCTCAGGCCTTCCATGGCGCTGAGCATCAGCGCCGTGCGCAGTTTTTCCGGCAACTGCGCCAGCCCGCGTTCGAGTTTTTGCATCTCGCTCTGCCATTCCGCGCTCGCATCTGGGGCATTCTGCGGACACGGCAGCGGCTGGTCGATGTCGTTGATCGTTGTCGTATTTTCACGCTGTCGTGAGGCGCGCGATTTGGCGCGGTCACGGCACAGGTTCAGCGCGATTTGATACAGCCAGGTCGAGAGCTTGGCCCGTCTTTCAAATTCAGGCAGCGCCTGCCAGGCGCGTACAAAGGCATCCTGGCAGACTTCACGCGCATCCTCCACACAGCGCAGCCAGCGGCAGCAGAAGGTGAAGAGTCGCGCTTCATGCTGCCGGACGATCCATTCAAACGCGGCCATGTCGCCAGCTTGAGCGGCACGCAGGTATAGAGCCTCCGCTGAATCGTCAGCGGAGACTTCGGCCTGCGGTATTAGCAGTGCATCAATCGCGGGTGAGGCTGTCATGGGTCCACTCCAGAAGTTTGGCGGCCTGCGCGGGACGCAGGTAGCGTTTCATGACGAAAAAATGATCGAGCGTGGCTTTTTGCAGCGCCCCTTGAGCCTTGTTCAACCGTTCCAGGGCCGTATTCATCGCGGCTTCGTCCACTTTGGGCTCACGGATGGTCTGGGCCAGCGCCACATCCGCCAGACGAACATCATCCTTCAATTTCAGGCGAAGCTTTTCGAACTCCGCCTCAAGCGGTTCCAGTTTCTCATGCTGTTCGGGCGTGATGTCGAGGTGCTCATGCATCCACGTATGCAGATCTGTGGGTGCATGATCGTGGGCGTGGCTTTCACCATGGCGGTGCAGCGTCCAGTCCGTGACCAGCCATGCGGTTCCGCCAGCCAGGGGCGCGGAGAGGAGAACCGAGATTAGCATCCATTTCACTCGTGAGGTCATTGCGGCTTTCCTGTGCGAAACAGTTCCATGGTGGGTGGTGTGGTATGGGTGGTGTCGCGTGAAGCCAGAGCCCACCCGATCAGGCTCGCAGTCACAATGCCCGTGAGGGCGGCCAGAATCAGCAGCCACTGGACAAACGACCGCCAGCGTCTGGCCCGGCCATCATCAACCCGTACGCGCGCCATGATCGCTTCCTCCAGTGCGCTAGGCACGGCCACCGGGGGGGTGGTTGCGGCATGTTTGAGCATGCGACTTAGATCCGAATTGTTCATGGCATGCGATCTATGCACAAAGATTCGCCATTTTTGAATCAATTTCTCACATCAGGGGTCTAAAACGATAACAACACCCGCAGGTCATGAACACCCAGCTCCAACTTCCCTTCCGGGGATGGAGTCGTGCCGAAGAAAGCTCAAAGCACGGCTCAGGGGGAGGGAAAACGCCCCGAATCGGCTTGGTTCTATCCAGTGGCGGCGCGCGCGGGCTGGCGCACGCCGGCGTCATTCAGGTGCTCGAAGAAGCGGGCATTCCCATCACTGCCATTGCGGGTTGCAGCATGGGTGCTTACGTGGGTTCCCTGTGGGCCGCCGGTCTCAGCGGTGCGCAATTGGAGGAGCGCGCAAAAGAGATCAAAGATCGGCCCACGCTGAAAGCACTCATGGATTTCATCATTCCACCTTCGGAAGGATTGATTCATGGCGAAAAACTGCGCAAGCACCTCGAACGCGATCTGGGTGACAAGACCTTTGCCGATCTCGACAAACCGCTGATCGTCATCGCCACCGATCTTGACCGTCTCACGCCGCACGTCTTCGATTCCGGCAGCGTTTCCCATGCCGTGCATGCCAGTTCGGCCATCCCGGCAGTATGTGCTCCCGTCCGGCTGAACGGACGGCGCTACACTGACGGCGGCGCTTCCGAACCCCTGCCGGTAACTCTGCTCAGGAAACGCTTCAATTTGGATGCCATTATTGCGGTGAACGTCATGCCTGCACCGGACGATTTCGAATCCAAGAGTGACCGTGCTCTTATGACAGACGACAAACCCGCATTCCATGTTTTTTCGCGAATGTTCCGTACGCTTTGGCAGAAGGTCAACCTGCTTGCCTATGGAAACGTGCTGGACACCTTCCGCCGTGCTTTGATGGCGGCGCAGCTGCATCTCATTGCCAAGGAGGAGGCCGCTGCAGATGTCGTCATCCATCCGCATTTTGTCACTTCGACTTGGCATGACTTCGAAAATTTTGGGCAATACCTGCAGGCTGGTCGTGACGCTGCAACCGCCGCGCTGCCTGCCATGCGTGCCCTGCTTCAGATCGAACCCAACCTCAACCAGGAGACAATCAGCCATGAAATTGCTCCATCACACACCAGATTGGAACGCCACGCCGCCTGAGACCTGGCGCGAGTGGCAGCTCACGCAGCTACGAGAGTATTTGAGCCACCGCGTCATACCCTTCAGCGCGTACTACCACCGCGTTTTTGAAGAGCACGACATCCAGCCGCTCGACATCAAATCATTCGAGGACTGGAGCCACGTGCCATTCACTTCAAAGAAGGATCTCGCCAACCCGCGTGATTTTGTGCTGGTTCCGGATGAGGCGGTTCTCCGCCGCGAACCCGGCATGATTTGCACCGCGCTGCTGCATGGTCGTGCTGCCGCGAAGGATCAGGCGGAGGCGGAATTCCGCCCCCTTCTGCTTACCAGCACCACGGGCCGTTCATCTGATCCCGTACCGTTTCTCTACACGAAGCATGACCTGCACAATCTCGACATCAGCGGCAGCCGCTTGATGCTGGCAGGGCGCTCGCAGCGGGATTTCAAGCACATCAATCTCTTCCCTTATGCGCCACATCTGGCCTTCTGGCTGGCTCATCATGCTGGGCTTGGTTTTGGCACCTTCATGTTGAGCACCGGAGGCGGCAAGACCCTTGGCACCGACGGCAACATCAGGCTCATCGACAAAATCCAGCCTGATATCCTCATCGGCATGCCCACCTTCATTTATCATGTGCTGCGTGAGGCCTATGAAACCGGCAGGCAATGGCCCCATTTGAAACGTCTCGTCCTTGGCGGTGAAAAAGTCGCCGATGGCCTGCGTGCCCGCCTGCGCGATCTCGCCACCCAGCTCGGCAGCCCGGATGCGCATGTTATGGCAACCTATGGTTTCACCGAAGCGAAGATGGCCTTCCCGGAATGTGTCGGCCAATCCCACGAAGCCAGCGGCTACCACCTGAGCCCCGATCTTGGAATCGTGGAGCTGATCAATCCAGAAACGGGAGAAGTCGTTCCGGATGGCCAGCCCGGTGAAATCGTCTTCACACCGCTCAATGCGCGTGGCACTGTCGTGCTGCGCTATCGCACCGGTGACATCGCCGAAGGCGGCATGACCTGGGAAAAGTGTCCCAACTGCGGCCGCACCTGCCCGCGCCTGCTGGGCCCCATCTCTCGCGTGAGTGAAGTGCGCGAGCTGCATGTGGACAAGCTGAAGGGCACGCTGGTGAACTTCAACCTGCTTGAGCATCTGCTGGATGATCAAAAAGGCATCGCAGCCTGGCAGATCGAACTGCGCAAGCGCCATGACGACCCTCTGGAAATGGACGAGGTGCATCTGCATCTCACCGCTGAACTCGGCGTGCGCGAATCTGAACTCGAACTCGCCGTGTCCCGCCGCTTTCACGAAGCCACGGAGATCACGCCGAACGGACTCCATTTCCACTCAATGTCCGAACTTCGCGATCAACTCGGCATCGGACGCCTCCTGAAGGAGGAGAAAATTGTCGATCATCGCCCCAAAGCCCAACCCGCCGCAACGCATGTGGCACTCAGCTCCTAACGCCATGAAAACTCCCTCACTTGTCATAGTTGCTGCTGTGCGCACGCCATTCTCGCGCGCCGGAACCGATCTCGCGCATCTCGATGCGGTTGAGCTTGGTCGTCACGCCGTCGCAGCGCTGCTCACCCGCACTGGCATTGATCCGATGCTGGTGGATGAAACCATCCTCGGCTGTGTCGGCCAGCCACCGGAAGCGATGAACATCGCCCGCGTCATCGCGCTGCGCGCAGGATTGCCGGAATCAAAGCCCGCCATGACCGTGCATCGCAACTGCGCCTCTGGCCTGGAGGCGCTCACCCTCGCGCACGCAAAGATGTGCGCAGGGCAGGGTGAGGTCTTCGTCGTCGGTGGCACGGAAAGCATGAGCAACATGCCGTTCTATTTCTCACGGCCTGCCGTTGAAAAATTCACCGCGATGAGCCGCGCGCGGGATTTCACCGGTCGTGCAAAAGCCGCGCTGCATTTCCGCCCGTCTGACTTTGCTCCCGTCATCGGTCTTAAACTCGGCCTGACGGACCCCGTGTCGAGCTTGAACATGGGGCAGACTGCAGAGGTTCTCTCGCGTGAGTTTGGCATCACTCGCGATATGCAGGACGCCTTTGCCATGCGCAGCCATCTGTGCGCCACGCGGGCAAATCACCTGCTCAATCAGGAAATTGCGCCCGTGTTCGGTCACAACGTTGTCGCGACGGACAACGGCATCCGGGCCGACTCCAGCCTCGAAAAACTGGGCAAGCTCAAGCCGCTCTTCGACACGGTCACCGGCACCGTGACTGCAGGCAACTCCAGCCAGATCACCGATGGTGCGGTGGCCTTGCTCGTCGCCACTGAAGAAGCCGCTGCGGCACACAATTGGAAGCCACTGGGACGCCTTGTCAGCTATGCAGCCACGGGCTGTGATCCTGCACGCATGGGGCTGGGCCCGGTGCGTGCGCTGGATGCCGCACTTCATCGCAGCGGCTGGAAACTGGATGAAGCCGACGTCTTTGAAATCAACGAAGCCTTCGCCGCCCAGGTGCTCGCGGTCATGAAATGCCTTGCCGATCCCGCCAGCGCCCGCCGCGCCGGATTGGAATCACCGCTGGGTGAAATCGATCCCGCGAAGATCAATGCCTGCGGCGGAGCCATCGCCCTGGGCCATCCCGTCGGAGCCACCGGTGCGCGCCTCGTTCAGACGGCGCTCAATCAACTGCATGCCAGCGACGGCAAACGCGCCGTGATCAGCCTTTGCGTGGGAGGGGGGCAGGGGATGGCGGCCTGCCTCGAAGCACTATGAATTTAAAACAGAACATTCTCATCCAACTCAATGCCATGAAAACTTTCCTCAACCACCCCTCAATCATCCACGATCCGCCACATGTGCTGGAGGACATCATCCACGGTCATCCGATGCCGCCGAAGCATTTTCGGCACGAAATCGATTTCGACGGTATCGCCTGGATCACTTTTGATTCCCCCAAATCCTCCGTCAATGTCTGGAACGAAGAGACCCTGCGTGAGTTCAATCATCTGCTTGAAACCATCGAGCACGACACCCGTGTCAAAGCCTTGGTTTTGCGCAGCGCCAAAGAGCGCATCTTCATCGCAGGCGCTGACATCAAGGCCATTCGCACCATGCAGCATGTCCGGGTGAATGATCTCATCTGGCTCGGACAGGCCGTTTTTGACCGTTTGGGCCGGTTGAAGGTGCCAAAGATTGCCGTGATTCACGGTGCCTGCATGGGCGGCGGATTTGAAGTGACCCTCGCCTGCGACTGGCGCATCGCCAGCGATCACGACAGCACCAAGATTGGCCTGCCTGAAACCCAGCTCGGCATTCTCCCTGCCTGGGGAGGTTCCACGCGGCTGCCACGGATTATTGGCGTGCGCAAAGCGCTCGACCTCATCACCACCGGCAAGCTGCTCAATGCCACCGCCGCCAAACGTACAGGTCTCGTAAGCCACGTGGTGCCAGCTGAGCGTCTTGAGACACTGGCCCGCCGTCTGGCGCGTGAAAAACGCCCAGTTACGAAGTTCCAGTTTGAAAATGTGTTCTCTCCTGTCATCGGCTATCTGGCGAAACGCAAGGTGCTCGAAAAGACACGCGGGCTCTATCCTTCAGTCACCAAGGCCGTCGAAGTCGTGACGCATGCAGTTCATGGCGAGATTGAGAAAGGTTTGTTGCTTGAGCGCAACGCGGTGGCTGAACTGATTAAAAGCCGTGATTCGGCCCGGTTGATTGACCTGTTTTTTAAGCGCGAAGAAGCCAACAAGCGATCTGCCACAGGCGGCACGGCGCTGCCCATTCACGATGCCACCGTCATCGGTGCGGGCGTGATGGGGGCTGGAATTGCGCATATCTTGGCTTCGCGTGGCATCCGTGTGCTAATGACGGACGTCACCAACGACAGCCTCGCGCGTGGACTGGAACGGATTCATGGCCTCGTTTCAGATGCCACGCGCCGAAGGCTGGTGACGAAGGTTCAGGCGAGGGACACGCTGGACCACATCAGCACGACGCATGTGCCGGTGCCGCTTAACAGGCACCATCTTGTGATCGAGGCTGCAACGGAGAGCATGGAATTGAAAAAGAAGATCTTCGCGGATCTGGCCGCACGTGTCTCGGCGGACACCATTCTGGCCACGAACACCAGCGCGTTGTCTGTGTCGGATTTGGCAAAAACGGTGCCCCATCCGGAGCGCGTCGTCGGTCTGCATTTCTTCAATCCGGTGCATCGCATGCCGCTGGTGGAGATCATCACGCTGCCGGAAACCTCGCCTGATGTGCTGGACACGGTGGTCAGTTTTGTGCAGAAGCTGGGCAAGACGCCGGTGGTTGTCAAAGACAGCCCGGGATTTCTGGTGAACCGCATCTTGGTGCCTTACTTGATGGAGGCAGTGAGATTGCATGAGAGCGGTATTCCGGTGAAGGACATCGACGAGGCGATGCTGGAGTTTGGCATGCCGATGGGGCCGATGCGCCTGCTGGATGAAATCGGTCTCGATGTGGCCGTTCACGTGGCCAAGACACTTTCCAGTGCTTTCCCGGATCGGTTTCCGCATACCGATGCTCTCGACAAGATGGTCAGTGCGGGACACCTCGGCAAGAAAACGGGGCAGGGATTCTACCGCTATGAGGACGGCAAGGAGATCTTGCCCACGACTCATTCAGATCTGCCAAGGCACGAAAGCATCCAGACCAATCTTGCGCTGCTGATCAGCCAGGAGGCGATGCGCTGTCTCAAGGAGGGCATCGCGCGCAACGCGGATGACATCGATCTGGCCATGGTGCTTGGCACCGGCTACCCGCCGTTCCGTGGAGGTCCCATCACTTTCGCCCGGGATACGGGCATCATTGACTATTAAAAACCATCCTCTGGAGAAATCAGGCCATGAAAACTACATTGGAAGAATCCAACACTGAAGCGAGGACGCACATCGACACGTCGCGCATGAATTCGGGGCAGCGTGCTGCGCTCGAAATGGCAGAAGCTGCGCGTGATGAACGCCGCAACACCGGAATCGCCGCCGGAATCTTTTTTGGCGAGCCGGATTTTGGCAAACTGCTGCCATTTCCGAAACAAAGCGGCGAAGACCACGATCAGGGCGACGCGTTCCTGCACCGGCTTGAGCGAGTGCTGGACCTCTATGCGGATCCTGATGAGATCGACGAGAAGGGCGAAATACCTGACATGCTGCTGAGCGAACTGGCGCGGATCGGTGCCTTCGGCATCAAGATCCCCGTGAGATATGGCGGGCTGGGGCTTTCGCAGACGAATTATTCGCGCGCGGCCATGCTGCTGGGGAGCCGTTGTGGCAACCTCGCGGCGCTGCTTTCTGCGCATCAGTCCATCGGTGCTCCGCAGCCGCTCATCTTGTTTGGCACCGAAGAGCAGAAAGCCAAATACCTGCCGCGCTGCGCCAAAGGGGAGATCAGCGCCTTTGCACTGACGGAAAATGAAGTGGGATCAGACCCGGCGCGGATGAAGACGACGGCCAGACTCGACGCGGATGGCGAGAACTACATCCTCAATGGCGAGAAGCTCTGGTGCACCAACGGCACGAAGGCAGGCTTGATTGTGGTGATGGCCAAAACACCGACACCCGAGAAGCCCAATGCCACCACGGCATTCATCGTTGAAACAAGCTGGCTTGGGGTGGAGATCCTGCACCGCTGCCGCTTCATGGGGCTCAAGGCTCTTTACAACGGGGTCATTCATTTTGACAACGTGAGGGTGCCGGTGGCGAATGTGCTGGGCGGTGTCGGTCGCGGCCTCAAGGTGGCGCTGACGACGTTGAACACGGGGCGCATCACTTTGCCTGCCGCATGCACGGGCTTGTCGCAGCGTTGCCTCGACATCAGCAAACGATGGGCGCGCTCTCGCGAGCAGTGGGGGCAGCCGATCGGCCGCCACGCCGCCATTGCTGACAAACTCAGCCGCATGGCTGCGGACACCTTCGCCATGGAAAGCATTGTGCGTTATGTCTCGGCGATGGTGGATCGTGACAAGCATGCCGATGTCCGTCTCGAAGCCGCCATCGGCAAGCTCTGGGGCAGTGAAAAATCCTGGCGCATCATGGATGACACGATGCAGATGCGCGGCGGTCGTGGATTTGAAACCGCAGCTTCGCTCAAAGCGCGCGGGGACGTGCCCGAACCCGTGGAACGTCTGTTCCGCGATTCCCGCATCAACACGATCTTTGAAGGCAGCAGCGAGATCATGAGGCTGTTCATCGCGCGTGAGGCGCTGGAGCCGCATCTCAATCTTGGAGCAGATGCGGTGAATCCTACCCTGCCGTGGAAGGTGCGCGCCAAAGCCGCCATGCGTGCCGCAGGGTTCTATGCCACTTGGTACCCTCTTAAGTGGCTGCCGCTGGGCGCTGGAGACGCGAGGGATTTGCTGCATCCCTCCCTGCAGTTCGAGCTCGATGATATCGCCCGGCAGAGCCGGGTGCTGGCGCGGCGGCTGTTTCTGGCGATGGCGCTGAATGGTCCCAAACTGGAAAAGCGGCAGGTGCTGCTGGGCCACTTTGTCGATGTGGGAGCCGAGTTGTTTGTCTGGGGCTGCACACTGGCCCATGCGCAAAGCAAAGTGAACGACTCGTCCATGTCCGAGGTGGAAATCGACAAACTGGTGAGGCTGGTGCGCTTTTTCGGCAAGATGACGCGTGAGCGCATCGCCAGCAGCTACAGGCATCTCAAGGAGAACCTTGATGCCGAGAGCTGGCGAGTCGCTCAGGAAGTGTGAGCGCATTTTGTGCTGGCCTGATGCCTGCTGGTGGGTTTAGAAGGTGACCGGTTCCATGAATCGGTCACCTTTACCTCAACATCCACCTGCCATGCTCAAAGAATTCAAAGCGTTTATCCTCAAGGGCAACGTCGTCGATCTCTCCACGGGGGTGATCATTGGCGCAGCCTTCACAGGCATTGTCACGGCATTTGCCAAAGGAATCGTGGAGCCGCTTCTGGCGCTGTTTGGCGGAGGTCCGAGTCCGAAGCTGACGATCCCTCTGCGGGAAGTGACCCTGCATGTGGCCAAGATGGGAGCGGATGGCAAGCCGCTGGTGCAGGCCGATGGAACGCCGGTCATGGACACGGTCAAAAAGATTATTGAGCTCGATATCGGCAGCATCATCGGGGCGGTCATCAGCTTCTTGATCACGGCGGCAGTCGTGTTTTTTGTGATCGTCAAACCGATCAACAAACTGATGGCGATGACGCGGAAAAAAGAAGCGGACGCGCCGCCACCTCCGCCGCCTGCTGACATCGTGCTGCTCACGGAGATCCGGGATCTGTTGAAGAAGTAGGATTGGAGGGGACTCGGCTTCTTTGTCTGCGACTTCCATCTTGGCTCCGGCGTAGTCGGAGCGGGTGAGGAGACCAACCCTGTGACGTCCTGCTTGATGTAACTGGAATGGCGGGAGGAAGGCTTTTATCCGCAATGAGGGGATCGTGGCAGGCGGTCGGTTTGGAAATGAAGGGGGATAGGACGACAGGCATCGATTTGGAAGGGCTGCGTCATGTCCTGCTCTGCTAGACACGAGGATTAAATAAAGGCTTATGAGTAATTGGATTAAGTCTTAACAATCCCTAAAAACGTCTTACAACCCTAATCTCGACAACCGTGGGTGATCATCATGATAGTGGCAAGATTCACGAATTTCCACTATCCGAATGAACGTCACTCTCCTATCACGCCTACGCCGAGCACGCTGGTTGCATGTCATTCAAATCCTGGTCTTTGTTTCATGGATGATGAACCCATTCCCCGGAGCCTTCTCTTACTGGACGCTCAGCAATGGCGTTAAAAGTGAAATGGCCAACTTCCCCGAAGGCGATCCTTGGCACGAACAAGACGGCGATGGCGACGGCTTCAACAATGCGCAGGAGGCGCAGTTTGGCAGCGATCCCTACCGCCTTGATTCTGACCTCGACGGTTTGCCAGACCTGGTGGAATACCAGTATTCACTGGCGGCTGTCACAGCAGGCACTCCGCTGCCCTACGATCCTTGGAGCTGGGACAGCAATTGCAACGGCTTTTCGGATTTCGACGAGTACTACCAGCAGATCCAGGGGTACAATCCGGTGGTGAACTATGCCAGCCTCACTGCGGGCACCTTCTGCAGCTACTCGGATGCGGATGGCGATGGATTGAAAAACTTCGAGGACAGCGAACCCTTCAATACCGACCGCGATGGGGACCTCTTGTTAAACTGGAACGAAGCCGCCGGGCAGATGGATGACCCCTACAACGGCGCAGGGCCGCCAAATTCCGATCCACCCCCGCCGACCGATCCCGGCGTGATCATCGGCGGGAACTGGTACCCCACAGGCACCATGGACAGCGATGGTGACGGCACGCCCGACCAGCTCGACTCGTTTCCCTATGGCAGCTTCTGGTATCAGGGCATCGAGTACGGCGGAGCATCGAGCGACCGTGACCTCGACGGCATCCCCGATGTGGCAGACCCGTTCCCGGATGGCAGCTACTGGTACAACGCTACGGAATACGCCGCGCCCTGGGTGGATCAGGATGGGGATGGCATTCCCGATGGGTTGGACCCCTGGCCGACGATTGCGGGCAGCTACACCTACAATGGTACGGAGTACCCCGGCCTTATACTCGATGCGGACAACGACGGCATCCCTGACGCACTTGACCCCACCCCCAACGGTGAAGCGCCTCCTCCTAACGAGCCGGACCCCTGGAACGGCCTGCCTCATTACACTTACAACGGCATCGAATATGCTGGCTCTTGGAGCGATCAGGACGGGGACGGCATTCCGGATGGCCAGGATGCCACGCCTAATGGCGGCTACTGGTACAACGGCAACGAATACGCCGGCAGTTGGAGCGACCAGGACGCGGACGGCATTCCTGATGCTTTGGACAACTGGCCCGATGACAAGTGGAACGGCGCTGCGCATTTCACGTATCAAGGAGTCGAATATCCGGGCAACATGGTTGATGACCGGGATTGGGACGGCATTCCCGACGCTGCGGACGCCTATCCGGATGACCGCACCAACCGCGCCGACACCGATGGCGATGGCCTGAGCGATTACGATGAGACCACGCAGTACGGCACCGATCCCGCCAAGACGGACTCGGACGATGACCGTCTCAGCGACTCGGACGAGCTCTTCCGCTACCACACCCATCCGCTGCTGGCGAAGTCAAACCCTGACCAGCCCTACAGCGACTTCTACATGGTCAACATGGAGGATGGCGACTCCGATGGCATCCCCAACGGGATCGAGCAGTGGTACGCGGATCAGGGCTTGGGCATGAACCCCGCCGATCCGGCGGATGCCCGTGGTGACCTCGATGGCGACGGCTACACGAACTTCCAAGCCTGGCAAAATGGCTGGAGTCTCACCTCGCATACGGACACTTATGACTATGACCAGGACGGCATTCTCGATGTGCTGGAGGACGCGTGGAATGCGGCCTATCCGGGCATGTTTGACAATCACCACTTCAATGACTCCGTGGAGGATTTTGATGGGGATGGATTGATGAACTTCGAGGAGATCTCCCTGGGCCTGAATCCGGGCAAGGCGAACAGCCGCCATACCAGCGTGAGCGACGTGCAGGAGTGGGCGTGGCGCGGCCTGGTGGTGGGCGGTCCTGTGGGGCTCTCGTTTGCCGGACTGGGACTCAACAGCGGCACGCAGCCCGAGTGGCTGGTGATGGAGGATGCGAACCTCGATGGCGTGCCCGATGGACTGCAGGCCTTCGTGACTGCGGTCAATGCGGACGCGACGCTGGTGACGCTGCCGCAGCGTGCGGCCAGCGGTGACTACGATGGGGATGGCATGCTGGACTATTGGGAGCATAGTTATAACCTCGACCTGCGCGCTGCCACAGATGCTCAGGCCAATCCCGATGGAGATAACTTGATCAATTCATTGGAGTACGCTCATGGCCGCAATCCGTTGGTCAGCGATGATCCGCCGCCGGAAATTCCGCCGCTGGATGATCCTACAGCAACACCGCAGATTGTGACCACCAGCCTGCCGGATGGCATGGTGAACTCTGGCTACAATGCCGGCATTGTGGTCAGCGGGGGTACGGGGCCGTATGCGTTCAGCTTCAGCAGCGGCAGCCTGCCCGACGGGCTGTTCCTTGATGAAAGTGGGGGGATCATCGGCACGCCCACCACGGAGATGAGCAGCACCTTCACCGTGCAGGTGGTGGATGGCAGCGGCCTCAGCGCCTCACAGGCGCTCACTCTCAATGTGTTGCCCGACACCACCGCCGGAGGTGGAGATGGTACCGGTGGCACGGGTGGAAATGGCGACGGAGGCAGTAATCCGCCACCACCTCTGGTGATCACCACCACCGATGCGCAAATGCATGCGGTCATCGGCAGGCCCTATTCTGTGACGCTGGCGGCCAGCGGGGGAGTTTCCAGCGATTATGTCTTCTCCATCAGCAATATGGGCACCCTGCCCGCGGGATTGGAAATGTCTGAGGATAATAAAACCATCCAGGGCACACCTACGGTCACCGGCTCCTGCAGTTTCACCGTCACGCTCACGAATGCCAGTCAAGACGGCTTCATTGTCCCTGGCAGCAGTTCTTATGAATTCACGCTGACGGTGCATGATTTGCTGGCCTTTACGTCGGAATCTGAACTGCCGAATATCATGAAGGGTGTTTTGTTTACGCCGCAGCTCGAAGTCAGCGGCGGCTATGGCCAGAAGCTCTTCAGCCTGACGTCCGGCGCTCTGCCAACGGGCATTGAACTGACTTCGGGAGGGCAGTTCCTCGGGGCTCCCTCTGAGACCGGCCATTACGCCTTCACCGTGCATGTTGCCGATGCGCTGGGACTGGTTAAAGACCAGGAATTCACACTGAATGTCAGTGAGCCTCCTCAGCCCCTGACCATCACCACGTACTCGTTGCCGAGCGGTGGCGTTGGCATCGGCTACAGTGCTGGCATTGGCGTTAGTGGTGGGAATGGTGATTACACCTTCACAGGTGGCGGGGGCATCTTCAGCGTCAGCTCCAGCGGCGGCATCAGTGGCGTCCCCACCGAGGCGGGCGTCTATGCCGTGAGCGTCACCGTGACCGACTCTGCTGAGAACAGCGCCAGCGCGACCTATGTCATCTCCATCGAAGCCCCTGCACTGGCTGTGACCAGTGGCGACAAACAGATCCTCAAAGTGGGAGACACGCCCGAGCCGGTGACGGTATCAGTCACCGGAGGCGGCGTCGGCCTCGCCGGGGTTCCAGTGTGCATGGGCACCCAGAGCACAATCACGGATGAAGGCGGCAGCGCCACCTTCCTGCCTTCGGCTTTGATGACGGAAGGAGCGCATGACTTCGCCATCAATGCCGCAGGCTGCGGAGCGACGGTGCAGATGTTTGCGTTTACGCCACCGCCGGGTGCCGGTGGGACGGCTCCCGATATTTTGCCAGGTCCGCCGGACGATCCGCCGGTAACCCCGGTGGAAGACGATGACGTCATCGTCGAGAGCCGCTCAGTGAGTTACACCAGCGGCACCCTCCAAGCCCATTACAGCAGCGGGATGGGAGTGGCTTACGTCAATGGTCGGTTTCAGGTCTTTTTTGCTGGGGCGATCAACTGCCCAGACTACAGCAGCAGCAAGACAAGGTGGAGCACCAGCGACGGCCGGTCAGGGGAAGGCACACCGCCAGATCTGGAGTCCTTGCCCTGGAGACCGGGCTTGGCTGGCGGGTATGACCAAAAGTTCCCGGACACGAATGATGGTCCAGTCGACGGCCCGGACCTTCCCGGGGGGGAAGGCGGCGGCGCCATCTGGCCGGATTTGGGAAACGCTCCCTTCAAAATCGTTTACAATGGCGGCTACAATGGCAAATCCGTGGGGCGGCAGAAACATACCACTTCTCAGGTGCGTATTAGGCGTAAGCCTGTCGCTGAAGGCGGCAGCGGAAATAATGGACCCATTTCTATGCCTTTTCTGGACGAAACCAAAGAATCAGATGAGAATGGCGCGGAAACCATCATCGCTGCTCAAATGGAAAACCTTGTGCTCAGTGAGACTCAGAATGAATCGGCTACTAGCACGAGCGATCCCAACGCAGCGCCTAGAACAACGAAAGCAAAATCAAAAGCACAGCCGGAATTGATCCTCGACAATACCAACGTGGCCTACAACCCGAACACCGAAGCGCTTGGCGTCAGCAATTACGTTACGACCGATGGTCTGCCACAGAGCAGCCAGTTTGCGGATGTGTGTGATGATCCCAAAATTTCCGCTTACAAGCCAAACTGCCGAATTCTACAGCGACTTCCGTGCAAATGACGTTAGAGGTAATAAGTGACGGTATAAGCATACGTTCATTCGATTACACGCTCGATCAGAAGTCCGGGAATATGGTCCGGGGCCGTTTCATGCGATTGGTTACGGATGATCGTGACAATAAAGCCTCGGGCTCCGGGGCTACTTCTGATTTGAATAACCAAACGATTTTGGTGAAACTAGGAGACCAGATCAAAGTCAGCTACCAAAGCGCAACAGGAAGTCCTATTGTGCAAGAAATTCAAGTGGGTCGTCCCACGAGTGAAGATAACAAAGATCAATCATCCTTCAAGAAAGATGATATTCGTGAAGTCAAAGTTCACTTCGTCGTGGTTAAGATTTCTTCCGAATCAAATGCCCAACCGTGTGTAAATGATGCAGAGTTGAACAAGTTTATTGCTGATGCTAATGAGCGATTGGCTCAGACAGGCATTCGAATTAAACGAGTTTATAAAACGGCAAGTTCTGAAGAAACAGAAATCATGGATTGGCCCACCGGATTCAATGGCTTATTTCATGAATCAGCTTCATTGCTTATTACAAATCCAACTCCTGATGAACTTGCATTTGCACAAGCAAAAGATGCCGACATTAATTCTATTGATGTCATTTTTGTCCCGCTCATGACAGCTTCGGGATATCAACCTGTGGCGAGAAGTTATGCTGCATTTACCAATAAAACTAACGATCCTAACCTGAGTAATTGGATTGTAATCAATGCTTCTTTTGCTACTGCAGTTAAAAGACCACATACGTTACCTCATGAGTGCATGCATATTTTACTAAATATGGCGCATCGAATGAATGGGTCTGATGAAGCAGACCCTTTATCGGCTCTATTTTATGGGCCTCCTGATTATGGGGAATCTGCCAAAAATGTGGACAAAACTAAACGTATCGGACCTTACCCCCAGGCTCTGAGTGCAGGAATTGGTCAAGATGACACACAAGTTATGCGTAAAAATGCGGAAACGCTACCAATTCAATCTGTTGAATCAACACAATAGAACTGATGAACAAACGAACTATATTTATAATATGCACTTTGGTAGGCGCGTCTGCGCTTATTTTCGGATGGCAGGGAAGTCGCCATACTTCAGATCAACCAGAAAAATCGGAAAAACCGAGGGAAAATCAAAATTCAAGTTCCACAAAGGCTGCTGAATCAATTAACTCAGATACATCTGCAAATAATTTAGGACCTCAATCACAAGTTAGCCCCCCGTACCTGAGGGACATCATTCAGCATCGCTATGGGGACGAAGCTCGAAAAGCCATTACAGCCATGGGTGAGTTTCTCAAGACTTGGAACCCAGTTGGTCGCACAACAGGTGAAATAAAGTCCGTTTTTGGCAACCCATCTCTCGAAAAGAAAGATTCAATTCAATATAAATTTGATACCGGTCTTAATGGATGCATCTACGTATTTGTAATTAATCAAGGCAAAGTGACAGCAATAGAGTTAATCTCAATGTGAAAAATGAACCCACGAGCCAACCAATGGCATTGGCGGTGCCAACCCATTTGGAAATTTAAAATCAGCACAGCATCTCGGTTTTTGAACCCTCCTATGTTAAAGCAGCACTGTGAATTTCCCGCAGCCAGCGCTTGCTCACATGAGGCTGCGTATCATCCACGAACTGACGACGCTTTTTGACGGAGAAACGTAAAACCTACTTCCAACTGAATATGCCAGCACCTTGCCCACCTCGGAGTGCTTGTCCCTGATCACTCTTCCGAGGTGCTGACTGACGCGGGTGATGGTCGGTTTCGGAAACAACTTTGGTAGGCATGCGACTGTCCTGACGATGTAGGTTCCTGTTTGCCGCAGAAAGCGGGCTTGAACAAGTGACGAGGCGCATGCGGGCAACGGTTTAAGGGGACTCGGCTTCTTCGCTGCGCTCGACGAAGCGCATGGCGTGGTCGATGAAGCGGAGGAGGACGTCGTCGGTGGGGCCGTTTCGGTTTTTGGCGAGGATGAGCATGGCCTCGCCTTTTTTCTTTTCTTCGGCTTCTTCGTCTTCGACTTCCATCTTGGCTCCGGCGTAGTCAGAGCGGGTGAGGAGACCGACCATGTCGGCGTCCTGTTCGATGGAGCCGGACTCACGCAAGTCAGAGAGGACGGGGCGCTGGCCTTTGCGGGATTCGACGGCGCGGTTGAGCTGGGCGAGGACGATGATGGGGACGTTCAGTTCTTTGGCGAGGCCCTTGATACCGGCGGAGATTTCCGCGATTTCGATCTGGCGGTTGTCCTTGGCACGGCGGCTCTGGGAGGTGACGAGCTGAAGATAATCGATCATGATCATCTGGATGCCGTGCTGCTTTTTAAGGCGGCGTGATTTGGCGCGCATCTCCATGATGTCGAGACCGGGCGTTTCATCGATGAAGATCTGAGCTTTCTGCAAATCACGCGTGGCCTTGGCGAGAGCGTCCTGCTGAGCGCGGGAGAGCAGACCACGAGAGAGGTCCTGCATGCTGAGGCGTGCGCGGGAGACGAGGAGACGACGAACGAGCATGGTGGCGCTCATTTCCAAACTGAAGACCACGCAGGGGGTGTTGCAGTCCACGGCGATGTGCTCGACGATGTTCATCGCGAGGGAGGTTTTACCCATGGAAGGACGGGCGGCGATGACGAACATTTCACCGCCCTGCAGGCCGGAGCTCATGGCGTCGAGCTTGCTGTAACCGGTGGACAGACCACGCAACTGGCCGGGGTGCTCCAGCATGTACTGGATGCTGTCGATGGCGTCCATGACGTGGGTGGAGAGGGTCTTGATGCCCTCCTTGGCACCGACGGATTCACGCACGGCGAGCACGCGTTGTTCAGCATGGTCGATGAGCGTGTCGATGTTCTCGTCCATCTGCTCTTTGCCGTGCTCGTAGGCGTGATGGATGTTCAGCGAGCTGGCGTGGATAAGCTCCCGCAGGATGTGCTTATCGAGGACGATCTTCTTATAATAAGGGAAGTGCGAGGGGATCGGAACGAAGGCGAACAGTTCCGAGATGGCGGCTGCACCACCGACCTTGTCGAGGAGGTTTTGCTCACGCAGCGCATGAGTGAGCGTGACGGGATCGATGGGGAGGTTTTTGTCGTAAAACTCCAGCAGCTTTTCGTAGATGGTGCGATTGGCGTCGTGATAAAAGGCCAGGGCAGGGAGATTGACGCGGCAGTCGCTGAGGCGTTCGAGGGGATCCTGCAGGAGGCAGGAGAGCACGCCTTTTTCGGCCTCGTCGCTGAAGGGGAGGGCGCGATTGAAGGAGGCGAGGAGCTCCTCTGCGGTGGGGACTTCGTTGCGTTTTTTGAAATTCTCCCGCTTTTTGGCAGGCTCAGCAGCACCGTTTTGAGGTGTTTCTGCTGTCGTATTGGGAGTGGAATTTTCGGCCATGGAGGACGTTCAGGATGGAGGGCTGCGGATTTGCGTCAATGACGTGCTCAATCGTGATGCTGTCGGATTTGGCGTCTTTTGGGGCGATTTCGGGAGTTTTGAAAAAACCGCGTCAACGGCACCCCCGCAGAATTTTGTGTGTGAGAATTTGTGCGACCTAATAATATACTTTCATCAAAAGCTTGATGTGTCTTTGGTCGTGTCGAAAACTGAACACCTCCGGAACTACCGGGTCAAACGCCCCTCCAAATCACAACCACCTATGTTACTTACAGCACTCAAACTTAAACTCGCGGCTCTGGTCGCGGTCGCAGGCATCGACACTGCCGAAATGCCCGGAGCTTCGAAAGAGTTCACGGACATCCTCACAGCCCTCAAGGCTGACCAGGACAAAGTTCAGGCGAATCCTGGCGCTGGCCCAGATGTCAACAAGTCCTTCAATGACGCCGTCGCGAAAGTGCGCGAACTGGCGCAGAAGGATGACAAGGACGCCATCTATGCTCTTGCCCATTGGGGAGTGCTCAGCGGTGCGAACATCAACGAAGTCGCCGCTCTGTTCCGCAAGGCTGCCGACAAAGGACAGATCCTTGCCAAATCCGAACTCGCCCAGGTGCTGATGCAGGCTGGTGCGCAGAATCCGGATGCCGTGAAGGAAGCGATCAAGCTGATCAAGGAAGCTGAATCTGCTGACAACAAAGTTTCCCGTCGCATGCTGGCCCAGCTTCATCTGCAAGGCGTCACCGAAGGTGAAAAAGGTCTTGTGGTGGTGGAGAAGAGCCCGGCGAAAGCCAAGGAGCTTCTGGAAAAAGGTGAAAAGGCAGGAGACGGCGAAGCCACGCTCGGCCTGGCACAGATCTACTCCGCCGGAGTGGAAGGCGTCCCACAGGACCAGCAGAAAGCTCTCGACTACCTCATCGAAGCCGGCAAGCAGGGCAGCGCCGTTGCTCTGAGCACCTATGGCGCCCGTCTTCTGAATGGCGATCCTGACACGAAGGAAAGCCCAAAGCTGGTGAAGAAGGATGTGCCTGCCGCACTGAAGATGTTTGAAGAAGCCGCCGGCAAAGGCCTTGCTGCTGCCAACCGCATTCTGGGTCAGATCTATGAAAACGGTGTCGGCCCTGATGGCGCTGATGTGAAGCAGGACGTGACCAAGGCTTTCGACTACTACACCAAGGCCGCCAATGGCAACGACCCCCAGGCTCTCTTCCGCCTCGGCAATGCTTTCGAAACCGGCATCATCAAGGACCCTAAAGGCAAGCGTGACGACAAGGACAACATCCTGATCCAGCCAAATCCAAAGAGCGCCCTCGACCTCTATCGTCTGGCTGCCCAGAACAACCTTGCCGAAGCCTTCTACAACGTCGGCGTGTATTATGAAACCGGCACTGTGGTGGACAAAGATCCTGCCAAGGCATTCACCTTCCTCATGAAGGCTTCCACGGCTGGCATCGCCCAGGCCATGAACCGTCTTGCCGGCCTCTATGCCAACGGAACCGGTGTTGCTCAGGACGTGGTGGCAGCCGCAGGCTGGTACCAGCGTGCAGCAGACATGGGCTTCGCCCCTGCGCAGATTGCTCTTGGCATCCTCTATGAACAGGGTGCAGGCGTGCGTCAGAGCCGCATGGTGGCCGCAGGCCTCTATGCCGATGCAGCCCAGCAGGGTGTGGCACTGGCCATGCTTCGCCTCGCCAACCTGTATGCAGTCGGTGTGGTTCCCGGCACTCCTGAACTTCCCCGTGCCTGGGCTTATGCCAATCAGGCTGATGAAGTCTCCAAGAAGAGCGGCAACAAGGCTGACATGGACGTCACCGCCAACGTGATCAAGCAGCTCGAAGGCAAGATGAAGCCTGAAGAAATCGCCGAAGCGAAGAAGATCTTTGAAAAGCTTCCGAAGCCACAGGCAGGCGCAGCTCCGGCAGCCCCAACCGTGCAGGATTCCGCTCCCACCAAAGCTGGTGATGCGAAGAAGAAGAAATAGCACTTGTCAAAACAGAGCTCTTTGCTAGTCTCCGGCTCCCCAAATCAGGGGAGCCGGTTTTTTTTAATTTCCGGGGCATTAGCTCAGTTGGTAGAGCGCCTGCATGGCATGCAGGAGGTCAGCGGTTCGAACCCGCTATGCTCCACCAAATCCCGTGCAGTTGAACTGCTGGTGTTCAATTGAACCGAAGTCAGCCAATTCCAAAGTTTGAGACCCGACGGCTCTGGAATGCAAACAGAGGATTGACGAGCCTTAAAAGCGACTCGTAGTTTGGATTGCACCGCCCCAAGCAGTTTGGCATGGTGAAACAGGCCTGAATATCCACTTCACCATGAAAATGAAACGCACCACGAAAGTGAAGGAACTCAGATTGCAGTTAGACACCCGGATTTTTCCGCTCAATATCCTTGCCGTTTCATCTGGGTTTGTTAACAAATCGACCCACAGCAGGCATTTTATATGAAGTTTACCATCAGCAAAGAATCCTTCCTGGACGCCATCAACCAGGTTCAGCATGTGGTCAGTTCGCGTACCACACTCGCCATTCTATCCAATGTGCTGCTCAAGGCGAAGGATGGAAGGCTTGAACTCACGACCACCGACCTGGATGTTGGCGTGACTTGTTCGGTTCCCTGCGAAGTCGATGAGCCAGGGGCCACCACACTTCCAGCGCGCCGTCTTGCCACCATCGTTCGCGAATTGCCTGCGGAAGAAATCGAAGTCAAAGTTGATGAGAAAAACGTTGCCTCCATTCGCAGTGGCCCGAGTTATTTCAAAGTGCTGGGCCTGACCAGCGAGGAATTCCCCGCGCTGCCCCGTTTTGATGACGCGCGTGAGTTCCGCATCGAGCAGCAGGTGCTGCGCGACTGCCTGCGCAAGACCAGCTACGCCATCTCCACGGACGAAACGCGCTATGTGCTCAATGGCATTCTCTTCGCCTTCAAGGACAACGCCCTGACCATGGTCGCCACGGACGGACGCCGACTGGCCATGGTGGAGCAGGAACTGGAATTCCCCCAAAGCCAGGAGATCGACATCATTGTGCCCACGAAGGCTGTGAACGAGCTTTCCCGGTTGCTGGGAGATTCGGGCGAGGTGGCCATTCGTGTCACCGGTTCACAGGTTGGCTTTGATCTGGGCGAGAGCCTGCTGGTCAGCAAACTCATCGACGGGAACTACCCGAACTACCGTCAGGTCATTCCTGGTGAATCGAAGGAACGTATTCCGCTGGAGAGGGAAGCCTTTCTCCGGGCCATCTCACGCGTGTCCCTGCTGGTCACCGAAAAATCGAACTCGATCAAATTCATCTTCACGCCCGGAAGCGTGGAAATCGTGGCGACTTCTCCGGATGTCGGCGAAGCGCGTGAAACGGTGGCCATCAATTACAAGGGCGTCCCTATCACCATCGCCTTCAATCCAGAATTCGCGATGGCCCCGCTGCGCAATTTGAGCGCGGATGAAGTGCATCTGCACCTGATCGATGAAATCAGTCCCGGGGTGCTGCGCAGTGGCACGAATTTCCTGTATGTGCTGATGCCCATGCGCGTGAATGCCTGATCCTGTCTTTCCTTCCATCCAACACGCCATGAAACGACTCCTGCAGGCATCTTTGCTGATCGTGACCGCCACCAGCTTCACCGCATGCTATGGCCCGAATCCGCCGCCGCCTCCCGGCGGGCGCGGAGGACGTGGGCGTTCTTTGGATGTCCCGCCCCGCTATGGAGTGCCGCAGGAGCAGACGCAGTATTTTGACGGGGTGGACCTGACCAATCCCAATGCAGCGGCGGTTCAGACCCCTGACCCCAACGCTCCTGTGACGGGTGACAATGTCACGCCTCCGCCAACGACCGGAAATACGACGGCACCACCACCTGTGTCAGTGACACCTCCCGGCAGCACGCCGCCCCCTGCGGCTCCGGCTCCTGCGGAGATACCCTTCGCCACACGTATCACCGGCAAGCCGGGCTTTGTGAAAAGCCCGTTTGACCCGAATGGACAGGCCATTGACGTGCGTGACTTCCAGTCCGGTCAAAAGGCGCGCTGCCCCTACACGGGCAAAATTTTCCGTGTGCCCTGATCTTCTGCGCCGCCCGCTTCCTCTCCTGACTTAGGAGCGGAGGCGGAGTCGATTCTGCCGAGGTTTTACTGAGCCGTGTCTGCGGCCCTTCGGATTTGTCCCGTTTCCATCCTTTTTGTGTCCGTCGAACGTTCCATTGCCATCTTCAGTCCCGGTCTGCTAGGCGGATCACTGGCCAAAACGATCCAGCAGCGCATGCCTGGTCTGGAAGTCCGTGTCTGGGCCAGACGTGACGATGCTGTGGAGGAGGTCCGGCAAGCGCTTCCCGGGGTGATCGCCAGCAAAGATATTCAGGAGGTCATTCGGGGGGCTTCCATCGCCGTTCTGTGCATGCCGATCCAGTACATGCCGGCCATTGCACAGCAGATCGCCAGATGTGAATTGTCGGATGACTTGATCGTGACGGACGTCGGCAGTGTGAAGGGCGGAGTGGTGGCGGACTTGGAGGCGATTTTCATGCAAACCAAAGCGGCCTTTCTGGGCAGCCACCCCATGGCAGGCTCCCAGCGCACCGGGCTGGCGAACGCACGGGGGGATCTGTTTCACCAAGCGGCCTGCATTTTGACGCCGACAGTGCACACCAAGCCGGAGCATCTGGGCAGATTGCGCACTTTTTGGGTCAAGCTGGGCTGTCGCATTCAGGAAATGACGCCGCAGCAGCATGACCACTGTGTGGCGCGCATTTCACACCTGCCGCACAGCATGGCGGTGCTGACGACGCTGGCGGCCTTGAGTCAGGATACCCGGGTGCTAGACAGCTCCGCAGGTGGTTTTCGTGACACCACGCGTGTCGCTGGAGGTGATCCGGACATGTGGGCGGGCATTCTGATGCAAAACCGCACGGAGGTGATGGCAGCCCTGCAAGATGCCTCATCTGTCATGCGAGAGCTTCTTGAAATGCTCCAGAGCATGGACGAAGTAGCCCTCCGCCGATTTCTCGCCCAGGCCAAAGCCCTGCGCGACCTCCTTCCGGCGGTCTGAAGATCATGGCCAGCCTCAAGTCGAAGAAACTCAAAAGCATTCCCGCCGAAATCACCGTCCCCGGTGACAAAAGCATCTCCCACCGTTCCGCCATGTTTGCCGGACTCGCGAAGGGCACGACCATCATTGATGGCTTCCTGCCCAGCGAGGACTGTCTCTGCACTGTGCATGCCATGCAGGCGCTCGGCGCCACCATGGAGCCTCTGGAGGAGGTGGAAGGCGTGGGTCTCGTGAAACTGGCCATCACCGGCAACGGCATGAAATTGAAGGCACCGGACAAGCCTGTCGATTGCGGGAACTCCGGCACCACGATCCGCCTGCTCTCCGGCATCCTTGCCGGGCAGGACTTCAAGACCGAGCTGTTTGGCGATGCCTCTCTTTCCAAGCGTCCGATGAAACGCGTCGCTGATCCTCTCGGCCAGATGGGCGCGATGATCACTGGTCAGGGGGAGAAAATCTGTGCTCCGCTCACGATTACCGGGGCTCCCTTGAAATCGATTTACTACAAGCTGCCTGTGGCCAGCGCCCAAGTGAAAAGCGCCATTCTGCTGGCCGGGCTCTACGCATCTGGCAAGACGACGGTGGTGGAGCCGGTGGCAACCCGCAATCACACTGAGCGACTGTTCACGCACTTTGGCATCAAATGGCTGCGTGAAGACGACTGTGTGAGCGTCTATGGCGGTCAGGAACCTCAGGCCAATGACATCGTGGTGCCCGGGGACATTTCCAGTGCGGCGTTTTGGATGGTCGCCGCTGCGGCTACGCCGGGGGCGCAGATCACCCTCAACAATGTGGGGCTGAATCCTACACGAACAGGCGTCATCAACGTTCTTTTGCGCATGGGTGCCCTAGTCACCAGTTCGGAAACGCATTCCGAAGGCGAGCCGCGTGGCAACATCACGGTACGCGGTGGCGATTTGAATGCCACGGTGATCGGTGGGGCGGAAATACCCAACGTCATCGACGAACTGCCCATTCTGGCAGTGGCGGCTGCGCTGGCCCGTGGCAAGACGCTGATCCGTGACGCCTCCGAACTGCGAGTGAAAGAGACGGACCGCATCGCTGCTGTGGCTTCGAATTTGCGCCTGATGGGTGTCACTGTTACTGAGCATCCGGATGGGATGGAAATCGAAGGCGGAGCCCAACTGCAGGGCGCCACGCTGCCTTGCTATGGTGACCATCGAATTGCCATGGCCTTCCTGGTTGCGGGCATGTTTGCTGAGGGCACCACCACGCTTGAGGGCACGGAGTGCATTTCGACGTCCTATCCAGGCTTTGAGCGCCATCTCGATCTCTTTCTGAACGGGGACGATGGTGCGCGCCCGATTCCTGTCATGTCCGCCATCCCTCAGCCGATGGTGGATAAAATGAATCGTGACAAATCATGAGCGTGGCGCATTCCGTGATCACGATTGATGGGCCTGCGGCCTCCGGCAAGAGCAGCATTGCACGCCTTGTCGCCCAGCGGCTGGGGCGCACATATGTCAACACGGGCAACATGTACCGGGCCATGACGTGGGCGGTGCTACAGACCGGGGTGGACCCGCAGGATGCTGATGCCGTGCGTGCTGCAGCGGCTGGCATTGTGATCGAATCGCCCGTGGTGGAAGGCAAAACGCAGGTCTGCATTTCCGGGCGGACGCTTACGGATGCCGAACTCAACAGTGATCCCGTCAACCGCGCGGTGTCATTCATTGCGCGCGTCGATGAAGTGCGTGACCGGCTGGTGGCCTATCAGCGTGCGCTGGCCGCCGATGGTCCGCTGGTCATGGAAGGGCGCGATATTGGCTCGGTGGTTTTTCCGGACAGTCCGCACAAAATTTACATTGATGCCAGCGAGGAGGTTCGCGCCAGCCGGCGTGGTGCGCAGGGGCTTTCGGATCAGATTGCCGAGCGGGATCGCATTGACAAACAGCGCAAGAACAGTCCGCTTGTCATCCCTGCAGGAGCGATCATCATCGATAATTCCCACATTACTCTCGACCAGGCGGTTGATCAGGTGATCGCGGTGCTGCAGCTTTCTTAACCGAGAACGGACAATGAACTTCTCCTACTGGTTTGGTCATCGAGTCTTTCGCGAACTCGCGCATGGGTTGTTTGATTATCGCGTGGTCGGAGCGGAAAAACTGAAGTTCTCGGGTCCTGCGATCATTGCGTGCAACCACGTCAGTTTTCTCGATCCTCCGCTGGTGGGAATCGCCTTTGATGAGATGGTTTACTCCTTCGCGCGGAAAACGCTGTTTGATCATCCGATTGCGGCTAAGATTTTGAGGAGCTGGCAGGTGCTGGCGGTAGATCGTGAAAAACCGGATACGGCTTCGCTCAAGAACATCATTCGATTGCTGCGTGATGGGAACAAAGTGATTATGTTTCCTGAAGGCACCCGCAGTTACGACGGGGTGCCACAATCTGCCGAAGCGGGAGTGGGGCTTTTCATCGCCAAAAGCAAGGCTCCGGTGCTGCCTGTTCGCCTGTTTGGCACCTATGAGGCTTATCCGCGAGGTGCCAAGACTCTGCGGCCTGCCAAGATCACGCTTGTCGTCGGCGACCTGTGGCAGCCTGATTTGAAAAGCTACGCGGAATCTGGCAAGGAGCTGTATCAGGCTCTGGCGGATGAAGTCATGCACCGGATTTCGGAGTTGAGAGTGTGAGTTGGACTACTCACGTCTGAATTGAAACCTGGAGCGTCGGAAGGTCTGAAAGCTGAAATCCCGGGCATTGACTGGGTTTACAAGATTTTCCCGCATAATTTGTTACAGAACTTTCTTCTTCTGATTAATCTTATTCGTGTAATGGAACAACGTCTGCTTAGAATTTGAAATCCAACTTCGCCCTTTTGTAATGTCACAGCTCCGATCCTTGATCGTGAAAACTGCTCTTCCGATCAAATCGAAATCCGTATCAACCCCAAGCACACAATCTGGGCATGAAGAATTCAGCCCAGAGGGGGGGCCGTGGCTGGTGAGGCAGACGTTCATGCGGGCGGAAACAATCTGGCTCTCTTCCATGCTGGGGGCGTATTTCCCGTCACTGCCGCGGGTGCTGGACATTCTCAATGAGGGGACGCAGACGAATGTCATGCTCGGTACGGCACCTGGAGAGGTTGTGAGGCAGTATTGCAGCCGGGTGGGGCCGCTGCCGATTGGGATCGCCTGTGTGCTGGTGTGGCGGCTTGCGTCGGAGCTAGAGGCCTTGGAGTCGTTCCTGCCTGAGGCGGTTTCTTTTGTGGATCCGCTGAACTGCCGGGTGGGGTTGTGGCAGCAGGACTTTTTGCAGTTGTTTGTGGATCGTTTTGAGTCGCGGCCCTTGGGGCGTGCGGAGATTGCTTCGAGAGTGATGCAGGTCTGCGCGATGCTGATCAAGGGCCATCCGACAGAGCCCATCAGTGCGTCCGTGGCGGCCAAAGTGCCGTCTTCACTGCTGACGCACCTGCGAGAGTGGCAGGCAACGGGAAGCACGCTGCTGACGCTGGGGCAGATCAAAGGTTTGATGCTGATGGCGACCGCCGCCGTGACGCGGGGCCTGAGGGGCTCCAACATGATGTCGCAGCTCTTTGCCAATGAGCGCTGGCATCCTTTGCTGCCGTTTCAGAGGACCACCCCGCATGTTTATGGACGCACAGAGGGATCGCGGATGCCTGTGATTTCCGTTCGGCTTTCCCGCCTGCTGGCTCATCGGCACCGGCTGACCGAGATCGAAGTATTGATGCTGCACAATCGCCTGCGTGAGCAAGCGGCTGCCGTGCCGGTACTGGGGCTGGCGCTGGATCCTGAGCATATTCTGCTTCGCCTTCCCGGACTGAGGGAAAGTGCGAATGACTCCAAGATGCTGGACATCCGCCTCGACAGTCTGGCGGAGTTCACGGTGGCATTGGAGTCTGCTGCGGATTGTTTGACGCTGGGCCGGTCTCCGGTGGTCATCCGGGAGGCGGTGGAGCCTGGCAAACCCTTTTCGGATCTGCGGGGAGATGTTGAAGAGCAGCTTAGCCGTCTTTGGCAGACGCTGCAGGATGGTACGTTCAGCCTGTCTGGCTACAATATGGAGTCCGTTGGCAATCGGGAGCTGCCGGGGCAATTCTTTTGTTATCTGGGGAATGCTTTTCAGCGGGTGGGGCGAACCGTCAGTCCGCGGCCTGCACCCACCGAGCCGGCCACGCGGACAGCGCCGCGCTTACCGATATTGTCACCTTCTCCTCGTGAAACGGAGTCGCAAACTCCTCTGGTGGAAGAAAGTATGAAATCATCTTCCATTTTTCCTTTTAACCAATCACTCGATAAGCTACCGCAACACCCTATGAAGATGATCCTTATCACCGCTGGCAGCGGAGGCACCGGCAAGAGCACCATTGCCCGCCTTATTTACGAACTTGCCAACTTTGAGACGCGTGATGACGTGGCCATGTTCGACTGCGATGCTCTGGGGAACCGAGATTTTCAGAAAATTTCACCCAACAAGATTGAATCCATGCCCATCGACAACATCGACTCGATGCGTCGCATCGTGGAAACAGCGATGGATGGGAAACTTGTCCTGGCGGATCTGCCGGCGAGCTGCCAGGACATTTTGGGTCGTGATCTGAACCCTGAAATCATCCAGAGTCTGCGTGAAGATGACGGACTGCACTGGCTGCCGATTCATCCGGTGACAGCGAAGGCCGCCACTCTGCCTGCCATCAAACAGTGGCGTTCGGCCATCTTTGGTGAAGCTCCCTCCATTGTGGTTGTCAGTCTGAAAGACGGCCCCGTTTCATCCGATTTGCTGGATGAAATCATCCGCCCGCAGGATCTGGTGCTGCGCATGCCGGTTTTGGATCAAAGCCTTGCGGCTGCTCTGGATGCGTCAAACGCGACGTGGTTGGATATTCTGGAAGGACGTGTGCAGGACAGCCACCGCATGTTTGGCAATCCACTGGTGAAGCGTCAGCTGCGCTTCAAACGCAAGGAATGCGAGGATGCTCTTTTCCCGCTGCTGCGTCGCATCATCAAGGATCCGAGCACCGCCAGCTAAGCTGGTGTCATCCATTTCCTTTTCACGATCAGCCCGGTCTCAAGACGGGCTTTTCTTTTGCCTACTCGTCCCGGCATTTCACGTCCTGCAGGTGCAGGTCCAGAGCCGTGCCGGACATCTGAATTTCCACCAGGGTCAGAATCAGAGATGCCAGCATGAGCAGCAGGCTGATGCCAAAGGTGATCTGGCCACCTGGCTGATGACTGAAGAAAAGCAAGGTCATGCTGACCACGCAGAACATCATGCTCAGCACGCCCATGGACTGCATGTGCTTGATGATGCGGATGCGCTTCCGCAGGCTTCGAATCTGTGCCAGCAGCATGGGCTCCTGGGTGGTCTGCCAGTTTGCATGCAGGCCACGGACGACACTGGCCAGCCCCAGAAAGCGGTTGGTATGAGCCAGCAGCAGGAGAGAGATGGCTGGGAAGAGGAGAGAAGGAGTTGAGAGGGGAAGTTCTGGCAGTGTCATTGCTTGCCCCTTTCAGAGATTAGATCACCCGGTCGTTCCCACCGTCCACGGGGATCTGAGCACCGGTGACTTTCGCGAACAAGGGGGAGGCCATGGCGCTGACCATGTTGCCGATGTCCTTGGACTTGATCTCCACTTTCATGAGGTTCTTGGTCTTGTACTCCTCGACGGTCATGCCGTAGCGGGTGGCGCTTTTTTGGAGGGCTTCGGGGGTCCAGAGCTTGGTGTCGAAGACGGCGTCGGGGTGGACGATGTTGACGCGGATTTTGTGCGGGGCGAGCTCAAGGGCGGCGACGCGGCAGAGCTGGGTGAGGGCGGCCTTGGAGCAGGAGTAGGCGCTGGCACCGGGGCCGGGGGCCTTGAAGTTGCGGCTGCCGACGAAGATGATGCTGGCATCGATGCCCTGCTTCACGAAGGGGATGACCTTGTTCATCAGCTTCTGATGGCTGGTGAGGTTGATCATGATGGTGCGGTCCCAATCCGTCTGCGCCATGGCGTCGAGATGGTCGTTTTTGGGGAAGATGCCGGCGTTGCTGACGACGATGTCGATGCCGCCGAACTCGCGGACGGTGAAGTCGATGGCGTCCTGGACGGGCTGGTCTTCGGTGAGGTTCACAACAATGCCGATGCCGCCGATCTTTTTCATGATGTCGGGGATGTCTTTGTCGATGTCGAGTCCGACTACTTGAGCGCCTTGCTCGGCGAGTGATTCCGCAATGGCGAAGCCAATGCCGGCGGCGCAACCGGTGACGAGAGCGACTTTGCCCTGATGCACCTTGCGTGCGGGGCCTTTGCGCAGCTTGGCCTGCTCCAGATCCCAGTATTCGATTTCGAAGATGTCCTTTTCAGGCAGCGGCTGCCAGCCACCGACGGATTCGCCGAGCTGAACGGTGGCGGCGGTGGATTCAGCGATGTCGGCGACGATCTTGGCGTCCTTCAAGGTATCGCCAAAGCTGACAACGCCGTGATTCGGCCAGATGGCGAAGCGTGGGGCCGGATCGAGCATGGTCTGACCGCTGGCGTGGCGCTGGAAGTAAGCAGCGTAGTCGTCTGCGTATTGCTGAACGCTGGCATCGAGGTCTGCGCCGATGAAGGCGGGGGCGCGCTTGGTGCGGATGCTGTGATCCGGGGTCAGGGGGCCGCGAGTGCCGAAATCTGCCACGGTGGCGAGATTGGCGTATCCCACGGCTTCTGGAGATGCATTGAGACGGGCGATCTGTGGGAAGCCACGGCGCTTGGAGACGGCCTGGCGCAGTTTTGCGAGGGCCATGAGGTCTTCGGTGGCTGCAGCCATGGCTGCTTTGGCACCCTTTTTGGCGAGGTAGTCCTCTGCCATCGTCACCATCTCGATGTGCAGCTCGTAGCTTTTGCGAGCGTCATCATCGAAGGTGAAAAGACCGTGCTTGAGCAGCACCATGCCTTGGATGCCTTCTTTGCGCAGATCGCGGCCTGCGATGAGTTCGGCGATGGTTTTAGCCAGAATGAAACCGGGCATCACATACGGGACGATGATGACGCGATTGCCGTAGATTTCCTTCACGCGGGCTTCGCCGTCGGCGCTGCAGGTGAGGGCGGAAATGGCGTTGGCGTGGCTGTGATCGACAAACTTGAAGGGCAGGATGGCGTGGAGGATCGCCTCGATGCTGGCGGCGGGCGCGTTGGGGTTGGTCATGGCCGCACGCTGCTGGAGGACCATATCCTCATCGCTCATGGTGGCGAGTTTGGACATCTTGATCAGCGCCTCCATGCGGACAGGGGAGAATCCGGCGCGCTCGATGGTGGCGAGGTCCCAGCCGCTGCCTTTGACGTAGCAGAGATTGACCGGATCACCGAAGAAGTCCTGCTCCGTGACCTTGACTGAGGTGTTTCCGCCGCCGTGCAGGACGAGGGCGGGATTCCGGCCGAGCAGACGGGAGGTGTAAACGCGTTGTCCGAGCAGATCGGTGCCGAAAGTGGCGGCTTCTTGGTCGTTCCAGAGGGATTGCATGTGGGGAAATTGGGAATGCCAGACTTCCGATGGATGCGCCCCGGTGCAAGGGGATTTTCCCTCTCAAACGGGGGCCAGAGCCCGGTTTCGCATCTCTCCCAGAGTCCAATCGTATTCCCTCACCAGCTGATCCACCACATCTCCGCTGCGCATCTCCAGCGGCAGGACTTCCCAGGTGTAGGTTTCCATCTCGATGTGCTGGCATTTGGTGGGATTTTTGGCCAGCCAGTCCATGGCGCCGATCAAGTGATCCCGTGTGCTGTCAAAACCGCCGCCGGGCTGGGCATGGATGGGGATGTGGAAATGCACGCGCCACTCCTCCCCGAGGCTTCCAGGATTGGCCTGGGCGAACTGCAGGGCATCTGGCAAGTCCTTGAAACGGCGCAGGGGTTCGTCTTTGCCGTAGCTGGCGATGACCTGGTGGAAGTAGACCGGTTCATCGAAGGCTGGCAGCTGGGCGATGTTTTCAGGCGTGGGTTTCAGTTTAAGAGCCGAGCTGAAGTGGAGCTTGCTGAGGCGGATTCCCGCCCCGGTGATGCGCGACAGTGCTTTTTCGGCATCTTCGAATTCGATGGCGAGGTGGCAGGTGTCGTAATTCAGGCCCACGAATTTGAAAAAGTCACGGTCGCGTGGATTGCGGTCGAGGTAGAGCCCGAAAAACTTGAGTGTTTCTCCACTGGTCTCAAACAGGCCGAGGGGCTCCGGCTCCAGGCCGAGATGCAGGTCGTGTCCGCTCTTGGTGGCGACTTTTTCGATGTGCTCGCGGCAGAGGCGCAGGTTGGTGAAAATGGCCTGCAGCTCATCGGCACCGACGCCGAAGGTCTTGTGGGAGCCGGGCAGGGTGCTGACGCTGCCGCTCACGCCGGGCGGCAGCAGCTGGGCCAGGATGTCGAAAAGCAGGTTGGTGTAGTCGAGGCGCTCGGTGGTGCTCCAGTCCGGCTTGAAGACCTGCTCTTTGACCCGGGTGCCGTGGAAGGAGCCGTAAGGGAAGCCGTTGATGGTGAAAACGTAGCAGCCGTTGGCCTCCAGCCAGGCTTTGAATTCGTCGATTTTTCCCGGAGCGCTGAGTTCCACTGCTGCCTGCTGGCTGAGACGGAGGCCGATGCCGTAGGGTTTGCCGCCGCTGACGCGATCCTTGACCCGGAGGGTGTAGTTCTTGAGGCCGCTCCAAGTTTCCTCCCACGTTTCGCCGCGGTGGATGTTGGTGCAGTAGCCGAGATGGATGCCGTGGTTGAGGAGCATGGTTCTAGGTGTGCAGCGCTGCGCCCGCCGTCAAATGAATCGTCGGGCTAGTTGGCTGGAGAGGGGAGCTCTGCGTTTGCGAAACGGATTTGTGGAAAGCGGGCGTGGAGATGATCGATGGCGGGCTGAGGACAGCCCGGCCCTACCTGCGCTGGGCATGCCGAATACAAAAAAACGGGCGTCTGGTCAAGGCGCCCGCTGTATTAGCAAAACTGTTTTATATCCGATTAAGGAATCGGTTTGATGAAGATGTCCTTGTAAAATGTGGTGCTCTTGGGGTCGTGGCCCTGGATGGCGATGGTGCCTTCGCTGAGCTTGCGGCCGGGCATGTTTTTCAGTTCCTTGGCGGGATCCCAGCCTTCGGGTTCGATGAAGTCGACGGTGGTCTTGCCGTTGACGGAGAGGGTGATGTGCTTGCCTTCGACCTTGATGTTGTAGTCAAACCATTCGCCGTCCGTGCTTGGAGCCAGGGGGACTTTGATGTGCTTGCCGCCTTCGGGTTCCTTCTGGCCGTCGAGGAGGGCAAGGATGTTGATGACACCGTAGAGGCTGCCGGTTTTCTTGGGGTCGGTGTGGGTGCTGTTGACCTGGCACTCGAAGCCTTTGTCCGGCCAGCCTTTCTCCTGATACTGGGTGTGGAAATACACGCCGCTGTTGGAGCCGGGGGTGGTCTTGACCTTGAGTTTCAGTTCGAAGCTCTGAAACTTGGCTTCACCGTTCGGGCCGACGTAGAAGAGGTGGGAGCGTCCGCCGCTGACCTTGAGTTCGCCGTTTTCGACGGTGAAGACGCCAGGGACTTCTTCGTTGGATTTCCAGCCGCTGAGATCCTTGCCATTGAACATGGAGATCCAGCCGTCATCTGCGGCCTGGGCGGAGGTGAATGCAAGGGCCGCAAGGGCGGTGAGTGTGAGTTGTTTGAGCATAGAGGGAATGGGTTAACGTGATGGCGATGCCGCGTCTAACGAGTGAACTGGGATGACCGATTTTCGCGGGAATCAAATCAAAGCTCAACTTGCCTTCTTGGCCTTTTTGACGGGAGGGGGAGCACTGAGCTGGCTTTCAATCGCAGCCTTTTTGACAGCGGGAGCGCTGAGGTGGCTTTGAAGCACCGAGCTGTCGATGCCGAGGAATTTGGCCGTGCGGTCGGCATCTTCGCTGAAATGACGGTAAGCCAGGCGGGAGAGCTCGCGCTCCACCCAAGGAAGCAGCTCGATGTCAGGGGTCTTTTCCGCCACGCTGACGAGCATGCTCAAGGCATCGCGCATGCGGGTGACGGTGCTCGACGGATCCATGTGACGTGCGCCTTTGCTGCCGAGGGGGATGTCGGAAGGCAGGAGCACGTCTGAATTGCAGAGGGCGCAGGCGCGCTGGATGGTGTTTTCCAGTTCACGCACATTGCCGGGCCAGTCGTAGGCGTCAAGCATGTCGAGCGCATCATCGGTGAAGCGCATCTGGGGCCCACGGCGGCGTGCCGAGAGGCGGTGGAGGAAGAACTCGGCCAGGAGGCGCACGTCTTCGCGGCGCTCACGGAGCGGCGGAATGTGGATGCGAACGACGTTAAGGCGGTAGAACAAGTCCTCACGGAAATTGCCCTTGGCGACTTCGTCTTCGAGATTTTTGTTGGTGGCGGCGAGGACGCGAACGTCGGTCTTGAGCGTTTGGTTGCTGCCGACGCGGGAGTACTGGCCTTCCTGGAGCACGCGCAGCAGTTTGCTCTGCACGGCGAGCGGCATATCGCCGATTTCGTCGAGGAAGAGGGTGCCACCATCGCACTGTTCAAAGCGACCGACACGCTGGTTCACGGCACCGGTGAAAGAGCCTTTTTCATGGCCGAAGATTTCGCTTTCGAGCAGGTTGTCAGGAATGGCGGTGACGTTGATGGCGACGAATTCCTTTTGGGCACGCGGGCTGAACTTGTGGATGGCGCCTGCGACGAGTTCCTTGCCGCAGCCGCTTTCTCCTGTGATCATGACGGGGGCGTCTGAGCGGGAGACGCGGCCGATGAGCTTGAACACCTCCTGCATGGGCGCGGAGCGACCGATGATGGTTTCCTGAATGGATTCGGTGGGCACCTCGGCGGCTTGTGCGCGGGTGGCCTTGCGGGCCTCGATGGAGGTGAGGGCGCTTTCGACAACGGTGCGAAGTTCGTAGGGCAGGCGTTCTTTGCCCAGCACATCGTAGGCACCGAGGCGCATGGCTTCGATGACGTGGCTGGTGGTGGCGGTGCCGCTGAACAGGATGACCATCGACTGCGGATCGGTCTGGCGCAGGCGTTTGAGCAGTTCGATGCCGGTGGTGCCGTTGAGGCGAACCTCCGAGAGCAGCAGGTCTGCCCGCTTTTTGACGTATGAGGCCAAGGCGTCTTCGCCCCGCTCAAAGGTGCTGATGGAAACGCCCGGTGCTTTCAGATGGGCGGCAGCCCATGCGAGGAAGTCGGCATCTGGATCCACGATGACAAGGTGGGTGTCCGGGTTTTCTGGCATTAGAGCGTTTATTTGGGTTGGAACTGCGTTATCGCAGCAATTGGGGGGGAGGTCAACATTCGTCATACGCCGCCGAAGCGGCGGTGGCGCTGGTGAAAGGCACGGATGGCGGTTTTCAGGTCTTCTTTGGAGAAGTCCGGCCAGAGCTTTTCCGTGATGTAAAATTCGGTGTAGCTGACCTGCCAGAGCAGGAAATTTGAGAGCCGCATTTCGCCCGAAGTCCGGATGAGGAGGTCAGGATCTGGATAGTAGCGGGTGTAGAGATGCTTGCCGAACATTTCGACATCGATCATGGCTTTGTCGAGGTGGCCGCTCTCCACGCTCTGCAGGAGGCTTTTCACGCCGTCGATGATCTCTTCACGCCCTCCGTAGCTGAGGGCCAGAATCAGCGTTAGCCCGGTGTTCTGAGCCGTCGCTTCGATACAGCGGTGGAGCTCGTTCTGGCAGGATTGGGGGAGGTCATGCAGGCGTCCGATGGACTGGAGCCGGACATTTTGCTTCATCATGAGCGGCAGTTCACCGCGCAAAAAGATCTCCAGCAGCTTCATCAGCGCCTCGACTTCACGTTTGGGGCGCTTCCAGTTTTCTGAAGAGAAGGCGTAGAGGGTGAGGAATTCGACACCGATCTCGCTGCAACCTTCGACCACCCGGCGCACGGTCTCGGCTCCGGCACGGTGCCCTTCGGTGCGCGGCAGACCACGCTCTTTCGCCCAACGACCGTTGCCGTCCATGATCATGGCGATATGGCGGGGGATGGGTTTCAGATCATCATTAGGGCGACTCATGCGAAGGGAAAATCTACCGCATGCAGCTGTCTGCGCCAGAAAGTTCTGTGTCCGTGCCGCTGTTGTGGCGGATTGCTGGAATCAAGTCGCGCAAGAAGCCGCTCATGCGTTAAGTTTTTTGCGCATGATGAATCCCGGCACCACAGCCTGTCTGATCTGCCCGGCCTGCGGCCAGGCATTTCTCTCCATGCAGCAAAGCATGGAGGGCATGGTGCAGTGCCCGCATTGTGCGCATAATGCACTGCGCAGCTACTTCGGCACGCAGGCCCAAGTGGCGGGAGTGGCACAGGTGCGGCGGCGTGTGTCCCAGCAGCAGCCGCTGCCAAGCATGCCTGCTGCGCCGCAGCAGGAAATCCGCGCCCTCTTTCAGCCAGCGGCATGGCCACCCCAGCCGCCGATTCAGGCACCTGCGAACTTCACGGCGCGCCAGACGTTGCAACCTTCACAAGCGCTGATGCCCACGGGGGCACCGCCACCCCCGTCGGAGGAATTCAAGACACCGCCGCACTTGCGCAGGTCACCATGGCGCGGCGCGTTCATCCTGCTGGCATTTAGCGTTGTGTGCGGAGGCGCGCTCTGGTTGTGGTGGGACAGCGTCAACGTACCCGTGGTCAAACCTAGTGTTGACGTGACTCCACCACCCGTCAAAACAGTCGTGAGGATTGATCCGGTGGTGCCCCAAACGCAGATCGCCCGTGCTGTGATACCTGCTCCGGATGTGGGGGCTGTGACAGCGGACGCCAAACAATTGATCACGGAATTTTTTGCCGCTGACAGCGCTGAACGCCGGGCTGCGTGCATCCATGATGCCGCCAAATACAGCGCGGAAATCGAAGCGCAGTTTGGTGCCGTGGGTGACAAAAAGACGGAATTGAGGCTGCTTTCACGCATTCCTGGCATGCCGCAGACGCTGCCGGGCGGCCAGCCGGTGCCGCTGTTCAAGCTGGTGACTTCGGTGTGTGCCAATGGTGCCCTGATTCGTCTGGAGACGGGAGCTGATGGAAAGCGCCGCATCAGCTGGCCGCTGCTGCATGAAACGCATGCGGAGGCGCTGGCCACCTTTCTGAAGCAACCGGCGGGGGAGGCTGCGTGGTTTCACGTGGGCCTGCGGCCCAGCCATGGACTGGATATTGCCGCGGAACTGAGGCCGCGATACATCACCTTTGATGTGCAGGTGTCGGCAGGAAGCGAGCCGCATTTCGTGGCGTGTGTGGAGCGTGACACACCGCTGGGGCGATTCATGAACCGGGAAACCGAATGGGGGAAGTCCTACCTCGCACGCCTGCTTGTGCGAAGGCTCGACATTCAGTCTGATGCTCCTTGTCTGCTGGTGATCGATTGTGAAGGCGCTCCCGAACGCTGAACAGACACGGCGTTAGTGGTGGCGGCTCCGAACGCTGAAGAGACACAGGCTGTTGGCCTGTGTCTCCGCATGTTGATTCACTGAGTCAGCCGGGTGTTATGAATCCTTGGGCGGCTCACTGGAGCGTTTCTCATCCTCACGGGCGAGTTCCTCCAGCGTCATTTCCCGGGGCGGAAGGTCTGCCGGATCTTCATCAGGCATCTTCGAGCTTTGGTCTTCACCAAGGTTTTCCACGTCAGGTTTTTCGACCTCGGGAGGCGGGGCGGACGGTTTGGCGGCAGGAGACTGGTAGTCGTCCTTGTCATCTTCATCGTCGTCGCCTGAGGACCATGGATTGTAGTTCTCGTTGTCCCAGTCGTCGTTGGCGGACTGCTCCAGCTCTTTTGCGTCTTTGTCGATGTCTGCGTAGTACTCAGGGTAGGCGGCACGGTCCTTTTTCTCCATGGTGTAGGCCAGCCACACACAGATGGCGTAGAGAAAGTAAAGGGGGCCCGACATCAGCATCAGCGTGAACACATCCGGCGTCGGAGTGATGATGGCTGCAAACAGCGTGATGGCCACGATGGCGTGCCGCCAGGTGGACTTCATGATCTTGTAGTTCAGGATGTCGAGCTTCACCAAGGCCATGACGATCACCGGCAGCTCGAAGGAGATGCCGAAGACAAGAATGAAACGAGTGGTGAAGGTGATGAACTCGCTCAAAGTCCACATCTGTATGGCACCAACGGACTTGGCAAATTCGGCGAAGAACTGCAATGCCTTGGGCAGCACCACCCAGTAGGAGAAAGCCGCCCCCGAGAGAAACAGCCCTGTGCCAATGGCAATGGCCGGGAAGACCAATTTTTTCTCATTCGGTTTCAGACCCGGCAGGATGAACTGCAGCAGAAAGATCAGCAGCAGAGGGAAGGAAATGATCACCGCTGCGATGAGGGATACATTTACCGCCATCATGAAGGGGCCTGCTACATCGGTGTTGATCAGGATTTTCCGGGCTTCGTCGATGTTTTTGGCAAAGCCGGCCAGCACCAGAGGATACAAGATGGCGGCGAAGAGCTCCTGATAAAAAACGAAGGTGCCGATCGTGGAGATGATCAAGGTCATCACGATGCGCACAATCATCGTGCGCAGATCTTCGAGGTGCTCGAGAAACGGTTTTTCCTCATCGCCTTTGCCGCTGAGGTTCATGGCGACTTTTTCGCGAACTTTGAAGACTTTTTGAAGGATGCCGGACCACATGGGAATGAGAGGGGGGAAGGGGAGTTACGGATGCGCAGGACTACGGCAGTCCTTGGGCCGCGATCCGCGCGTAGAGAGCCAGCGTCAGGGCGTTGGTGATCACATTGGCAGCAATCATCCCACGCAGTTCTCCCGCGCTAACAAACCGCACGTCGCTGATGTGCTCGCTTCCGTCCGGTTCAGGACGGCTGACGACACACACGGGCTTCGCCGTAAACAGATAAACGATCTCGTCGGTAAAACCTTGCGAAGGAAAATACCAGCCCAGGGGCTGGAGCGTGCCCAGATCCGGGTGGAGGGCGCAGCCGCACTCCTCACGCAGTTCATTCTGAATGGTGTGGATGATGGACTCACGCGTCACGGCGGTGTCGATCTGACCGGCGGGAAATTCCCACATGGTCTGCATCACAGGCAGGCGCTCCTGATGAACCATGACGAAACGGCCGTCCTCCAAAACGGGAGCGATGGCCACGGCGGCCTTGCGTTTCACCACCATCCAAGGGACTTCGGACTTGCGGCTGGGGGTTGTGAAAAAGGATTTTTCGACACCGACGTGCGGATTGGCAAACAGCGCCTCGCTGCGGGTCTTCTGCCAGCCCGACTCGGCCCCAGGTGTGTAGATTTCAAAATCCGGGATCTGCATGCCGGTCACTCAGGGGTCAAGGCTTTGCGCCAGCGGGCCAGCTGCGCTTTCACATTCTGCGGCGAAGGGGCACCGATGCCCTTGCGAGCGGCCATGGCGGTTTCCAGGTTCAAGCAGGCGGTCACATCGGCGGCGAAGGCCGGGGAGAAGCGCTGGAATTCCTCCAGCGTCATGTCGCCAAAGGCGCGCTGCTGCTCGATGGAGTAGGCCACGAGTTTGCCGATGACTTCGTGGGCCTGACGGAAGGGGACGCCATGATTCACGAGGTAGTCGGCCAGATCGGTGGCCAAGAGCATGGGATCGCTTGCTGCGGCGGTTGTTTTGGCGCGGTTCACGTCCATGCCGGTGATCATCTCGGTGAACACTTGGAGGGCGATATGGATGGTGTCGATGGAGTCAAACAGGGGTTCCTTGTCCTCCTGCAGGTCACGATTGTAAGTCATCGGCAGACCTTTGAGCAGGGTGAGGAGGCTCATGAGATTGCCGATCAGGCGCGCGGACTTGCCACGGGTGAGTTCGGCGACATCCGGGTTCTTTTTCTGCGGCATCAAGGACGAGCCGGTGGTGTGGGCATCGCTGAGGGTGACGAAGCCAAACTCGGCGCTGGCCCAGAGGATCACGTCTTCGCTCAGACGGGAAAGGTGGACGCCCAGGAGGGAGATGGCGAAGAGGAGTTCGGCGACGAAATCACGGTCGCTGACGGCATCCATGGAATTTTGCGTCACCGAGGCGAAGCCAAGCTGCTGAGCCACGAATTCGCGGTCGATGATGATGGTGCTACCGGCCAGGGCGCCGGAGCCGAGGGGCATGACATTGAGGCGTTTGCGGCAGTCCGTGAGGCGGTCAAAGTCACGGGACAGCATTTCCACGTAGGCCAGGAGATGATGGGCGAAGAGGACGGGCTGGCCACGCTGGAGGTGGGTGTAGCCGGGCATGACGGTGTCTCCGCCGCGCTCTGCGCACTCGACGAGAGCGGCTTGCATGGCGGAGATGAGATCGAGGATGCGGGTGATTTCCGCCCGGCAGTAAAGGCGCACGTCCGTGGCCACCTGGTCATTCCGGCTGCGGGCGGTGTGGAGTTTGGCACCGGCGGGGCCGATGCGCTTGGTCAGCTCCGACTCGATGTTCATGTGGACATCTTCGAGCGACTCCTTGAACTCAAAGTTTCCTGATTCGATCTCGTGGCGGATGGCCAGCAGGCCTGTTTCGATCTGCTGCTGCTCCTCGGAGGTCAAAATGCCCGCTTTGAGCAGGCCTTTGGAATGCGCGATGGAACCGGCGATGTCATGGGGGTAGAGCCTCCAGTCAAACGACACGGATTCTCCATAGCGCTGAACGAGAGCACTGGTTTCCTGAGCAAAACGGCCTTTCCACATAATTTCGAGGGCGCGCAGACTAGCGGCTTTCAGAGCCGGTGCAACCCCTGTGGCAAGGGGGCGCAAACGGCCGTGCATGTCGACCATGCGCAAAATCTGCATTAAGTCCGCATTTGCCAGAATCGCAGTTCTTGTTAATCTCAATCGACGTTCTGCGACAGAGTCTCAGTTGCAGGACCGTTTTACTTTCATGTACGCCGCCACCCTTGCTGAACTTCCTGTTGGCACAGATGCCATCGTCCAAGCCATGCCCACCGGGCGTTCGGGGCTGACAAGGCTTCGAGAAATGGGCATTGTCCCCGGAACCCGCGTCCGTGTGACGCGTCGTGCGCCGCTGGGCGAGCCCATCGAAATCTGCGTGCGCGGCTCGCATCTCTCCATGCGCAATCATGAGGCGGCATTCATCGCCATCTCCCCCGCTGCCGCATGAGCCAGGCCACGTCTGAACCGCCACTCATTGCCATTGTGGGCAACCCAAACTCGGGGAAAACCACACTTTTCAACCTGCTTACCGGGTTAAAGCAAAAGGTGGCGAACTACCCTGGGGTGACCGTCGAAAAGAAGATCGGCGAGTGCTACAGCCAGCATGGTAAAAAACTGAGGCTGATAGATCTGCCGGGTGCTTACAGCCTGAATGCCCGCTCGCCGGATGAAGCCGTGCTGCGTGATGTTTTGCTGGGCCGCCGACCTGAGACGCCGCGCCCGGACCGGGTGGTGTGTGTGGTGGATTCGGCCAATCTGGAGCGCAATCTTTACATGGTCAGCCAGGTGCTGGAACTCGGCCTGCCGACGATTTTGGTGCTGAACATGATCGACGTGGCGGTGCAGCGCGAGTGGCGCATCGATGCCGCCAAGTTGTCCGAACTGCTCGGGGTCGTGGTGGTGCAAACCCAGGCGGTGAGTGGTCAGGGGCTGATTGAGCTCAAGCTGGCCCTGAGTCGTGAAGACCTCACACCGCCAAAGTGGCAGAGTGCGAAACTGCCTGAGGGGGTGCGGGTCGCACTGGAACAAAGCCGCAGCACTTTGTGCCAGACGGGAGCGATTCACAGCCGCGCTTCGCTGCTGGAGCCGCTGTATTTGCTGTCCGATCACAATCCGACGCACGAGGGCATCGCTGACGCGCAGATCGGTCGGATCCAGGAGCTGCGTGCCAGCATGGAAGCGAGCTTTCCGGGCTGGGAGGATGAACTCGTCGCTGAGCGTTACCGAGGCATCGAGAAACTGTGCGAGCAGGTCTTGAAGCGGCCTGATCAGGAGATTGAAACCATCACCACGAAAATTGACCGCATCCTGCTGCACCCGGTGCTTGGATTCGTGAATTTGTTGCTGGTGCTCGGGCTGCTGTTCTTCCTCATTTTCAAGGTGGCTGAGGGTCCCATGGGATGGATCGAGGCCGGATTTGGCCAGTTGGGCACGTGGGTGGAGGGGCTGATGTCTGCCGGGGATTTCCGCGATCTCATCGTGAACGGCGTCGTGCCCGGAGTCGGTGGCGTGGTCATCTTCCTGCCGCAGATTCTCATCCTGTTCTTTTTCATCGGCATCATGGAGGACACGGGCTACATGTCGCGTCTCGCCTTCATCATGGACTGGGCGATGAGCAAGGTGGGCCTCAACGGCAAGTCGTTCCTGCCTTTTCTCAGTTCGTATGCCTGCGCCATTCCTGGCGTGATGGCAGCGCGCACGATCGACAGTCCCAAGGACCGGCTGATCACCATTTTGATTGCGCCGCTGGCCTCCTGCTCGGCGCGTTTGCCGGTTTATTCGTTGCTGATTGGCGTGCTGTTTCCAGTGGGGGAAGTCGGTGCGCTGACCCAGGCGGGCATCATGCTGGGACTCTATGCACTGGGCACGTTTGGTGCGTTCTTCTTCGCCTGGTTGTTCAACAAGTGCGTCATGAAAGGCGCGGCGAGTCCGATGATTCTGGAAATGCCGTCGTATAAGATGCCCGCGATCAAGAGCATCCTGCTGCATGTGTGGCAGCGTGCGCGGATGTTTCTGGTTCGTGCAGGGACGATCATCATGGGCATCTCCATCATCATCTGGGCGGCTTCGACTTATCCGAAGACTGATACGGAGGACAAAGCGCTCCAGCTTGAAAACAGCTTTGCGGGTCGGGCCGGCAAGCTGATCGAGCCCGCCATTGCTCCACTGGGCTATGACTGGAAGATTGGCATCGGGCTCATTGGCAGCTTTGCCGCCCGCGAGGTATTCAATTCCACGATGGGCGTGGTTTATGCCGTGGAAAGCGGAGATGACGACAACCTGACTCCGCTGCGAGACAAGCTGGCATCGGAGCGCCGGCCTGACGGCCGGGCGGTTTACACGCCGCTCGTCTGCATCAGCCTGCTGGTGTTTTATGTGTTTGCCATGCAGTGCGTCAGCACCATCGCTATCGTGAAGCGCGAGACGGGAAGCTGGAAATGGGCGATGTTTCAGCTCGGATACATGACCGGAACGGCGTATGTACTAAGTCTGCTGATCTTCCAGATTGGCAGTGCGCTGGGCTACTAACTTTCTCTCACCATGAACGCAGACTGGCAATCCATCGCAGCGATCGCGGTCGTGTTTGTCACGATCACTTTATTCATCGTCCGTTCCGCTAAACGCCGGAAAAAACCCGGCTGCGGTGGCAGTTGCGGCTGTGGGAAATGAGGCGCACAATGCGCCATGATAGCGATTGATCTCTGCACATTTGATTCCAGAGCTGCCGCCAAATCGCCGGCGGCCTTTGCTGCGGTGGTGGTGGATTGTGTGGAAGACTCCTGGGACCATGGAGCAGACCTTGTCCTGCTGCCGGAATTTGCCTGGGTGGGGCTGGTGCCTTTGGTCGAGCCTCAAACACTCAAACGGACGGCTGAGGTGTTTTGGGGGGAAGTGCTGCCTGCAGTGAAATCACTGCTGATCCGTCCGGGCAAGGCAGTTGTGCTTGGCACGGTGCCGTTCTGGGATGAGGATCGCCAGGAACTGCGCAACCGGGCGCCCATCTTGGTGGAAGATCGAGTTCTGCATCAGGACAAGCTGCACCTGACGCCGTGGGAGTCGGATTTTGCACCGGGCACCGAACTGCATGTCTGGGAGTTTGCCGGGCTGCGCTTTGCGGTGGTGATCTGCCTGGACATTGAAATACCTGAAATCAGCACGCGGCTGCGTGGGGCTGGCGTGGATGTGATCCTTGTGCCGAGCGCCACGGAAACGGTTTTGGGAGTCGAGCGGGTGGGACGCTGCGCCTCGGCACGTGCCGTGGAGCTGGGATGCGTTGTCGGCGTGTGCCACCTGACCGGCAAAACCGAGGTGGAATTGATCGACGTGAATGTGGGGCGCACCGGGGTTTACTGGCCTTCACAGGCGGCATTTCGTGACAACCCTCGGTGGAGTGAAAGTGAGATCATTGAAAGCGGCATTCACAAACAACGGCTCGTGCTTGATCCCAAGCTTCTTCAGGTGATGCGCAGGATGCCGCTGGAGACAAACCCGTCGTTGCTGAAAAAAATGCCAGTTTTCGAACTGGTGCGTGACTGAGCCTGCCGAGGTTCAGGCCTTGGCTTTTGCCTTGTGGGCGGCATGTCCGGCCACTTTGGTGTCGGATTTTGACTTGGACGATTTCGATTTGTGGACGGGCTTTTCGTGGTCTGGGCCGACTTTGCCCTTCGCCTTGGCTTCGTTTTCTTCAGCCCGCTTTTTCTCACCGTCTGAGGGTGCGATAGGCGCAATTTCGAGCGGCTGCGCGGCCAGTGTGGCTGGAGAATTCAGGGCAGGGGAACCATCCACATCGTCCGCGACGGTGGCTGGCTTTTCTTTCTCGCCAGGTGGCAGGCCACCCTTGGTGATGACCACTTTGGCACCGACGTTCACGGTGTTGAACAGATCGACCACATCCTTCATGCCCATGCGCACGCAGCCATAGCTGGCGGGGTGGCCCAGACGGTTTTCTTCCGGGGTGCCGTGGATGTAGATGAAACGGTTGAAGGCGTTTTTATTGGTGGTTTCCATGCCACGCAGCCAGAGAATGCGCGAGACAATGGGGTCGCGGCCAGGAGCGTTGGGTTTGAGCACCTCGCCATTCCAGCGGCGGCTTTTCAGAACCGCCCCTGCAGGCAGGCCCTGACCGATCTTGGCGATGACTTCATGCTGGCCCAGAGGGGTCCGGTTGCTGCCTTTCTGGTCACCGAGGCCGAATTTCGAGGTCGAGATGACGTACTGCTTGGTGAGTTTGCCCTCGCTGTAGATGCCGAGTTTTTGATCTTTCACGCTGACCACCACGTCCCCTTTGGGCGGTGAGGTGCACTGACTGAGCGCTCCAGCCAGCAGGACACTCCCGACGACCTTGAAAAGGCGGTCATTGAATCGGGATTTTTTAGAAGTCCGGCTAAAAAGAAGCATGGGCCAGAAGAATGATATAAGCTAAGATGTTCGCAACCCTGAATTATTACTGTTATCAACGTCGCCAACCGAACACCTGTTTCGCAAGAGTCGTGCCATTTGAACGATTGATACTTATCTAGAGATGTTGTTTACCATATTTCTATTCACAATTCAACCCCCGCAAACATGGACGAATCCCCCCTTCACATCCGCCCGTATCAGGACAAGGATCTGGCGCAATTGCGCCAGATTACCGTGGCGTCCTTTGGCAGTGTCGCCTTGGAGCAGATGCTGGAGCACAAATTTGGACTTTGGAATGAACGCGACTGGAAGGTGAGAAAGGCGAGCCACATTGACGACGACGTGGCGCAGTGCCCGGAGGGGTGTTTCGTGGCTGAGCGAGGCAGCGAGATCCTCGGCTATATCACCACCCGGCTGGACCGGGTGAATCAACGGGGCCGCATCCCCAACATCGCCGTGGTGGAAAGCGCCCGGGGACTGGGGCTTGGGCGCCGCCTGATCCAGCACGCCCTGGATTACATGCGTGACGAGGGCATGAAGCTGGCGCAGATTGAAACAATGGCCTCAAATGCCATCGGCCAGCACCTTTATCCGAGCTGCGGTTTTGAGGAAGTTGCCCGCCAGGTGCACTATGCGATGAAGCTCTGACCCCGCCCGTAGGCTGTCTGCGGGTTTGCATTGTCGCCCAAACTGGCCGATAAACCCCGCCTCCTACTCTAGAAAACGCTTGTGACCACCCCACGCAGACCCGAACACGCCCCGAAGAAACCCTCCCTTTTCAGCCGCTTTAAAGCAGGCCTGAAACGCGTCATTGGCGGAGACAAGAAGAAGGAGGCTGCCCATGCTCCTGCCAAAGAACCTGGCCATTCGAAAGAACACCATCCGGCCACCATTCACGCGCACAAGCGCACGCATGACGACAAGCCAAGAGAGCACGCCCCCCGTCAGCCGCGTGAGCACTCTGCCCGCCCGCCCCGTGAGCGTGGTGAGCGTCCGGAACGCCCAGAGCGTGATGGCCGCCGCGGCCCGCCGCGTGGCCGTGAGCGCGATGACAAGCGTCCGCCGCGTGGCCCCCGTGAGGACAAGCCTGAACGTGTGAATTACACCTCGGTGGCTCCGCCCGCGCCGCCGCCTGTCCCTGAAGGTCCCTTTCCTGAGGCCTTTGAAGTTCTCGGTCTCTCGCCAGCCGTGTTGGCAGCCATTCGTGAATCCGGCTACGAAAAGCCCACGACCATTCAGGAAAAGTCCATCCCCATCATCCTCACCGGCAGGGATGTCGTCGGTGCTTCGCAGACCGGCACTGGCAAGACCGCCGCTTTCGCGCTGCCCACACTCACCCGCCTGGGGGCTCCTGGGAAATTCCGAGTGCTCGTCCTCGAACCGGTCCGTGAACTCGCCGCGCAGGTGGTCGAACAGTTTGAAAAATACGGCAAGCACACGGGCCTCCGCGTTCTCCTTGTCCATGGCGGCGTTGGTTATGACAAGCAACGCAAAGGGTTGCAAGAGGGTGTCGACATCGTTGTTGCCACCCCAGGACGTCTGCTTGATTTCATGCAGGAAGGCATCGCTGACCTCCGCGGCATTGAAGTGCTGATCTTGGATGAAGTCGATCGCATGCTCGACATGGGATTCCTTCCCGACGTGCGCCGCATCATTGAAAAAACTCCTCCTGCACGCCAGACGCTGTTTTTCTCCGCCACGATGCCACCGCAGATCAAGAGCCTCGCGGATTTCGCGCTCAAAGATCCCGAAAGCGTCGAAGTGGGCATCCGCTTCTCCGCTGCCGAGACGGTGAGCCACTACATGTATCCGGTGGCCAGCGACCAGCGCATGGAACTGCTGCTGGCGATCCTGAAGCAGACCCATTTCGAGAGCGTCATGATCTTCACCCGCACCAAGGTGCAGGCTGACCAGATCTACTCCGCGCTCAATCAGCTCAACGAATACAAGGTAGCCGTGATGCACTCCGACATCGGCCAGCGTGACCGCGAGCGCGCCCTGCAGGGCTTCCGCAATGGTGAATTTGAAATCATCGTGGCAACGGACCTGGCCGCGCGTGGTCTGGATGTCAGCGGTGTGACCCATGTGATCAACTACATGGTGCCCGAGCATTCGGAAGACTATGTCCACCGCATCGGCCGCACCGGCCGTGCGCAGAAGGAAGGCGATGCCTTCACCCTCTTCGCCGCTGATGAGCTCATGAACGTGGCCTCCATCGAGCGACTGATCAGTCAGAAGATCGAGAGGCGGAAGCTTGAAGGATTCAGCTACAAGTACACCACCGCCCTCGACGACGAAGATCGCGCCCGCGCTATCCTCACCGGCCGGAAAAAGAAGAAGCGGCGGTAAAGCGCATGAGGGCCCAGGCTTTGAGCCGCTCGTAATGCAAAGCGGGCGGCGCTGAGTCTGGCCGGCGCGTGAACAACGCGCGCAGCATCTGCTGCAGGCTGCGCGGAACGCCGAGCCATGTGACTCGAACCTTGTAGCGGCGTGCGAACTGAAACACCAGCTGTGCAAACTCGAAGGTGCGGTCATGGCCGCTGCGCTCGTAGCCGAAGCGAAGAGCCAGCCGTTTGCAAACGTGGCCGCGCTGGAGCTGCTCAATGGCCCAGGCGTAGTCTTCGGCGGTGATCAGGCTTTCATCGAATGGGACAGTCGTCCAGGCTTTGCGGCGGATCATGCCCATGCTGTTGCTATAGATGGAGCCAAACTTGAGGCCCTTGGCGCGGAGTTCGTCCCAGGTGATGGCATCGCTGTAGAATGGATCGTCGTCCCACTTGGCGCTGACGCAGGCGACGCGGGGATCCTCAAAGGCGGCGAGCATGCGTTCCACGGCGTCATCGTCTTCCAGGGTGGTGTGCGAGCTCAGCACGAGCACGAGATCCGTGTGAAGATGCCTGAGGCCGTGATTGAGCACGCGCGCATGATGATAGGGCTGTGACCATGCAATCACCCTGCCTCCAGCCTGAGTGATCAGTGCGGCTGAATCATCCGTGCTGCCGGTGTCCACGCCGAGAATGAAAAGGGGGCGGATGGTTTGCGCCTGCAGTCGTTGGAGCACACGAGGAAGGGTGGCTGCGGAGTTCTTGAAGCGGATAAGGACACCGATGGTGGGACGCATGCAGGAGAAGAGGTGAGGGAAAATCTAAATGCGTGAGGAAGAGTTGGCTCCCCCCTCAATCGGGGGCGGTGAGATGATGCGGTGTCGGGGTTTGATTTCAGCTGTGAAGGATCTTTTCAAAATCTTGATTGCCCTGCTTCTCTACGGCGGCTTTGCGCCGTTGCTGGGGGTGATGATGGCATCGCGGCGCGCCTGGCAGCGGGCGTTGTTTGGATTGATGATTTTCATGCCCACACTTCAGCCGGGAAGATTCACGCTGATGATCGGCAGCATCGAGAAGTACCGTGGCCACACCAAGGGCTATGAGGTTTCCCTGATTGAGGTGTTTGCCATCGCTCTGATCATCGCCGTGGCGCAAAGTCCGCGTGATCCGGCGGTGCCGCCGCGCAAAGGATGGCCGCCTGGAACATGGGTGTATGCATTGTGGACGGTGGTGGGCTTGCTCTCTGTGGCCAATGCCTGGGATGCCTCGCTGGCATGGATGGCTTTTTCGCGATTTGGCAAAGGCACGCTGATCTTCGTGGCTGCGGCGATGTATTTGCGTGATGACAAAGACCTGCGTGCCGCCCTGATCGGGCTTGGGTTCAGCCTGGTCGTGCAGGGCTGGATTTGCATGAAGATGCGCTACCTGGAAGGCTACTTTCAGATCAAGGGCTGGTTTGAGCATCAGAACCCCATGTCCATGTGGGCGTACATGACGGCATGCGTGGTATTTGCTGCTGCTTTACACAAGGAGGTGAAGGGGCGCCTGTTGTGGCTATGTCTGGCCGCATTTGGCGGGGCGGGACTGTGCGTGCTACTTTCGGTTTCACGAGCGGCACTGGCCGCCTATGCCGTGGGGGCTGCGATCGTACTTGGCATGGCCTGGCTGCGCGGCCCCGGGGTGCGCACAGCCTTGTTTTCTGTGATGGGGGTGGTGGGTGCCGTGCTAGTGATGATGTTTGCCATGGACTCGCTCAACTCACGGCTCAAGGAGGTCCGGGAGAGCAAGGAGAAGAATACGGAGGACCTGCGTCCGGTGCTCAACCGTCAATGCAAGGCCATGTTGCATGATTACCCACTGCTGGGCATCGGGTGGAACAACTACGGCATCGCCAACAGCCGCCCGTTGGGCGCAAAATACAGCGCTATTCTAGAGGAATGGGACGCCGATCGCGGCTTTGCGATTGTGGACGAACTTTACTGGGGGAATCCGCTGACGGAAAGTCTCTACTGGCTGCTGCTGGCGGAGAATGGATGGCTGGGCTGGTCGCTGTTTCTGCTCTTTGAGGCAGTCACGCTTTGGTGCGCCTTCAGAGCGTGGCTTTACTTTGGGAAAAGCCTGATGGGCTATGTCGCTTTCGGGATTCTGGTGGCGCTGTCCATCTGCTACCTGCATGGGACGGTGGAGCGTATTCTGACGCAGACGAAGAACCTGTCCCACTGGCTCATGCTGGCCGGGATGGTGTCCGGGATGGAGATGAGCCGCAGGGCGGCAGTCCGAAGCAAGAAGCAGGTGCGTGTGCGCTGATCAGAAGGCGAGGGCCGGCCCCTGCTGGTTGCGGACATATTTCAGCACGGCTTCGGTGCGTGATCTGACTTTGAGCTTGTGATAGATGGTCTTCAAATAATCACGCACGGTTTCATAACTGATGCCCATCTCGTAGGCGGCTTCTTTGGCGCTGAGGCCTTTCACAAACAGACCGAGCAGTTCATTCTCACGGTGCGTGATGCCGGGAATGCGGGGCTGGACCTTGACCGCTTTCGTTTGGAAAGCTGAGATCACCACGCGTGAAATGGCTGGACTCAGCGGACCTCCGCCGAGCGCTGCGGCGCGAACGGCTTCAAGTAAATGCTCGACAGGTGCGGTCTTCAGAACGTAGCCGCAGGCGCCGGCCTTCAGCGCGGCGAAGACTTGGTGCGGGGTGTCATCTCCGGTGAGCATGACAAAAGCCGTGGCAGGCATGTGGGATTCGAGCATGTTCAAGCAATCAATGCCGGTTTTTCCGGGCAGCTTCATGTCGAGCAGCACGACATCCGGCCTGGAGTCCAAGATGGATGCCTCGGCCTGCTCGGCGTTGTTGAAGATATCCAAAAGTTCAAAGCCATGCTCTGGTGTCAGAAGATTTCTCAGAAGCGCCTGGAAATGCGGATCATCCTCGACACAGGCGACGCGAATGGATGGCGGGGTGTTCATGATTTTGGGAGCTCAAAAGGAACACTGGAAGTGTGTTACAATGGTACGCTCCGAACGAAACACGCAGACCGCAAGCCGGGTCGTTTCAAATCAGGCTTTGGAAGCAAGAATGAATCGAGGTTTAGGCTTTGCTAAACTTGATTCAATACTAATGCGCCCGATTGCTTATGCTGTGCTGATTTCGTGCCGCTACCGAGACGGCGTCTCAGGCGCAAGAAGGGCTTTTCGACCCACTGATGAATCATCCAGGAGGCTGCGAGCGTGAGGAGGAATGCAACCGTGCCACGAAGCAGCATGAGCTGGAGATGGCTCAGACCTTCAGGTGCAGGCAGCCAGTGCGCCACGAGTGACAGCAGGAGCGCATGTGTCAGATAAAAGGCATACGAAAGCACACCGACTCGGCTGACCCAGCGCCAGTTCAAGAAACGCAGGGGCAGGGCGTCGGAGTAACGGATGACGGCGATGAAGACAGGCATCAAGGCAAGGCCTTGAAGGGTGTAACGCCATGTCTCGCGAAAAGGGACGCTGCGGATGACGAACGTGGCCAGCAAGAGGGCGACACAGGAAGGCAGCAGCAGCCAAAGCCAGTGACTGCGCCGAATGCGCGTGGCATCCAAGGCAGGATTTCCCCAGACTGCGAGAGCACAGCCAAAGAGCAGGCCATCAAGCCGGGTGTCCGTGGCATGGCAGGTGCGTGGATGGTGAGCCGAGCCTGAGTGCAGATCAATGGCGGAGAATTGATGAACCAGCAGCATGCGCCACGCGAGTACGGCGACGCAGAGGGTCATCAGCAGAGCGAATTGATGACGGCGGTCCGGCATGAAGCGACGCATGCCGAGATAGAGGAAAGGAAAGAGCAGGTAGAAATGCTCCTCCACGGCGAGCGACCAGAGAATCTCCGTGCCGGGTGGCTGCACGCCACCGGTGATCTCCCAGTAGTTGGCGGCGAAGAGGGACTGCGCCATCAATGCCTGACCATGAAAGCCTCCTGGCAAAACACTCAGAGCAGTGAGCAAGGCAATGACAGCCAAGATCAGATAAAACGGCGGGAGAATGCGCAGGGTGCGACGCAGGAAGAACTGGCGGAGATTGGCACCGCCATGCTTTTCGCATTCCATTCGCAGCAGAGTGGTGATGAGGTAGCCGCTGAGAAAGAAGAAGACGGTGACTCCGAACAAGCCGGGAACCACATGGGAGAGACCGGCATGGCTGAGAAAGACAATCAAGATGGCCACAGCGCGCATGCCATCCAGCGAAGGGATGTGAAACGCGCCCTGGCTGGGTGCTTTAGAAGCCATGGTCTGGAATGAGCAGAGGTTGAGGCATGGGCTGCATCGACTCTTCAGAATCGACTATCTGGCTCGCAAAGCCCATGGGGGTGCCCCAGTCGGGTTTGGCTGCACGATGGCCCAGCACCCAGCGATAGACTTCATGGATCTGCACTGCCTTGGCGTCCCATGAGTAAAACTTGCGAACGTGCGCCTGCGCGAGCTCGCCTGCAGTGTGAAGTTGTGAGGGATCTTCGCGCAGCTCCGTGAGCAGCTGGCGCAGGCGGGTGACGATGTCTTCACGCGTGGTCATGGGAAGCACGTAGCCGGTTCCTGGTGGCACCAATTCGGGCGGGCCGCCGTGATCCAGCACCACAGCTGGGATTCCCAACGCCATGGCTTCCAACACGACGCCGCCGCCGAATTCACGAATGCTGGGGAATACGAAGAGATCGCTCTCACGAAGGCGGGCGCCGAGCTGGGCATGTGGAATCCAGCCGTCCATGCAAACGCCAGAGGTGATGTTCTCGCTTTGCGCCATGGCTTGCAGACGCTCGCGTTCGGGACCGTCGCCAATGATGTCGAGGTGCAGCGCGCCACTGCGAATCAAGGGGGCGGCGGCGGCAATGAGCATGTCCACGCCCTTCAGGGCCACGAGGCGGCCCACAAAGGAAATGCGGAGCGGTTTGGAAGGATCTGTGACGGCGGGTGCTTTGGGCGTGAGCGGAAATTTTTCCAAATCGACCGCGTTCTCGGGCATGAAGACGCAGCGGCTGCGAAGATGTGCGGGCATTTCATGGAGGGTGGTGCGTGAAGCGGTGAGAATGGCGTGCGCGGATTCACGTGTTTGTTTCAAGCCCGGTGAGAAACGGTAGAAAGCACGCAGGCGACCCGCGCCATCGCGCTCCTGCTGACGCAAATCATCAAAGCCCTGCGGCCATGGCACGCCACCATTCAAAGGACCCAGCACGAAGGGAACGCCGATCTTTTTCAGCCGGGGCGCGATCCAGCTTGCCGTGGTGGGAGAGAGGGGCAGCAGGCGGTGTACGAGATCGAATTCACCAGCGCGGAGTCTGGGGCCGAAGGTCTGCCAGAGTTTGCGCTCAAAGAATGGATAAACGAGATTGGAGAGCACGGCATAGAGGCTCCAGCTGAAGCTCCCTTTGCGGCTGAACTTCGTGGCCAGACTCCATGAGAGGTGCTGCAGGCGGCGGTTGTTGATGGCGGTGAAGTCGGTGCCCTCCACCATGCCGGCGCGAAGAAAATCATCGCGATTGCGCCACTCGGTGACGATGTGGGCATCGGTCTGTGCGGCGATGGCCTTCGCGCAGGACCAGCCGACCAGCGCCGCGCTGGTGAGTGTCGGATTGGCTGCCTCGGCAATGATAAGCGGGCGGATGCGACGAGGGGAGGTGGTCATTGTGTGGGGCTGGAGGGTCCGATGTTGAGGTTCAAACCAATGGGTGTGGCATTTGGCGCTCCGGCTGAGTTGCCTTCATTGGCCGCGACCAGGCGCGTGAAGGTATTGACCGCATCATGCAAAAAACCGCCGGGGGACATGCTGCCACTGCCGGGCACATAGACGATGTCTCCGGGTTCCAAACGGACATTGGTGGCTTTGCCCTGGATGACGTCTCTGGCATTGACCGTGGCGATTTTGGGCTCCGTCAGTGAACCGCGCACAATGGTGACGTGAGTAAGGTCAGCCTCAGGCCGGATGCCGAGTCCACGACCGAGTGCGGTGATCAAATTCATTTCGTTCATGAAACCCACGGGGCGGGGCTCGGTGACGGCACCCAAAACATAGATTTCATTGGTCATGGAGGACGGGAGATAAATGAAGTCATCGGGCTCGATGTAGATGTTTTGAGACATGTCTCCTTCACGGATGAGCTTCTGAAAATCCACCGGCAGCATTTTTCCGCCGCGCATGAGAAAGCTGTGGCTGAGATCGGCGAGTTCTTCGGTGGTGCCTGTGAAGCTTGAGGCGAAAAGACCACCAGCCTGAGTGACGGCATCCAGCACGCGCATGGGCCGGTTCAATGGGTAGATGCCAGGAGAATTGACACGCCCCAGCACCCACACTCGCTGGCTGCTGACCTCACGCAGCGTCACTGAAACCTGCGGCTGCTTGTAATAGCGTGTGAGCATTTTTTCCATCTCCTCACGGAGCTGGGTTGTCGGCTTGCCCTTCACATCAATGCCGGGAAGCAGGTCGAAGTAGAGCTTGCTGTCAGGCGTGACAAAGGTGTCCGCGCGCGTGCCGGTTTCTCCGATTATTTCGATCTCCAGCTTGTCCCCGGGCCCCAGTGTATATGGTTTGGATGAGGGCTTCAGCCACTCGGGATGGATGGGTTCCTGGCGCTTGGTCTGTGTGAAGGCGGCGTCCGTGATGGTGCCTTGTGCACGGGCATCGAATTTTTTCTGCTCCTTCATCATTGAGCAGGCATTGAGCAGCGCAAGGCAGCAGGGGATCAGAGTGGTAAATCTCATGCGCAAACATCCCTGCTGCACAATCCGCCGACAATCCCCGCAGCTGTGGGGTTGCTGAAAAGGCTACTTGGTTTGATCAAGGTATTTGATCACGGCCTCGGTGCGGGAGCGCACGTGCAGCTTGGCATACACCGACTTGAGGTAGTCGCGCACGGTGGCATAGCTGATACCCAGTTTGTCAGACACTTCCTTTGGCACCATGCCCTCAGAGAGCATTTCGAGAATCTGGCATTCCCGAGGCGTGAGGCCCGGCATGCGTTTGCGCACGGTTTTCGCCGGGTTTTGAAACGACTGGATGAGCAGGAGGGCAATCTCCTGGCTGAGCGGGGCTCCGCCTGCGCTGGCTTGAAGGATGCCGGCGATGATCTCGGATGATTTTGAACTCTTTAACAAATAGCCGCTGGCACCTGCACGCAGCGCCGCGAACACCCTTTGTGAATCATCATGAATCGTGAGCACCACAAATGCCGTGGCAGGCATGCGCGGTGCAAGATGGCGGATCAGATCCATGCCGCACATGTGGGGAAGCTCGAGATCAACGACCACGACATCAGGCCGCGTTTCGAGCAGCGGTTTCGCGGCGGCTTCGGCGCTCTCCCATGCTCCCGCAAACGCCAGCTGGCCTCCAGGTTTGCTGATAAGCTTCTTTAGAAACAATCGCAGAGTCGGATCGTCCTCGATCACGGCCACTTGCAGAATGCGATTGGCGACAGGTGTTGCAGCAGGCTCCAGAGTGGCGATCATGAATCCAATGAACTGAAGGAAATAATGTGCAGCTATTGCGTGAACCTTTATTAGCGCAGCTGTGGCAGGATTGGCTGCTGAATGTAGGGGCCGATGTTGGCGCGGGTCCAGCCTGATACGGCTCCTTGGAGGAAGGCGTTGATCGCCATGTGGAGCAGTTCCTCGGCACGGGCCCAGGGCTTGTCAGCGACAAACAAGATGTCCTTTGGTTCCAGGTGGAAACCCTTGGCGCGTGCAGTGAGCACGTCCTCCATATCCACCACGAAGCGCTCGGGTTTTTCAAAGGAGCCGCGCACCACGAGCACACGCCGTGTGTAGGCTTTCGGCGTGAAGCCGCCCGCCTGAGCGATGGCGCTGTGGACGGAAGTGTGGGCCAGCAGACCTTGAGTGCCCTGCATTTTCACATCCCCGAGCACATAGATTTCGTTGGAGTTGGCGGAAGGGAAGTAGAGGTAATCCCCCGGCTCGACACGGGCGTTCTGCTTCATGTCGCCGTGCAGAAAGAGCGCCTCCAAGTTGACCGGCAAACGAGTCTGTCCGCGCATGACGAAACTACGGCCGAGGTCTGCGAGTTCCACGGTGTTCTGCTGAAACAAGCCGGTTTCCAAACCACCGGCTTCAGCCACTACTTCGAGAATGGTGAGAGGGCGGTCCAGATTGATGGCCCCTTTTTTCACCACTTTGCCGAGCACATAAACTTTGCGGCTTTGAAAGGTGGATGGAGTGACCACGACGCGGGCGTTGCGGTAGTAGCGCCGCAGTTCGGTGACCAGTTTTTCGCGCAGTTGATCCAGGCTCAATCCAGACGCCTGGATGTCGCGCGCCTGCATGTAGGTCAGTTTGCCATCTGGGCCGACCGGCACTTCCTTGCGCTCGAGACCTTCAAAACCGGGCATGTTGATGTTCACCGCATCTCCCGGACCGAGCGGGAGGTCCGTCTGCGCCCAGGCTGAGGAAAAGCTGCTGAGCAAGAGGACGAACGCCCCAAATCGAGCCAGTGCGGCCGGGCGCAACTCTGGTGCGCGGTCCAGCAAGGCGGCGATGAGCCTGCAACCCGCGTCACGATACATGCGCAGGGCATCCTGGACCTTTTGAACCAGGCATGTTCCACTGGAACCGGCCCAGATGAGATTGGGAAGCTGCTCAGCTATGAGCAGCGCCTCTGGTTTCTCGACAGCGGGGAGTTCGATGAGGATCACCACGCCCGGCAGTGTTCGCCAGTGCGCGAGTGCTGCCTGCCATTGCTGTCTCTGTGAGGGAGTCCACTGCCATTCTTCGTCCATGCCAATTCGGTATGGGCGGTCGGTGATTTCGCGGGTGATCTTTCCGGGACGTTCAGGCTGATCCACGGCTGCCGTGAGCGTGAGGGCATCCTCAGTGAGCTCTCGTGTGATCGTGATGCATGCCAGACCACGCCGGATGGCGGCATCAGCGAGCAGTCCGATCAAACGGGAGGCTGCGTTGTCCTCAGCGGCATGCAACACACCGCAGATCATGGCGCCGCCACTGGTAGGCGTTTGCAGCATGGGCTGCAGCCTTGTCCAGGTGCGGAAGGCCCAGGACTCTTCATTTTCAGTGGTTGAATCAAGCCTCAATGGCAATGCTCCCAGAACAGGAAGACCGGTGGCGCGTTTCAAATCACCGCTGCTGCGGATGTAGCCGTCAAGCAGCGTCAGAATTACAACGATGGCGGCCACCAGCAGCGCGCCACCGCCAAACCCACCCGCGCCTGCCATGATGAGTTTTTGTGTTGGCTTTACGGTGCTCACGTCCTGAGCACGTGACATGGAAAACAGCCGGAAGTAGCCTTGCGAATTTTCTTCGTAGAGTGCTGCTTCACGCTGACGCCCGGCCAGCAGGGCTCGGGAAGTCTCCAGAGTCTGCTTGCGAGATTTGATGTGGGCGTATTCCATGGCCTGGCGTGGCAGCAGTTCCAAGCGCTGATTGATTCCTTCACGCACTGCGAGGAGCTTTGTCAGCTGTTCGCCCATGACCTGCTTTTCAGAGCGAAGACGCACGAGGTCGAGGTATAAACTTTCCGCTACATTGCTTTCGCCGGGTTTGGGCGGTGCATCGGTGCGCATGCCGGAAGACTTCAACTGCTGCTCCATGGAGTGAAGTTTTTCCATGGATTCGACCACGGCGGGATGTTCGTCGGTGTATCGAACCCGAAGGTCGGCGAGTTCCTTCTTGGCGGTGTCTACTCTTGCGGCATTGGTGTCCACCTTGCCCAGTTCACGTTCAATGCCCAGAATGCGTACGTCGAGGGTGTCATGGTCGAGCTTCAAGGTCTCATACTTCAGCGTGAAATTGCCCAGTTCAGCCAACCATGCATCCATCTGCTTGTCGGCATCGAGGAGATGGGACTGGCGGCCATAGGCCAGCAGTTCTTCATTAACCTTGAGCAAATCGGCATCGGTGCGCTCAATCTGCTTTTGCAGGAAGGCCTTCATGTTTGAAGCATCGCTGCGCTGAAGCTCCCGTGAGAGCTGGAGCACGGTCTCGGTATAGGCCTTCAGCATCTCAAGCACGGCGTCGGCACTGACATTTGAGGTCATGCTGATGTTTACAATGTCGGTATTGCGTTCAGCAGCGACAATCAATCCTGAACGAAGCGCACTCTCTTCATAGCGATGCTCCAACTGAATGGCGGTGGCTGCGATGGTGGCGCCCGAGTACATGAGCGACATGAGCGTCGGAATCGTGAGATCCGTTGGTTTGAACGATTCTCCGGAATCCGACTGTCTGAAGGCGGAGGCTAGCTGCTGCTTGATGATCTGGGACTTGACGGTGTAAAGCGTTTCAAACCGCAGCCAGCCCACGGTCAGCATTGCCGCAGAGAAGATCAAACCTGCCAGCAACATCAGCCACCAACGACGGATGAGGGCGTCGATCACACGAAGTGGATCGAATGGGAGTTTGATGGAAGGTGCTGCTGGTTCGGCGGATGCTGCAGCCGGTATTGCAGAGGTGGGGAGTTCCAAGGGCTCGATGAGCGCGGGGGCCTCACGCTGCCGGGTAACAACCGGGCAGCTGATGCCGCGTTTACGATTGATCGCAGTCAGGCTGAGGGAAGTTGGAGGCACTGCGTTCATGAGACACAGGAAAGAGCCGTGGAGATGCCGAGCAGCTGGTCTTGGCGGTACAAATCACAGGCCACATCATGCAGGATTTGTGCGGTGACTATAGTGCTGCCAGATGCCCAGGCATGTTCCAGGCACAGTTTCGCAGTGCGGTTGATCTCGCGCGGAATACCGCAGGTCATATGATGCAGCTGAATCAACGCATCTGCTTCGAACACTGAGCCGTCGGCATGGCCGGCTGCTTTCAAACGATGTTCCACAAAGTTTGCGGTATCTGACTCAGCCAAAGGCATGAGATGAAATCTAAGTCCGATGCGTTGCTGGATAGCCTGATTGCTGTTTACCAGCCTGCGCAGCGGAGGCTGGCCGATTAGCAGCAGAGTCAGCAGTGGGCGCCCAGCGCCGTTGAAATTGGTCAGCCAGCCGAGCTGTCTGAGAGTTTCTTCAGGCATGTCCTGCGCTTCATCGAACAGAATGATGACGTGCCGGCCACGCTCTGCCGCATTCTCACACAGGGCTTTCATGTGTTCGCAGCGGCCAAACCTTCCTTTGGGCAGTTGATCTGCGTCCGGATCGAGCTGAGAGAGGATGGATTGCAGCAGTTCATCAAAGCTGAATCCTGAATTTTCACAGCTCACGACAATAAACGAGCAAGGATGCAGGCTCTGGGCCAAAACAGCACTGGTGATCGTTTTGCCGCAGCCGATGTCGCCTGTCAGCATGCCCAGGTTCATGGTTTTTTCGCTGGCGAGGTAGAGCAGGCGGTCGAGGGCCTCCTGATGCTGGGGACTGCGGTAATAAAAACGCGTGTCCCATGTGGCCTCAAAGGGCTTTGTGTCGAGCTGCCAATGATGAAGAAAGTCGGACATTTTTCGTGAAGAAACTTCTGCCCCGATCCTCCTGCCCTCAACCCCCCCAACTGCGGGAACCAGTGAAGGGCTTTTCATAGACCTCCATGACGCGTCTGGCATTGTCGTCCCAATTGAAGCGTCTGGCATTTTGCAGGCCGGCTGGAATCAGGGCCTCCCGCTTTTCGCGATGCAAAGCGACCTCCTGCAGAGCCTGAGCCATGTCTCCGACGTCCTCGGGGTTGATGATGCGGGCAGCAGTGCCGACGACTTCAGCCAGCGAGCCGCATTTCGAAGTGATGACAGGGCATCCGCAAGCCATGGCCTCGATGGGCGGGAGGCCGAATCCTTCAAATAATGAAGGGTAAACCATGGTGGAGGCCGCACGGTACAGATCAGGCAGCGCGGCGTCTTCTACAAACCCTAGGAAACGAATGTCCTTGGCGTGGCGGGAATCCCGCGCTGCCGCGTGAATGTGTTCCGCGCCATGCCAGTCACTACCTGCCAGCACAAGCTGCCAGGGGGAGCCGGTGCTGGTTTTGAACTGATCAAAGGCCTCGATGAGACGGGTGTGATTTTTGGCCGGATGCTCAAGCCGAGACACATAAAGGAAGAAGGGCTCCTTCAGCTGCCAGCGTTGTTCCACCTGGGCACAGGCGGCGGCGCGGTCTCCCGGATTAAAACGTGCGTGATCAATGCCGTTGAGAATCACATTCTGTTTCTGGACCGGCACGCCAAAGTAGTGCTCAATGTCCTGGGCCGTGCTGGTGCTGACCGCAATGATGCCATTCTGCCTGCGGGCAAGATGTTTCACGATGACACGGCCGTAAATCATGCGGGCGAGGTCATATTTTTTCTTCACATGAAACGGGGCAAGGTCATGAATGGTGGAGACGAGATGACAATGTGCGGTGTGAACCATGCGGCGGTAGCTGGGCACGTGCAGCACATCGATCTCCTGCTTTTCGAGCCATCTTGGCAGCACCTGCTGATGCCACCAGATGTTTCGCACGGCGGGACGCCATTGCTCGTCGACCGGGACTATCTGCATTCTTCCTCGCGCAAATTCGAACAGAGGCACATCCTGGGCCAGGGCGAGGATGTGAAATTTGACCACGTCCGCGTAAGGCAGGAGCGCCTTGGTGAGGGCCAGAACGTACTGAGCCACGCCGGTTTTACCGCGCTGGATGACGCTGGTGGAGATGGCGATTTTCATGATGCGAGAAGATGTTCCATTTGTTCGTGACGCAGGGATTCATGCACGACCGGGCTGGCATTGGTGAAGCGCAGGTGGATGTGCTGGCTGCTGGCATGATCCTTCAAGCGGGCCATCAGGCCCAGGCCGCCGCTGTCCATGAGCTGAACCCCTTTCAGATCGATAACGACCGGATTGCGGGCATCGGCAGCATTCTGGATGACTCCCAGTGCGCCACGCCAGAGGCCATCCACACTACTAGTGGTGACTGCGCCGCTCCAGTCGAGGTGAAGTGGCACGGTCTTGGTGGGGGATGGAGAAGCAGGTGCGCTGGCGTTCAAGATTTTGTTCAGCGCTTCCTCACGGCTGGCCGCCTGGCTGAAGATGGAGTTTAGCCGGGTCATCTGCAGCAGTTTGAGTATTGCGGGCGAGACGGTGGACAGCACCAACTGCTTGCCAGACTGACGGCAGCGTTTTTGCATGCGCATGAGCAGGCCAAGACCGGTGCTGTCGATGAACTGAGCGCCGCCGCAGTCGATGATGATGCCCTCTTCTGGTCCTTCGAGGGTGTGCATCCAAACTTGCTCGATGACGCGCACCTCCGCTGCATCCAGGCGCTCGGGGCAGAAAAGTTCCGGAACACTCGAAAGCTGTATATCCGAGGTTTTGGCAGGGGTGGAAATGAGCGGAGGGGCCGGGGTGGTGCGTCTGCTGCTTCGAGTCAACCACCACTGTTTCACAATCGTCAGTCCGAATATCACGAAATCCGTGGCGTAGCGTTTGAACAAACGCCGTGGCTCCTGGAGCAGCCGGTACAGCCATTCGAGTCCGATCTTTTGCATCCAGAGCGGCGCGCGCTGCATGTGGCCTGCGAGAAAGTCGATCGTTGCCCCGACGCCGATCGTCACCGGTGCTCCGGCGCGCTGGTAGTTCATGGCGATCCACTTTTCCTGCTTCGGACAGCCGAAGGACACAAACAGCAGATCAGGATTGGTGGAGTGAATGTCAGCGCAAATGGTTGCATGATCCATTTCATGCAGAGGCTTGAACGGCGGAGACATGACGCCTGCGATCTTTAGCCTTGGGTGGCGCTCCTGGACGACCTGGACTGCCTTCTCTGCCACCTCTTTCTTCCCACCGAGAAAATAAACGCTCCAGTTTTTTTCTTCAGCGACGGCCAGCAGCTTGGGCACGAGATCAGAACCTGCCACACGTTCCGGAAGAGCATTGCCGAGCCAGCGCGAGGCCCAGACAAGGGGCATGCCATCGCATACCACGAGATGTGCATCGAGCAAAATGCGCCGCAGATCTTCGTCATACATGGCGAGCGCGGTGAAATCGACATTTGCGGTAGCGATGTAATGAGGTTTGCGCGAGGCAATCATTCCGGAGATGGCCTCCAGAGTCTGATCAGTCGTCACGTTGTCGAACGGGACGCCGAGCATGGACAACGACGGTCCGCTGCGTGGTGTGAATGCTGCTTCAGTTGTGTTCATGGGAGTTCTTTGCCGGCTGGAAATGCTGTGAGTAGTAGCTGCTGAGCTGCTGACCCAGACCGGACCAGCCAAAGCGTCCGCGACAGGTCTGCATGCCGCGCTCCTCGATTTTCTGGCGCAGCGCTTCGTCATGGAGCATGCGCTCGGTGTAGTGTGCGAACATTTCAGGGGTGTCAGCCAGGAGAATGTCCGTGCCATGGGCCAGATTCAGGCCCTGCGCGCCGATGGTGGTGCTGATCACCGGGGTCCCCATCGCCATGCTTTCCGGAATCTTGAGCCTGGTGCCGCCGCCGATGCGCAGCGGCACGATCTGCGCCCAGGCACGACGATACCATGGCCGCACATCCGGAACGCCGCCTGTCACGGTGACGTCTGGCAGTCTGCTGTAAGCTTTGACTTCTTCGGTCGGTGATTTGCCAACAATCAACACCTGCAGGTCTGGCACCAGCTTTTTCAGACGCGGGTGAATTTCACCAAAATACCAGCGCAGGGCATCCACGTTCGGCATGTAGTCCATGGCGCCGCAATAAAGAACCGTGGGTGCTGCATCGCGGGAGACCTCTGCGGAATTGGGGCTGAAGTAGTCGAGATCGACCCCGTTCGTAACCACTTCTACTGGCACATGGGTGCTCACCTGGGAGCGGATGAAAGTCTCGTCATCCGGGCCGCACACCACCTGCACAGAACTGCGGCGGGCGACCTTGTGCTCGAACCGGCGCAGCTTCCAGACCTGCTCGCGGTAAAGGAGGGATGATTTGATGCCTTTGGGCATGCGGGCGTACTGCTCCTTCTGAAACTGCAGATCCACCCGACTGCGGTCCACGCTCAGCGGTATCTCCAAATGGTCTTTGAGGAAGTACTGCGCCATGACGATGTCGCACACATGCACCATGTCGTATTCATTTTGGTCGAGCATGTTGCCGATGGTGTCGGCAAGCTGAGGCAACCACCAGTGACGGATTGTCGTTGGCAGGGAGTTGAAAAGACGGTCGGGAAACAAGCTTGGCCATGGTGGATGCTCGAAAGGAACGAAGACCACCTTGCGGCAGAAGCTTTCGAAGATGCCGCGATGCTCCACGCGCTCGCCCTTTTCGGAGAGCGCAATCAAATCGATCGTGTGATTTTTGGCCAGCTCACGCAGCAGATGAAACACCCGCTGATAGGTGCCGCGGTCGATCGGGTAGGGGATGTAAGGGTAAACAACCAGGATGTGCATGAGCAGGGAGAACTGCACGTACCAAAGCTGAAATCATGAACGAATGCATCGCCCGCAAGTGGGGGGAAATGGACCTAGTTAAACCGGTTCCAAAGCGCCGCGTACTGCTGGATGGCAGACGAGGTGGCGTGGCGCTCGGTCCAAAGCATTGTCACCAGCTCATGGAGGAGATGCTCACGAGGATAACGGGTGATGCTTGATGGTATGTCTCGTGTGCGGAGATGGATGAACACGTTCTTCCACAACGGTACTTCAGGGCACTTGTTGGTTTTGCAGGTGGTATAATCCACAGGTGTTGACAACTTGATTTCCAAACGGCGGCTTTCCAGTTGAAGGAAAATGTTCTGGCCGAGCTGAGACAGCGCCGAATGCTGCTGGCGCAATTCGTCGCGTGTGTGGGGTGAGCGCTGTGGATGCAGCTTAAACTCCACTCCTGCGGCATGATGAGAAATGAGGGAGGGATCGACTCCGGCAAGCTCGAGAAGCCTGCGGTGGCGTTCGCGGCAGCTCCAATGATAAAGGCCAGCCATCGTTAACACGACATCACCGAGGGCCAGCTGTGCCTTGGCGAGATTACGCCCGACAAAATCGGCATCTGCGGCGCTGAAGTCATCCTGCGCGAGTCTTTCATTGGCAAACAATAGACCGGAGCAGCGATTGAAGAGCAGCCGTGTGGCTTCATGCAAGGGAATACGGCTGGCGTTGCGATGGTGTTCGCATCCGGCGAATAGGTTTTCTCGGCCGATGATCCAACGGTGCCCCATGACCAGATCGTAGTAGAACATGCTGACAGGGCTGCGACGGAGACGAGTGGTGGAAAGAATTTTGAACTCGACATCCAGACCAACTGCGTGAGAAAGCGACTCTCCGAGCTGGTGCAGCGCAGTCTTGAAAAGACGGTCATTGATCAATGTGCTACCGCGGATGAACACGAAGAACTCCATGTCGTTGTAGGGCAGGTCCTGGCCATTTTCGCGCAGCACACCGCCCTCGCCACGGCCATAGCCGCCGGCAAGTGCAAGGCCTTCGAGTTTGCCCGCCGGGATGATGCGCTCAACTCCTGCACGCACGTGAGTGCAGGTTACAGCGAGGTGCTGTTCCAGCTTGTCATTGCCGTCGATGGTGAAGCGGGCACTCATACTGGAATGGATTCACGCAGGTATTGTTCGACCTGATCAACGATGGGAGCCATGGCAAAGCGCTCATGCACTTCGTGGTGGCCTGTTTGGGCGATGAGAGTGCGCAGATGGTCTTCGGTTTGCAAAAGCAGGATGCGCTCCGCCAGCTGAGTGGCGGCTCCAGCATCATACGTGACGGCGTTTTGACCGTGACGGAAGAGTTCGCGGCTGCCGCCGGTCATGGTGCCGATGACCGGCAAACCGCAGGCCATGGCTTCAAGGGGGGTGAGTGCAAACGGTTCCTCCCATTCGGAGGTGAACAGCAGGGCATCATGGGCGCGATAGACATCAGGCATTTCTGGGGGCGTGGCGCTGTGCCATGTGACCGGAAGGGAGTTTCCGGCAGCGAAGTTTTTCAGCATGGTCACGTAGGCGTCGTCTCCTTTGCCATAGACGTGCAGTTCGCCTGCAAAGGAGTTTTTGATGAGCAGCAGTGCGCGCAGAGCCGTCAAGATGCCTTTGTCTTCGGCGAGGCGTCCGACCCAGAGCCAGTTTTTTGGAGAACGGGTTATTGGTGTGCCCTTAAAATGCTGGGTATCCACCGGGCAGTGGATGACGCCGCCATGCATCACATCGTAGCCCTGCTGGGCCGTGAGCTCGCGTAGGCGGGCGCTGGTGAAATAGAGCCGTTTAAAACGGATCTCGGAGACGGGGCTGGTGGGAGCAATTTCATTACACCGCCGCCGGACTCCGCACAGGGTCCAAAGCATGCGCTGCACGCGTGATGCGAATGGTCCCTGGCTGCGATTCCACCAGTCGAGCCAGACATCACCTGTGAGGCTGCGCAAAATCCAGTGATCACTGACATCATAGACTGTCGGCACGCCGCTGCGCTGAAGGGTGAGGCAGAGGGACTTGGACAGGCCGCCCATGCACCAGACATGGACGACATCTGGCCGCAGTATGGTGAGCGCCTCGCGCACGGTATGATTGTTGTGGAGTTCGAGATGCTTGAGCGCACTCAATCCCAGCCACGGGTGACCGTAGTAGCCGTGAATGCGCAAACTTCGATCGACGTGAGGTTCTGCGAGCGGACGGCTGCCTTGAACTCCATGATTCGAAGTGATCACATGCACGTCATGGCCGCGCAGCCGAAGCGCCTCAGTGATTGCAGCACAGCGCAGTTCATAACCGCCAACGTAGTGAGGTGGATAGAGATTGGTAAGAACGAGAATTTTCATGAGGACACCTCCTGCTGTTCACGCCATCCCTGGTGGAATCCAGCTAGCTTGCCCCGGCGCTGCTGCCAGCGAATGCGCATGGCGTGAGCGATCTCATGCAGGCGACCATGGGTGAGACACCAGCATAGGTCATGCCGCACATCGTTCAGCCAGCCGAGGAAAACAGTCTGGGGCCAGTTGAAGACGCCCGGTCGCTGAGACCATGCCTTGCCGATGGAGCGGGCGTCCCCAAAGGAACGCTTCCAGCTTTGCTGCGGTGTGTAGTTGTGGCTGTGCATCACCACTGACTCCTGGACGTAAGCCACCTTGTAACCCTGCGCCCGGCACCAGCGTGTGTACTCGTCGTCTTCAGCGTATTGAAGGTCTTCGCGGAAACCGCGCAACTGCCATACGTCTTTGCGCAGGCCGCTGCTGACCATGCTGAAAAAATGATCCCAGTGCGCGGATTCACGTTCAGGCCCAAAGCAGCGGTCGTAGTCACAGGCAAACACCGCCTGGCAGTCGGGGCGTGGAATCTGCCGCCCAAAACACGCGGCGACTCTGGAGTCGGCGAGTGTTTCTGCCAGGGGCCTCAACCAGTGATTATTTTGCGGTGTCGCATCAGCGTTGAGAAAGATGACGCGTTCTGCGCTGGCGAGCCGCATGCCGTGATTCATCACGCGGCTGGGATTGTACTCCTGAGGCGTGATTTGGATGAAGTGTGCAGGATTGGCGGCACGGATCAGTTCCTGAGAGCCGTCAGTCGAGCCACTGTCGATTACGATCAGTTCCAGGTTCTGCCAGTTTTGCGCGACAATCGCGGGCAGGGTTTCCTTCAGCGCCCAGGCTTCATTGAAGGAGCGCATGACGATGCTGATGAGAGGATCACTCATGACAGTTTGGTGGCGAACTGAACTGGTGGGCGGTGAGTTTGACTTTTAGAGCCTTTAAGGTTTTTCGCTTCGACCAATTCCTTGTAAACACGCGCGACACGAGCGGCGACAGTGGGCACATCATATTCGGCGCGGACATGATCCAGAGCCTCTGAACTGAGGTGACGATGGAGCTTGTTGTTCATCATGAGGGTGTCGATGCCTGAGTGAAAATCGGCGGTCTGATCAACATCGTAGAGCAGCCCTGTCCGACCATGCTCGATCAGCGATGCGGGGCCCGAAGTGCGTGAAGAGAGCACCGGAGTGCCGGCAGCCCAGGCCTCAAGGATGACGATGCCGAATGGTTCGGCGGTCGAACAAAGGACGAACAGACGTGCAGACTGGACAAGGCCGATCAATTCAGCACAGCCTGATTCAAGCCCGCCAGTGAGAAGGATGTCATTGCTCAAGCCCAAACGGGCGATCTCGCGATGGAGTTCTTCGACGACGGCCTGCGTGGTCCCAGCCCCGATGAGCACGAGCATGGCACGTGGATGACGTCGTTTGATGGCCGGAAGCTGTCGCACGAGCCATGGCAAGTTCTTGGCCGGATCAAGACGGGCGACTTTGACGATGAGATCTCGGTCGGCGATCTGCGGGTAGGCTTTGAGCGCGGCCGCGCGGCTGTCCACCGCGTACTGGGCGGCGGGAACTGAGTGTGGCTGCACGATGATGCGCTGCCGGGGATATTTTGCCTGCAGCAGGGCTGCTTCACGAGGATTGCAGGTGAAGACGGCATCCGTGTTTTGCAGCACATGACGGCTGCGCACGAGTGCGCCGAGGGCCTTCCCCCACTCGAAGCCACCTTTCAGCGGAGCGGTGAGCTGGGCATTTACTTCATCAGGAATATCGAGTGCACCTCCGTGCAAGGTGATGACATGAGGGACGCCGAGTGTTCTTGCTGCCATCAAGCTGATGCCAGCGATTCGATTGAGTGCATGTGAGTGAATCACCTGTGAACGGCTGGCCCGGAGCTGCCGGAAGAGCTCAAACGAAAACAAATTGCCGCCCCATGAAACGAGCGCGTCGCGTTGTGCGGCAGAAATTCCCAGCACGGGAACAAAGGCACGATAACGCTGAATTTTGGCACCTGCATCGCGCAGAGGATCGATGCCGTCGGGCCCGGCATTTTGCGGCGCGTGCATCACGGAGGAAATGCCGCGCGTTTGCAACCCTTGAACAAGGCGTTGCACGGCCGTCTCGGTTCCGCCCCACTGGACAGGATCGTATTTGCGGAGAATGTGGGATGCTTGCATGACAGATCACGCGGTCTGAAGCGCGGGTGGATTTTTCCTGAATGGAGCGGGGAATCGTGAGCGGAGCGTCTGGCGTTCTGAAGCGGTCAATGACCAGCACCACACACAAAGGAGAGAGGTGAGTCCGCCTGCGCTTCCCATGATGAGAATGCGCAGCCAGGTGTTCTCGATCTGCAAGTTGGGGAAGAAAAGCGGTGCGCCCAGAATGAGTGCGGAGGGAATGCAGGCAATCCAGCTTGGCAGCACCGTTTCACGAAACAACTGCCATGGGTGGAGGCTCACATCCCGGGCCACCCAGGGCCAGAGCAGGCACCAGCCGAAGAAAAGGGTAGGAATGAGCGAGCCCACCGCCACGCTGACCACATTTTTAAAGATCAGCGCCAGGGTGATGCTCAATGCGAGATTCACCGCCGCCTCTCCAAGGCCCAGCCACATCAGGCGACGCTCATGACCAGACATCATGTAGATGCGTTTGCTGACGCTGTGAGTGAGCGCTGAACTGTAGAACCAGAGCAGCAGCACCTGGGCGACCTGCCAGGTTTCAGTGGCGATGTGCTTGTCTCCCGTGAGCACTTTGAGCAGGGGCTCCAGCTCAAAGGCGCAGAGAACATACAACGGTGTGGCGATGATGGCGCTCCATCGCGTGCCGCGTTGCAGCAGATCGCGAAGCGCAGAGTGGTCGCCGGTGGCATGAAGATGCGCCGCAGCGGGGGACAGGGTATCCTGCAACTGCTTGGTGAACTGAGCAAATACTTCGGCGACTTTGGCCCCGGCCTGATAGATGGCCACGGCACCGATGGAAAGAGTGGCTCCGAGCACGAGCTGGTCTGTTTTTGCCAGGACGATGTTGGTGGCGGTGCTGATGTAGGCGAAGATGGAGAAGCCCATCGTTTCACGCATGATGGACTTTGAAAAAAAGCGCGGCCGCAGCTTCACCTCTGGCATGTGGCGCAGCGCGAAGAAGGCGGATACAAGGTCTGGTGCCAGGGCAAAAAATAATGCCGTGAGCATGATGGCCAGCAGGCCCCAGCCTGCGTAAACTGCCCAGGCAATGACGGCCATGCGCAGGAGCATGGCCGTTGTGATGATGTTGTTGACGGTGCTGATGCGCTGCTGACCCCGCAGAATTTCCGGGAATATGCCCAGAGGGAACGCTAGGCCGATGGCGGCGAAGAACACGATCAGCACGATGCGAAACTCAGCATGATTGGCGGCGGACACTCCAAACGCGCGCACGATGCCATCGGCTCCGAGCGCCACGGTGGCGGCCATGAGAGCGGCCACGCCGAGATAGAAGAACAAGATGGTGCTCAGCACCTGGCTGAGCTTGTGCCATTCACCTGTGACCGAGAGTTCGGCGACACGTTTTTGTGCGGCAAAGCCAAAGCCAAAATCTAGCAAGATGCCGTAACCGAAAACGCTCCAGAGCAGAGACCAAAAGCCAAACGATTCGCGCGGAAGAGCCTGGTATAACAACCGAAAAGTAACCAGTCCGACAACGATGCCGACAAAAGTGCGCAGGTAGTTGGAGATAGCATTGCTCCAAATGTTTTGTTTGACGGTGGCGTAGGTCATCGTGAGGCTAAAAATCTCGCGGTGAGTCCTGCGCTCAACAATCCCCGCAGCTGCGGGGAATGGGTTAATAACATGGGCTCAGTGAAGGGGGAACTGAGTGTTCTCCTCACGATGGACCTGCATCATTCGAGGGCATGAGCCTGCTGTAGCAGCTCCTTGCCGAGCCTCAGCCGGAGGTTGGGAGCAACAGCAATGATGATGCGGATGGCTGCCGACGGCCGCAGGATTTAGCCACGAAGTGGCAAACATGGATTTTTGGAACCCATCCAACTTTTTCGATAGTACTGTGCCTGAGTCTGCTGATGTCAGGCTGCCAGGGCGTGGATGGAAGGCTCGGCACATTTGACCTCCGGTCGTTCCAGAGCTTTTTCCATCAGGCGATGAATGTGCGGAATGTGCGTGATGTCAGGCGGGACACTGGACGTGTTGCTAAAGAGCGTCGCGTAGCTCTGGGGATCATGCGGATGATAGCCATGCATGGCACGGATGGGACGCTCTCCCATGTGGCTGGGGACAATCAGCACGCCCTCCTGGACGAGGAAGATGAGTTCCCCAAAACGTCCGTCTGCAAAGTGAGCGCGGAAACGCTTCAGCTCTTCATCTGGCATGATGCGGCCTTCCGGAACGCCTTGCAAAACGAGGTGGATCTTCTGGCGTGCCACGTCGCTGAAAAACCAGAAGCGGGCCATCGTGCTGTCATAGACCACATTGTAGTCGGTGCCGATGCGCAGACCCAGCGCGTCGATTTTACTGCGGAGATCCAGATGCTGATCGCAGTTTGCCATGCCGTGGTCGCTGAAGACGTGAAGATTGACCTCACGGTAGTGCTTTTGAGCCACCGCCATGGTCTGGGTGATCCAGGCTTCGTACTCAGCAAGTTTGGTGTCAATCTCCGGCGATTGATTGCCCACACGATGCAGCAGGCCATCCAACCCGGCCCAGTACTGAAAGGCGAAGTCTATGCGTTCGTCTTCGATGTCGGCAATCAAGCAATCACGATTGGTTTCTTCGCTTAAATTGGGCTCGGTGACAAAATAAGGCACGCCTTTTTCCACCAGGAGATCAAACACATTGGGGCCGCGGTTCATGCCGCGTGGCTGCAGCGGGCTTTTCTTCTCGGTGAAGTCAAACAGGTGGATGAGATGGAAGGGAATGTTGTAGAGATCGAAGTAGCCTTTGAACCCAAGCGTCGATTTTACAATCTTGGTGAGATAACGCCGAACGATGCGGCGGCTGGTCAGCGCTTTGGGGAGCCAGCGCAACCAGCTCAGACTGCGGAAGGGGGAGTTCTTTGGATCATGGATGAAGTAGCACCAGTTGTGATGCTCATCTGGCCAGTGACCGCTGAGAATGCTAGGAACGCAGGTGCTGCTGTAACCGAAGACGCTTTCGAGTTTGCGACGATGCGGCGCCAGTGTGCGGAGAAACTGAGGGCGGTCCTTGATGATCTCCCACCCGCAGGCGTCGATCATGATGAAAAGATCCAGGCGTTGTTTCATACGGTGGCAAGTTAAGGTTCCAGAGGCTCGGAGGCTAAGATCAACCGCTCGACTTCACGGCGGAGCAGGGCGGGGCTGAAAGGCTTGGAGACAAACATCGTGGCGGTCTCAAATCCCTGGTACTGGCCCACTGCAAGCTGACCCCTGGAGCTGAGAATGATGACGGGAATGTCGCGTGTCGAGGGATCGGACTTCAACTCCTGCAGGGCGGCCTTGCCGTCCATCACCGGCATGATGTGATCAAGCAGAATGACGCAGGGATGCTGGCTCTTTGCCAGTTTCACAGCTTCCTGCCCGTCTCCAGCAAGCAGGATGGGGTGACCGAGCGGCTTCATGCTGAGTTCGGCCACCCGGCGCATGTGTGGCTCGTCATCGACGACGAGTATGGGTCTATCCTTTGGCATGAGACAGTGAGTTTTGGGTGTTGGCGGTGAGCGTCTGCGCACCACGGGTGATAATCATAAAGGTGGCATCGTCCTGCTGGCTTGCGGCATCGACCGCACTGCGGTGCAGACGGTGCAGGCTGTCGCGTGAAGTGCCGGCATCTGAGGCCGCCGCTGCCACGCCCCGAAGCCAGGTGTGGAGTTCATCACGACTTAGAATGCCGCCACCGGAAACCACGTCACTCAAGCCATCCGTGTGCAGGAGCACATGGGTGTATGAGGCGAGGCTGACAGAGAAATCCTGGTAGTCGGCATCAGCAGTGACACCGAGCGGTGGGCCGTCGGCGCAGACCTCTTGAATTTGACTGCCACCACTGAGGAGAAGCGGAGCATGTCCGGCACCACAGACCTGCAGCGTGAGGCCGTCTGCGCTGATATGAACGAGCTGTGCCGTAATGAACATGTCCGCCCGATCCAGCTCGGCAAACATCGCCTTGTTCAGGCGTCGCATGAGACGTGATGGCTGCGAAGCCAGATCGAGATGAGAATGCAGCAGGCTGTGAAAGGCGGTGGCAAACAATGCGGCAGGGACGCCTTTGCCCATGACATCAGCCACGACAAACAAAAGGCTGCCGTCAGGCAGGAGGATGGCATCCAGATAGTCTCCACCCACTTCCCCCACGGTGGCCAGGTGGGCCGCACAGTGGACGAAAGGTGTCTGCGGCAGCTCAGCCGGAAGCAGGGAGCGCTGAATGTCCGCGGCGATCTGCAGCTCACGCTTCATGAGGCGGGACTGATTGGCTTCATCCCGCCGGTGCAAGCCGTGCAGCAGAGCACCAAGAAAATCGCCAAGGCTGCGCACCACATTCAATTCACGTGCAGATGGTTCCCAGCGGGGTTTGAAAACACCCACAGTCAGCACGCCGGCAAGATCTCCACCGCTTTCGAGCGGATGCGAAAGTCCGCTGATATGTTCGCCTGCCTTTTGCAACGGATCTGCGGTGGCAAAGGTGGTGCTTTCGTCAAACCATTGATCCTGACGTGTGACGGCAGCACGGGTTTCAACGGCATCGTTGTTGCGAAGTTCCAGCAGAGGCTCCCAGGCGATGGCTGATGGCACACCGCCCACGATGGGAAGCCTGCAAGCTTCGGTGCCTGCCATGCGCAGCACCAAAAAATCTGCGCCTGCAAGTTCACGCAGTTCTTCAAGCCAGCGCGAAGCGAGTGCGACGGGTTCCACATCATTGCCTGCATCGGCGATGAGCCGGAAGATGTTGGCAAGCGTTTCGTAACATGAGGCGACCTCGGCGGTCATGAGTTCGAGAGTTGCCTCGGTGTCCTCCTGGGGCTTTGGGATGGATTTGCGCTGCGACTTCAGGCAGAGCACGTTGTGCCCCTTGCCACGAAGGTAAGACACGTGATCGGTGAGAGAACTGATGATGAAGAGGCCGCGTCCATGATCGCACTCATCGTCTTCAGGCAGCTCCACATGGTCAGGCCAGTCAAAGCCGCTGGTGTGATCGGTGATGCGTACTTCGATGTCGTGCGCGGACAGCGCTGCCTCGATGCGGACCGTGAGCAGAGACTGTTCGGGGGTGGCGTAATTTACTGCATTGTTCGCTGCTTCTGCCAGCACCAGCTCCCATTGCTGGCACTCGTCCTGCCGGATCTGCTGATCTGCCAGCCATTCGATGACAGAACGAACTGCATTGCGCGCATCATCCAGGGTTGCTGGAAAATCGAGCCGAAAGCCATCGAATTGCTGCTGAGGAACCGACATGAGCGATCAATCGTGGATCATTTCGAAAACGCGATGAAGTCTTGTCAGCTCGATCAACTGGCAGACGGCGGATGAAGGATTGATCAGTTTCAAACTGGCTCCACGGGCGCGGAGGTTTTTGTTCAATGTCAGCAGCACGCCGAGGCCTGAGCTGTCGATGAACCGTGTCTTGGACAAATCAATGCAGACTTCTTCATGCGCGGGTTTGATTTCAAGGTCAAGGCGGTCGCGCCAGATGCGCGCGGTAGCGGCGCAGAGTTCGGCAGGGGCGGTGATCTGGGCGGATGCGGTGAGGGTCATGGATTAGGTGCAGGTTTGGGTTGAGCTGTTGGTGGGAATGCCGTGGTCCTTGCGGGAGAGAGGCAATAAAAAGCGTGGCAGGCAGTGCATCAGAATGCGGATGTTCAACCGCAGGCTGCGATGAATGGCGTAGCATGCGCTGTGCGCGGTGTCGTTGTCAGTGCTGTGCATGCCGTCGTTCATGATGTCGGCGTAGGAGAAGATGCCTGCGGGCGCGTCGAACCACATGCGTTCAAATTCGTTGGTCAGCAGCGACGCGCGTGCCTGGGAGAGGGGACGGTTGCCCACGAGATGCATGTCGCCGCGCCAGACGGACCACAGTTCAGGCCAGCGGGAAAACAGACCAGGTGCAGAAGTAAGGGAGTATAACCGTGTGCTGGGGCTGAAGCGGTCCTGCTTGTTTGGTGGAGGCAGCACGACCTGCCGGCTCTCCAAGGCCGACTGCCATTTCACAATGCGGGTCCAAAGTGCATACAGCAGAGCCAGCGGAGAAGTCAGCAGCATCAGCAGGAGCCCGGCAATGCGGGTAAGCCAGCCGCTGCGAACACCGCCAAAAGGCTGATGACTGAGGTTGGCGAGCAGAAAGTCATCCGTCACCTCCAAGAACGAGCCCTTGCTCCAGTTTTCGATGCCGCCACCCCAAGCAAAGGAGTTTTGTACATTGGTCAGGGCGCCGACATAAGTGTTCGGTCCTACCCAGCTCTCACTGATGATGGCGTGGCGGTCAATGTAAGCGGCTTCTTCGATGACCGTGCCCGCGAGAATCTGTGCATTGTCTCCGACGATGACCTGAGGGCCGATCCAGACCGGGCCTTCGATTTTTGCCGTGGCTGCAATTCGCGCCCGTGTGCTGACATGCACCTCTGGAGCGATCTCGCGCATGGTCAGGTGTGATTCGGGCGGGGTGCCACGCAGATTGCCCAGCATGATTTCGAACAAAGCGGCGGAGCTTTCCCACAGCGGCTTGTGCGGCATCGACGGCAGGGTGTCCAGCGTGATGATGTTGGGAGCTGTTCCCAATGAGTCTTTGCCTGTGAAACGCAACCGTGTTTCTTCAATGCTGGGCTCGCGTTTGACAGACAGAACGGTGATGGACAACCCCCAGCGTCCCCCTTGATCCACGGCATGCCGAATCTCCTGCGGCCGGTCGGCTGCCAGAATGGTGGCGTGCTTGACTCCTGCTGCGGCGAGATGCTCCAGCCAGAGATCCAGCAAAGTGCGGCCCAAAACGGGCCAGAGAGCGAGAGGACGAATGCGACGGGCAAACCCGGCGCATTTACGATAATCCGGGCAGATGATAAAAACGTCCATGGTTACATGCCTTTGCCCAACACGATGGCTGGAATGGTTTTGAGCAGGATCCAGAGATCCCGGAGGAAGGAGTGGCTTTCGATGTAGCGCACATCGAGGGAGACCTGCTCGCCGAAGTCGATGTTGTTACGGTCGCCGATTTCCCAGAAGCGGCCTTCACGCTCACCGACCTGCCACAGGCAGGTGATGCCTGGCTTGGCATGGAGACGGCGGCGGTCGGCGCTGGAATAGAGCGCCGCCTCACGTGGCAGGCAGGGACGCGGACCGACGATGGACATGTCTCCCCTGAGCACATTGAGGAACTGAGGCAGTTCGTCGATGGACGCTTTGCGAATGAAGCGTCCGATGGGCGTGACGCGCGGGTCGTTCTTCATCTTGAAGGTGACGCCTTGAGATTTTTCGTTTTGGGCAAGGAGCTGGTTCAGCCTGGCTTCTGCATCAATGCACATGGAACGGAACTTCAGCATTTCGAAGTCACGGCCATTGAATCCGATGCGCCGCTGTTTGAAAAAAACGGGACCTCCGTCCCTGCGGATCAGAAGGGCGATGACGGTCATCAGCGGTGCGGCAAGGATCAATGCGATGATGCTGATCAAGATATCGAACAGTCGTTTGACGGCGTGTGTGCCGTTCACGACAGCGAGCCACATGCAGCGTTTGAAACGCATGGCAAAGCGCATTCTCAGGCGCCCCAGCCGGCTCTGGGCCTTGAGGATGCGCCGCACTTGGGGTTCATCGGAAACGGACGTTTTTTTCATTACGCAGGAACTGTAATGGCGGGCTTTGAACTGTAACCCCCCTCAAGTGGGGGACTGTGAGGTGAGCACCGGCTGGATTCGCCGATGGCACGTTCAAACATCGTCTCAAGACCAGCGATGTAAGCGGGGAAATCGTAGCGTGCGCTGACAAGCCGGAGGCCGTTTTCACCGAGCTGCTTTGCCCGCGCTTTGTTTTGCAGCAGGTCATCGAGGCCGGCGGCAAATGCATCACGATTCATCCATGGAACGAGATGGCCGTTGAATCCGTCTTTGAGCCAGTCCTTGATGCCACCGGCGTCAAACGCCACGACTGGCAGCGCGTAACGCATGACTTCGAGGCCGATGGTGGCGATCGGCTCCGGCCAAACACTGCTGAGTGCGACGACGCTGCATTCGCGGTAGTAGGCCTTGAGTTCCTCCTGCGGAATGAAACCTTTGAAATGAACACGGTCTTCAAGGCCAAGTTTCCGGCTCAGCTCCTCGCAGTAGGCCTTGTGATTGCCATCGCCTAGAATAATGCATTCAAACTTGGACTTTACCCTGGCGAGGGATTCCAGCAGCACGTCCACCCCTTTGCCACGAATGATCTGGCCGGCGTAGAGAATGAGATTGCGGTCGCTGAAGGTGCTGCGCAAGTTGGGGTCGCCCATGCGAGGTACCGGGGCATGGATTTCAATGCGTTCGGCGTCGAAGCCGTTGTGAAGCAGTTCATCACGCATGTATTCCGTGACCACCGCCATGCGGTGAAAGCGACGGTTGAGAGCGATTTCGCGCTGCTTGGCATGGTAGCTGACCCATTTGAGCGGGAATCCGCCGCTGTTGTTTTTAACGATACAAGCGCCACAGCCAAACACGCAGTAGAGGGAGGCTGCACGAGTACAGATTTTGCGGGAGAAGTAATGATACTTGTAGCTGCGCATGCAGTAGATGTCGTGATCATGCACCATGCGAACGAGAGGCAGTCCGCTGTCCACCAGGGTCTGAATCACTTCGAGATCTGCCATTTTGTGTACATAGACCGCGTCAGGCCGAAACGCTGCGAGGGCAGCACGAGTCTGGTCGGCGGTGTCGCCTGACAGAGCAAAGCGTTCGTCGAACACGCGGCTCCAGCCGTCTTCGTTTTTGCCAGTGCCTGGGCCGTGCAAAATGCCAGTGTGATGGCCTCGCGCGCTGAGTTCTTGAGCGGTGATGAAGGCGTTTGCCTCAGCGCCTGCCAGGGCACCAAACCGTTCGTGGACATATAGGATTTTCATGAGGTGATGGTGGTGGTGCGGAGATGAGTCAATTCTTCACGCAAGGAGGGTTCGGCCGTGGCAAAACCACGCCTGATCTGCGCTACTAGAAATGGCTGGTCGGCACGACTGTTAGATTCAGCGAGGTGCTCGAGATCGCGGCACAGGGAATGAATGTGAGTGAGGCCGAACAGCGAACTGCTGCCTTTCAATGAATGTGCGGTGCGCTGAAGCGCGGGCTGATCCTGACCCGCCGCGAGTTTTTCAAGGTCCGTGATGCGTTCCGGCGTGTCTTTGAGCCAGTTCTCGATCAATTCTGCTGTGTCTTCGACGCTCAATTCATCCGCCAGCAGTTTGACGGCATCTTTGGCGGTGCTGACTTCTTCTTCGGTCCAGCCGCTGATGTTCTCCGGCTCTTTGGCAGGCTCGAGAACATGAATCCGTGAGAGAGCCTCGATGAGCGCCTTGGCTCGCAACGGTTTGGAAATGTAGTCATCCATGCCTGCTTCGAAGCAGCGCTCACGCTCGCCATCCATGACGTTCGCCGTCATGGCGATGATGCGGCAGCGCGGGCGCTGCCAGTGTGTGCTGGCTTCGATTTCACGAATGGCACGTGTGGCCTCGTGGCCGTCCATGTGTGGCATGTGGCAGTCCATCAGGATGGCGTCATAAGCACGCGCGGCAAATTGATCGACGGCCTGCTCTCCATCACGGGCCACGTCGGCGCTGAAGCCGTGCTTTTCCAGCATCATGATGGCCATGCGCAGATTGACTTCATTATCTTCGACGACCAGCAGACGTGGTTTGAACGCGCAAGGTGGATGGAGCGACTCTTCTTGAGATTTTGCGTTGAGTTCATTTTCGGCCTGCTTTTCAGCCTCGGAGTCTTCACGCACAGGCAGCCTGAACCAGAAGCGCGAGCCGAGACCCGGCGTGCTGACCACGCCGATGGAGCCTCCCATCAGTTCCACGAGGCGTTTGCTGATGGCAAGGCCGAGACCCGTGCCGCCGAAGCGTCGGGTGGTGGAGCTGTCCACTTGTGAGAATGCCTGAAACAGCTTGCGTTGCTGCTCCTCATTCATGCCGATGCCGCTGTCGATCACACTGATCTCGATTTGCTCTGGTTCGCCTTCTGGAATGGTCACGCGGCTGACATGAATGCATATGCTGCCGCGATCAGTGAATTTGATGCCGTTGCCGACGAGATTCATCAGAATCTGACGAAGACGGCCAGGATCACCTCTGAGGGCGAGAGGCACATTGGGATCGATCTCCACTTTCAGTTCGACACCGCGTGAGATGGCTTTGTGCTGCAGCAGGCCCACGACACCATCGACGATGGAATCCAAGCGGCAGATTTCATCGACGAGGTCCAGTCTGCGCGCCTCGATTTTGGAAAAATCGAGGATGTCTTCGATAATGGTCATGAGTGCTTCACCGCTTTGGCGCACCGCATCCACCATTTCATGCTGCCTGGAATCCAATTGCGTATCGAGCAACAGGGAGGACATGCCTATGATGCCGTTCATCGGGGTTCGGATTTCGTGGCTCATGGTGGCCAGGAACTCGCTCTTGGCGCGATTGGCACTTTCTGCAGCCTCCTTGGCACTCACCAAGTTTTGCTCCACGCACTTGCGCACGATGAACTGGCCCAACTGGTTGCCGATGCCTGAGAATGCCTCCAGCAAAGATTCCTCCGGGGCGTGTGCGTCACAGCTGAACAATTCAAGGACTCCGAGAATGTCTCCCTGAGCCACGATGGGGAACGCGATGGCACCGTGCAAATGGCACTTCTTGGCCATGCCTGAGCGCGGGCACTCGGCGTGTTCCGCCACGTCCCGTATCCACTGCGGCTCTCCACTATGCAGAACGATACCCGGCAATCCGTGGCCGGCTTTAAAGGTCAAAGACAGTGAAAGCTCCACAAAGGGGGTGATGTCCTTGAGCGGTGAATGCCAGATTTCCGCGAGATGCAGATTCTGCTGATCAGCATCCAGCATCCATAGTGATCCTGCGATCCAGCCGAGCTGGTTGCAGATAAGCTGAATGACCTTTGCCGCAGCCTGGCGAATCGAATCAGCCTCGGCCAGTGCGCGACTGGTGGAGAACTGCAACGCACGACGCTGATCTGCCTGCCGACGCTGGGTGACATCGCTTTCGATGGACATGAAGTTGACCACTTCGCCTGCTTCGTTGCGAATCGGCTGGATTTCGATCGAAGACCAGTATTTGCTGCCGGAGCGGTGATAATTGAGCATCTCGACGCGAAACCCGCGCTGCTGCTGCAGGCATTGGTTCATGAAGTTGTCCGCACCAGGGTCTGCCTCAGGACAGCGCAAAAAGTCTCCGGGCTGACGTCCAATAACTTCCTCCAACTGCCAGCCGGTCATCCGGGTAAAGCCTTCATTCACCCACTCGATGTGCCCCGCTGCATCCGTGACGATCACTGCGTTGTCTGTTCTTGCCGCGACAAGTGCCAGCTTGTGGGATTGTTCCTCCTGTTCGCGCATTTGGATGCGCTGCTCTGTGAGCTGGCTGGCCAGACGCTGCAAATCCGTGGTCACTTTGCGCTGCATCTGCAGCACCTGCAGCAGATCCAGAGTCTGGTCATGCACGGCAAAGTCCTGGGTCGTCAGGCCCATCTGATGGGCCTGGTCCGGCTCCGTAAGCCAGGGCGAGGCAAGCATGATGCCGCGCCGAGGACGATCGAGGAGCATGACCTGGCCACGCAGGATCACTCTTTGTCTCCGGTCTTCGAGTAGAAAGAGGCGTTCCGGATTGGCACGCGCATGGGCGTCACAAAATTCCCCTTCGGGACTTTGTGAATGGAAGACATCCTGCAACCGGGCTCCGGGCACTGCCTGCGGGCAGATTTTTAGCAGAGAGGAACCGGACTCTGTGATGATGTCATTGGCATCCCAGGCAAAGTAGAACGGGAACACCCGGGCGAAGTCCCGCATGCTGACATGTCCGTAGTCCAAAGAGCTGGAACTTGCCCTGTTCATGCCGCGAGTGATGTCCAGCGCACTTCGAAGGCATCAGATCCAGCCCAGGATGCTTGCAATTCGGTCAGACTAACAGTGAGTGGTGTGTCATCGGATCGATATGAAACTGGCACTGAGATGGATTTCAAAAATGCAGCATTGCCTGCACGAAAATCAATTCCGTGTTTGGCGGCGGGGTCATCTTCAATGTCTTTATTGCGAATGATGTACATGCGAAGAGAAACGGGGTTTCGCAAATATCGCAGTTCATGCCGGGCAGTCATTCCCCGCAGATGCGGGGAATCATTACATGCCAGGCTGATTTATTGACGGCTTGCTCCTTGATTGAGCTTCTCGGTCAGGTCCTCACGCGGCACCAAGCGAAGCTGGTGGATTTGCAGGGAGGCCGTAGGCTCTCCTGCCGCCAGAAAGAGGACCAACTGGTGTACATGCTGGGGCAGATTGGAGCTTGGCCATTGGATTTGAATTTGGTGTCGGCCCGGCTTCATCCACGCTCCGGCCCGAAGGCGTGGCCCTGCTGCACTGTTTAAGTCGAGCCGCAATCCCACTTCGACTGCCGCCGAAGCTTCCAACGTTCCGTCAATCTCCAAGCGATCAAAGGACGTCCAATCACGATCGAGGGTATCTAGATGCGCGCTGGCCGCTTTTTGACCGGTGCGTTCCAGGATCATTTGGCCATGTTGCTTGATTTGCTGGCTGTAGACATCCCCCGCGGGTTCTAATGACCAAAAAAAGCCTCCTAATTCTTCGGTGAAATTAGTCAGCACAGGAAACCATCTCTCAGCAGACTGTCTTGCCATCATGACCTTCGCTGTCCATCCCAAAGGCGGTGATAGAAGGCCAACCATGGCCAGAACGCGCACGATTACTCGCAGCCACATTGAATGAAACATGACGGCACTGTTCCAGAGGGTGGCGGCGCCAATCCCTGCCATGCCCCACATGAAATCCCCCATGTCTGCGGTGCGGTGAAACCAAGGTTGGACGATTTCCACCAAGGCGGCCAGAAGAGATGCGGACAGGGCAGCCGATAACAGGCGGCGCTTGTTCTTGCGGATAATGGATCTGCACAAGACCTCCAGCGCCACACAGCAGACTCCCATCATGGGTACATGCATGCGGTTGAGGAACTCAGCTCGCCAGCCTGCATTCCAGCCCTCTGGTAATGGCAGCATAAAAGCGACGCCCAAACCGACCAAAATGGATGACCGAACCAAAGAAGGCAGAGATAAACGCTTCAAACCGGGTGATTTCAAATGAGATGTAGTGATCAGATTACCGCGGAGAAAAAGTCTGGCAATTGCCATGATGCCGAAGCAACGAAAAGATTTGAGCGGGATAATCAAGGGCGGTTTCCATGGCGAAAGCAGAGGCATTTATTTACCGCAGTGGTTGCAGAGTAAACCTTGGCTATTCTACTCTTGTGGGTGAACACGTTTTTGAAAACCGCCCTGCATTTCACTCAGCCCTTATGTTTAATCTGGCTTCTGCTAGGGCTTTGGCTGCTGCGGCTGTTTTGGAACCGTCGTTGCACCAGCTTGTGGATGCCTGCTTTATCTTGGTTGTTGCTCACGGTCGTCTCCTGCACGCCAATAGCATCCATTCTCCTGGCAAATCTTGAGGATCAAATTCCCAAGGTTCAATTGAAGCAACTCCCGGCGGCGGATGCGATTCTTTGTCTTGGTGGTGGCGTTGAGCCCTCATTGTCAGAGCCCATGGGATTTCATCTGAAAATTGGAGCTGACCGCCTGAGCACAGCACTCACACTGGCGGCCGCAGGGAAGGCTCCATTGCTGATATTGGGAGGTGGCGGATATCCGCATGAGGGGCGGATGTTTTCTGAGGCGGATGCAGTTCGTGACTACCTCGCGGTTCACGTCCATCTCAAAATCCAATTACACAGCATCGGAGCATGCAGTGACACGCATGATGAGGCTTTGAAGGTCGCGGCGCTGATGAAGCAGAGTGGTTTGAAGCGGCTTCTGCTCGTCACCAGCGCGAGCCATATGCCGCGTGCTGTGGCCACCTTCAGTAAGGCCGGCGTTCTGGTGATTCCAGTCCCCTGCAACTACCTCAGCAGCCTCAATCATCTGGGTGATCTTCACTGGTTGCATTGGCCCAGCTATCATGGGTTTGAGATTTTTGCTTTCTGGATGCACGAGATCATCGGCCATTACGTGTACCTTTGGCGCGGATGGATTTGAGCAGGCATCCCCAGGTTTGGCATTTGGATGAAACAAAGCCTTCTCGTTGCACAAAGGTGTTCTCCGAGTAACTGATCGTACGATCTGCTCTTCCTTGCAGTTCAGGAACAGAAAATCGCTACTCCTGCATGGAATCCGAACCTCACGGTTGCCCGACACCTGTCTTATTTTTGATTCATCGACGTCCTCAACTCACCGCCAGAAGCTTTGCGGCTATTCGGCAGGCGAGGCCTGAGCACCTTTTGGTGGCTGCTGATGGGCCGGAAGACGATGCACTTTGCCAAGAGACGAGAAGGCTGGTGAAAGAGGGGATCGACTGGCCCTGCAATGTTCAAACCCGGTTCTCAGCTGCACGCTTAGGCTGTAGAAATGCCGTCTCGCAAGCCCTCGACTGGGCATTTGCCGAACATGAGCGTGTGATTGTGCTGGAGGACGACTGTCTGCCGGAGCCTTCCTTTTTTTGTTTCTGCACGGAACTGCTGGCGCACTATCAGGATGAAGAAAGGGTGATGCAGATCTGCGGCAGCAATCTCAGCGGTCATGCCGCGCAGGATGGCAGCAGCTATTATAGTTCGCGTTTCGCCACAATATGGGGGTGGGCAAGCTGGCGCAGGGCATGGAAGCAGTACGACGTGACACTGCAACGGTGGATGGAGCAGGGTTCAAACGCACGTTTGGAGGCAGCATGTAAGTTCCAAGGGGAGGCTGCGTGGAGAAAAGAGCTGTATGACGGTGCTGCTACGGGTGCCATAGATACCTGGGATATTGCATGGGAATTTGCCCAGCAGAATTGCAATGGGATTTGTCTAATTCCATCAGTCAATCTGGTTTCCAATCTCGGATGGGGGCTCGGAGCAACGCATACACATGATGTTCACGACGCACGCGCTTGCATGAAAACTAGCCCGATCGATTTTCCTCTCCGGCATCCTTGCCACCTGGCAACCTACGATCAGGCTGACAGGAGCTATTTTAATCATTATTGCCGCCGCCCAGCCTTGCTCATTCGACTTGGTCGGAAGATAGTTCGCCTATTGAGGAGAATGATGCGATGAGCGAGGTGCTTCTGAAAGCGAGGGCGCTGGCCTATCGGCTGGCAGTCACCACGGTGAAGATTTTGGTGCGTCCTCGCCGTCCTGTTTTCTATCGTCTTGCCATTCTTAAACTGGACAGGATTGGCGATGCTGTGTTGTCGCTGGGTGCGGTGAGAAAACTTCTGTCCGTCTTTCGGGAGGATGAGACTCTTTTGATCGTGTCCAGCATGGCAGCCCCCCTTTACCGCATGGAGTTTCCAGCAGTAAAACTGTTGTTGATGCCGGCTTTTTGTGAACGGTTTTGGCCGGACTTCTTGAGCCGGATCGTGCGGTATGCTTGTTCACTTCGTGCCATTGAAGCTGAGCATCTCGTGTGCTTGCGTCACCAGCACTCGGACTATTTGCATGCAATCGCCATGATGATCAATGCCGATCAATGCCATGCCTCCAGATGGGAGGGAAACATGGAGCGCACGAGTTTGTCATTCCCGAGATGTCTGATGAGTTCTTATCCGGCCAAATCGCCAGATGCTTGTTTGGAATTGGAGGCGCATCGTCGTGTTGTCGAGAGTGTCCTGGCCTCCAGTGTAGTTATCGATGAGATGATGCCCAAGTTAAGGCATGTCAAGGTCGTGGACGGAGACTCGCTCCTTGTATGCCCGGTGGCAGGGGACCCGATCCGCCAGTATCCGGCAGATCTCTTGGCAGAATCCATTCAGTTGTTCCTGCAACAGTGGCCCAGCATGCCAGTGCAAGTTTGTTTGCCGCCCGGTTCGGACCAGAAGCATTGGGAAGTTGCATTGCAAAACAGGCGGATACCTGGGGTCCAATGGCTTCTTCCAAACGATTTAGAAACTCTGATCAATCTCATTGCCCGTGCACGGATCGTCCTCGCACCAGATTCTGCGCCGTCCCACATCGCGACGACTCTTGATAAGCCGGGCGTGTTTATCCTTGGCGGAGGGCATTTTGGAATGTTTGCGCCATGGAGCAAAAGTGAACGCCAAACATGGCTGAACCATGCCATGGATTGCTACCAATGCCGGTGGAACTGCACACAGCCCGAACCATACTGTATCACACAGATTGCTCCTGCTGAGATTGCGCGATCTCTATCCGCAGTCATGGTGTGCGAGGCTCTTTAGAGGTGAGATGATCACTCCAGGTAAGGCTGCGTCCTCTCATTTTGACTCGTGCATAAATGGAAAGCAGTTTGCGAGCCCACTTGTTCTTCAGGATAAGCCGGGTGGTCGGAGAAAAATGGGCGTCGCTAAAGACATGCAGCCCGGGATTGACCTGATAGTAGCGACAGTGAAGACGTGCCGCCAGAAACTCCAAGGAACGACGCTCGTAAAAAGTGATGTGCTGGCCTGCGTCGAATGCATAGTACCACCAGTCTTTGGATGGATAAGTGGCTTGGAATGTGAGGGTTGAAAAGACCAAGGTGCGGCAGTTGTACTTCTCGAACTGCTGTTCAATGAACTCCAGCGGATTGTAAATGTGCTCAAGAACTTCGAATGCAAATAGCGCATCTGCATTGCATGAGGAAGGTGGCTCGAAAGTGCTTGCGAAGAGGTTTGGGCAATAGGGGTCGGTGGTAAAGCAGTCAAACCCCTTGTCCCTCAACAGGCGTGTCAGAAGGCCGTATCCACCTGCCAGATCCACATAACGCGCATTGCCAGAAAAGGTAAGGGGCAGAAATGTTTGCAAAAACTGTCTGTTCTCGATGTTGCGAGCCACCAGACCGGTGTCTCCAGAGGAGATGGGTTCCCGATAGGCTTCTTCCAGCCAGTAGGGTGCTTCCGTTTGAAGCAGGCCGCAGACAGGGCACGAATAATAACTCACGTTGAGTCGGCCAAGCACGGTTTCCCGAAAGGCGAACTCCATCGGAGTTTGCGAAACTGGACAGAGGATGTCCGCTACATTCATCATATTGAATAAAATCTTCTACCGATCAGGGACGTTCTGGACAAGCTTGAAGAAGCAGTCGGCATAACTCTCGTTGGAAGTGAGGTGGATCGGCTTTTCATAATGGTTTTGGAGAAGACATTGAACTGCGGCCAGGTTTTCATGGCGAACTTCAATGCAGATGGCTTTGGGGCGGAAGCGTTTGAAATCCAAACCGCGCAATACGTCCACTTCTGAGCCTTCCACATCAAGGCTGAGGAGATCGAAATCTGGCGGAGTTCCTGTCATCTCGAGTACGGAGGTCAATGTTTTGATGACCGCGGTGACCAGTTGCTCGCTTGTCGGCAACCCCTGCACGGCAAGCCCCTCTGCTGCACGCTGCCGCTCTTTTTCATCATCCCCCAACACTCCGCATGCCATGGTCATCAGGCCGGCGTGTCTCAACTGCAGGCTGTGACCTTCCGACTCTGGAGCTCCCAACGCACAAGATACCACGAGTGATTCTGGACGCTTTTGCCGGCATATTGCTGCGAGTTGTGGGAGGGGTTCAATCAGAACACCGCGCCAGCCCTTCATTCGTGCGAAGTAGTAGCTGTTGCTCTGCTGAAAACCATCATAAGCACCTGCCTCTACGAACCAGCCGTCACGTTGCGGCAGCAGCCGCTCGAGCGCGGTGTCGAGCCCGTTCAAAGAGGGACGTGACAGGCAAGAAATGCCCAGGAATTCAAAAGCAGGCCTCAGCATATTCAGCAGGCGATCCCGTCTGGATGAAATGGGTTTGTAGGGAAGGCTGTTCATTTTCAACATTCTTGCTCCAAGGAACCATAGACAGCTGTCGGCCATTTTCCTCCCGAGTGGGGCAAAATACTGTGAGCGCGCATGAAAAGTGAAGTGCACCAGGTGTAGTCGTTTACTGGCCCAAAGCCATGAAAGTCGATCTCCACCAAGCCTTGGGCACGCAGCCAGGCGCAAACGTGTGGATGCCAGTCGGCATTGTCCAGAAGGAGAAACCCTCCTGGCGCGAGAAAGGGCAGCGATGCCTTGGCACTGTCAAAGCGCATCAGACCGTCGATGATGATCACGTGATAGGTTTGCCCACTGCCCAATGGAGCCTGCGCGTAGGCAGGCGCCTCTACAGGACCAATGACGGTCAGGTTGGCTGGAGCACACCGTCTTAAAGTCGCGGCCCATTCGCCCTCCCCTTCGACGGTGGTGACGGATTCGGCTCTTTCCGCCCACCAAAGAGAGCTTTGTCCGCCGCCGTATTCGAGTACGCTGGACTGTGAGAAGTCCAGCTGACTGAGGTAATCAAGAGCCGGATAAGTGATCCAAGGTATCGGGCGGCCCTGCGCATCCACTGGTAATCCCGTCTTGATGCTTTGCCAATGAGCACGCCGGACCATCAGTGTTTGCAGCACTCGCATCGCTTTGCCTGCTCGGGGGAGGAGACGATGAATCGCGCGTTCAAGAAGAGTCATGGCCGCTTTATCAATCCTTGCTTGCGGCCAGACAGGCAAGCTCGTATTTGGGCCTGATGCTGGCTCCTCCTCTCATTGCAAATGTGCAGCACATGGTTTGGATCCTTGTGCCCGTCCACAACCGGCGGGTTATCACGAAGCGTTGTCTGGCACATCTGGAGGCGCTTGGTATTCGTGCCTGGGCCAGGGTGCTGGTCATTGATGATGGAAGCATGGATGGAACTCCCGAAATGCTCAGAGAGGACTTTCCATGGGTTCACACCGTGAATGGTGACGGCAGCCTGTGGTGGGCCGGTGCCATCCGGCTCGGCATGCAGACGGCTCTTTCCGCTGGGGCTGAGTGCGTGTGCTGGCTGAATGACGACAGCCTTCCGGGGCACGGCAGCTTGGAGCGACTGGTGCAGCTGGCGGTGGAGAGAAAGGCTGTTTGCGGCGGGATCTGCAGGACTCCAGATGGAGGCTTTGTTTATTCAGGGGGGATCATGGAGAAGCGCTGGCCAAGATATGCGGCTACTTCCCCAAATTCGACAGAACCTCCAATGCCAGTGGAATGGTTGCATGGCAATATGGTGGCCATTCCTGCATCGGTCTGTGCTCGAATTGGGCTCCCTGAGGGACGGTGGATCAAACATAACTTTGCTGATGTCGATTTCACGCTGCGTGCCCACCGGGCTGGTATTCCTGTTCTTCTGGTCCCTTCGGCTGCAGGCGTGGCTGACCGCAACGATACAGCGAGCTATTGGTCTTGGGCGGACGCTCGTCTTTCATGGCCGGCCATCGTGCGGGGTTTTGGAAGCCCGAAAGTTTGGTGGTATGCGCCAGGCCTCGTGCGCTTCAAAATAGTTCACTTCGGTTTGCTGGGGGCGGTGGATTGTGGCTGGCTTTTCTTCAAGGCCGTGGCGATCATCATTTTGAAGTGCCTGCCCAACCAGTGGTTGACACTCTTTAGCCGGAAGATCATAAATTAGATTCCCTAGATGTCAGACGAATCCAAAACCAGTCACAATCCTCTTTCGGATTTCCAATGGGTGGTTTTCGGACCTGACTGGGGCAGGCATCCTTCATCCAGTCAGCACCTCTTCAGTGAGTTTTTGGGGGTCAGTCCGGTGCTATGGGTGGAAACTGTGGGGTTGCGCATGCCGCAATTTACCATGCGCGATTTAAGGCGCTCGGTTCAAAAAATCGTCGATTTTATCTCTGGAAGACGTCGTCGTTTTGCCACAGTCCCAAATGGCTTGACGGTCATCTGCCCACCCACCTTGCCATTCACGAGTTTTAAGTTCATCAGACACCTCAATGTCTGGCTGGTGCGCCGAAGTGTTGAAAAAGCCACAAGGAGACTTCACTTTAGCAAGCACACGCTGGTGGTTACCACGCCGGCACAGGGAGATTTTGTAGGCAGACTGGGTGAAGAAAAAAGCATCTACTACTGCGCAGACCAGTACGCCCTCTGGCCTGGCATGAATCAGCAACACATTTCGCAGATGGAACGCTTGTTGACGGATCGTGTGGATGCCATCGTGGCGGTCTCGGATCTTCTGGCCGCTCAATTTCAACAGTCAGGCAAACCGCTTTACACCCTGAACCAAGGGGTGAATTCGGTTCATTTTTCCCGTTCTCAACCGCAGCAATCCACCGGACATTTTGAGATTGTTTATTTTGGAATGATTGATGAGCGGCTTGATCTCGACCTCATCTTGGAGGTCGCCCACCAGCTGCCCAAGACGGTCATACGACTCATCGGTCCAGCCACGGTTTCTCTCCACAAGTTCGTCGGTGTGGCTAACATTCGCGTTGAGCCCGCCATACCCTATGAGGATCTGCCCGAGAGCTTGAAGACCTCAAATCTGTTCATCATACCTTTTGTGCTGACTGAACTCGCGTGCAGTTGCAGCCCGCTCAAGATCAAAGAGTATCTGGCATGTGCACGTCCCGTGATCTCCACAGCTCTTCCAGAGGCTGAGAGGCTCTCTTCATTTGTCCATGTCGCCAAGGACCGAAAGGCATTCGTGGAGGCTGTGACCGCAGCCACTGAAGGGAAACTCTCATTCGACGTGTTGGGAACTCAGCGCTTCATCGAGTCTGAAACTTGGCAGGCCAAGGCTGTGGAATTTGGTCAGTTCGTGAGAGGACTCCACGCATAAAAGATCACCAGCAAATCCCCTCGTACTGCCAGGGAAGGGTCGATAATTCCCTCCAGCCATGAACATCGATTATGACTTGATCCGGACGGGCCAATTCCTTCAATATTTCAAACGGTACGCTTTTCTGGGAAACCACTATTACATCACTTGATTGCAGCACCTCCTTGGGATCCTGTTTTAAAAGCTGCGCGAGGTGTGGCATACGGGCCTGGATTTGCTGCTCGTTGGCTCCAATGAGGCGGGAAAGATTGATGTGAGGATCGTAAATGCTGAGTTCATGGCCTCGCCCGAGCAGTGTCTCAGCCGCCGCCACCATGGGGCTGCCGCGCAGGTCGTCCGTGTTTGCTTTGAATGCGAGTCCGAGGAAGCCGATGCGGCGCTTTGCCTTGCCCTCAATCAGGCTCACGAAGAGATCCTGATGAGCAGCATTTGTGGCTGCGGTATTTTCCAGAAGGGGCAGGCTGAGGTTTTCCTGACGAGCGAAGGATTTCAGCGCGGAGACGTCCTTTGGCAGGCAGGAACCACCGAAGGGGTTGCCTGGCTTCATATAATAGCGGGAGATGTTCAGCCGCGTGTCGGCACAAAGCACGTCCATGACGCGAGTGCCGTCCTCGCCCAAGTGTTTGCACAAGCGGCCTATCTCATTGGCAAAGCCCACCTTCAGAGCATGAAAGTAGTTGCAGGAGTACTTGATCATTTCCGCCCCTTCCCACGCCAGGATGGATGGCTGTCCGCCCATGATTTCGCACACAGCCTCATCCACGGGCGCGGTGCCATCGTGGGTGCCGATGACCACCAATGAAGGCTCGCGAAAATCCCGGACGGCGGTGCCTTCCCGTAAAAATTCCGGGCAGTAATAGACGCGCACCTGGCCGGATGCCACCTGGTCTGCCAGCATGTCAGTGACGATCGCACGGGTGCTGCCGGGCAGCATCGTGCTGCGATAGAGTAAAATATGCGTCTTCTTCGACTCCGTGATGGCCTCGACGATCTGAGCGGTGACCTTGTGAACGTAGTCGAGATTCAGTTTGCCGTTGGGCAGGGAAGGAGTGCCCACACAGACGATGCTGACATCTGTCGTCGCAACGGCCAGACGGACATCCAGTGTGGCTCCCAGCCGATTTTCAACAGTCGCCTTTTTGAGGAGCTCATCGATCTCCGGTTCGACGATGGGTGACTGACCGAGGCCAAAGGCCTCCACCTTGGCGGCATGCAGGTCCACCCCGATGACGCGGTGTCCTTGCTCTGCCAGGCATGCCGAGGTAACTGCGCCGACGTAGCCGAGTCCGAAAACTGAAACATTCATTTGGGGAGAGTGATCGGGAAAAAGTAAGCTATATCTTCCGTGCGGGAGTCTCTACAGTCAAACAACGCCATAGGATTGAGTCGATTATTTCTGCACATTTGCAGTGGCCGGGGAATTTCGCTGAAACACATACAGCACTCCCGTTTCCCATGGCCAACGGAAGACAGATTGCTCAAAGGCAAGGTGCCAGCGATCATCGGCCGATTGCATGGCGGTGAGCAACAGCTTTTCGTGAGGTTGCTGTCTATCAGGTGGCACCGAGAGATCCACGAAGACCCGGGTAACCTGCAACTTGTCGAGCTGTTCAAGCAACTGGGCAGTACTCACAAAAGCTGATTGGTATCCGCGACCCATCCAGTCGCTGGAAGACAACTCCTTGCTGCCGCGATAGATGCGCAGCAGGGAAGGCGAGCGTTGCTGGCATGCAAAAGCTGCCGCTGCAATGACCGCGCCTTCGCCGTTTGGATCGGAGGCCACGAGCCAGTTTTGCTTCCTGTCGCCTTGATTGGGCAAGCCGGAGCGTGACACCGCAGTATTAAAACCATGCACGTACTTTGTCGGCCAGACGTCAGAATTCAGCAGCGGCAGCAGTGCAAAGCCAAGCAGTAGCACCGGCGGGCCCCAGCGCTGCAACTTCACCGGCCAAGGCACCAGGGCCAGACCATATGCTGCAGCCTGCATGACCGGCGGTGCCAGCGTGAGCATATAGCGGGTGCTCAGACCCACGGGAACGAGCAGCAGCACCAGCGTCATACCCACAGACATCGCAAAGAGCGATGCTTGCACGGGGGGGAGCGCCCGCTGTCGCCAGCCCGTCACGAGGCTGTGACTCACTCCCGCCACTGTCAGCAGGGTCAGGGGCCAGCCAAACACCGCAGGCATCCCTTTGAGGTAAAACGGCACCGCTTGCACGAAATACTGCGCCGGGGTGAAAAGGGTCATGCCTTCTTTGGAAATGCCGGTGGAGTAGATCATCCAAGGGCCGGCGAGGATCGCCACAGGCAGAGCTGCACACCACCATGACTGGGTGAAGATCAGCCGCCAGCGCCCGGCCAGAAGCGTGCCCAGCGGTGGCAGTAGGCATAGCCCCATCCCCGATCCTTTCGTGAGAATGGCCGCTGCCGCGACACAGCCCCAGACAAGTGCTTTGCGCACCGTGGGCGCTCGAAGATACCAGGCCCACAGCATCACCGCCCAAAGGCACAGCACCGCCAGCAAAATATCTGACATGACATGCAGCGTAAGCTTCAGCGCCAGTGGTAGTAAAAGCATGCCCAAGCTCGCGGTAGCAGCTGGCAGCGGACTCACCACACGGCATCCGATCAGGTAGGTCAGGGCGGCCAGCAAAGACAGAGTCAGCGACTGAAAAACCAGCAGCATGCCCACACTATTATGAACCAGAAGCAGTGGCGCAGTCACCACATAGTATAAAGGTGGATAGTGTCCCAGTGCCACCCGTGGAAAATCTGCATAGTAGGCTTTGGCAAAGGCCATCGGCGAATGACCAAGTCCGGTGCTCAGGTAATCGCGAAGCATCAGTGCAGTCACTGCATGCGCCGCCTCATCAGGATCCCCTCCCAAGTCCGAGGAGAACCCGCCGCCCCCAATGGCAAAAGCCAGGGAGAAAAGGGCGGAAACTACCAGCACGAGCACCAGCAGCCGGGGGGCAGCAAGAGGACCTGGCTTGAGATGGGTTTCGAGTTCGGACATCGGCATGTGTCCCCAAAAGCATGTGTCATGGCGGGATGTAAAGCAAAGAATCGGCCACAGAAGTGCGGCTTGTCATTTTTGTGCATTGCATAAAGCCCGCCGCATGTCTATGCGCAGAGATGCCCCAAGCCCAGGCCAACGCTTCCACCTCCACCGCAGGCAGATCCGCTTTCTATGGATTGATCGGCAGCGGCTTGGTTGGTCGTGACCCGTTCGACCGCCGCAGTTTCTCAGGCATCAGCTATTATTTCTTCAAAGAATGTGAGAGGCAGGGACTTCTGCTGGGTGCCGCAGGCTGTGAACTGGAAGGCTGGCGCAAGTGGCTCCTGCTCGCGCTCAGCTATCACCGTCAAAAAGCGCTCTGGCGCATGCGCTACTATCTTGATTCGCGCTATCGCGATCAGCTCACGCGCATCCTGGCAACCAAAATTCCACGGGGTCAACCCATCGGCACTCTGCTTCAGATCGGCGCCATGTTTGATGGCGGCGCTCTGCTGCAAAAGAACGCCTATTGCACCTCCTACCACGATGGCAACATTGCTATGCGACTGCGCAGTCCTTATGGCGCGCGCGGTTTTGACGAGCGTCGTGCCGCCCAGGCCCTGGCCTACGAGCGCAAGGTGGCCAAGAAAATGGATCGCGTCTTTGTCATGGGGGACTACCTCGCCAAGTCCTTTGAGGAGGACCTTGGAGTGGAACCTCACCGTATCGTCAACATCAGTCATGGGGCCAATTTTGACGAGATCCCCACACCCGATCCGCAGAAGAATTACGCTGCGCAGGAAGTCCTGTTTGTCGCCGTGGAGTTCGAGCGCAAAGGTGGCCGCGTCCTGCTTCCCGCTTTTCAGCGCGTGCGCCAGCAAATCCCCGGCGCTATGCTGCATGTCATCGGTGTCCGTGGCGATCCACCCGCAGATCTACACCTCGAAAACGTCCGATGGCACGGGTTCAAGCGCAAAGAAGTCCCCGAAGAAGCGGCAGTCATCCAGGACTTGTACCGCCGTTGCTCCGTCTTTGTGCTGCCATCTTTTTATGAGCCGTTCGGGATCTCCGTGTCCGAGGCCATGCTTTATGGCATCGCTCCCATCATTACCGGTGACTGGGGCGTCGCAGAGAAAGTGGTGCCCGGTGTTTCCGGCCTTCATGTGAAAGCTGGGGATGAAGATGGACTCGCCGCCGCCCTGCACGAACTGCTCAGCGATCCCGCCAAAGCCGAAGCCTATGGTAAAGCCGCCCGCCAGCGTGGACTTGATCACTTTACATGGCCCGCTGTTGTCACCAATCTCGGACACGCTCTCGATGCCATGCATCAGGAGCCCTCCCTCGGCAGTCTGCGCAAGTAGCCTTTCTCAGAGGTGGTTCTGCCCGAATCATTTAAATAATGCTAAACGATATTTACGGCCCCTGCCCGGCTGGTCGTTTTTTGTTGCAAACCGGGCATATTCGTTGCTTTACAGTCCCGGCAAACCACGTTAACAGCGTTTAGCTTTTTCTAAACAATGCCTGCTGTCGTCGACTCCCACAAGCCCCGGACTGACTCTCCTTCCCGGACGCAGGGGGCATGGAATCGTGAGGTCACACGCTTCATTGAGGCCAGCGGTGCCACCACGCATTCCTTTGGTCTCGGTCGTCTGATCGGCAGGCTTTTTGCCCTGCTCTACCTCACTCCCGAGCCAATGTGTCTCGATCAGATAGCCAAAAAGCTCAAAATTAGCAAGGCCAGCGCTAGCATCACCGTCCGTCAGCTCGCCGCCTTGCATGCCGTTCACAAAGTCGCGGAGATCGAAGCTGCCGGCCGCCGTGACTTCTACCAGGCAGAGCTCAGCTTCGGCGTCATTTTGCGCAAAGGGCTCCTGCCCGGATTGCAGAAAAAGCTGCGCTCCGCCGGCGTACAGATTGACCGTACCCTCGGCGTCTCTCCCTCGCAGGCGGATCTGCATGCAGCCCCTGCCGCCGCCAGCGATCACCACAAGGAGATCTGCCGCAGGCTCCGCCTCGCACGCGGCCTCTATCAGAAAGTCAATGCGCTCTTCTCGAACCCCTTGGTGGAGCATCTTCTTTAAACCCTCTTAACGCCGCCGCCCGGCGGCAACGTTGCACACCCTCGTGCGCAGCATCCTCATCTCACCCGCCACGCCACCGGTTTTCACAACCGAGGGCGGCAGCGTGCCTGCGGAGGCCGCACGCCGCGCCGTTACATCTTTTTGAATAACAACATGTCACAGACCGCACCGGACCTGGCCACAGCAGCAGAAGAAGAATGGGATATGGTCATCCGTGCCCGTTCCGGCTGGTTTAATCTTCACCTACAGGATCTCTGGCAATACCGCGACCTCCTGCGCATGTTTGTGTGGCGGGACTTCGTCGCCGTTTACAAGCAGACCATCCTGGGCCCCATCTGGTTTTTCATCCAGCCCCTGCTCACCACCGCCACCTTCACTATCATCTTCAGTGGCGTTGCCAAGCTCTCCACAGACGGCCTCCCGCCGCTCCTCTTCTACCTCGCTGGCACCACCCCGTGGAACTACTTTGCCACCTGCCTGACCAAGACCTCCACCACCTTCAAAGATAATGCCAGCCTCTTTGGTAAAGTCTATTTCCCACGGCTCATCACGCCATTGTCCGTGGTCATTTCCACCCTCATTCAGTTTGTCATCCAGTTCGCCTTGCTCGGCATCGCCCTCGCTTGGTTCATCTGGCAGGGCAGGGACATCCGGCCCGACTACGCCGGCATATTTTTCGGCACCCCGGTGCTCATCTTGATGTTGGGCGGCCTCGGTCTTGGTTCCGGAATCATCATCTCCTCCCTCACCACAAAGTACCGGGATCTCGGCTTCCTAGTCACCTTTGGTGTCCAACTTGCCATGTATGCCACCCCCGTCGTTTATCCGCTCTCCATCGTGCCGGACAAATATCGCTTTTGGATCGAGCTCAATCCCATGACCGGCATCGTCGAAGCCTTCCGCGCGCTGTATCTCGGTGCCGGCACCTTCTCCTGGCTGCTCCTCAGCTACTCCGCCTTGGTCACCGGGGTTCTCCTCTTCCTCGGCATCATTGTATTTAACAAGGTTGAAAAATCCTTCATGGACACCGTTTGATGAGCACTCCTGTCATTCACGTCGAAGACGTCTCCAAGCTCTACCGTCTCGGTGAGGTCGGCACCGGCACCATCCAGCATGACATCAATCGCTGGTGGCATCGCATCCGTGGCAAGGAGGACCCCTACGCCAAGGTTGCCACCGTCAACGACCGTACCCGCAAAGAAAAAAAATCGCCCAAGGACGACTACGTCTGGGCTTTGAAAGACGTCAACTTTGAAGTCCAGCAAGGAGAGGTTCTCGGCATCATCGGCCGCAATGGCGCAGGGAAGAGCACCCTTCTCAAGCTGCTTTCACGCGTCACCGCTCCCTCTTCAGGCTCCATCAAAGTCAAAGGGCGCATCGCCTCCCTCCTGGAGGTCGGCACAGGCTTTCATCCAGAGCTCTCCGGCCGGGAAAATATCTTTCTCAACGGCGCCATCCTCGGCATGCGTAAGCAGGAGATCCTCTCCAAGCTGGATGAAATCGTGGATTTTTCGGGCTGTTCCGCCTATCTCGACACCCCGGTAAAGCGCTACTCCAGCGGCATGTATGTGCGCCTCGCCTTCGCCGTCGCCGCCTATCTGGAACCCGAGATTCTCATTGTCGATGAAGTGCTCGCCGTGGGCGATGCCGAATTCCAGAAGCGCTGCCTCTCCCGCATGGACAAGGTGTCCAAACTCGGCAAGACCGTCATTTTTGTCAGCCATAACATGGGTGCCATGCAGTCCCTCTGCACCTCCATCTTGTGCATGTCCAATGGCCAGGCCGGTGTTAAAAGCCGCAACCTCGAGCAGGAGATCAACAACTACCTCCATGACTGCCGCACTGCCCAGCCCTCCTTCCCGGTGGAGCTGGAGGACGGCACCCGCATTCTCGGCCTCGAGATCGCGCCTGCCATCTTCCCCACCGGCCAGTGCACCACGCTTACGTTTGACATGGAGCTCCCTGGCGCGACCACCATCACCGACTTTGCCCCGGTCATTTACAATCATGTCGGCGTCAGGATCGGCATCATGGATGGACGCAACAAGCTCGGCCTCCCGCGCAGCTTCGCCGCCGGCCGCCATCGTTTGCAGTTCAACACCGGGCCTGTGCCGCTGATGCCGGGGGACTACGTCGTCGGACTCTATCTCCGGACTCTTTCCGCTTGGGTGAATCACGAAAATCTGGGCGACTTCAAGCTCACCTCCGAGGCCGGGATGGAGATTACCAACTATCCCGCAGAACACATCGGCATCTTAAACATGAACTTTTCGGCTGCGATGCTCTAAACACCTGCCCCCTGACACCCTTATGGCTTACTCCAAATTCAAGGTCGTTCGCGGACTCCAAAAAGTCCTGTCCGGCAAGCTGCCCGACTTTCTCTTTCCCCTGGTTGAAAAAATCCGTTACCGCGAATGGCATCGCCTCGAGCGCGGCGAAATCACGGAGATCGTCTGGCCCGTCGGTGCCGGCGCCATCCTCCGTTTGCACAAAGATTCCTTTCTCTGCCGCCCCATCGTCCGTGGAAAATTCGAACTTGGCGAGCGCATGCTCCTTGCTCGCCTGCTGAAACCCGGCGATGTGTTTGTGGACGTCGGGGCCAATATCGGCCTCTTCGCGGTGATCGCCGGGAAACGCGTCGGTCCTCAGGGGCTCGTGCTCGCGGTGGAACCATCCCTGCCCACCTGCAAAATTCTCCAATCCCAGATCGTCCTCAACAAGCTGCGGAATGTGAAAATCTGCCAGGTCGGCATATCGAAAGAAAGCGGGGAGCTGGAATTGTTTCAGGGCACCAATACCAACGACACCTTTAACAGCTTCAGCCCGCCCATCTGGGAAGGTGAATACACCCCGACCAAAGTTCCAGTCATGAGCTTTGACACTCTGGTTGCGCAGCATCTCGCAGGGCGCCCAATCCAGCTTGTCAAGATCGACACCGAAGGCTGGGAATGCCAGGTGCTGGCCGGCGGCGGCGCCATATTCGCCAGCCCGGACGCCCCCGAACTGATCATCGAGTTTTGTGACAAGGCCCTGCTCGCCAGCGCTTCTTCTTGTGAGGCGCTTTACAATGCCCTGCGCTCCCTCGGCTACACCACCTTCGTGATTGATATGGAAAATGGCACGTTGCAGCCCCTCAACCAGTCCGAGAAGTTCGAGTATGCCAATATTTTTGCGACCAAAAACCCCTCCCGGCATCGCAGTTTCATCGTGTCTTGAAGTTCCTCTTCTGTCACGCCTCTGGTTGTAAACGATGACTTTGTTTCAAATATCCGGCGGGTTGGGCAACCAGATGTTCCAGTACGCCATGGCGCGCAGACTGGCCCTGCAGGGGGATGGCATCCTGCATGCGGATCTTTATCAGCTCGACGTGCAGGTGCAGCCTCCGCGACAATTCCGCCTCGACCTCTTCCATGCGCGTGTCAGGCCCCTCCCTTGGTACTCTGTCTGGCGTTACAGCAAGAGGGAGTTCCTGGACCGGTTAGTGCGCCGTTATCTGCCGGAAAACCTCGGGTGCAGACTTTTGTCGCTGGCTGCCCGTCGGGGCTTCAAGTCCCCCTGTGCCTATCGCTTTGATGCGTGTGTCCCCGGGCGGCCAAAGCCCATGCTGCAAATCGGCAAGGTGGTCTCTGAGCGGCAGTTCCACTTTGATCCAGAGGTGCTGTATTTGTCCGGAGACCTGCTGCTGATGGGTTACTGGCAGACGGAAAAGTACTTTGCAGACATCGCGCCACAGCTCCATGTCGAGCTTCAGGTGAAGACCCCGCAGACAGGACAAAACTTGGCGGTTGGCAATCTCATGCGCGCGCAGCAGTCCGTCTCCCTGCATGTCCGGAGGGGCGACAAGGCGGTGGCAAAAGACTTCAACGGTTCCACTCCGGAGTATCACCAGCGCGCCATGGCATGGTTTCGTGAACGCCTTTCCAGCCCGGTGTTCTTTGTCTTCACCGATGACTGGGACTGGGTCAAGCAGCATCTGCCTGCGGCGCCTGACGTCGTATATGTGAACCACAACGGTCAGGATCAGGACCATGAAGATCTCCGCCTTATGAGCCAGTGTCGGCATCACATCATTGCTCTCAGTTCCTTCAGTTGGTGGGCGGCCTGGCTTAATCCAAGTCCCGACAAGCTGGTGGTCTGTCCGCCACATCAGCGCTGGTTCAATTTTCTCAACTGTGACACCGTTGACATATTTCCGGATTCATGGGTTCAGATCGACGACCTTTGAAGGCCGTGTGATCCGCCCGTCTCGGACGTGAGGTGTGGCAAATATTATCCATGTAAAGACTGGCATAGGTTTAAATTTACTCCTAGATGGGTCGCTGCTAAATAAAGTTTTATCCCGCTTGATCCATTGCTCAAATTCAACTCAAAAAACTCCCCCGCTCGCCAGTGACAGCCTTCAGATTGTTTACGTATGATACTAGTTCAAATAGCAGGTGGATTGGGAAACCAAATGTTTCAATATGCTGCAGCGCGCAAACTAGCGGCCAAGGGGGATGGCATCGTCCTGGCAGATCTTTATTTTCTTGGTTTGCAGATGCAGCCTGCCAGAAAATACCGCCTGGACAAGTTCCGCGTTCAGGCTCCCCGTGTCCCCTGGCACCATGTGATCCGGTACAATCCAGGGGAGTTTCTAACCCGTCTGGCTCGCCGCAGCCTGTCTGCTCCACGGGCCAAGAGTCTGCTTTACCGGTTCGAGCGTTTTGGCTTCAAGTCTTCCTGCGACTATCGCTTTTACAATCACAAGCCTGGCCAGCCCCAGCCGCCCTTGCAGGTCGGCAGGACGGTCTCCGAGCGCCAGTTCCACTATGACCCCGAGCTGCAAAATCTCTCGGGTGACCTGCTGCTCATGGGGTACTGGCAGTCGGAAAAATATTTTACCGACATCGCCCCCCAGGTGCGGGCAGATTTCCAGTTGCGTGCGCCGTTCACGGGGGAGGACGCCAAAGTCGCGGAACAGATGAAACAGACCCTGTCCGTCTCCCTTCATGTGCGCCGTGGCGACAAGGCGGTTGCCAAGGACTTTAATGCCAGCGAGTCGGGATACTGCCTGCGTGCCGTCGAGTGGTTTCGCTCCCGGCTGGATGCTCCGAAGTTCTTTGTTTTTTCCGATGACTGGGACTGGACACGGCAGCACCTGCCTGAGGCACCCGACATTCAATACGTTACTCACAACAGCGTGGGCCAGGATTTGGAAGACTGGCACTGGGAGGAAAATCTCAGTCTCATGAGCCAGTGCCGTCATCACATCATCGGTCCCAGCTCATTCAGTTGGTGGGCCGCCTGGCTGAATCCTGATCCGGACAAAATCGTCCTCAGCCCGCCTCACCAGCGCTGGCTCAACTTCCGCAACTGCGACACCTCCGATGTGATTCCTGCATCTTGGATTCAGATAGATGATCGCAGATAGCTGATCGCTCCCATCTTAGCCCCTGCTGTTCCCCCGCCTCTGTCACATGAAACTCAGTCCTAATGCCATCCGGAAACCCAGCCCCTGGTTTGTACTCCGCTGCCTCATCAGTCAAGTGTTGGGGCGCTCCAACCAGGTACTCCAGTCCTACCGCAAGGACCGGATATCTCATGTGGAGCTTGAGCAGGATCTTCCGCTGCTTATAACTAAGAAAAATCCGCTGCTTATAGATGTCGGAGCCAATGCAGGGCAAACCATCTCAATGTTCAAACGCGTGTTTGAACAGCCAGTGATTCACGCCTTCGAACCCAACAAGACCCTTGTGGAGACCCGGCTCGCCACGGCCTTTGGGCAGGACAAAAACATCGTCCTGAACGCCGCCGGACTTGGTGCTAAAGAAGGCGTACTGAAGCTCAACCATTTCGAGCAGGATCAGATGTGCTCCTTCCTGCCCTTGGATAATGGCCAGCGCAATCCTTATGCGGGAGAGGCAGTGGTCAGCAGTTCGGAAGTGCCGGTCTGGACACTCGATCAGTATGCGCAAAAGCATTTACTTGGAGCGATTGATCTGCTGAAGATCGACACCCAAGGCTATGACCTGCAGGTGCTGCTCGGTGCGGATGCGCTGCTCACCGCCGGCAAGGTGAACTTCATCATGTTGGAGATAAATTTCATTCCTCTCTATATCGGACAGCCGGCGTTTTTCGAGTTGGATGCCTTCTTGAACAAGCGCGGTTACGCATTGGTGGACTTGTACGAAAAAATCTGGGTTGAGAACCGCCTTGGATGGTGCAACGGCCTGTACCAGAAAATCTGAAAAATTTCGCCTCTGCAGCTGGCTGAATCCCTCGTCCTTCATCTGATGAAACTCACCTCCCATGCCACACACATTTCCAGTCCTTGGTTCGTGCTGCGCTGTCTCATCAGCATGGTGCTGGGGCGATCCAACCAGGTGCTGCAGTCCTATCGTAAAGACCGCATCTCGCATTTGAATCTGGAACAGGATCTGCGCGTCCTGCTGCCGCAGGCCGGCCCGCTTATGTTCGATGTCGGAGCCAACAAGGGGCAGACCCTGGCCATGTTTCAGCGCATTTTTGACAAGCCTGTGATCCATGCGTTTGAGCCTAACAAGTCCCTGGTGGAAAAGGTGCTCTCCCCGGCGCATGCGGGTGGCGCGAAGGTCGTGATCAATGCCGCCGCACTGGGCGCGGAGAATGGCAGCCTCACCTTCAATGAGTGTGAGAATAATGAACTCAGCTCCTTCCTCCCCTTGGAGTCCAGCGCGCAAAACCCGTTCAAGGACAAGGTGGTCAGTTCCAGCACCACTGTCCCCGTGTGGACGGTGGACAGCTATGTTACAGAGCACGCTCTGCCCCAGCTCGATCTACTGAAAATTGACACCCAGGGATTTGATCTTCAGGTCCTTCAGGGCGCACGCCAGCAGCTCTCCGCAGGCCGCATCTCCCTGGTGATGCTGGAGATCAACTTCGTCCCCATGTACGTCGGCCAGCCTACCTTCGGTGAGGTGGACGCCCTCCTGCGGGAACATGGTTATGCGTTGGTTGACATGTATGAAAAAATTTATCAGAACAACCGGCTCGCTTGGTGTACCGGCTTGTATCAAAAATGCTGATGATGTCTGTTGAATCAAGCGAGTTGCCGCCCGCTTCCTTTGTGCGATTTTGCAACCAAGGCACTTGTTAAGTCATGGGATTGCTCAGTGTCATTGTTCCAACCTTCAATCGTGCGGGATTGATCCGCAGATCCTATGACTCCGTGGTGCAGCAGCAGCATCGTCCCCTCGAATTTCTCGTGGCAGACGACTGCTCCACTGACGACACCGCCTCAGCCATGCAGCAGCTTCCCGCCAGGGAAGGGGTGTCCGTTGTTTACCTGCCACAGCTTACCAACCGCGGCGTGTCTGCGGCACGCAATGCAGCCCTCCGCGCAGCCCGTGGGGAGCAGATTGCCCTGCTGGACTCGGACGACGTCTGGTATCCAGGACATCTGGCAAAGCTGCAGGCCGCACTGGAGTCCTCCGGCGCAGACATTGCCTATGCCCGTGGCGACATCCGGGCCAGCCCTGAGGCACCGCCCTCCGGTCGCAGCAGCTTCGGCCCCACACCGTATGAGGAGCAGAACACTCCTGAATGCCTGTTTTACTACAACTTTGTCCTCCCCTCGGCTACGCTCGTGCGCGGCGGCTTTTTTGAGAAGACGGGCCTCTTTGACGAAGACCCGCTGATTCAGCACGCGGAGGACTGGGACATGTCACTGCGTGCCGCCGCCGCCGGACTGAAGTTTGTCCATGTGCGTGAAGCGACGCTTTGTTACACCACCCCGGGCCAGGTGCCCGAGGCCAAGCAGCAGATGATGATGCGCCGCTTCAACCACTGCCTGCGTAAGCACCGTGGCTACCCCGGAGCCTCCGCCTCCCGCCGCCGGTTCACACGCGGGTATTATCTCGTCTGGCTCGGTATGATGCTCGGCGCGGTCAATGCTGAATCTCAAGACCTGTTCCGTGAAGCACGGCGGCTGGCATTGGGGGCTCCCTCGCTCCTGCTACCATCCATCTGCGGTCTCCTCCTGCCACGACTTCCCGTCTCCAGCCAGGGCTTGGGCCGCCGCGTGCTGATGCGGCTCTTCCGCAGTCTGCGTGCCAGACATCGAACCCTGCGTGGTTTTCCTGATCCATGGGACTGACGCCGTCCATGAACTACCGGGCTGAAATTGACGGCCTGCGCGCACTCGCCGTGCTTGCGGTTCTACTGTTCCATGCCGGACTCGGCGTGCAGGGAGGCTATGTCGGCGTGGATGTATTCTTTGTGATCTCAGGCTACCTTATCACCGGCCTGATTTTGCAGGACATGGCGCAGGGCAAGTTTAGCCTGCGCGCCTTTTGGGATCGGCGCATCCGTCGCATCATGCCACCGCTGGTGGTAATGCTGCTTGTGACCCTGGCCGCTGGCTGGCTGCTGCTGCTGGCGGAGGACTTCAAAGAACTTGGCCAGTCCGCCGTCGCCCAGGCGCTGCTGCTTTCGAATGTGTTTTTCTGGCGCGAGTCAGGCTACTTTGAACAGAGTGCGGACTTGAAGCCCCTACTGCATACCTGGTCTCTTGCGGTGGAGGAGCAGTTCTATCTGATTTTCCCCCTCGTGCTCATGGCGCTGCGGAAGTTTTTCCCAGCTTTGATGCGCTCCCTAGTTCTCCTCCTGCTTGTGACCTCGCTCGTGATTGGCATTTATTGGTGCCGCACCCGTCCCGAGGCTGGCTTCTACCTGCTGCCGTCCCGCGCCTGGGAACTCCTGATCGGGGCCTTGCTCGCCATGTCACCCTTTACCTTTTCACCGTCTCGCCGCTGGCTGCCCGAGCTGTTGGGCCTGGTCGGACTGGGCATGATCTTGTACGCCGTCTTTGCGTTCAACAACCGCACGCGCTTCCCTGGAGAAGCAGCGCTGCTCCCTTGCCTTGGCAGTGCGCTGGTCATCGCCTGTGGCACGCGATCCATGGCTGGCCGCCTGCTGGCATTGCCATGGCTGGTGGGCATTGGCCTGGTGTCTTACTCGCTGTACCTGTGGCACTGGCCCTTGCTGGTTTTCTCCAAATACTGGGCCTCCGTGCCGCTCACCGTCTGGCACCGCATCTTGCTGCTGACTGCCACAGGCATCCTCGCGGCGCTGTCCTGGAAATGGGTTGAACAGCCGTTTCGTAAACGCGTCGTCTTCGGCAGTCGCCGCTCCATCTATGCCTTTGCCGCCGCCTGCTCGGGCCTCATGATTGTGCTCGGCTGCGCTCTGCACCTCCTGCATGGCGTGCCCGCGCGTATTCCGGCAGCAGCGCAAATCTACGCCGCAGGCAGGTCGGACAGCATCTTCCGCAAGGAGGTCAGTCTGGAACAGGCGCAGCGCGGAGACTTTGTCACTCTGGGCGGTAAGGAACAGCGCCCTCCGGGTGTTCTGGTCTGGGGAGACAGCCACGCCATGGCCCTTCTGCCGGTCATAGATGAACTGTGCAAAGACAAAGGCGTCCAAGGATTCGCGGCAGTACATTATCAGACCCCGCCGCTCCTCAGCTACCTGCCCACTGGCCCTTACAGCCTGAAGGACAAGACCCCGATGTTCGGCGCTGCGGTTTTGGACTTCGTCCGTTCCAAAAAAATCCCCAAGGTGGTCCTCACCGCCTCCTGGAACTATTACTTCGAGGGAGACAACGGCAGCAAGATCCGGCAGTCCCTTCTCGACACCGTCACCGCACTGAAAAACGCCGGTGCCAGCGTCTGGGTCATGGAGGATGTGCCCAGCCAGCCATTCGACGTTCCCCGTCGTCTCGCTGCCGAGGTCATGTTTTACCATGGCGATGTGAACCTGATCGGCCTCCCCCTGACCACACATCGCGCCGATTCCGTCCAGCAGCATGACGTCTTGCAGAGCCTGGCACCGCAGCATTACACCCTGCTTGATCCCGCCGGCATCTTCCTCAATCCCCAAGGCTTGTGCCGGGTCGCTGCCAATGGCAGAACACTCTACACCGACAGCAGCCACATCAGCACCCAGGGAGCGCGCTTCCTGCGCCCCTTGGTGACATCCATTTTTGACTAAGACCCGACAGCCAATGAAAAAACTCATTCAAAAATGCCTCGGCGTACTCAAGCGTGGCAATGAGGCAATCCTCAATCGCAAGGAGCTCTCCACCTTCCTCACCTTTTGCCGCCGTTTGCAGCCGGGCTTTGACGGTGCCGTGCAGCCCGAAGAACTGCTGTTTCTGGAGGAACTCGTCCGTCGCGCCCATGACTTCAACGGCCCCCTGATTGAAGTCGGCACGCTCTTTGGCTTCACCACCCAGATGATCGCAACGTGGAAAGATCCGCAAAAAGAACTCATCACTATCGATAACTTCAGCTGGAACCCGGTTGGCATGCTGCCGCTCGCGCATCGCGACTTCACCCGCCGCTGCCTCTACTACTTGACGCAGAAATGCCATACCACCCTGTTTGAGGGGCTGAGCACCGAGTACTTCGCCACGTACAAAGGCCCCGCGCCAGCCATGATTTTCATCGATGCCAGCCACATCTACGAACACGTCCTGGCAGACATAAACTGGGCCCGGCAGGCCGGCGTGCCCATCATCGTCGGCCACGACTACTCCCGCTTTTGGCCCGGCGTGAAGCGCGCTGTCGAGGAGTCCTTCGGCACCGACTTCAAAGTCAGCGGTACCCTCTGGGCCCACGTCAAATCCACCCCCGTCTGATCCCACTCCCACACTCCCTATTCCCACCCACCATGAAAAGTCTCCTCGTCACCGGTTCCTCCGGCCTGATCGGCTCCGAAGTCGTCACCCATTTCTCCGAGTCCGGCTGGACCGTCCACGGCGTTGACAACAACATGCGCGCCGATTTCTTCGGCCCTGGCGGCGATACCCGCTGGAACACCCAGCGCCTCAAAGACCAGTTCCCCTCCTTCCACCATCACGAGCTCGACATCCGTGACCGCGCAGGCGTGCAGAAACTCCTCAAGGAACTCCGCCCGGACGCCATCGTCCACACCGCAGCACAACCCAGCCACGACCTCGCCGCCAGCCGTCCCTTTGACGACTTCGACGTCAACGCCGTCGGCACCCTCAACTTCCTTGAAGCCGCACGCCTTGCCTGCCCGGAGTCCCCCTTCGTCCACATGAGCACCAACAAGGTGTATGGCGACGCTCCCAATGAGATCGCCCTCGTCGAGCTCGAAAAACGCTGGGACTACGCCGATAGCACCTACCATGACGGCATCCGCGAAACCTACCGCATCGATCAGTGCAAGCACTCCCTCTTCGGTGCCTCCAAAGTTGCCGCAGACGTCATGGTCCAGGAATACGGCCGCTATTTCGGCATGCCCACCTGCGCACTCCGCGGCGGCTGCCTCACCGGCCCCAATCACAGCGGCGTAGAGCTCCACGGCTTCCTGAGCTACCTCATCCGCTGCAATCTCGAAGGCAAAACCTACCGCGTCTTCGGCTACAAAGGCAAGCAGGTCCGCGACAATATCCACAGCCATGACGTCGTCGCTTTCATGGAGCACTTCATCGCCGCCCCACGCCAGGGCGAAGTTTATAACATCGGCGGCGGTCGTGCCAATTCCATCTCCATCCTTGAAGCCTTCGACCTCATCGCCTCCATCTCCGGCAAGCCCATGCAGCACGAATACGTCGACCAAAACCGCCAGGGCGACCACATCTGCTACATATCCAATCTCGACAAAATGAAGGCCCACTATCCCGGCTGGGACATCACCAAAGACCTCCAGACTACCTTCCAGGAAATCTACCAGTCCTGGCTTGCCCGCACGCAGGCAGCCTAATTGCTCTTGTACCCACTTACCGCACGCCTTCCCATGTCTGATCCATCCCCCCCCCCAACTTCCGAAATCCCTGTCCTCTGGGGTATGGCCGCCATTGAAGGCATGCGCAAACGGATCCTCGAAAGCGCAGAAGCTCACGCTGCCGAACGCGATTACCACATCAGCCGCAACCAGCACTTCTACCAACTCGTCGGCAGTGAATTAAAGACTCTCGTCGGCGATGCCGGCCGCCTCCTCTTCATTCGCTGCCAGACCGGCAAGCTGCTGGATCACCTCCAGGCCTCCGCTGTCACCGCCGTGGACATTAGCCCGAAGATGGTTGAGCTCGCGCGGCAAAAACATCCCCAGGCCCAGTTCCACGTCATGAACCCGGAGCTGGAGTTGCCACCCGGCCCCTTCGACACTGTCCTCATCCAGGACACCACAGACACCGTGGACATCCAGGCCATGTTCGACCGCGTCCGCGCCGTCTGCCTGCCACACACCCGCATCATCATATTCACTTACAATCACCTCTGGGAGCCCCTGGTCGCCCTCTCTGAGAAATTCAATCTCAAGACACCCAAGGTCGAGCCAAACTGGCTTTCCCTGCGCGACTACGAAGGTCTCCTCCATCTCTCTGGACTCGAAATGCTCCGCGTCTCCCGCCGCGTCCTCATGCCCTTCGGCATCCCGCTCCTCGCCCCCCTTCTCAATAAATTCATCGCCTGGATGCCCGGCATCGACCACCTGAACCTCTGCAACTTCATCGTCGCACGTCCCGCTCCCCAGCCACGCCCCGACTCAGACTTCAAGGTCTCCGTCATCATCCCTTGCAAAGACGAAAAAGGCAATGTCCGCAGCGCCGTCGAGCGCATGCCCCAGCTCGGCCGCGAGACCGAGATCATCTTCTGCGACGACAAATCCACCGACGGCACCGCTGATGAAGTCCGCCTCATGCAGGCCGAGTTCCCGGACAAAAATATCCGCCTCGTGAATGGTCCAGCCATCTCGAAATCGCGCAACGTTTGGACCGGCTTCGCCGCTGCCACCGGCGACATCCTCATGATCCTCGATGCCGACCTCACCGTCATGCCCGAGGAACTCCCCCGCTTCGTCAAGGCCATCGCCTCCGGCAAAGGCGAGTTCATCAACGGCTCCCGCATGGTCTATCCCATGCAGGGCCAAGCCATGAAATTCGCCAACATGCTCGGTAACAAAGGCTTCGCCTCCCTCTTCTCCTACCTCCTCGGCTCCCCAGTGCGCGACACCCTTTGCGGCACCAAGGTCCTCTGGCGCACCGACTGGGAAAAAATCCGCCGCATGATCGACACCTGGGGCGCAGAAGACCGCTGGGGCGACTACGAACTCCTCTTCGGCGCCGCAAAACTAAATCTTCGTATCGTTGACCTCCCCGTTCACTATCAGGAACGTATCTATGGCGACACCAAAATGACGCGCCGCTTCAAAAACGGCCTCGTCATGCTCCGCTTTTGCTGGGCCGCCTTCCTCAAATTAAAACTACCCCAGATGTGAGCGGCGTTGCCGTTCCCTCGGCCCCCTCCTCGCTACGTGACACACCCCTCAACTACCGATCCCGCCCACCGCATAGAGCACCTTGATGGGCTGCGAGGCTTGGCAGCATTGATTGTAGTGCTCACCCATTTTTTTGCGGCATTTTATCCCTACTCCATCTTTGGCTCTGGCTCCCTCCGGCACACCACATGGGGGGTCATGTTGCTTTATCCGCCGCTGGGACTCCTCGTCGCCGGCCACTTTGCGGTCTGCTTGTTCTTTCTACTCAGCGGTTACGTTCTGGCCGCCCCCCTCCTGGCCAGAGGCTCACCTTGGCGCGACATCGTTGCCGCCATCATCAAACGCCCCGTCCGCCTCATCGGCATCGTTCTTGCCACCACCCTCATCGCCTGGGTGCTCCGGACCTTGGATGCCTTTCAAAACCACGCCGCAGCCCAGCTAAGCGGCTCCGTTTGGTTTGAATCTTTTTGGGCGCCGCCCGCCCCCGCTCCCCTTGCCCTTGCGGAGCAGTTGCTCACCCAGCCCTTTACGATTGCCTCCGCTTACAATCAGCCCATGTGGAGCATCAAGCGCGAGTTGCTCGGCTCCTTTCTCATCTATGGCATCCTTCTCTTCGGACAGCTCCGCCTCATCCGCTGGGGGCTCATGCTTGGAGCCGCCTACTGGTTTGCCGGAAATTTTTACCAATGTTTCATCATCGGCCTCATCATTGCTGAGGTGCGTTCTTGGAGCTTCATGCGCGGAACCTCCATCCGCCTGCCCACCTGGCTTTCCGTGCTCCTCATGGTAATTGTTATCATCTGCGGTTCGTATCCCAAATATGCTGTCTCCTATTCGATGACCCCTGGCTCGTATTGGTTCGCCCCGCCGTTGGACTGGCTTGGGGGCGGATGGTCCATGCTCGCCGCCATAGCGTTGTTTTTGCTCGTGCTGCACGCCCCTTCCGCCCAGTGGCTGCTGACTCGCCGTCCCGTACAATTTCTCGGCAAAGTATCATACTCCATGTATGGCCTGCACTTTCTCATCCTAGGCTCCATAAGCGCGTCAGTCTTTGTCGCCTGCCAGCCTCACACAGGATATTCCGCCGCCACTGTCCTGGCTCTGACATCCCTTCTTTTGGTCACCCTCCTAGGTGCCAAAGTCCTGCATGAGACCGTTGACCGCGCCTTTATCGTCCTGTCCCGAGGACTCGGCAGCTACGTCCGCCGCCTCCTCTCAACTACCCCGGCCCGCCCCTGATTTCAGTCAAAACTGATTCTTCCAACAAATGCCATCCCTCTCTGACTCTCGTCGTCTCGCCGCCATCTGGCAGGTTTCTCTGCCCTGGCTTGCCGCCGCCGTCGGCATTCTGCCCTTCCTCCTCCTCAGTGCTTACGCCTACCCTTCCGCCGATGACTGGTACATGGCTGCCGATACCATGGAAAAAGGCTTCCTGCAGGCCAACGTGGATTATTACATGCACACCACCGGCCGGTTTTTCTCCTCCGCCTTCTTGTTCATGCATCCCATGCTGCTCTCTTTTGGAGCCTTCAAATGTTACAGCCTCTCCCTCGTCATAGGTTTGGCTCTCTGCACCCGCTGGGCCGTAGGCGCATGGTTTCCCGCCGCTTCCAACACTTGGAAGTGGACGGCGGGGCTCACCCTCGTCGTTGCATTCCTCTGGGGCATGGCGACTCCGGCACAGGGTTTTTATTGGGGCACCGGTTCAGCGGGCTACACCCAGTCCGCCTTGTTTTCCCTCGCCATTGCAGGCCTGTTCGGCCGACGCAGCTTGAGTCCTGCTTGGCGGCCGCATCCTGCAGTCCTCGTGCTTGCCTCCCTGCTTGCCTTCGTCACTACCGGTTGTACCGAAGTTGCCATGGCCTTGCTCCTGCTCCATGTCACCGCTTGGAATGCCCTGTATTTCTGGATCAACCGCCGTATCAGTCGTCCTCTGGCGATCCTGCTGCTCGCGACCATCGTCGGTGCTTCCTTGGTCGTCCTTTCACCTGGCAACGCCCTCCGCAGTGCTGTTTACTCCAACGGCGTGAACCACGTCCTCCCCGCCGCAGTCGCGCTCGCGCTCAAGCTCGGCATCAAGCAGGTGCTCCTGTGGCTCGTTTTTGTCCCATTCGCGCTGCTCTCACTCGTCGCCGTAGTCGCTTGGCCAGCGGACGCCCCTGTCTCACGTCAGCGCGGCTGGGAGCTCGTCGCTCTCGCCCTCGCGCTCATGGCTTGCACCGTGTTCGGTGCCTACTTTCTCGGTACATGGTGCATGGGCGCCTCCATCCCGATGCGTGCCGTGAACCTTGTGCTCTTGTTTTTCATCATCGACTGGCTCGTCCTGCTGACCGGTCTCGTGGCCCTGCTCCGCACCTCCGCCGCCGAGTTGCCACGGCCCGGCCTTGTCTTCTCCCTCGGCCTCGTTTGCATTCTCCTCGTCAGCCTTGCCAGCACCCCCAACAATGTGAAGGCCGCCTGGCGTGACCTTCTTTCAGGCGATGCCGCCCGTTACTCCACAGAGCTTACCAAACGGCATGAACTCCTTCGCTCCACCCCCGAGCAGGACGTGCTCGTCCCGCCGCTGCAGTCCCGCCCTAAAATGCTGTTCTTTAACGACCTCACCCCAGATCCCGCCAACTGGCGCAACACCGGCTGCGCACGCTTCTTCCGCAAGCGCAGCGTCGCCATCACCACTCCATCCTCGCAGCCATGAATACCAAAACCAAGATTGGCCTCGCCAAACTCCTCTACCAGGCTTTGCGGCTTGTTGGCTTCAGCCAGAAGCGCGTCATCTCCCGTCATGGTGTGCGCTTTGACGTCGATCTCGCGGAGGGCATTGATCTCTCCCTCTTTCTCTTCGGCAGCTTTCAGAAATGGGTCATTGATGACACCCTGCTCCCTCACAAAGACAACTTTTGCGCCATCGACATAGGTGCCAACATTGGTGCCATCTGCCTCCCTCTCGCCTCCCGCTACCCCGGCTCGCGCATCATTGCCGTGGAGCCCACCGACCACGCCTTCAAGCGGCTCCAACGTAACATCGAGCTCAATCCCGCGCTCCAGCCCCGCATCAAAACCGTTCAGGCCTTCATGGGAGACGGCTCCCTGGAGGCCACCCCCGGCATGATCGCCTATCCCAGCTGGCGTCTCGACAAGGCCGCTGGAGAGCGCCACTCCGTCCACATGGGGCAGGCGCACGTGGTCACCTGTCCCACACTCTCCGTGGATGGCCTCGTCCAGCAGGAAGGCCTTGATCACCTCGACTTCATCAAGATCGACACCGACGGCCACGAACTCGACATCCTTAAAGGCGCACGCGCTACCCTCGAGCGCTGGCGTCCCGTCCTAGTCTTTGAATTCTGCTTCTACGAAAATGAAAAGCGCGGTTACAGCTTCGCCGACTTCACCGCTTTTTTCAGCGCATTGAACTACGACATCTGCCTCTGTGACAGGAAAACGCGCATCCCGGACGAGGCTGCCGCCAGACGCGTGGTGCCGGAGCTCGGTTCGTGCGACTTTGCCGCTGTGCCGCGCTGAACCGCCTTCCGTTCTCATCCCCTGATGCAGTCCCAGCCCCACCAGTCAGACTATCGGTCGGAAATCGACGGCCTGCGCGCTCTCGCCGTGCTCGGGGTCATCCTCTTTCACGTGGATGTGAAATGCCCCGGAGGTTTCGTTGGGGTGGACGTTTTTTTCGTCATCTCCGGTTATTTGATCACCTCTCTCCTACTGCGGGACTTGGAAACCGGCCGATTCAGCCTCGTGCAGTTTTGGGAGCGCCGCTGCCGCCGCATCCTGCCCGCACTCGCGGTCATGGTGCTCGTCACCCTCCTTGCCGCCGGCTTCCTCCTGCTGCCGAACGACTACCTCAATCTTGGCAGGTCTGCCGTGTGGCAGGCCCTGTTTGCCAGCAATGTCCATTTCTGGCAGGACACCGGTTACTTTGCCGCCGCCGCCGCAGAAAAGCCCCTGCTGCACACCTGGTCCCTCGCCGTGGAGGAGCAGTTTTATTTGGTCATGCCATTGCTGCTCGCGGCGCTGGTGCGCATGCGCCCCACTGGCGACCGCAGGCATATAGGCATTATTCTCGTCGCCTTGCTGGTGGCCAGCCTCGGCTGGAGCGTCTTTAGGCTGCGGAGTGACCCAGCTTCCGCGTTTTTCCTGCTGCCCAGTCGCTCTTGGGAACTGCTCGCAGGCGCCCTCCTGGCGGTGCAGCCCATGGGCTTGAATCTCGGTCTGGGCCGCTGGCGTGAAATCCCGGCATTGCTCGGGCTGGGAGCCATCGTCGGCTCCTATGCGCTGTACAACGCGGACACCCGCTTTCCCGGTCTCGCCGCCCTTCCTCCCGTGCTCGGCACCGCCTTGTTCCTCGCAGCCAATCAACGGCCCGCTGGCACGCTGCCGCCCACGTGGTGTGGTCGCCTGCTCGCCACCCGCCCGCTGGTCTTCATCGGGCTGCTTTCCTATTCACTTTATCTCTGGCACTGGCCCTTGCTTGCCTTTGTCAACTACTGGAGCTTTGTCCCGCTGGCAAAAGGCGGCAAGCTCCTGCTCATCCTGCTGACCTTTTTGCTCGCGCTGCTCTCCTGGCACTTCGTTGAGACCCCCTTCCGCCTGCGACGTATCTGCGCCAGCCGGCGCTCCATGCTCATCGCCAGCGGCATGGCCGTGCTGCTGCTCCTTCTGGCAGGGGGGGGGATCACCCTCTTTCAGGGCTTGCCTTGGCGCGTGCCCCCCGGAGTGAGTCATGGCTATGCCAGGAACTCCGAGTCCAGCTTCATGCTCACCCACCAGACCGCCCTGGCGGATCTGGCGAAGGATCAGTTGGTGCCACTCGGCGTGTCCGGCCCCATTGGCAGCAGCCAGCTCGTGCTCTGGGGGGACAGCCATGCCCTCGCCGCCCATCCCGCTTTCGACAGCGTGCTGCGTGCCGCCGGTGTCTCCGGCTGCTCCATCACTCATTCCAGCACCGCTCCGCTGCTCGACTTCCATGCCACCGTGCCCAACGGCCCCGTGACCGATACCGTCGCCCTGAATCACGCCGTGTTTGAGTGGCTGCGTCAGCATCACGTCCGCCACGTAGTGCTCGTGGCCTACTGGCATGTGTATGAACAGAAGGGCAGGGTGCAGGGAGTGGCAGTCAGCGATTACCTCGCTTATTACCAGCGCAGTATTCTCGCCACCGTGCAAAAGTTGGTCGCAATTGGCTGTCAGCCTTGGGTTATGCTGCAGGTGCCCGAGCAGCCCTGGATCGTCCCCAAGGCGCATGCCTACTGCCTCCTCTTCGGTGCGGACGAGCAGCGCTTCTCCGCCACCCCGGACTCCTGGAACGGTCTGGCAGGGCAGGGGCCTGACTTCCTGCGTCAGGTTGAGCACGCCGGCGCACGCATCATTGACGTGCGTCCCGCTTTCCTCGACGCGGCTGGCCGCCACTTCCGGATCTCTAAGGACGGGCAGGCGCTCTATGGCGACAAGCACCATCTCACCCCCGGTGGAGCGGAAAACATTCTGGCACCCGTGTTGCGTCGCAGCTTCTCACCGGTTTTCCCCGCCCTCGGAAAACCATGACAGCGTCGCCCCCCTCCCGCCCTATGTTCCTTTGCGGTGTTCAAACATTGCGTGGAATTTTTGCCGTCCTGGTGGTCTGCCACCACACCGCGGTGCATTCCGTGCGTCTCTGGTCGCATGACTGGCTTGGCGGCTGGTTCTATCACAACACCTTCCGCATCGATTTCTTCTTCGTGTTGAGCGGGTTCGTGCTGTGGGCATCACACCGCGTGGATGCCGGACAGCCCGCTGCCACACGCAGCTTTCTCCTGCGGCGCGGCTGGCGCCTCTACCCGCTGCTCATGACCTTGACCTTGTTCAAGGTGCTGCTCCTCACTTGCTTCCCCGGCAGAAGCTCCGATAGCTATCAGACCATCCCGTCTTTGCTCGCTCTTCCCCAGACTTCTTTTCCTGTCATCGTGGCCGCATGGACGCTTTCCTTTGAGATGTATTTCATGATCATTCTCGCCGCATGCCTGGCCTTGCCTGCAAAAGCCGCGTTCCCCGCCCTAGTGCTGGTGGCCGTTCTGCTCGCCGTGGGCGGCATGCTGTTCGACGTCCGCCCGGCCATCCATGGGCTGGGGTTCCTTACTCACCCCCTCATCCTGGAGTTTGCCGCTGGAGCGGTGGCGGCGGAATGTGTCAGGCAGCGTGGCAGCAGGGTGTGGGGCATGTTGCTCTGCGCCTTCGCCATCGTCGGACTGGTGGTCGGCTCCACACAGCATCTCTGGCTCAACTCCCTCGCCGTCATCTGGCAGAAGTCCTTCTGGGCGGTGATCTTTGCGGTTGGTTTTGGCGGACTGGCGCTCTTCGAGCGCTCTTGCCGGCCGGAGCGCTGGTGGCTTCAGGACCATTGGCGTCTGGGGCGCGCCAGTTACTCCATATTTTTGTCCCATGGTTTCGTCCTCGTATTCGGCTTCGCCGTGGTCAAACCACAAATGCTCGGCGGCGATCCTTTTTGGATCAATGTTTTTTTGCTGCTATTGGTCGCCCTCTCCGTGTTGTTCGGTCTCGCGGTTTACAGATATTGGGAACGTCCGCTGCTCAACTTCTGCAAATCATTGGTGGCGTACTTTCCGCCGCGCCGTGCCGGTTCCGATTCTCATCAGAAACGCTAGGCCTGACTTTATGATTCCTCTTCCTGCTTTGGCCGTGTCACGCTTAGCTCTTCTTGCCTCCTGCATCATTGCTTTGCTCCTGCAAGGCCACACTCTGCTGCGCCCGATGCTCCTCAACGATGACATCGCCCAGCACCACATCTGGCTGGATGCCAGCGCGGGCAGCGGTTTTAGTCCCGATGATCCCTGGGTCTCTACCTCGAAGGCCATTCAGCCCTATCTGACAGCGGCTGTGTTTCAAATGCTGCATCTCGTGCTGCCCACGCTACTCGTGGGCAAGGTTCTAGCCCTTGGCATGCTCGCGCTGACCGGGTTCCTCATTTTCAAACTGGCCGCTCACTTTGGCTCGGCGCGTCTGGGTTGGGTCGCCATGGGGCTGTTTTTTATCTCGGACTCGTGGATCGGCATCGGCGGCGGCTTCGCACGCACCTTTGCCTGGCCGCTGGTCTGTGGCTTCCTTCTCGCCATGGTCAGCGGGCGGCGTTGCTGGGCTGCGGTTTGTCTCTTCTTCGCTGCCGCCCTTTACCCCATCATGTTTGTCCTGCTGGCACCTGCCTACCTCCTGCTGTGGTTGCAGTCGGAACTGCTCACGGGGGGCTGGCGACAGCTCGGCGACTGGCGTCGACAGTGTCGAACGCACTGGCCCGTGATGGTCGCCGTCGCGGCAGGCAGCGCCATTGTGCTGATCAAAAGCCATGAGCTTGCCTTGCACCCTTGGGTTGGCCCCCAGGTCACGCTGGCGCAGATCAAGACCGACCCGCTTTATGGCCCTGGTGGCAGAGTCCCCGTGTGGCCGCCCTCTGCTCTTGGGCCGTCCCTGGCCTGGGCGCTCATGCCTTGGGACAAAGTGCTGCTGGAGCCGGTGCTGCGCCATGCCGCCTCCCTCCCGGTCTTCCTGCGCGGTGCCTTGACCTCGTTGCTAAACATCCTGGCGTTTGCAATTCCGGTGATTGCCATTTTCCTCGTTTTCCGGCGCAACCGTCGCCTGGCCTATATCCTGATCACGCTCGCCCTCAGTTCAGTGGTCATCCATTGGCTCGCGCAGCTTCTCCTGCCCAGACTCTACGAGCCTTCCCGCTATGTTACCTGGAGCATGCCTGTGCTCGCTGTCCTTTGCACGGCCATCCTGCTGGAAGCCGCCGTGACACGGCTGCCCTTGGGCCGCCTTCGGCAAGCGGGTTGGGTGTTGCTGGTGCTCGTGCTGATATCCCGCGCACCTTCCATTCGTGGCAAAGGCGCGGAGGACGTCTCCGAATATTCCCCCTTGTACGTTGAACTGGTGCGCACCGGCGGGGAGGAGATCATCGCCACCTTTCCCCGCACCAGCGACTTCATCCCCATCCTCTGCCACCGCAGCATCTTCATCAGCAACGAGTCCTCCCACGGCGTGCTCTTCACCCGCTACCGCGATCTGGTCATGAACCGCCACACTGCCTTGCTCCAGGCCTTCTATTCCCCCTCGGCGGCGGTTGTCCGCACCTACTGCCAGCAGCACAACATCAGTTGGCTCGTCGTCGAGGAAAAATACTGCCGCCAGGACATGGAACCCGGCGTTCTCTTCGCCCCATTCGAGCAGGAAGTGCGCGACATGCTCAAGCAAACACCTGTCCCTTGGCTGCTCGCTTATGCTAGAAAATCTGGCAAACAAGTGCAGCCCGGCGTTTACTTGCTTAACACCGGTCCGATCCTCGACTCTACCGCCCAGCCATGACCGCTCCTTCCCTCACCATCCTCATTCCCTGCCTCAACGAAGAGGTGGCCATCCCCGGCGTCGTGGCCGAATACCAGCAGGCTTTTCCTCAGGCCCGCATCCTCGTCGTGGACAATGGTTCCACCGATGCCACCAGTGCCCGCGCCCGCGCGGCCGGCGCGGACGTGCTCGTTGAATCACGCCGAGGCAAGGCCAAGGCCGTGGCCACCGCGCTCGCCCACATCAACACTGATCTCGTGCTCATGGTGGACGGAGACGGTAGTTATCCGGCTGCTGGTGGAAAACTGCTCTATGAGCGCTACTGCGAGGCTCCCGCAGACATGATCACCGGAGTGCGCCAGACAAAGCATGACGTTTTCCGTCCGGGCCACCAATGGGGCACGTCCATGTTTGCCACCTTTGTGAAAGCCGTTTTCGGCCAGCAACCGGGAGACGTTTTCTCCGGCCTCCGTCTTTTTTCCCGCCGCTTTTACATGAACGCCCCAGTGCTTTCACGTGGCTTTGAACTGGAGATCGAACTCACCATCCAGGCCATTGATAAAGGCTTCACCACCGTCGATTTGCCTATTCCTTTTGGCGACCGCGCGCACGGCACCAGTTCAAAACTGAAGACCTTCCGCGATGGCACGCGCATCCTGAGGGTGCTGCTGGTCCTGTTCCGTGACTATCGGCCAATGCGGTTTTTCGGACTCATTGCCGCCTGCGGTTTTCTGCTTGGAGCACTGGCTGGCGCATTGCCTGTGTATGAGTTCATCCAGGCAGCCTATGTGAGTCGCGTGCCAATGGCGGTACTTGCCGCCAGCATCATGATCATCTCCACCGTCGTGTTGCTCGTAGGGCTCATCCTGGAGTCAAATTTGCGGCATCACCGCGAGATGTACCACATCCGCTTGCGCCAGTTTGGCAAGAACGGCATGCCTGAGGAATAGGGAGCATTTCTGTGAACAATACTGACATTGAGGTCGCTCGGCCTGCTGCCGCCCATGAGCGCATCGTCGCTCTGGACGCATTGCGGGTCATTGCCGCTTTCATCGTGCTGGTGCAGCACTTTCGTCTTGTTTTCGAGCTGCATTGGCCCGATTGGCTGAGAAAAGGGGTGTTCGATTCCAAGGCTGCCGTGATGCTGTTTTTTGTCCTCAGCGGCTATGTGCTGGCACTGTCTCTCGGTGGCAAGGCACCGTCCTTCACGGCTTACTTCAAATTTGGCGTGCGGCGCGTTTTTCGTCTGTACCCTGTCTATTGGATGGCGCTACTGCTGGCCCTCGTGGTGCTGTGGAGTGTTCAACAACATGGAGCAGGGCAGGTGACAGGTCTGCCAGCTTGGTTTCTAGATGGCAAAGGCATGCAATGGGAGCAGTGGTTCTTGCAGAGCACGCTGATTGCACCTGGAATGAAGTCCGACTTCGCTCTGCCAACGGTTTGGACGCTGATGACCGAGGCTAAGGTATCCATGATTTTTCCCCTGCTGGCGTGGGCAATCCTGCGTAGTCCTGGCTGGCTGGCAGGAGCGCTAGTTGCTGGCTTGGTCCTCGGCAGCGCCTGGCTGGACCAGCACGTCGTAGGCACTGCAGCTTTTCTCGGCATGTTTGCACTTGGCACCTTGCTGTGCCGCGTGCCGTCCGATGTTTGGAATCGGCTGAATCAAGCTGCATGGTGGGGCTTGTTGTTGCTGGGCTTTGGGCTTTATGCCGCCATCTCCTGGCGCTATGTGATGCCAAGCATCTGGCTTGGCTACTATCTTTGCGGTCTGGGTTCGCTTATCTTCATCGCGGGCACCATCCACTGGCCGCTCATGCGCACTGCGCTGACACGGTTGCAGCAGCTGCTGCGCGTGGACCTCTCCTACAGCATCTACATCTTGCATTATCCCATTCTGGTTGCGTTGAAAAAACTCTGCGGGCCTGTGATCCAGTCCTCACCCTGCTTGGCTTTCATCCTTGCCTTTGGAGTGACGGTCGGACTCGGTCTGCTGTTGCATTTCACGATCGAAAAGCCTGCCATTCAACTGGGGCGGCATCTGACTCGCTCCCGGCCGACGTCTTTCGTCTGAATCTGTCTTATGGCCGACGATGTCCAGCTCTGCCAGATTTTCCCGCATTACGCTCCGATCCTAGCCGGAGCTGCTGAGCGCTTCCGCCGCTATGCGCCGGGGCTGCATGCGCGTGGTGTGGCCACCTCGGTGATCACCTCCCGCAGCGATCCCGCGCTGTCTGCTGAGGAAACGGTTGACGGTCTCATCGCCGTCTCGCGCATGGAGGTGGGAAACACCTCAGGGGAGCGCGATCAACGCCTGTTTCGAGCCGCTGCGGTGCATCTCCAGACGCAGGGCAGGGCAGGAGCGCAGGTGGTGCAGACCATTAAGATGGACCGCCGCATCTTCCGCAGCCAGCTCTCGATCAAACGCCAAGGCCGTGCGCTCATGTTTGTCTCCACCATGGTGGAACCGGAGACATGGGGGCGTACCGCCTTGCATCGGTGGGCCAATCTCCAGTTGCAAATTCTGGCGCAGCGTCTGTTTGATGCGGTGGTCGTGGGATCTCCTGTGATGGCAGCGGCCCAGCGCCGCATGGGGGTGAGCGAACGCCGTCTGCACATCATCTCCCATGGGGTGGACACGCAGCGCTTTCAGCCTGCGGAGCCAGGCCAGGCGCTGCCTTCCTTGGTGGAAAAGGTGCTGCCTGCCGGTGCGAAGGTCTGCCTCTACGTAGGGCATCTGATTCCTCGTAAAGGGGTGCGCAGCCTGCTGCAGGCCTGGCCCGCAGTGGCTCAGAGTCATGCTGACGCATGGCTCGTTCTCGTCGGCGCGGTGCAGCGCCCCACGATCTCCTCCGAGCAGGAGCGTCAGGATATCGAGGCTTATCAAAGTGCCTTGTTCAAGGAGCTGCGCTCTCTGCCGCGCGTCCTGCACATTCCTGAGCAGGCGGACATCCATCGCTGGTATCAGATGGCGGATGTGTTTGTGTTTCCCTCCATGCAGGAAGGCTTTCCCAATGCGCTGCTGGAAGCCATGAGCAGCGGACTGCCCTGTCTCACCCGCCGCTTCATGGGCTTTCCAGACGGACAGCTCGGAGAGCAGAACGGCACCATTCAGGTGGTGGATGATGCACCCTCCGCCTGGTCTCAGGCCATGGCTGCCCTGCTGGCAGACGAATCCACGCGTCACCGCATGGGGGCTGCCGCCCGCGAAATCGTGCTGCGTGATCATGCCCTGGACAAGACTCTGGATGATTATGCCAGCCTCTACCACGCGCTGGCACAAAAAAAATAGATTGATGAGTCAGGAGAAAATCAGCGTGTTGATCCCTGTTCTTAACGGGGCGCAGTTTCTGGAGGAAGCCCTGGTCTCCCTGGAGCAGCAGACGCATCGAGGCTTTGAAGTGCTTGTCTGGGACAACGGCTCCACCGACGGCACTCTGGAAATCCTGGACCGCTGGCTGCCCGCGCGCCTGCCTGGGCATGTGTACCGTGGTGTGCCATTGTCACTGGGACTCTCTCTGGCACGGCTCGTGGAGGTTGCAACGACCGAACTGTGCGCCCGCATGGATGCGGATGACATCTGCCATCCTGACCGGTTTCAGCAGCAGCTCGCCTTCCTGCGTCAGCATCCCAGCCTGGCCCTCGTGGGCACGGACCGCGTTTGCATCGACATGTCAGGCAACATCGTGGACGGAGCTTCCACACTGCCCTTCAAACCCACCGATGTGCTGCATGCCACGCTCGTGGGACCGCGCATCTGGCACCCCACCGTGATCTTTAAACGTAGCGCCGTTCTTCAAGTCGGCAATTACCAGGATCATAGTACAGCGGAGGAGCCCTACTGGTCTGAGGACTACGACTTGTGGATGCGACTGCTGACCCAGCACTTGGCCGCGACCATGCCTGAGCCCCTGTTGCGCTACCGCATCAACCCCGAAGGAGTGACGCAGAAGGCCATGCGGGAAAAGCGCGCTGCATTGGCACGACGTCGGGTGTGGGAGCGCCACGCTGCCGCCTTCACCGGCCTGCCGTCCCAGATGGCCATGGAACTGCATGACCGTGCCAGCCGTTTTGCGCTACCCGCATTGTGGCGCATGGCTCATCACTTTCAGCGTTTGGATGGCATTCCGCCCTTCACCCGCCTGCGGCACCCCACGTTCATGGCTGCCATGGACAAGTTAGTCGCCCGCAAAGATCTGGCGGCGCGCGTCTGGCTCAAGGCCTGCCGTGCGCTGCGGCCAACTCAAGCAGATGGTCCGCCCACACCTTGACCGGGTCCGACGGGATGCGCTCTTGAACCAAGCGACGGCCAGCCGCCCCCATGACTTCCCAATGATCACGCTGGGACCAGGCCCGCTCCATGACCTCATGCAGCGCCTCTGTGTCACAGGCACTGGCGAGAAACCCCGAGCGCTCCGGTTCCATCATCTCCGGAATTCCGCCCGCAGGCGTGGCGATGACCGCCCGCCCCGCCCACATGGCCTCAATCATTGCAATGGGCAGCCCCTCGTGGCGCGAAGGCAGCAGCAGGGCATGATGTTCACGCCACACTGCGTTCATGTCGTCCACATGACCAGCGAACACCACTTTGTCCATGATCTGGAACTCCTGGCACAGTTCCCGCAGCGTGCTTTCACAGCCACCGCTGCCAAAGAGGGAGACCTGGATCTTTCGCTCCCTCCATTCAGGGCGGGCCAGCACTTCGAACAGCATGTCATGCCCCTTCGTCTTCGGGTGCAGACGTGCCGGCAGCGCTAGTTTGACAGGCGTTTCTGGGCTCAGCGGCGGCATCGGGATGGCCGCAACGCTCACCAGAAAGGGATTCCGCACAATCTGCGCATTCTTCAGCCTGCGTCCCGTCTGCCGCACGCATAGCTCCCGGTTGTGTTCCGATACAAAACAGGCCTCCAGAGCTCGGTTGTATGTCCGATGAATTCGTTCTGCGTGCGCGTCATCCGGCCAGTTGTCCGTGGACACCAGATGTGTCACCACCACGCAGGGATGCCGACCTTCATGAATGACCTCCAGCAATGGGATGCCATCCACCAGCGTTCCAGAGTTGAAAACGATCAGGTCCGGCTGCTCCAGCTTCAGCAAGGCTTGCAGGCGGCGGAGGCGTCTGGGCGCACCGCCGGTCAGACGTTCCAAAATTTTACTGGCCACGGCTCGCCTGCCGGTGAGGTCCAACGGGCGGTGGGGCACTCCGAAACTCTCAAGCTGCCGCCGCCGCCGCTGGGCTCCCGCTTTCCACTCCGTCAAAGCCATGACCGCATGTCCCTGGCTTTGCAACTGGCCTGCGGTCTGCACCCAAAGCTCCTCGCTGCCGCCACCGCCCTGGTTGGCGCTGACAAAAGTAAATTTCATGAATCAAGCGGGGGGAGGGGTTCCTGAGCAGGGGAGTGGCATAACAAGTGTGCCCGTACTTAATGCCAGCAACACTCATTGCTGTCAAAAAATGCAGTTTAAAACCGTTGTTTCTTGCCCTCGCAACTTGGCACGACTATCTGACCAGCCTTGGCCGGATCCCATCAACATGACCTAGATTGAACATTGGCGGTTCCTCACCGTATTAACAAATTCTTATGATTAAAAACCGCAGTGGTCTGACTATTTTGGAGGCGCTCGTCGTCATGACGGTATCTATAGTGCTGCTTTGGATTGTGATTCCTGTCGGCATGGTTCGTCTTGGCTGGAAGGAAGCAGGCAGCATGGTCGTCACCGAAGGTGACAAAGCACCAGAGTATAAAGGCGTGCCGCTTGAGCTGGATGTCTTGAAACCGCGTGTGGACGAAGTGCAGAAGCCCCGGGTGCTGCCAGACAGTCAGTTCGTCCCCAGGGCTCCCAACACGCCGCCCAAGAAGAACCCCTTGGAATAAGCGGAGGCTGTACGCCTCGCCGCTGTCATGGATTCACCCCCAACAGAGGCCATCCCGGCTGACTACCGTGCGCTGCTCATTGTGGCTCGCCTGGGGGCCCTGTGGCGCATGCTGCGCGCTTGGTTATTTTGGAGCACGCTGCTCATCGTTGGCTGCTTGCTCGTCTTAGCTCTGGTCATCCGGTATCGGGCGGAAAGCAATCTGCTGACCATCTTTCTCGCCTATCTCCCGGTCTGGGTGCTGACCCTCCCCTTGCTGGGGACACTCATCGCCAGTCTGGTTTTCCTCTGCTTGCGCTCCGCCCTGCTCTCTGTCTCCTCCGCCATCATCATCGTCCTCTGGCTGGGGGGCTTCAGTTTCTCTCTAGGGCAGAGCACTGCCCATGTACGTAGTGCAGACACACTCTCAGTGATGACCTATAACCGCGGTCAGGGTTCTGAAGCCGTGCTGACCAATTGCGCCACCGCAAACCAGCCCGACATTGCCGTCTTTCAAGACGCTGGTCACCGTCTGGGCCGCCTTGCTTCACTGCCCGCCTTTGCCCAGCTCCAACATACGTATGGAAATGGCGAGTATGTTTTGCTAAGCCGCTGGCCGCTGGTCGAAAACGAAGCCCTGCAGCTCGACTGGCCCGCTGGTAAAACAGGATTCTGGCGTGCAGGCACACGTTCAGTCATCGACTGGAACGGTCGGCGCATCGTCATCTATAACATCCATTTTCCCACCCCGCGCGATCTGCTCTACTGGTACGCAAAACGCGGCATCTTTCTTTATGGACTGCTAGGGCTCGTGCCTGGCACCCCGTTGCATGCGCGGCATCAGCACTATCTGGCCTACTGGACGGCACGCGTGGGACTGGCAGCTCAACTCGCCGCGCGCGTGCATGGGGAGTCATCCCCTGTCGTTCTCATGGGCGACCTGAACATCCCGCCCATAGGGAGCGGATACGGCCTCTTGCATGCCGTCCTGCAGGATGCGCACCAAGCCGCAGGCAGTGGCTTTGGTTTCACCTTTCCAGGCAATTTTAAATCCATCGGCAGGTGCTTTGCTCCCTGGATTCGCATTGATCACATCTTTGCCTCGTCGCAGTGGGAGATTCTCTCTTGTGCCAGTCCTTTAAAAGAAACATCTCAGCACCTCCCCGTCGCAACCCTGCTGAATCTCAAGCAAAAAGATAGAAAGTAATGAGCATTGACGTACGGGTTTACCGATGGCATGACAAATGCTGGCAGTTCGATCACATCGATTAAGATTAGTTCATTAAATTTTTTCAAAAATGTTGATTGCAGAATCCCAGCTTGATTTTAAGTCTTTGTTGTAGATAAATGTGCAACTCACCACACATACCCATTGTCCACTCTATGAATATTAATTTTAACAAAAGCCTGCTGTTCGCATACGCGGTTGCATCCGTGTTGGTGATTGGCGCTGTTGATATTTTTGCTTTCGGCGGAGGCTATGGCGGTTTTGCTTTTGGTCTCGGCTATTTCCCACAGCAAGATCGCACTTTGGGCCGGGTAAACATTGCCGCAGACAGCAACTACGATGGATTCTTGAATTCCACCGACCTGGATGCCAGTGACAATGTCAAACGCAATCCTCCAGGCTTGATTGTGGGCACTCGGGAACTCGCTCGAGTCGATCTTACCGTGGTTCATAATACTGCACTGCAGACCACTGGTTCGCCTGATCTCAAATTCTTGTATTACAAAACCGCCGCCATTCTCGACCTCCGTCCGGTGAATCTTGGTCATAAGCGTGGTCACTTTGCTTCTTATGAGGAAGAGCAGCGCCGCAGTGGTCATGTTCGCGTCTGGCTTGACCCCGCCCGCACGACCCTCCTGCTTGATTCCGCAGATCCTGGCAAACGCCGTGCGGAGTGGCCTGCCGCCTCCAGTCTGCCTCCCAAGCACGTCTATGTCGAAGGTGTCAGTATCGGTGACTCTGGAACGGTGATGATGTTGACGCTCCTCCTTGACAACAACAACCTCAGTCCCGTCGCTGACAAGCTCTGGGGTGAGAAAGCCGCTTGGGATGCAATGATGTTCTCTGTCTGGCCCAGCCCCAAGACCAAGCCTTTCATCGACAAGTCGCCCGTTTGGAAGCGTTTCTAATCGGTTCAATGTTTGCAGCACCGAGTAGTGTGTGGCACAAACAATTCAACACGTTGAAACACAGTGTATTTATTTCAAAATGCCTTGGTGGCGGATCCGCAAAATATTTCCATGCTGGTCTTGTTTCTGGCCGCAGGGGCATGGCTTGTTCTGGCTTTGGTTCTCTTGATTGACTTGTTTAGTGACGCCACACTCTCCCTTTCTTGGAAGGTGATCTGGTGTCCCATCCTCATTTGTGTCCCTCTGCTTGCGGGGCTCTTCTACAGCGTTTTTTCCATTATTCGCTCACTTCTAATGGCGCGAAGGCCGTGACAGTCCGTTTGGCTGCATTCTTTTCCTCTGAGAGATTAATATTAAAATACATGAGCTCAGTGGTCACACTAAAGAAATATCTAATCGATCCTGCTGTTTGTTGCTTGGCGGGGGCTGCATTCATGCTGCTCGTCTTGCAGTTACCCGCCGCCGCTCAAACATTTGATTCACCAGGGGTGCCTCTCTCCAAGGCCCGTCCTGACCGAGCGCCCCTTTTTGGCTCCTCCCAGCCGGATACTGCCGCCAGCCATGCCCTGGGGCAGGACGTCACCCGCCCTTATGGCGAGTACCGCTATGTGCCCCAGAAGAACCTGTACCAGCAAACCACCATCGCTGATTCTATCGGGGATCTCAGGCAGAACACGCGTGATGTGCTGGCTCCGATCAGCAACATCAATCGTTACACTAGCTGGTCGTTGTACAGTGCCACGGACAGCTACTTTCTCGGCACCTCGCTGGGGCTGAACCTGGGTATTCCCGCCTTCGGCGTCCAACTCGGTTCTGGCTATGGCGGCATCCAGAACAATCGCCTCACCATGATTGCTGGCCCCTTTGTGGTGGATAGCATTTACGCTGGGTATGGTTTGATCTATACAGACATCCAAGGCAACTATCCAGGCATTGACTCCCTCCCGCCCAATGGCTGGGCGCAGATCGTCTGGGCGAGCTTTCGCGCCACTTTGGTCCTCGGTGACTCATTGGCCATCAGCATCAATCCCTACTTCTACTGGCTGCCGAACAAAGGCGAGTTCGGGTGGGCCGTTCCTGGCCCCATGGCTGGCTTGATGCTGCCACAGTTCGGGGCCAGAGCCTTGTTCCAAGGCGTTTGGAAGAAAGAATGGAACAATTGGCGCCTTGTCGTCACTGACCAGTTCACCCCATACATCCAGCCTTACAATCTCTGGGATGTGTACGTGAATGCCAATCAATCTTGGGGCGATCTCTCTCCAGTGGAACGCGTCGGTCGCTATGGCGTGGGCTATGGCTCAGGCGCGATTAACAGCTACGACCCCAGCGCGCGCTTTGGTCTCAATAATGATCATTGGAGCGGCTTGAATGGGTATTACAACATCATCGGAGCCAGGCTTTTTGGCCGCCATGGCAATGCCACCCAGAGCATGTTCTACCTCGATCGCGTGGATGCGTGGGACAAAAACTTCAACACCCTCTACTCTGCCCTCAATGGCGGGGCCTATATCCGTAACGGTGATCCCTACTTCACCTCCTACGCCGGCTACAACTTTTCCACCCGGGCACCTTTCTTCAACACCACTATCAACTGGGCGGTCGCTGGCTTCCGCAAAAGTCTCACCAATTTCCTCACTACCTACGCTGAGGGCGGCTATTATTGGCTTACCGGGGAAGGGCCGCATTACAAGGGCTGGACCGCCCTTGTCGGCATCCAAAACCGCCTCGGTCCGCGGACGTATCAGTATGCCGAGGTGGGTCGTCGCGTTTACCAGCCTTTTAACGCTCCTATGGGACTCGAAGACTTTGCTGAATACCGGCTCGTTCACCTCCTTGGCGGTCGCATCAACACGACGGCTTACGCTGGCGTATCCAAGCGCTACCTGCAGTTCAACAAACAGACCACCCAGCAGATCGAATATGCGGGAATTATGATGAGTACTAATATTTCTCCTAGAATCGGCAGTTTTGCCTCCGCCGGCTGGGAAAAGATTATGATTCCAAACAGTGCCATCGAATGGACTCAGTGGACCTATCGCTCCGGTCTCACTTACGCCATGTCCAGCACGGTCAATTCCCAGCTCTTTTACCAATATTTGGATTTTCATGGCAACACATACGGCTATACTGAACATTACTTGTACCTTGGTGTGTCCAAGAGCTTTTAGATTATTCCAATCCTGTATGTTTAAATCAGTCTTTGTTCCGTGCCTCTTCGCTTTCTTTGGTCTTGCCTCTTGCAGTGGTCCGCAAAATTACGATTCCGCTGATCTCGCCCCTCTCCCGAAATCTGCCATCCCTGGGAATGCGAACTATCGCATCCAGATTGGCGATATCGTTGATATGTTTGTTCTCGAGGACAACTCCTTCAATGGATCTTATGTCATCCGCCCCAGTGGCGACATCATTGTTCCAAAGCTCGGGCGCGTAGGCATACAGGGGCTCACTTTGGCGGAGGCTGAGGCCCGAATCAAATCCACCCTTCAGGCCAACCACTTGAAACTCGCCACTGTCATTATTGACCCTGGCATGCGCGGTGAAACCGCCGCTGGCGGCCTGACCTTGCGCCTCAGTGGTGAAACTTCGCAGACCGGGCGTGTCACCGTGCGTCCCCTTGGTGACTCCCCGGTCTCCGCCTATCAGGCGGTCATCGATGCAGGTGGCTTTAAGCCATTTGCCAACAAGAAAAAGTCATACATCCTGCGCAACAGCAATTCAGGTGTGCAGCGCATCGACGTGAACTTCGAGGCCGTTGAGACTGGCAGGGTCTCTGACCCCGTGGTGTTGGAAGGTGACTGCATTGTTGTGCCAAAGAAAATGTTTGGTTTGTAACAGCGCTTCTTTCTGCACCTCTCCTTATGGCAATCCCGGGTTTCAAACGCTTTCTCACTCTTCAGGACATCCTTCAGTTCCTCTCACGTTATGTGAAGTACTGGCGTTTGGGAATGTTTTGCGCTGTCCTCGGCGCCTCGCTCGCCCTCGCCTATTTCGTTTACGGCAAGCCCTCCTACTACTCCAAAAGTTCGGTCGAGTACAGTTACGTTGACCTGCCCATCAAGTCTGAAATTTCAGACATTCGTGGCAACACCAAATGGGACAATATTAATTCGCAGGTCGTCCTTGGCCTGCAGTCAAGATGGCTTGCTGAACGCACCGCCCTTCGCCTCAAGCTCGTTGAAAACGCCAGCCAGCTGGGCACAATCTGGAATCGTTTCATTTCCAAAATCAAAATCACCACTTCGGTAGCCTCGCAGTTGGAGATCGAAGTATGGGTCTATGAACCTCGCCTAGCTAAGCTCTGGCCCCAGGCTATGCTTCTGGAGTACCATGACTTCCTGACTGAATCTCGCATCAAGCACCGTGACCTGCTCATCCAGGGTTTCTCCAAGGAAATGGATCGCATCCGCGAAAACTTAAAGGCCGAAACCGAGCGTGACCGCCGCTTTGAATCCGAAAATCGTATTTTGGAAAACTTTGTGGCCAACAACAAACTGGAGCAACTGCCCACCCAGATGCTCACCTACCGCTCACAGCTGGATGCCATGGAAGAGGTTGAAAAGTACATCGACGCCACCGCCCCCAGCAGCGCAGAGAAACTCTCCCTCCTTCAAAAGTATCGCGACAAGCCCCTCGCCGTTGGCACCATCGTTCGCCGTGCTGCAGAATCGGACCCCTTTCTACTGAAGACCAGTGCGCCCAACATCGTGATGGGTGGCAATGGCGGCATCGCAGTTGAACCCCAGACGCCTACTCCCGCCGGTGCCTCCCCCGAGGCCACCACCAATACCATTGTCATTCCCGAGGCCTCCAAACGCTCCGAAGTCTGGGAAGGTCTCGATAAGAAACTTCGAGAAGCTCAGCGTGAATACCAGCGTCTCTCCAGCAACCTGCTGCCAGGGCATGAACAAATGCGCGCTCTACAAAAGGAAATCGACATTTACAGCTTTGGCCTGGAAGCCGAGTGGAAAAAGGAAATTGCAGCCTTTCAACTCGAGAAGGACCATATTCGCCAGCAGCTTGCTTCCTTGCAGGAGCAGATGCCCGAATACCACAAACTCATTGCGGGCTATGATGACTATCGCAGAGACTTCCGTCTCCAGTCCAGCGGCAGACTTGCCTGGGAGCAGGCCTACATTGCTATGAAATCCCGCCTCTCGGCCATGGACTATACCGGACCTGAAGTTCAGGTGGATTTCTTGTTCAAGGGCTTCACTGAAGTGCGTGATGACATTCCGGTCTCCCCCAACAAGCAAAAGCTCCTCACCTATGCACTGGCGCTCTCTCTCGGCCTTGGCATCGGCGGGCCTTTCCTTACCGAGCGGCTCCGCTTCACTTCTTCATTTGTCGGCGAGGCTGAAAAATACTGCCAGTATCCCGCTTGCGGCATTGTACCCTTGTTGGAAATAAATGCCAAGCTCGCGATTGAGAATGATAAGGACGGCAATGAGGAAACCTCCACCGGCACCCATGCCCACGAATCCTTCCGCATCATCCGCAGTTCCCTGCCATTCTACGCGCCAAAGGACAACCTCAAACAGGTGATCATGGTGACCAGTGCCCGTCCCAGCGATGGCAAAAGCACCGTGGCGATGCACCTCGCCAAATCCTTTGCCGAAAGCGGCGACAAAGTGCTGATCATCGACAGCGACCTGCGCCGTGGCACGTTGCACCGGCTCTTAGAGCTCGACCGCAAGCAGAATGGACTTGCCGAACTCCTCGGCAGTGAAGCCAAACTCGAGGATGCTATTCAATCGACCAAGACGCCCGGCCTGAAATTAATCGCACGTGGCAAGAGCAATAGCGTCAGTCCTGAGTTGCTCTCACGCAATCACTTCCAGGAGCTGATCGACAGACTGCGTCCACAATTTGACCGCATCATTGTGGACACTCCACCGTTGCTCGGCCTCGCCGATTCATTGCTCATCAGTAAAGCCGTGGACGGGTTGATTTTTGTGATTCGCGCCGACCAGACCACCCAGCGTGATGTCGCCACCGCCTCGGAAATTTTGCACCAGTCAGGCGCCCAAGTGTACGGCTTCGTCTTGAACTGTGTGAACCTGAAACGCCTCGAAAATTCCTACTATTACGGCACTTACTATTCCCGATATTACGAACCCACCTACTACAGCAAGTCGAAACGTGGTGGCTCGCAGTCGGTCGATGACGCGTGACCTAGGCGCTGTGACCTCGCCTCGTTTATTTCATGGGAATCAGCGTGCTCCACGTGCTTCACTCCTTCCGCCAAGGGGGCATGGAGAATATGATCGGCCAGATGGCATGGCGGCTTTCCCAATCGGGCTTCAAGGTCATCGTCTGCGCCCTGGCTGGCTCAGATGATTTCAAGCACCGCCTGCCTCCCGGCACTTCCGTTCTCGAACTCCAGAAGCGTCCTGGGCTGGACTTCCGCTGCGTCATGCGCCTGCGTGCCCTCATTCGCGAACTCAAGCCCGACGTCGTGCACTCCCATAACTGGAATGCGCTGGTTTACTCTCTCTTCGCCCTCGGCCTCAACTGCACCCCACTCCTTCATGGCGAGCACGCTCTGCTCTACGGATGGGAGCGTTCCCCTTGGCGGCTCAGGCTCCGTCGCCTCTTCTATGCACGCTGTGATATCATTCACACCGTTTCTCAGGGACAGATCAACGATATGGCCGCTCTTGGCCTCACCCGTCACCTCGACCTTCGCGTCATCCGCAATGGTGTTGATACATTGAAATTCAGTCCTTTAAAAAAAGCTGAATGCCGCCGCGACCTTGGCATCCCCTCCGGTGCCCCCTGTTTCGGCATGGCCGCCCGCTACGTCCCCGAAAAACGCCACCATCTCCTCATCCAAGCCTTCCTAAAAATCGGCACAACCTTCCCAACAGCCCGCCTCGTGCTCGCAGGTGCTGGCGGCAACTGTGAAGCAGCGACTCAGGAACTTGTCGCGCGCCATCCCTTTGCCGACCGCATCATCCAGCTTGGGCACCGGGACGACATGGCGGCTGTTTACAATGCCCTCGATCTGCTGGTGCTCACCTCGACGTCCGAAGGCATGTCCAATGTTACCCTCGAAGCCATGAGCTGCGGCGTACCCGTGCTCATGCATGCCACCTGTGGCTCGGAGGAACTCATCCAACCCGGACGCAATGGCAGTCTGGCAGCGATGACGACGGCTGATGATGTGGCAGCGGCAGTCAGCGCGCTGCTGGAGCAGCCGGAGTTGCTGCGCACCATGGGCGGCGCGGCGCGGGACTTCATCGAACTTGAATATCCCCTGGCAAGGACTGCGGCTGATTATGCGGCGGTCTATGCCGCGCTGAGTGGGAAGCAGATCACCGCAATGGAGGACCGATAAGTGGATTTCATCTGCGCCTGCCTGCTTGTTTTTTTTTGGTATGTCCGCCCTCAGGACATCTTTGCAGTCATCAGCGGTGTCAGTGTGGTGAAGTATGCGATGTATGTGGGCATCATCGCCACGGTGCGGCGTGCGGGCGGGTTCAGCCGTGCTATTGTGTGGGCAGTGCCGATGGACTGGCTGGTCACCGCATACTGTGTGTGGGCCATTTACGCGACGGCTGACCATACAGGAGCCTTCAAAGAGGTTTTCACCTATTTCAGCTTCCATATGGTCACGGCCCTGGCGCTGAACAGTTGGGCGAAAATTGAAAAATACCTCAATATTTGGCTGGGATGCCTAGCTGTGCTGGCGGTGCTGGCGGTTTCCAGTCACTGGGACGTTGAGTTGGTGAAGGGTTCGGCAGAACTAACCATGGCCTTCCATGACCGCCTTACCTTGAACACGTGGGTGTTCCGCAATCCCAACGCATTGGGACACGGCGTGGTGACTCTGATCCCGGCCGCGCTGGCGTGGTGGGTCATGGCAGGGGGGAAGAATAAAATGCTGGGCATCGCGCTCATCGCGCTGGCGATACACTGCGTGCTGCTAACGGAGTCCAAGGGGGCCTTTTTGGCAGGTGCGGGGGGGCTCACGATGCTCTTTTTATTCAAGCGGCCCGTGTGGCTGCAGCTGGTGCTGCTGGCGCTGGTGTATGGCCTGGGAATAGCGGCCTTGAAAAGTCTGCCGCGCATGGACACCTTGTCCAAGGATGACGAGGGCATCCAAGGCCGTATGATCGTCTGGCAGCAGGCCAAGTTCAGCATGGAGAGCACTGTAACTGGGGAGGGGCTGAAGACGTTCCAGGGGTACGTTTCCATTCGTGACGGCAAGCTGCACCGCACGGTTTATATCCAGATCGCTACGCACGGTTCCTATGTTCGGCATGGGGCTGATCTGGGTTACATGGGCCTGCTGCTGTTTGCGGGCATTTTTTATGGGGGAGTGCGGGTGTTGTTGGTGGCCCAATCTGTGCCTGGCAGCGAAGCGATGAGGGTGCAAAGAACCTTGTATGCATTGATCGCAACGACGGTATTTTCCTGCTGGGTGGTGGACCGTGCCTATCACATGGACTTTTTCCTGTTGTCCGGGGTCATATCCGCCTTTCACCGACGGTTTCTGCCTGGTAACAAGGGGCAGGAGGAAGATGGCGGCAAAACGGAGGCTCTGGGGGGGGCGGAGTCCACGCCGCTGGAGCTGTCAGCGACCGCAGGGGGGGCACCCGCCGACGAGCAGCGCAGTGAGGCACTGGCAGGGACGAGACGGCAGGAGACTGAGGATGAGGAGGAAACCGCCGAGAACACTCCCGATCAGTTCGGTGCGATCAAGCTGAATTGGTCACGCATTGGCGTGGTTGACATGATGATCATGTACGTGATTCTGGAAGTGCTGCTCTATTTCTGGGAACTTTTCTCCACCGACTTTGTGGTGTTCTGACCATGCGAATTCTTTGGATCAAAACCAGCCCGTTACACCCGCTCACGCGCGGCGGCGACCTGCGCACCTTCCATCTGCTGCGCCACCTGCATCAGCGTCATGAGGTCACCTTTGTTGGCATGACGGCGGATGCGGGGCAGGTGGCGGGCGCTTTGCACTCCACGGAGTATTCCTCCCAATCATTCTGGGCGCATGAACCCAAGGCCTCCCTGCAGCTTGCCCGCTGGAAGTTCCTCGCTGGCGCACTGGCCAACGTGGCGTCATCGCTGCCCTATGCAGTTGAACGCTTCAGGTCATCCAAGTTGCTCAATCTGCTGATCGCAAAACTCAAGGAGGAACGCTATGACCTGCTGATCTCGGATTTCTTGTTTCCTTCCGCCAGCCTGCCTTGGATGTCCAAGTCGCTCTCATGCCCCTGGGTACTCTTCCAGCACAACGTGGAGTCCATGATCTGGCGTCGCCGGGCCGAAGGAAAGGTGGGACTCAGTGCGCGGTATTATCAATCCCAGCGTGACCGCATGCTGTTCTTCGAGCGCCATTACAGCAGCCGCTTCGACGGCGTGCTCGCCGTCTCAGACGAAGATGCGCGGATATTCAAAGAAGAGATGAATCTCTCCAACGTCCTCGGTGTCGTCCCCACAGGCGTTGATCTTGACTACTTCCAATCCCTGCCCAGGACACACTCTCCTATCCCCACCGTCATGTTCATGGGCTCCATGGACTGGTATGCCAATGTAGACGGCGTGAACTGGTTTGTTGAAACCGTTTGGCCTCTCGTTCAGCGCGAGATGCCTCAGGCCATGTTTGTCGTAGTGGGGCGCAAACCACCTGCGGAGATTCAGGCGCTCGCCACCAGCGGCAGAAACATCGAAGTCACCGGCACTGTGCCGGATGTGAGACCTTACCTGCGCGGCGCAGACGTTGTCGTGGTTCCGCTGCGCATCGGCGGTGGCACACGCTTGAAAATTTATGAAGCCATGGCCGCCGAGGTGCCCGTAGTTTCCACCCATATCGGTGCCGAAGGTCTGGATGTAAAGAATGGCCGACATGTTCTTCTCGCAGATACCGCAGAAGACACCGCTGCAAAAGTGCTGCAGGTACTGCGCAGTCCGGCCTTCGGTGCGGAACTCGCCCGCCACGCGCTGGAAGAAGTAGCCCGTCCCTGCTCATGGGCGGCCGCAGCTCAAATCTTTGAAGATGCCTGCGTGAGTCTCATTCAAAAGTCATGATCGCCACCGCGTGGATCATTCTCTTCCTCAGCGTGGCGGCAGTACTGCACTGCTACGTTTTCTACCCGCTCTGGTGGCGCTTCATCGGCACCCGCAGACCACTGCTGCCAGTGTCTCCCGAGCAGGACGAGCAGTCACTGCCCTTTGTCTCCGTCATCGTCGTCGGTTACAACGAAGCCAGCTGCATCGCTCGTCGCGTCGAGAACCTCCTGCAGTGTGACTATCCCGCCGACAAAATGGAGATCATCATCGCCTCCGATGGCTCCGACGATGGCACCGAGCGCCTCGCCGGTGGGAATGCTCGTGTGCAGGTTCGCCACTTCTCCGAGCGCCGCGGCAAGGTTCGTGTGCTCAATGACATCTGCCCGCAGGCCAGAGGCAGCATTCTGGTGCTGAGCGACGCCAATGTGGATTTCGCTCCGGATACTCTGCGCCGTCTCGTCACTCGTTTCCAAGATCCCAAGGTCGCCTGTGTGTGTGGCAGGCTTTGTTTCCGCGCACGCGAAGGTGAGGCCCACACCCAGTCCGAAGGCATTTACTGGAAACTGGAAACGTGGCTCAAGCAGCATGAGGGCGGTCGGGGCGTGCTGCTCGGTGCCAACGGCGCCAACTACGCCCTGCGTCGCGAACTCTGGACCGGCTGCCCGCCGGAGATCGTGGTGGAAGATCTCTACGTTCCGCTGCGCCTGCTCATGGAAGGATGGTCCATTGTCTTTGAACCCAGCGCGCTCGCGTATGAAGATCTGCCGCCTGCTCTGGCAGACGAATTTGGCCGTCGAATTCGCATCGGGGCAGGGGACTATCAGATTCTCGCGAGCTGCCTGCCGTTGCTGAATCCGAAAAAGGGGCTTGCGGCTTGGGTGTTCTTTTCCCACAAGGTTTTACGCTGGATCGCGCCCTTTTTCATGCTCAGTGCGTTGTTGTCAGTGCTCGTATTGCTAATTTTGGGTGCTGCTGGTTCGCTGTTGCTGTCGGCAGCCTGCGCGGTCATCATGGCGCTCACTGCCGCCGGTTTTTCCTCCCTCCGCATGCCTTCCTCATTGGGGCGTCTGGCCGCAGTGAGCGCCTACTTTGCGACCATGAATGCCGCCCTCCTCCTGGGCTGCCTGCGCTGGTTGCGTGGCGAACAAAAAACCACCTGGAAACGAACCCGTAGAGCCTGAACGTATGATCAAAGCAATGGACCTCTGGCTGCTGCCCTGGATCAAGGATCGCTTCTCGAAGACCAAGGCGCCAATTACCGATGTGATGCTCGCTGTATGCGATCACTTCGAGCCATTTCACCACACCGACAAAGCCGGAGCTCTGCGTCGCTTGGATCAGTGGCACGACAAGCTGCCAAACATCATGGCCAGCGGTTTGGATCATGATGGCCAGACTCCTAAGCATACATTTTTTTATCCGGTGGAGCAGTATGATCAGGACGTTATTCAATCACTGACGGAACTGTGTCTCAGCAGTCGCAATGAGGTGGAGATCCACCTTCATCACCACAAGGACACGGCGGAAAATTTCTGTGCATCCATTGAACGCGGCAAAGCAGACTTGCGTAGTCACGGACTGCTCGGCAGCAATGCGGCAGGAGAAGTGACCTTCGGTTTCATCCATGGCAACTGGGCCTTGGACAACTCCGACCCCACCGGTGCCGGTTGCGGTGTACGTGGAGAACTGGCCATGCTAAAACAAGCCGGCTGCTATGCGGATCTGACCATGCCCTCCGCCCCCCATCGGACCCAGGCTCCCATCGTCAACAGCCTCTATTACTCCAAGAGCACCCTCAATGGCTGCTCCCATCACCGTGGCATTCCTGTAACGACTGCGCATTCGTTGCGCGATGAGCCTGACCATCTGCTGTTGGTGCAAGGCCCGCTTATGCTGGACTGGACCCGGCGCAAATGGGGGGTGATGCCACGGGTTGAAAATTCAGATCTTGGTCCGGCCAACGCGCCGAACCTCCGCCGCTTCCATCAGTGGCGCAATGCCCGAATCTCTGTAAAAGGCGTCGAAAACTGGGTCTTTATCAAACTGCACACGCACGGTGCGCCAGAAAAAAATCACTCGTCGGTCATCGGTGACGCTCGTCGCCGGTTTCATGAAGAACTCCACGAACTTGCAGCAAAGGAAGCTTTCCGCCTGCATTACGTGAGTTCACGCGAGTTGGTGAACATTCTCCATGCAGCAGAGGATGGACATGGCGGCGGCGACGCAGGACCTTGGCGCGACTACTTGCTTTCACCACCGCCATGTCTGCAAAAAACGTACGCATGAACCTACTTGTCGCCACCAATCTGTTTCCTGATAAGAACGAGCCTTGGCGCGGACTGGACAACGCCACGCTCGTGCACGCATTGCAGAAGCAGGATCCCGGCCTCAACATTCGCGTGCTGGCCTTCCGCCCGTCTTTCAGGCATTTTGGTGCTGCCTCAAACCAACTGAAGCCACGCCCCGAAGACGTCGGTCTGAAGGTTGACTATTTTTGGACGCCCTACATGCCCCGGCTGGGTGGCATAAACCATCAGTTATTCTCGCTCGCTTTTGCCAGAGCACTCAAAGCTATCCCTGGTGATTTTTCTCCGCAGGCGGTTTTGGTTCCCTGGCTTTTTCCAGATGCATGTGGGGTGGCCTTGCAGGCGGCCGCGTGGCACGTGCCTGTCGTCGCCGTTGCACAGGGGTCTGATGTGCATCAGTATCTGGACATGCCCTTTCGGCGGCATGCCATCCTTGCCATGTCCCGCCGTGTCAAAGCCATCGTTACACGCAGCAAGGACTTGGAAAATCGTCTGATCCGCCGCGGTGTGTCAGGCGGAAAAGTCTGCACGATCTACAATGGGGTGGACATTCACACCTTCAAGCCCGAATCTCGCGCCGCCGCCCGGGACGTACTTCACCAACCACAGGATGAGCAGATGCTGCTATTTGTGGGCAACTTCCTCCCCGTTAAAGGTCTTGATCTTTTACTTGCAGCTTGTGCACAGGTCATGGCCTTGCGGCCGGTTCGGCTAGCTTTGATTGGTGGTGGCCCCATGGAAGGTGCCTTGCGCGCTCAGGCGGCTGAGCTTGGCATCAGTGACAGGGTTCACTTCCTCGGTCGTCATCCGGCTTCCCAGGTGGCGAACTGGATGCAGGCAGCAGATGCGATTTGTCTGACTAGTCTCAACGAAGGCGTGCCCAATGTGGTTTTGGAGTCTTTGTCCAGCGGGCGCGTTCCTGTTTGCATGGACGTTGGTGGTATCGCTGAAGTGGTGGTTCCCGTACTGGGCAAAAGATTTCTCGTTGAGCGGCGAGATACATCCGCCTATGCCGGAGCCCTTTTAGATGTCTTGCAGCATCCGCCAGATGAAACTGCTCTGCACCTTGCCGCGAGGACCTACTCTTGGGAGAGCTGCGCTCAAAAATACCTAGACCTGCTGCACGACTCTTGACGTGGGGGATTAGACCTCGATTAGACTTCCAGTGTCCGGCCTGCTAGGGGAGTCAACGCCTTCGGCAATTTCTTGCTCATTAGGTGCTGCCTCAAGGTCTAAGTCGACGCCTTTCGAGTATCTGTGCTTCGTATTTGCTTTCAGTCCGCCTCCGAGCACCACGCGTACGGTGTCCAGCAGGATGAGACTGTCGAAAAAAATCCCGGCGTATTTCAGGTAATAAAGGTCGTACTCCAGCTTGCACTTGGCATCGTTGATGGAGGCGCCATATGGGTAGCACACCTGAGCCCATCCTGTCAGTCCCGGCTGCAGCATGTGGCGTTCCTGATAGTATGGCAGGACCTGCGAAAGCTTGGTCACAAATTCTGGACGCTCGGGTCTTGGTCCCACAAAGGACATCTCCCCACGCAATACATTCAGCAATTGGGGGATTTCATCAATCCTGTAGCGGCGTAGAAACGCACCGCCGGGAAACACTCGGGGGTCTGCGGAAACGGTGGACCAGACCGCTCCACCTTTTTCGGCATCAGTGCGCATGCTGCGCAGTTTGTAGATTTGGAAACGTTTGCCAAAACGTCCTACGCGCTCCTGGCTGAAGAACACCGGCCCTTCGGGAGAGAAGATGCGTACGATCGCCATGCCCAGCAGCAGAAACGGAGCCAGCACCACCAGCAAGATGAGTGAGTTCGTGATGTCAAAGAACCGCTTCATTTTACTGAAATACAAACTGCGAGAGACCGATTCTGACTGCAGCAGCCAATTCATCGTCACCAGATGCAGCGGCACATAGTTCAGGTGACGCTCACAGATGGAGATCAGGCTGCTGCAAGAAAAGCCCAAATAGCGCAGTCGTCTGAATTCGTTCCGGGCCTTCTCGTCTTCGACCCGCTTCTCAGTGAAAATAATCTGGTCGAGCTTGTGTCTGCGTATCAGCTTGCGCGCATTGCGTAGTCGGCCTAGAAAACCGTCCTCGGTGTCCTGTTCTTCATCTATGCTGATGCGTCCGACGACCTGTACGCCGGCCGGGCACATGGCGCGCAGAAGTTGATACTCCTCCAGTTCCTCTGGAGTTTCCGCCACGAATGCGATCCGCACCGGGGCGATCCGATGTTTGTGATACATCAACCAATGTACCCCTAACAGCAGCGGATAGGCAAACAGGCAGCCCAGTGCCATAAAGCCACGACCGATACGCAGGTCAAAGCTCAAATAACCCACCAAAGTTATGATAATAAATGAAATGATAAACGCAAAGGTCAGCAGAATGCTGTGAACGAGGAAGGTGGATCTCCTCTGCGATTCGACGGAGTATAACCCAAGAATATAAACCGATGAACTCAGGGATATCGCTCCGACCAAGATCGGGGCCAGATAGTCTTCAATATGCCACAGCTCTGTAAAGCGAAGGTAGTTCGCCAGCAGGTACGCGCCGATGAATACGATGACGTCACGCAGGGCGCGAATGCCTATCTTGGTCCAGTGGCCTCTGGTTGAGTTATGCATGAGTGACTGTCGTTCTGGAGAATCTAATTTATTAATTAACCGCCATGCAGCTGGTCAAGGACGCACAAGGACACTTGTTTGCAAATCTTATCCCGTGAGTACTTCGAAATATTGATTAAGTGAGGGGCGGGGGGCAATTTTGCGCTTTTTTCAGCACGTGCAATCCTAAAAGGCCCACACAAAATGAAATAGAGATGGCTAGTGGATGAAACCAAAATAGCAGGTCGCGGGCCAAGTTGAGGTTCACGAAACCGGAGAGCGACCATTTGACGCCGATGTAGCCAGTCAGCACAGCACAGGCGCATAATGTGACAAGAAGAGAGAAAAAGAGCACCCCCTCATCAAGATGAATGAGCTTCCGGGTTATGCCCAGCGGGCGGTCTGAACTCTGCAAGTAGAGCATGCAGCTAAAAAGGTAAAACTGCGCTCCGATGATGCCTGCCAGCAGCAGCAAGGCTTCGCTGTGAAGATCGAAAATGTGAAACACTCCGGCGATGCTCACCGGGCCTGTGCAGAAGGCCGTCACCTGCAGTACGGTGGTCAGCAGCACTGTCACAAAGCCGAACAACTCAAACAGTCGTGGTTTTTCGGAAAAAATGAACAGCAAATGGCGCATGCCGTCACGCCAGGTCCTCAGGTGTGCGACGCGCCCCTCCGGTCCTTTGCGCAGTCCGGAAGAAATCTCCACGGAGCGAGCTCCTGCTTTGAGCGCTTTGATCAGTAGCTCAGAGGCAAACTCCATTCCATTGGAGCGAATCTGCCAATTTGCAAAAGCAGACTTACGAATGCAACGAAAGCCGGAATTGCAGTCGGACAGTTTGCCATGGAAGAGCCAGTTGATCAGTGTGGTCAGCACTGGTGTTCCTACCCAGCGGTGCAGGGGAGGCATTGCTCCTGGCTCGATGCGGCCGATCATTCGGGAAGCAATCGCCATGTCCGCATTCCCGTCCTTGGCTGCTCGGTAAAGCGGTGCGGCGTCCGCATAGAGATAGGTGCTGTCTGAGTCTGCAAACATCACATACTCGGCCTGGCTCGCCTCGATACCTCCCCGCAATGCAGCTCCATAGCCACGCGCTGCCACTGGAACTACACGGCAACCCATGGAAAGTGCAATTTCCCGGGAATGGTCGGTGCTTCCGTTGTCGGCTACGATGATTTCATAACTGATCCCGCTTGGTGTCAGGCTTTCCTTAACCTGCTGAATGCATGTGCTTAAAGTTGCCTCCTCGTTGAGGCACGGGAAAACGAAACTCAAATCAACAGCAGGTGCTTCTGAATGGTTGCTTATATTGTTAAGCGGGAGGGGACTGCTCATGGGCTGGCTTTGCTGCACCTGAATTCATCAATTGGCAAGCTTCCACTTCTGGGTTTCTGATATTCCACCCTAATAAGAGCCTTAACTACTGAACAGATTTGGTGCCAAGACGTGACTTCTCAGAAGCGAATTGCGAATAAGATACCGGCAGGCTCTGCCGGTCAAAATGAGAGTGCATTTCCCGGTGTTTCGGCAACGATTTATGGGCGAGTGTAGGTTCTTGCAATTGGACTTGTGCCGTTTGAACTTGAAAAAATCGGCAATGCCTAGGCTCCCATCAAGGCACGTTCTGGAATTTTACGGCTTTGCCGTTCAATTATTTACATCCAATTCATTAACTCGATATGACGGCAAATATGAGAGGAACTTTCTTGTGCCGAGACAGCTGCCTAACAGGCTGACTTGTCAGGATTTAGGTGGTATTCCTGAATATCCATTCAACATGCAAGATCTGGTGGGCGTGGCAACCATGAAAAGGTATTGCTTAATACATATTTTTGGTTGATGCGGTTGTTTGAATCCTTGGGCAGTGTTTTAAAACCAGTTTGAAGGAAAAAAATTGTGCGCCCGGTGAGTTTGAGCCACTGGCAAGTCTCATGTTCA
>NZ_JBYFBS010000011.1:0-202069 GCF_057652315.1 Prosthecobacter sp. Pr1 | reverse complement strand
GTCAGCGCCCACGCAATCTCCCCGGCTCACCCAAGTCCCGCAAATCGACCGATGCATGCGTCAGCCTGCCGGAGAGCGGCACGAAAAGCCAGCTCGCAGGTTGCGGGTGTTGGCGAGAGCGCTGGCCGACAGACAAGAGTGTCTGTCGTACTTCAGAGCACTCCACTGGTCTTCAGCACGGCCTGGGCCACCTCTTCGGGTGTGACGAGGGTCATGCAGTTGTAGTGGCCGAAGGGGCACTCGCGCTCGAAGCAGGGGCTGCACTCGATCTTGTGCTGGATGACGGTGTGGCGGTCGCCGAGCGGGCCGGTTTCGATCGGGCAGGTGGAGCCGAAGATGCTCACGGTGGGAATGCCGAGGGCCGCTGCCAGATGCATGGTACCGGTGTCATTGGTAAGCAGGAGCTGGCAGCCGCGCAGTTTGGCGATGAGCTCGGAGAGCCGTGTTTTGCCCACGAAGTTTTCATGGGGTGCATGGAGCATGGCGGAGAGCTTTTCGCCCATCTCCTTCTCCCCGGGGGCGCCAAATAACTCCCAGCGGAACTGGGAATGCTGCGCGGAGATTTGATTCACCACGGCGGCAAAGCGCTCCAGCGGCCAGCGCTTGGCGGGCCCGTACTCGGCACCGGCACAAACGCCGACACGGATGATGCCATCAGTCGAGACCGGCGGTGTTCCGGCGTCCCACACGCCGGGTTGATCGATGTCGGCGCCGATGCCCTTGGCGATGCGCAGGTAGCGGTGCGCATGATGCTCCTTGCTTCCTTTGGCCGGGCCTCCCTTGATGATCTGATTGAGCAGTTTTGCACGGAACGACCCTTTCACCCCGACACGGCGGGGAATGCCTGCGAGCCAGATTTCCAGGGTGCTGCGGGTGGAATTGGTGCAGAACACGGCGGCATCAAACTTCACGCCGGTAGCCTTGATGCGCCTGGCCACAGCGAAGAGGCCTTCCTTGGCGGGCTTGCCGATGTAGCGCGAGACTTCGGGCATGGAGAGCCACAGCTCCTCCAGTTTGTCCGGGCCGAGAATCGTGATCTTCATGTCCGGCCGGCCGCGTTTGATGGCGCGCACCATGGGGAAGGCCATGCAGGCGTCTCCGAGCCAGTTGGGGCTGCGGATGAGCAGCTCAAAGGGCTGCAGGCGTGTCAGGTCGTAGTCCGTGGGAAAGGCCACACCACGACGATATTCTGCCAGCAGGAATCGCGGCTTGGGCAGCTTCCAGCGGTTGTGCACCCAGAACCAGCTCGCAGGCTGCTCGCGGATCAGCTTCTCCACGGCGGCGTTGATGGCCAGGGTCAGGCCATCGGCGTTGGGCTGTGATTCATCGGCTTTGACCTCCGGGGCGCAGACCAACCGCCAGCGTGCCGGGCCGTCATTGTAAACCATCATGGGCAGCACCACCGCATCCGTGCGGATGGCCATGAGCGCCGCGATGGTGGTGGTGGAGGCCAGGCGGTCAAAGAAGGGACACCACAGGCCGTGATCTCCGGCATGCTGATCCACCAGCACACCGACCTGACCGGCCTCGCGCATGAACTTCATGGGCGCATTGAACCCGGCCTGCCGGTCAAACAGCGTATACCCCAGCTTCTCGCGACGGCGGAGCACCAAGGCATTGAGCCAGGGATTGTGCAGCGGCTGGTAAATGGCGCCGGCCTTGTGACCACGCACATACATGGACGGCACCTGGGTGAGGATCTCCCAGCAGCTGGCATGCAGCACCAGGTTCAGAAGCGGACGTTTGCCGTCGTCGTAGGCCGCCTGCGCGCGCTCGATGCCTTCGGACCGCACATGCCTGCAGATCGCAGCCTCGGACATCAGCGGCAGTTTGAAACCGCAGAGCACGTTGGCGAACAGGCTCTTGAAGTGCTCATAGGCGAGGGCCTTGAGTTCGGCGGAGGATTTCTCGCGGCCAAAGGCGATGTGCAGGTTGTGCAGCGCGAGGCGGCGGTATTTGCCAGCCAGAAAATACACCACGGTGCCCAGCACCCGGCCGATGTACCACACCACGATGAGCGGCAGCAGCCACAGCACGCCTTCGATGCACCGGAACAGCGCGTAAACCAGCCACTGCACGGTGCGTGTGGATAGTCTGGCGGAGTCTTTGGCGTGGCCCATGTGCCCTCTTTATGCCGCAACGCTTCCGGGCACGCAACCGTTCATGCGAGATCGGCGGGGGCGGCTTCGTTTGGCGTGGCATGCACCGCTTTTTTCTCCTGCTCCTGACCTGCTGCCCGCTGCTGCATGCAGCCGCCGCGAAGCCGAACATCGTTTTCATCATGGCGGATGATCTCGGCTGGGCGGACGTGGCCTTTCACGCTGGCACGGCCCCCACTCCCACGCTGGACAAACTGGCCCGGGAGGGCCTGGAGCTCACGCATCACTACTCCGCGCCCGTGTGCAGCCCCACGCGCACGGGATTGATGACGGGGCGCTGCTGGAGCCGCTTTGGCGTCACGACCCCGCAGAGTGTACGGGCGCTGCCATGGGATACGGTGACGCTGCCGCGTGCACTGAAATCGGCGGGCTATGAAACCTGCCTCACGGGCAAGTGGCATCTTGGCTCAAAACCCGCGTGGGGACCGAATCACTTTGGCTTTGATCACAGCTACGGCTCGCTGGGCGGCGGTGTGGGGCCGTGGGACCACCATTACAAGAAGGGCGAGTTCACCGAGACGTGGCATCGGGATGAAAAGCTCATCACGGAACCCGGTCATGTGACGGACTTGATCGCCAAGGAGGCCTGTGACTGGCTGGCGGCGCGGAAGGACGCGCCGTTTTTCCTCTATGTGCCGCTGACGGCGGTGCACCTGCCCGTGAAGGAACCGGAGGAGTGGTTATCTAAAGTACCTGCGGGCATCACCGGTGCGGTGGCCCGGCAATACGCCGCGTGCATCATGCACATGGATGCGGCGGTGGGGCAGATCGTGGCCGCGCTGGAAAAGAACGGGCAGCGCGGCAGTACGCTGCTCGTTTTCACCAGCGACAACGGCGGCAGCACCGCTGAGAACAACGGCCAGGCCTACCCGCCGGATGATTATGCCACCGGCCCGCTGCCGGGAAACAACCGGCCGCTGCGCGATGAAAAGGGCAGCGTCTATGAAGGCGGTACACGTGTGCCTTGCCTCCTGAACTGGCCCGGCACGCTGAAACCCGGCACGCATGACGCGCCGGTGCAGATCATCGACTGGATGCCCACCTTCTGCGCGCTGGCCGGATTCAAACCGGCCAAGGATCTGAAATGGGACGGCGTGAATCTCTGGCCGCAGCTGGCCGAAGGAGCGCCGCCGCCGCCGCGCACGCTCTACACCGTGGGCCCCAATTTCAAATCACGCGCCCTGCGCTGCGACCCCTGGAAACTGGTGGTGCAGGGCACGGCGGGGAAAGAAAAATTCGAGCTCTATGACATCATCGTCGATCCGAATGAAACCAAGGATGTGGCGGCGCAGCAGCCGGATGTGCTGGCGACGATGAAGGAGCGGCTGCGAGTGAAGGCACGGGCCGACCGCGATGCGGTGGTGAAGGACTGAGCGTGTTTTCTGAAAGTAGGTTGGGTATGTTTGGCGGATGATGATTTCTCCATCACCCAGAGGCTGCTTCGCCAAACCGCCCGACTCTGGGAGCGTTCGCAGGCGGCTGTGCGTTGCCACACGCTCAGGGACGGGCGGGCTGTCGCCACACCCATCCTACGTCAGAGCACAAAAAAACGGGCGGTGTTTGCACACCGCCCGTTGGCAAGATTGTTGTTGTGAGAAATCCTATTTCTCCACCCAGCGGACGGCTTCCATGAGCAGTTCGCGAGCGGAGGCGAGGCCGAGCTTCTGACGGATGTTGGCCTTGTGGGCGTCCACCGTCTTGGCGCTGAGGGCCAGCTTTTCTGCGATGCTGTGGGAGTCGAAACCGCGGCCCACCATCTCGAAGATTTCGAGCTGACGGTCGCTGAGCATGCGGGCGGGTTCGCCACGGGAGCCGCCGCGAGGGCCGCCACCGGAGACGATGCTGCCGAGCAGGGAAGCGCTGAAGAAGAAGGAACCAGCGGCCACCTGACGGAGGCCCTGCAGCACGCGGGTGCTGGGTTCGCCCTTCATCACATAGCCCATGGCACCGGCGCGCAGGCAGCGCTCCGCATACACGTTTTCATCGTGCATCGAGTACACGAGGATCTGCATGTTTGGATGGCTGGCACGCAGCTTTTTGATGAGGTCCACACCACTGCGGTCCTTCAGGGTGATGTCGAGCACGACTACGTCGGGCTTGAGTTTGGCGATCTGCTGAAGAGCGGTATTGGCGTCTTCGGCGCTGCCGATGACCTGCATGTCTTCCTGCTGGTCGATTAGTTTCTTAAGCCCTTCGATAACGATAGGGTGGTCGTCGAGTATATAGATTTTGCTTTTCACGGTCGGACTAGAAGACTCATTTTCAAAAGAATGTCAAGCCTACGTTCTTAAGAAACTTTGAGCGAGGAATGCACTCCATTGCATTTCAATGTTTGAGAGCATGGTCATTTAACCCAAAACGCACCCTCCATCCACCCTTAAAGTAGGACTTCAGGGCTTAAAAAGCCACCCCAAGATTCCCCTCTAGTGCGCGTCATGCAAACCACATGCCATGAAACACCACATCCATTCCGACGATATCGCGATTGGTTTTCAGATCGCTCCCATGATCGATGTGGTCTTCGTCATCATGCTGTTTTTCATGGTCATGACGGGCTCTGTGAAGGTGGAGCGCGAGCTTCGCACCCGGCTGCCCAATCCTGGAAATCCTGAGCAGGCCATCCAGTGGCCTTCAGAAGAGATCTCCATCGGCATTCTCGAAGACGGCACCGTGACGATGAACGAGGAGGTGTTTGACACTCCCAAGGACAAAGCCCTGCCTTCGCTGACCAAGAATCTGCGCCGTGCTTCCGAATCCTCCGCACGGCAGCAGCAGAAGGTGCTGGTGACGATCCAGGCGGAAGAGCAGGCGAGCTACGAGCGGGTCATTGATGTGCTCAATTCGCTGCATAAGGCCGGGATTCAAAACGTGACTTTCACGGTCGGCAACAACCCGCTTTGATCTCCGCCGACAGGCTTCTGCCACAGCGCGCGTTCTTTGCGCATGTCCCGCTGCTTTCTCTTCCTGCTGCTTTCATCAGCCGGCGCCTTCGCCCAGCTCGCCAACAGCCCGCCGGTACCCCAATGGCTGGCGGCACCTGAAGCCGGCACGACCTTCACCCAGACCGTGAAGCACGAGGGCAAGCTGCTCAAGGCCGTGCTGCTCACCGCCAGTGATGGCGCCGTGGAGATCGTGCTCGATGGCAAGACCCTCGCCACCATCAAAGCCGCTGACACCGCGACTGGCACGGACCTCACGCAGCAGCTGGGTGATGGCAAAGCGCATCAGCTCGGGCTGCGTGTGCCGGGCAAAGCGAAAACCGCCGCGCGGCTGGAGCTCAATGGGGACCTCGCCGCCGTGCGCTGGATCGCCACGGATGCGAGCTGGAAGAACGCGGTGGTGGTGGGACCCACCGATGCCGATCCGGCCACGAACCCCTTCGACTTGAAGAAGACCTTTGATGCCTACAACTCCTGGCAGCTCGCCAAACCGGGCGCGCAGAATCAGGCGACTGATCCCGCCACGCTGACCTTGCCGCCGGGCTTCAAAGCAGAGCTGATCCGCTCCGCACAGCCGGGGGAAGACTCCTGGGTTTCGATGGCGTTTGATCCGCAGGGCCGCATCACGCTGGGCAAGGAGAAGAAGGGCCTCATTCGCCTTACGCTCAGCGGCAGCGGGGATCAGAAAGTGGAGATCATCGACGATGAGCTGCTGGAATGCCGGGGCCTGCTCTATGCGCATGGATCGCTCTTCGCGAACGCCAACAACTCGAAAGCGCTCTACCGTCTCACCGACTCGAACGGCGACGGCACCTTTGACGAACGCAAAGAACTCGTCCGCACCGAAGGCGGCGTGGGTCATGGCCGCAATCACATCAAGCTCGGCCCCGATGGCGACATCTACGTGGCGCATGGCAACAACGTGCTGCTGCCGAAGAACCTCGATCCTGATTCGCCGCTGAAGAACTACGCGAATGACCAGCTCATTCCGAACCCGTGGGACAGCAGCATGTTTGACGGCAACGTGGAGCTCCCCGCCGGCCACATCCTGCGCGTGAAGCCGGACGGCAGCAAAGTCACGCTCCTCGCAGGTGGTTTGCGCAACCCGCTGGACATCGCTTTCAATTCACGCGGCGATCTCTTCACCTTCGATGCCGACATGGAGCGGGATGTGGGCACGCCTTGGTACATGCCCACACGGGTGCTGCAGATCGTACCCGGCGGCGACTACGGCTGGCGCAGAGGCACGAGTCGCTTTCCGGCATGGTATGCGGACACGCTGCCGAGTGTGATCGACATCGGGTTGTCTTCGCCGACGGGGATTTACTTTGGGTATGGAGCGGAGTTTCCGCAGAAATATCAGGATGCGCTCTACCTGCTGGATTGGAGCTACGGGCGCATCATCGCGGTGCATTTTGGCAGCACCGTGACGCAGGAAACCTTCGTGGCAGGCAGGCCGCTGAATGTCACCGACGGCTGCATCGGGCCCGACGGAGCCATGTGGTTTACCACCGGTGGTCGTGGCACGCAGAGCGGGCTGTATCGAGTGACTTATGCAGGCAACCGGCCTCAACAGAAAGCAGTCGCGGCAAAGCCACTAAGCGCCGCCTTGTCAAAACACGCCGAGCGCATGCGGTTGGAAAGCCAGCCGATCAGTGAATGGCGCGAGCAGGCGCTGCACTCCAAGGACATGAGTTCTTTGCTGGCCCTTGCGCGTGTGGGTCAGTCCAGCGATCTACCGGCGATTCTCGATGCCGTTTTGAAGGCGTCGCCTGCACCGACTTTGGATACCTTGCGGGTGATCGCAGTTGCCATCGCGCGACAGGGAGCACCCGATGAAGCCCAGCAGAAAAAGCTCATGGCCTGGGCGGCTTTTCCTGCGGACGAAACCTTTCTCAACCGCGAGCTCTGCCGCCTGCTCGTCTATTTGAAATCCCCGACGGTCATCACGAAAACGATGCCTCTTCTCAAAGCGGCCACGACTTCGGAGGACTTGTTGTTTTACCCCTTCATGCTGCGCTACCTCAAAGACGGCTGGACGCTGGAGCAGCGGAAGGTCGCGTTTGAGGCGCTGAACAAGGCGGAGAAGATGAACGGGGCCTCCACCTTCTTCAAAGCGATCAGCGACACGCGCAGCGAGCTGGCGGCGGCGCTGAAGCCGGAGGAGGCCACGCAGCTCGCAGTGGTGATCTCGCCGGCGAAGCCTGCGGTGCTTTCCGCGCATGCGCTGCCGGGGCATTCATTCAAGAACTGGACGCTGGAAGATCTGGCCCTGCTGCTGGCAAAGATGGATGCGAAGACGCGCAGCCGCGACAGTGCGAAGGATGCGCTCATTCGTGCGCAATGTGTGTTCTGCCATAAAGTGAGCAATGATACCACCTTGCCCGCAGGCGTGTTTGGGCCGGATCTGGTGCAGGTGTCTTCACGCTTCAACCGCCGCGATCTGCTGGATCACATCTTGAACCCCTCCAAGTTCATCGACGAAAAATTCCGCTACGTGACCGTGAAGACGAGCGATGGCAAAACGATCACCGGCAGTCTGGAGAGCGAGGACGATGAACGCGTGGTGCTGCGGCCCAATCCGCTCGCGCCTGAGAAGAGCGAGATCGCCAAGGCGATGATCAAGGAGCGCAGCGTGTCCGAGATTTCGCCGATGCCGCCGGGCCTGCTCAATTCGCTGAAGGCGGAGCAGATTCTCGATCTGCTGGCGTGGTTTGAGAATTTGAAGTGAGGGAGCTTTTTCCGAGACATTGCGGTTTGAGAAAGGGGGCAGGCTACAAGACAGCAGTCCACGCTGGGACGAAGGATTCCAGGGACGCGCGCAACGCGTCCCTACCAGCCTTTCGTGACACTGCCGAAGGGCAGGTAGGGAACCGCTGATACGGGTCCGAAGTTGTGGGTCTATCGCGGCGCAGGCTCCAAAAGAGGTGCGCCGTCCTTGGAGCGATGAAAGACGTAAGCCCGCCCGTCCATGAGCGTGCCGCAAACACACTGGCCTTGGCACTGAGCGGCGAAAGTTGACACGGCGCGTCGTGCTACCATACTTGTACCATGTCCTCCCGCTCCAAAGCATCGCTGCTGTCGCGAATCGCGCGGCTGGTGATCGTGGGGACGATCTGTCTGTCTCTGGGTCTGCACTGGGCCTTGCTGCAGGGAGTCGCGTGGGCGGGGATGCTGGTCTCCTTTGCCAGCGAAGGGACGGTGATGGAGGCGGTGCAGAAAACTTTTGATGGGCAGCATGGCTGCCCGCTTTGCAAAAAAGTGAAGGAAGGCCAGTCCAACCGCAAGCAGCCGCAGCAGGCGGGACAGTCCATGCAGAAGATCAACGCCGTGCTGGTGGAGATGACGACCCTGACCGCCCCTGCAGGAAACACTTTCTCATTCGTGCCGCTGCACGAAACGTTGGTGCAACGCACCGAACTGCCGGAGACGCCACCGCCAAGACGCGGCAGCAGCAGACTCCTCTCTCTGGGTTGAGCACCACAGACGCACCCACTGCGTGAACTCGCAGGCAGGCGCGACTGTCTTCACGCCTCATCACCGTCGTGCCCCCCGGCCCGCGTCGGAATGGGCATGGGCATACACTCGTCATCCCAGACAACGCGCACCATCACGCCCTGACCGGACACTCATGGCGTGAGGACTTCACTCATGTGCCCTGTTCTATTTTTTCAATCATCACTCATGCTTTCCTCTCTTTTTCTAAAGCGCATTTCCCGCATCAGGCTTCTCGCGGCAGTCTCTCTGCTTGCCGTTCCCACGGTCTATTCTCAAAACACACCTGCCCCGCAAAAGGGCGGGCCCAAGGTCAAGGCCACGCCCGCCTCCACGCCCGCAGAGCTCGCGCGCCAGGAGTCCAAGGAGCTGCCGGAGATCATCATCACCGCCCAGCCGGACTCCTACCTGGCACCGTATGCGAACACGACCACGCGTTCGGAGATTCCGCTGCGCCAGCTCCCGCAGTCGGCGCAGGTCATCACACGCACGCTGATGGACAACCAGCTCTCCCAGAACCCGGGGGATGTGGTGAAAAACTTCAGCGGGGTCGTCGGCAACGACACTCGTGAGATCAACAATGTGCAGTATTACATCCGCGGCTTTCAGTCGGCCCCCTACCTGGACAACTTTCAGCTCTACTACCCGGGACCGGCAGCGGAGACACTGATCAACACGGAGCGGGTGGAGGTCGTCAAAGGACCCACGGGCACCATGTTTGGCGGCGCGGCAGGCGGCCCGATCGGAGGCTTGCTGAACTTCGTTTCCAAGCGTCCTGAAAAAGAGGCGCACTACATGATGGGCATGAACGCCGGAAGCTGGGGCGCCTATGGCAACATCTGGGACGTGAACCAGCCGCTGGACAAAAACGGCCGTGTGCTGTTCCGCATCACCGGAGACGTGCGCGAGACGCGGGACGTGAATCCCTACATCAAAGGGCATCTCACCAGCTTCTTCCCCACGCTGGCCATCTCGCTGAGTGATGACACGACCCTCACGCTGCGCGGACGCTACTCCGACCGCTCGCAGACGGACTACAGCGGCCTGCCCGGCAGCGGGACGGTAAATCCAGCCAGCTTCAGCTTCAACCGCTACACCATCTTCCGCGCTGAAGGCCAGCCAGCGACCACCTCAAAAACGCGCAGCCTGAGCGCCGAGCTGAAGCACAGCTTCAACAGCGACTGGAACTTCATTCTCGAAGCCAACTTCATCGACATGAACTTTGACCAGTTCTCGGTGTTTCCCAGCTTCTTTGTCGCTCCGTTCGGGTCCCTCTATCCGGTGGATACCGGCACGCTGCTGCAAAACATGCACTCCTTTGCCTTCAATGCGCGGGTGAACGGCAAGTTTGAAACAGGTGCGCTCAAGCACAGCCTGACCATGGGCATGGACTTTGACCAGACGACGGACAATGGCGTGATGCTGGTGAATCCGGTGATTGGTTTCATTGATGCGACCAGTCCTGCCTACCCCACCTTTGCCGGCGGTGGCCTGCCGTTTGCCGACCAGCACAATGACTACCAGACCATCGCCGGTTTCCTTCAGGATCAGGTCACCTTCGCCGAGAAGTTTCACCTCATGGGATCCATGCGTTACAGCCAGCTTCAGGTCCATGACGTGGACACCGCCGCCGGCATTGACTCCCGTTTGAACGAGCACCGCGTCACCGGCAGGGCAGGGGTTTCCGTGGATGTCACGGAGTGGATGACCGCCTTTGCGGGATGGGGCCAGGGTTTCCAGGCACCGGTGGGCGTCCCGATCGCGGGCCCCAAGAAAGTTATCGAAGGAGAGCAGTGGGAGGCCGGCTTCAAGTTTGAGATCAGCAAGACCCTGCAGGGCTCGCTGGCGTGGTTTCACAACGAGCGCAGCAATGTGCCCGTCTCGACCGGACTGCTCAGCGTGCAGTCAGGCATGCAGCGGGCCCAGGGCATCGAGGCGGACCTCATCTGGAAGCCCTTCTCAGAGGTCAGCGTGCTGGTGAACTATGCCTTTCAGGATGCCCGAATTGTCTCGGACACGACGCTGCCTGCAGGCAACCGCCTGCCGCGCATTCCGCAGCACTCAGGCCGCATCGCGGTGCGCTATGACCGCAAGGAAGGTCTGTTCCGTGGATTCGGCATGGGGATGGGAGTCACGATGGCAAGCTCCCGTGCGGGCGATTCAGCCAATACTTTCTCCACGCCTGCTTACGCCACGGTGGATGCGCAGCTCAGCTACACGCGCGGCCCGGCATCGGTGTCCGTGGGCATTCAGAACCTCTTCGACGCACGCTACTACCAGCCGCAGGCATTCCTGGGCGGAGCGGTGGCTCCCAATGCGCCCTTCAACGTCTTCTGCCAGGCCACGGTCCGCTTTTAATCTCAACGCCTGAACTCCATGAACACCGAGCGTCGTGAATTTCTACGTCAACTCACCTGCGTGCTGCCCGGCCTGGCCGCGCTGGCACAAACTACCAGCGCCCAGGCTGCCACAGAGACACCCAAGCCTGAACATGACATGTCCGCCATGCCTCCCGGCTGGATGGGGCATGAAGTGATCGTGCAGGTGCTTTACCCGCAGTTCACGGCGCTCGATCTCATCGGCCCGCATTACTTTCTGTCCTCCCTGATGGGAGCCAAAGTGCTGCTGGCGGCGAAGAGCATGGAACTCGTCAGTTCAGACTCGGGCGTGAAGATCATGCCCGACATCACCTTCGCCGACTGCCCGGCGGCGCTCGATCTGCTCTGCGTGCCTGGTGGCACGACGGGCACTCTGGCCGCCATGCAGGATGCGGAGACGATGGCTTTCATCCGCAAGGCGGGAGCGGCGGCGAAGGTCGTCTCCTCCGTCTGCACCGGTTCGCTCATCCTGGGTGCCGCAGGTCTGCTGAAAGGCAGAAAGGCCACCTCCCACTGGCTGGTCAAAGATTTGCTGCATCTCTTCGGCGCCACGGCTTCCAACGACCGTGTCGTGGAGGATGGCAAGGTCATCACCGCTGCCGGTGTCACCGCCGGCATGGACTTTGGCCTGCACATGTCCCTGAAGTGGCGGGACCGTGAATACACGGACTGCCTGGCTTTGCTGGCCGAGTACGACCCCCATCCGCCCACGACGGCGGGAGATCCTGCCAAAGCACCCGCCAAGTCCAAACAGCTCGTGGCGGACATGTTCACGGGCTTTCGCCAGAAGGTGGAAGCCATCGGCAAAGGCGGCTGAAGCACGAGCCCCGGTCACCCTCATCGAATCAAACTATCCCAAAAAAACCCAAAACCCCACCCCATCATTCATGAAAATATCCCTCAAACAACTCTTCGCAGCCGTTTGCGTGCTGCCCTTCACTTCGCTCATCCACGCTCAGGAATCGGCTCTTTCGGCGGAGTCGCTTGCACGCGGCCAGACGGTTTACATGCAGGTCTGCTTCGCGTGCCATCAGCCCACCGGGCTGGGCCTGCCGGGCATGTTCCCTCCGCTGGCCAGCTCTGACTGGGTGGCGGCGAAAAAGCCGGACCGCATCATCCGCATGGTGCTGCATGGCTTCACCGGACCCATCACGCTCAATGGCAAGCCCTTCACCTCCCCCGCGCCGCTCATGCCGCCGCAGGGCGCGGCACTCAGCGACAAACAGATCGCCGATGTGCTGACCTACGTACGCAACAGCTTTGGCAACAAGGCCGCCGCCGTCACGCCCGAGCAGGTGGCCGCCATCCGCGAAGCTGAGAAGGCGCGCAGCGCGATGTGGACCGAGGCCGAGATCAGCAAAATCCCCACCGAATAAAAACCATCTGCAAACATCATGTCTCAAAAATCATCTTCTCCCAAGAGCCTCGGCTCCTACATCACCGACCTGCTGACCTACGGCGTGGGCGCTGTCATGGGCGGCTCCATTCTCTTCATCGTGGGTGCGTTCATCGAAGGCTCCTTTGTGGCGCTGCGGGCCAAACCTCCTGCGCCCGCTGCAGAAGCCGCGCCGCCTGCGGCCACGCCACCCCCCGCACCCGCTGCTCCCGGCCCGGCACCTGCCAGCCCTGCTGCAGCCGGCGGAACAGATCTGCTGGCCACCGGCCAGCGCATCTACTCCACCGTGTGCATCGCCTGCCACCAGCCCACGGGGCAGGGGTTGCCGCCCATGTTTCCGCCGCTCGCGGGCTCTGACTGGGTCAACGTGAAAAAACCCGACCGCATGATCCGCATGGTGCTTCACGGTTTCACCGGTCCGTTCACCCTCAACGGCCAGCCATTCACCTCGCCTGCACCGCTGATGCCGCCGCAAGGTGGTGCGCTCAATGATGAGCAGATCGCAGGTGTGCTGACCTATGTGCGCAGCAACTTTGGCAACAAGGCGGGGGCCGTCACGCCCGCAGAGGTCGCCGCGATCCGTGAGACGGAGAAGGCGCGCAGTGCGATGTGGACGGAGGCCGAAATCCTCAAAATCCCCACCGAATAACACGATGCCGGATTCACCTCTTGAGGCATCGCCTCCGGGCATTCGCTACACCTCCGTCGGTGCTGACCTTCGCGTCAGCACCGGCTCCTGGGTGCGCATGGTGCTGGGCATCGGCATGGCCATCGCGGGTGTGGTGGTGCTGGGGCATTATGCCCGGCAGGCGCTCCCGCAGGCACCCCTGCCAGTGGTCACCCAAATCAAAGGTGATCTGGAAGTCACCGAGCGCAGCGGGCAGACGGTGAAACTTTCCGCCCTGCGCGGAAAGGTCACCGTCATGGCCTGCCTGTACACCGTGTGTCCGCATGGATGCGCGGCGGTGGTGGCGCAGATGCAGAAGCTCAATGCCGCCTACCGCACGCGGCCGGATTTCCATCTGGTCTCTCTCGCCGTGGCACCGGAGCGCGACACTTCCGGCTTCCTCAAGGCCTACGCTGAAGGCGTGGGCGCGAGGCCCGAAGATCCCTGGTGGTTCGTGACGGGTGAGCAGCAGCGCATCTGGGACTACATGACCCATGAGCTGCAGCTGCAGGCTCCCGCCGCCATCCCGGAGGAAAAGCGCATCAACCCGCTGGACCTCTATGAGCATGATCTGCGCATGGTCCTCATCGACCGCCAGGGCCGCGTGCGCGGCTACTACGCCGTCTTCCACCCTCAAGCCGAGATCGCCACGCTCATGACTGAAAAGCTCGGTCGTGACGTGCAGCGCCTGCTCGACAACCCCGCTGAATAATCAAAGCACCCCACATCCAAAGTTTATGAAACACCTTCTCACACTCCTCCTCAGTCTCATCACCATCGCCTCCTGCACCGCCGGAGATCCGGTGACCTTCGTCTATCAGGGCGAAGTCGCCGGCATCATGTGCATCCACTGCACGAACAAGGTCGAAGCCGCGATGAAGAAACTCCCCGACGTGCAAAGCGTCAAAATCACGCGCAATGAAAAAGGCGGCCTGCCCAAGCTCGAAATCATCGCCACCAACGCGAGGATCACCCGCGAAGACGCCGTAAAGGCGCTGGGAGACGATGCGAAGATGTATGACATCCGCAGCCTGAGGCTGGTCAAAGCTCCCTGAGTCCGAAGTCCAGCGTCCTCAGCCTGGCGGCTGCTTGCCGAGCTTGCGCTGCAGTGTGCGGCGGTCGATGCCGAGCGCTGCGGCGGCGTGCGAGATGTTGCCGCCGCAGTCATGCAGCACGCGCTGGATGTGCTCCCATTCGAGTCTGGCCAGGCTGGGCAGATCACCCGCTGCGGGACGCGCGGAGGACCCCTCGTGGCCTTCCAGGGCGGCGAGGACTTGATCTGCGCTGGCGGGTTTGAGCAGGTAGTCATCCGCCCCCAGGCGCACGGCCTCCAGAGCGCTTGGGATGCTGCCATAGCCGGTCAGAACGATCAGACGCACCTCCGGCAAAAGTTGCCGCAGCTCGGGAATGAGCGCCATTCCATGGCTGCTGCCAAGACGCATGTCCAGCACGATGCCCTGCGGCATGGTGGCGCGTGCTTCACTCATGGCTGCGGTGGCATTCGCGGCTTGATGCACCTCACAGCCACGCCTTTTCAGCGCGAGCGCCAGCGTGGTGCGAAAGCTCTCGTCGTCTTCGATCAACAGCACCTGCATCATTTCAAAGGAGGGGTGGAAGGTTGCAGCGGCAGGATGAGAGTCACACACGCGCCACCAGCGCTCAAGTTTCGCACCTCGACGCCGCCATGCTGCGCCGCCGCGAGACGCCGCACAAAGAACAAGCCCAGCCCCATGCCTGCGCCTTGCTCGCGCGTGCTGCGGAAGGGCTCGCCCCAGTGACGCAGCATCTCCTCGCTGAAGCCCGGACCGTGATCCTGCACGATGAAGCGCACGCTGCCGCCCGCAGCTTCCACCCGCAGCGTTACGGGCAATGAATCCGCAGAGGACAGCAGTGCATTGCGCAGCAGGACCAGCAGCGCCTCGCGCAGACCCGCGCAGGTGATGCGGGCATTGTGAGCTCCCTGCGTGAGTTTCACCCTCTCTCGTTGCTGCGCTGGCAGATCGTTCAAAACCAGCGCCACGACACCCGCGACCTCACACACGTCAGCCGATTGTCCCACGGCCTCCTGTCCCAGCTCCCGCAAACGCGCCAGCACTTCCTGACAGCGCGCGGCTTCGCGGGCGATGATCTCCGCGACTTCCTGCGTGGGCTGCGCTTTCATCTCTTCCGCCGCCAGCGCGATGGTGCCCAGTGGCGTGGCAAGCTCATGCGCAAAGCCCGTGGCCAAAGCCGCGACGGAGAGGAAGCGGTCGCGGGACTCCAGTTCGGCACGCAGTCGTGCGCGCTCCTTTTGCAGGCGATGCGAGCGCCGCCGCAAGGACAGCAGCAGCGCGAGAATGAAAATGCCCACGAGCACGATCGCCACGCCACGGCCTTGTTGCAGCAGAGCTTCAGACACAGCTGAGCCGTCCAGCATCCGCAGGGGAAGCGCGTACCGCCACAGCCAGCCACACCCCAGCGCCATCAGCGCGCCGAGGCTGATCACCGCAGATGAGCGCAGCGCCACCGCAGCGACGGTGAGCTGCACGAGATAGAACAGCACGAAAGGATTTTCCAGTCCGCCCGTCCAGTGCAGCAGGAAGGTCAGTGTGAAGGCATCCCACAGCAGCACGTGGAAAAAGCCGCCGCTCAGGTGGCCGCCGAGCACCCGCGTCCACCAAGCCAGCACCGCATTCGAAACCAGCGTGATGCCCACCGCGATCCCGCAGGGCCACCACGGCACGGCCACGCCCAGCTGCTCCACCACCAGCAGCGTCACACTTTGCCCGACGGCCGCCAGCCAGCGCAGCAGCACCAGCAAACGGGATGAAAGCTCCACGCCCACCCACACCTCGCTCAAACCAAGCCAGCGCCGCCAGCCTGGGATGGAGGGTTTGGGATGAGTGGCACTGGCTGGCATGGGCCTTCAAGGTGAACGCCACGAAGGCTTATGTCCACCCGCTGCGGCGATTTGCCACACCTGTGCCGGCTTCACTGCGCCGCCCTGCCTTTCTCCAGCATCAGCTCGGCGATCTTGCGCAGATTTGCTTCACCCAGATGGATCATGGGCGGCATCTGCGGGAGTTCGGGGCGTTTTTTGCCGGGTGCCTTGGCCCAGGCGACGATGCCGTCAGGATTGCCCGCGTAGATTTGCGCGATCTCCGTGAGCGGCGGCCCAACGAGCTTCACATTCGGCGCGTGGCAGGCGGCGCAGTTCATGAAGAGCTGCTCCGGCGTTTGCTCCACTGGCGGTGCGGCGGCGCGCTGCTGGTTGAAGGCGGCCAGCGCAGCGGCGTAATGCGCCGTGCGCTCTTTGATCTCCGCCTGATGCGGAGCGAGCGCGGCCTGACGATACACATGCCGCCCGCTGCCCATGCCGAGAACCACGAAACTGAACAGCACACAGATCTGCACGTAGCTGCGGCCAATCCGTTCATCGCCGGACTTCAGCTCGCGAAACAGCAGCCACAGCGTGAGCACACCGACCAGCGCACCGGAAACTATGATGATGTAGAGCTGCGTGGTGATGCCCGCCGCCGGCAGCGTGAAGAGCAGCAGCGGCCCAAGCACGAACTGCGCGAGGGTCACGTAGGCAGCCACTTTGTAAAAGATGCGGCGCAGCTCCGGCCGCGTGAAGCCCGGTGTATTCTCGATCTCATGCCCCTCACGGCCAAACCAGCCCGCGAGGAAGAGCCCCGTCATGGCCAGGCTCGCGGCGATGAAGTGAAGGTAGCGCGGCAGCACATTGCCAATGCTCAGGCTGGAGAAGAAGCCGCGCACCTTTTCCCACTCCCCGGGAAACAGCATGAGGTTCACATTGGCCAGGAAGATCAGCGGGACGAACAGCAGCAGCAGCGTCGCGGCCAGGCCCACGAGCTGATGCAGCCACTTCCAGCCGCCCTGAGACCACGCCTCCCACTTGTATTTGTGCAGGTAGGTCAGCAGGAAGGCCACGATGACCAGCGGCACGATCATGAGCCACGCATGCCCCGTGAGCGAGTTCGCTGAATACCACTGCATGGTATACACCAGGTTGATGCACAGCAGCGGGCCGATGCCCATGACCACCGCCAGGCTTTTGTTCACCGTGATCGTCCGGCCGATCGCCGCCGCCAGCCGGTCCCAGCGCGCGTCTTTGCGCCCCAGCCACTCAAAGAATGTGACGAGCACCGAGCCGCCGACCATGAGGTTCACAAACAGGATGTGAACCAGGAAGAAGATGACGAGCAGGACGATCAGTACGCCTTCAGGCAGCGGCAGCGGCAGTGGGAGGTCGCGGGGGATGGGGGTGTTGGCTAGAAGAGGTATCATGGTCATGCAATCAGGGTTGGGAGGAGGCGGTCATGGCAGGCGGTGCGGGGGGCGGAGCGACCACCACGCCCGCGCTCTGCGCACCGGGCAGGGACTCACGGGTGGCGCGGACTTGCTGGATGAAGGCCACCAGCGCCGCTGCCTCCTTGTCGTTTCCAGGGAAGGGCGGCATGAAGGTGCGGGTCTGGTGCATGCCTTGGATGAAGAGGGCCATGCCGCCGCTGTCCCAGTCCTTGTCCGCGCCATACATGGCGGTGAATTTTTCGATCACGCCATTGAGACCCGTGGTGCTGTGGCAGCGCGAGCAGGCGAGCATGAAGACGTCCTTGCCGCACTCGACCTTGTTCGCTTCGGTGACCTCGCGGTGCTTCGCATAGGTCGCGTGTTTCAGGAGACCTTCGCTTTGCAGGAAGGCCAGCTCGTCTTTGTGTACGCCATTGGAATACATGTATTCGCCGATGACCCAGGGCTTGCGCATGAACTCGCGGGCGCGTTCAAAATGCCCCAGCAGCCAGATGCCCATGAGGCTGGGAATCAGCAGCGCCCAGCGCGGGATCAGAAAGCTGGTGCCCAGACCGCCGAGGCCGATGAAGGCAAAGACCAGGATCGTCCAGCCGAGCAGGCTTTGAAACTGCCCGTGCCAGCTCATGAACTCCTGCGTGAGCAGCGCCACCGAGCTGTTCGCCTTCATCGTCTCCGGGATGGCGCTCCAATACCAGGTGCCGAAAAGGTAGGTGCCCAGCAGGCTCACCAACACCACATGGGACATGCGGTACACCACCCAGTTCCGCAGCTGTCGTGGCCCCGTGCCCTGCTCATAACCGCGCTTTGGCTTCGTGAAAAAGAACGTGGCAAACCACACAAACACCGCGCCCATCATCAGCGCGATGAAGGTGCGGAAGCCGAGCTGCGGTGCGTAGAGCGGATTGGTCATCGCATCCCAGAAGGCGCGTGTTTGATTCCACTCCCCCGGTTTCATCATGAAGCCCAGCACGGCCACGATCAGCGCCATCGTCAGCCAGGACATGAGGCTCAGCGCCATGCCGATCCGGATGTGCCTGCGCTTCTTTTCCGGCGTGTTCGCCTTCTTCCACGTCAAAAACCACCACAGGATCAGCCCCACCTCCGAGATGAACACCAGCCACTCCGCGAACCAGCCCCAGAAGAACACACGCAGCAGCGACCCAATGGCAAACGGGGCAAAGAGCGAGGTGGAAAGCCAGATCCCCACCCCCGTCATGGCCCCGACCGTGGTGGTGACGATGAAGACGATGAACGTGATCTTGTAGGCCAGCTGATCAATGTCCGGCCGGTTGTTCTTGTGCGCCCACCACTCCATCCACGTCAGCAGCGGGTACGCACCCACCGCCAGCGGATGATTGATGAGCACATGCAGGCTGGCGATGAGGCCGATGATGAGCCGGCCACCCGCGAGGTGGTCCATGTAAAAGGAAGGAAAGTCCATGCCCACTCATCGCCGCCAAGGACCCGCTTAAAATGTGGCGAAATGCCGCAGCCACCCGCTCCTCTCTGGGACTGCGGCAATTTGCCGCAGTGGTGGGCGCGCAGGGAAAGTAGGCCCGTGCTTATCTTGACACGGATACTCCCGCTTCCATAATCGCCCCGCATGTTTCCCGCCGCAACCGCACCTCCACGCCCCTGGCTGCGCCACGCGCAGCGCGGGACGGTGCTGATGCTGTGCCTGGCGCTGGGTCTGCAATGGGCGCTGCTGCAAGGCATCGCGTGGACGGGAATGTTCATCAGCTTCGCGCGTGAAGGATCGGTGATCGAAGCGGTGGAGAAGACCTTTGACGGGCAGCATGCCTGCGAGCTGTGCAAGAAGGTGAAGGAGGGCACGCAGGACTCCAGCAACTCCAGCTCCAGCACGCAGGAAGATGATGCCACGAAGGGGCTGCATGCCGTGCTGGTGAGCCCCACGGTGCTGATTCCTCCCGCCGAAGAAATCCTTTCGTTCGCACCGCTGTGTGAAGCGCTGATCAGCCGAAAAGGGATGCCGGAGCCACCACCGCCACGACGCGGGCAGGTCTGAACAAGCAGAGCGGTTTTCCAAAACCGCGTCTCTCCACCATGCGCCGGACTTGGAAGTCCGGCCTACCCCCATGCGCATGCCGCCTTCTCTGCGGCTTGCCTGTCTCCCGCTTCATTTATGAAACCCTTTTCTATTCTCTTTTCTCTCTCTCTGACCGGCGCTGCGCTCGCGCAACCTGCCACCTCGACACTCCCCCCGATGACTGAACTCAACGAAGTCATCATCACGGCGAAGAAAGATTCGCCTTCACTCACGGTCCCAAGCCTGGAACTCCGCAAGGAGCAGATCGCTGCCTCCACGCCCGGCGGCGCTGGTGTGGTGGACGCGGACTTTTACAAACGCGGCCGTGCCTCCACGCTGAAGGACGCGCTGGACTTCGCGCCCGGCGTGCTGATTCAATCACGCTTCGGCGCGGAGGAGTCGCGCCTTTCCATCCGTGGCTCCGGCCTGCAGCGCACCTTCCATGGTCGCGGCATCTGGTTGATGCAGGACGGCATGCCGCTGAATCTGGCGGACGGCGGCTTTGACATGCAGGCCATCGAGCCGCTGACGGCGAACTACATCGAAGTCTTCCGTGGTGCGAACGCGCTGCAGTACGGCTCCGCCACACTCGGGGGTGCGATCAACTTCATCTCCAACACGGGCTACACCGCGCCGGCCAGCCAGACACGCGTGGAGGTGGGCAGCTTCAACACCTACCGCGCGCAGATCTCCTCCGGTTTTGTGAGCGGCAAGACGGATGTGTACGTGAGCATCACCGCCTCCCACACGGACGGATTCCGTGACTGGAGCAAGCAGGAGAGCTTCCGCGCTTTTGCGAACGTCGGCACCAAGATCAGCCCGAACCTGGAGAACCGCCTCTACATCACCTATGTGGACAGCAACTCGCAGCTTCCCGGCAACCTGACCAAGGCGCAGATGCAGGCCAATCCGCAGCAGGCCGCGCCGGGTTCCTTCCTCCCCACCGTGCCGGGCGGCGCAGGCTATCAGGAGCGCAACTACCGGCTCTTCCGCCTGGCGGACAAGCTGACCTACAGCGACGGAGACAACACCCTGACCCTGTCCACCTTCTGGTCGTGGAAAGATCTGAATCATCCGATCTTCCAGGTCATTGACCAGCTCAGCAACGACCTCGGCTTTGACCTGCGCTACGAGCACAAGGGCAAGCTGCTGGGGCATGACAACACCCTCACCGTGGGCACGGGCTTCATGTATGGCGGGACGAATGACAACCGCTTCACCAACATCAATGGCACACGCGGAGCCCAGGTGGCCGCCTACCGGCTGCAGGCCACGAATTTCAACTTCTACTTCCAGGACAAGCTGCAGCTCACCGAGAAGCTCTCCGCGTTTGCCGGAGCCCAGGTGGCCTACGCCTCGCGTGAGCTGGATGAACTGCAGTACTTTCCGGGAAACACTTTCAACAACAGCGACCGCCTCGAAGCCTGGGGCTTCAGTCCCAAACTCGGCCTGCTCTACGAAGTGGACCCCAAGACACAGATCTATTTCAACGCGAGCCGCAGCTTTGAACCACCCACCCTGGGCGAGGCCACACCTGCCGGCACGGGCCTGCTGCAGTTGAAGCCGCAGACCGCCACCACGCTGGAGATCGGCACACGCGGCCAGCGCGACCGTGTGTCCTGGGACTTCAGCTACTACTACGCCTGGGTGGAGCGCGAGCTCCTCGGCCTCGGCTCCCCCATCCTCACCCCCACGACCACCGTGAACGCCGGCAGCACCATTCATCAGGGCGTCGAATTCGCACTGAATGCGGACCTGCTGCGCAACCTCGCGACCTCCTCTGACCGCCTGGTGCTGAACCAAAACTTTCTCTGGAACAACTTCCACTTCAACAAGAGCGCCGCGTATGGCAACCGCCTGCTGCCGGGCTACTCGCCAGTGTATTACCGCGCGCAGCTTCTGTATGAGCATCCCAGCGGCTTCTACGCCGGCCCCACGCTGGAGTGGTCTCCCTTCCGCTTTGCCGCCGACCTGGCACGCACCACCTTTGCAGACCCGTATGCCCTGCTGGGCCTGAAGTTCGGCTACCGCACCAAGAAGGGCCTGTCCTTCTATGTGGAGGCGCGCAACCTCACCGATGAAAACTACAGCCCCACCGTCAACGTGGTGAAGAACGCCACCGCAGCAGGCAGCACCGCCGTCTTCCTCCCCGGCGACGGCCGCTCCTTCTACGGCGGCATCGAGTGGAAGTGGTGAGCGTGTGAATGACGAAGCACGTTTACCAACCGCGCGTGAGCGTTTTGGAGTGCGCCGGTCCTCCGGCGCTTTCGAACGTTCTATAGCCTGCGAAAAGCTCCAGAGGACTGGAGCACTCCAGGACGCTCACGCGACATTTCATCCCGCAACACCCACCGTTCACACCCCTCCCCACATCCCATGAACTCCCGCCTCATCCGCAAACTCCACCGCTGGCTCGGCCTGCTCTTCAGTGTCTCCGTGCTCATCGCCTCCGGCAGCGGGGTGCTGCACAACGTCATGACCCGCACGCAGGCGCCACCTCCGCAGGCGAAACCCTCCGGCGGCGGCATGGATGTGAGCGCGATCAAGCTCAGCGTGGCGGAAGCCGTGGCCAAACTGGCCGAAGAAAAACCCGAGGTGCAGGCGGTCAATCTGCGCGGCATCGGCGGCCAGCCCTGGTACCAGATTTACACCACCACCTCACGCGCACCGCAGTACGTCAGCGCCGTGGATGGCAAGGTGGCCCCCCCCATGGACGAAGCCTACGCTGCGGAGATCGCGACGAAATTCCTCGCCGGAGCCGCCGTGAAAAAGACGGACTTCCTCACCGCCTTCAACAGCGAGTACATCAACATCTTCCGCATCCTGCCCGTGTATCGCTTTGATGCCGGCGATGCGCTGGACACCCGCGTCTATGTCTCCACCACCACCGGCAGCGTGACGCGCCACACCGACAAGCAGCGCCAGTTTGAGGCCACCATCTTCACAAACTTCCACAAGCTCGGCTTCATCCCGAACAAAGACACCCGCGACCTCGTGCTCACCGTGGTGAACGTGGGCGTCTTCCTCGTCGCCTGCCTCGGCATCGCGCTGTTCATTGCCACGCGGCCAAAGAAACGATGAGAGTTCCCGCGCGGCTGAGTATAAAATAACGCATGCGCCGCCGCCTCCTGCTCCTCACTCTGCTGCTGCTCGCAGCTTGCGGCCGTGAGGTGAGGCAGACACCCCTGCCGGCACAGGCCTACGTGTGGCAGCGGGCCTGGACGCCGGAGGTGTCAGCGGCGGTGCGTGCTTCCAAGTTCGAGGCCCTGCATGTGCTCGCCGCCGAGTTCAGCTTCAAAAATGACAAGCCCGAGATCACGGTCATCACTCCTGACTGGCGGGCCCTGGGAGATGCAGGCAGGCCGATCAGCGCGGTGCTGCGGGTGCATGCTTCCGTGGGGAAAAACGGCTGGAACGAGGCGCTGATCCAGGAGATGCGCCGGCTGTGCACAGACACCGTCTCGCGCTTCAAAGCCGGTGGCGTGAACGTGGCCGAACTTCAGCTCGACTATGACTGCGCGGAATCACGGCTGGCAGACTACGCGCGGCTGCTGGGCGCTTTGCACACGGAGGTTCCCCTCTGCATCACCGCTCTGCCTGCATGGCTGCGGCATGACTCGGCGAAGAATCTGCTGCGCCTCTCTCCCGGTTATATCCTTCAGGTGCACTCCCTGCACCTGCCGAAAAACGGTGGCCTGACCGGACTCATGGATCTGGATGAGACGCAGGCGGCGGTGGCGCGTGCGGTGGAGATCGGCGTGCCGTTCCGCGTCGCGCTGCCAACTTACTCCTGCGTGGTGGAATTTGCGGACGATGGCCGCGTGCGCGAAGTGCACGGCGAAGACATGCCCGCCGGCCTCGCGCTCAGCGCACGAAGCTATGCGGTGCTCGATTCAGATGCGTACGCTTTGTCGGCGCTCGTGGCGGACTGGCGCGCCCATGCCTCCCCGTTCATGCAGGCCATCATCTGGTATCGTCTGCCGGTCCGTGGTGACCGCCTGAACTGGTCCGCAGGACTGCTGGACAAAGTGGCGGCTGGCGAAACCCTCAAGCGTGGCTGGGTGGCGGCGGTCCGTCCCGACAAAGAAGGCCACTGTGAAATCATCCTGCAACAAAAGGGCGAAGCGCCGGATGATCTGCCGCGTGAGGTACTGGTCTCCTGGCAGGGTGGCGAGGCCGAGGGCTGCGACGGCCTGCGTGGCTACAAAGTCACGAAGCAGGCACCCGGGTGTCTGACGCTGAGGCTGGAGCAACCGGCACGCTTTGGACGCGTGCAGCCAGGGCAGCAGATCGTGGCCGGGTGGCTGCGCCTGCCGGAGGGGCCGAAGGTGAAAATGGCGGCCCGCCTAATTCCTTGAAAAAGTCCTTAGCGTTTTTCATTAACGGACTAAAAATGCCGCCATGACTCTGCGCCCCACTTCGGGCCATGGCTGGCTTTGCGCTTCGACGCTGCTCGGCACCGTCGCCGTCCTTGCCTGCGGCCCCTTTTTTCCTGAAAACGCCCTCGATCAGCCACGCGGCATCCTGCGGCCGCCCTTGTTTCATTTCCAAAGTGAAATGAAACAGACGGCGCTGCCGCCCGACGTCCACGTGACTCAGCCGCCGGGCACGCCCGCCTTCACCCTCGATCTCGAAATGGAGGAGCTGAAGCAGATCATGGCAGGACAGCCCATGGATGAGGCCTGGTTCGACAGCTACCGTGAACTGAGGCGGGCGATGCTCCATGACGGCGACCATTCGGAGCACAACATGCGTCCTAAAGACGACTTGAACACTCCAGCCTGGTCCAAGGTGAAACAGGATCTTTCCCAAATCATCGCTCCTCTGCCGGAGGACATGCAGCTCTATCTGCAAGGTGCGGCGGAACGTCTTGATGCGAGGGACCTGGTCTCTGATGACCCCTTCAAAACAGCGCGCGAATTCTGGCTGCAACTGCTCGCGCTGCCCGCAGAGAAGCGCGCCCACCGCAGCACCTGGGCGGCATGGATGCTCTTCCGCACCACGCCGCATGATGAGCAGGGCCGCTGGCTGGCCGAGACGCGCAGGCTGGCGCGCGCGGGATTCAAAGACTGCCTGCATCTAGGCATCGAGGCCGCCTACATTCTCGGCAGGCAGGGCAGCGACTATGCGGAAGCCTCCGAGGTGAAAGCCGCCGAGTGGAAGCGTGCCGCCATGCTGCGCGCTCCGCTGGGCCTCAGCCATGCGAAAGACCGCCTGCGGCATGACCGGCGCCTGCTCGTGGACTGGAGCGAGGACTTTGCGCGCGAAGTCCTGGCGGACCCCTTTCTCCGGCGTGTGCAAATGCTGCAGCTCATTGAAAACATGGAGTCTCTCGGCGGCTGGTCGACGGGCCAGCCACAGAAGCCTTTGATCGATGACAATCTGGAGCACTGGCTGGCGTCTTTTGAGAAAGCAGGGGTCACCGACCAGCAGGAGGCCGTGCTGCTGGCCTGGATCACTTACAATGCCGCCCGCTTTGACGAGGCCCGCCGCTGGCTGGCACTGGCGCCTGCCGAGGATGTGAACGCCCTGGCCCTGCGTGGCAAGCTGGCCGCGCTGCGAGGGAACCGCCAGGAGGCCCAGCAGGCTCTCACACGCATGGCGACCAGGCTGCCCACGCCTGAACCCGACGTCCGCAGAACCTGGGAGCGTGACCAGCTGCACGAATGGTATCCCCTCAGCAGCGCGAATTATGCCGCCGTTCGCACTCACAAACTTCTCGCGGATTGCGGTGTGGCGCAGGTGGCCCGCAATGACTTTGCCGGCGCCCTGCAAACCTTTCTGCGCACCGATTACTGGAGTGATGCAGCCTACATCGCCGAGCGGCTGCTGTCCGTGGAGGAGCTGCTCGCGCTCTCACACAGTGGCAAGATCAAGCCGCTGAAAAAAATGAGCGTGCCGGATGCTGAGCCCCGGACAGGGCCTCTGAGCATTGGCTTTCTGGAAACGAAATACGGTGGGTGGATGGAGCCGGATGGGATGGACCGCTTCACCTATCTCGTGGCACGCCGGCTGGCCCGCGAAGGCTTGATCAAAGAAGCCTGCAAGCTGCTGCCGGCGGATCTCGAACGCGCGCTGCTGCGCTTCGATGCTGAACGACGCCGCTCCAAAGACGCACGCCTGACTGCCGCAGAGCGCGGACGCGCGCTGTGGACGGCGGCACAGATCGAGCGCAGACTCGGCATGGAATTGTTTGGCTATGAGGATGCTCCGGACTTCACGCTGTGCGGAGGTTTGTTCCATCTGGACTCTTTCCACGAGCGGCGGAAGTCGCCCCTGTGGCGCTCCAGGTGGGAGGATGCACCGCAGACACCCGAGGAGGCGCTGAAATTCACACCCGTGCTCCCCGCCACGGCGGACGAGCTCTGGAGCCTGCGCCACTACAGCCCGCCTTTCGAGCAGCGCTTTCACTACCGCTACGTCGCGGCTGACCTCGCCTGGCGTGCGGCGCGCCTCATGCCGGATGACCACGAAGAAACCGCCCTCGTGCTCGCCACCGCCGGCAACTGGCTGAAAAATCGGGACAACAAATCCGCCGATCGTTTCTACAAAGCCCTGGTGAACCGCAATCCCTCCGTGACTCTGGCCCAGGAGGCCGACCAAAGGCGCTGGCTTCCGGAAATGGACTGGCGCTTTGATCTTACCCTGGAATGAAGCGCTGGAGATCGTTCCAGTGCCACGCGGCCAAAGAAACGTTGAATTACAAACGCGCTGTATTTTTGCCCTTCCTGTTTTTCAAGGGATCGGTTAAACACTCCTACTACCCATGAAAAATATCCTGATTCTCGGCACCTTCGCTCTCTGTCTCACCACGGCACGTGCTGACTTGACCCCATCCCACCAGGCCTCCATCGAAAAACTGGTGGTCGTGCAAAAACAGTTCGAGAGCAACCTCATCCTGGGGTTTGAAGCCGGCATGGGCGTCACCTCGGATCAGATCAAAGCCATGCCCCCGGAGATGCAGCAGAAGTTCGCCGCAGCCATTGAGAAGGTGAAGACCGCCATCCTTGAGCTGATGGGCTGGGAAAAACTCAAGCCTGATGTCGTCGCGATCTATGGCAAGAATTTCACCGAGCAGGAGGCGAAGGATGTCACTGCGCTGATGGAATCACCCGCCGGCCAGCTGCTTCTTAGCAAGCAGCTCAAGGTGACTGCCGACCTGATGAAGGTGACCCAGGAGAAGATGAAAGTTTTGCAGCCGAAGATCATGGAGATCATGCAGGCCGAGATGACCAAGCAATAAGACAGACCCGGCTGCGTACGTTTAACGTTGACGTTTCTCTCGCCATGATCTCACGCCTTCTGTCCCTCCCTGCCGCCACCCTCCTGTCCCTTGCCAGCGCCAGCCTGCTGCATGCGCAGGCCCCCACGGCGGAGCTGGTCTCCGTGGAAAAAATCTCGGACAAAGCCCCGCACAACGGCGCCACCGACCTCACGCGCTTCCAGAACCTCTTCTACTGCTGCTTCCGTGAGGCCGACTCCCCCACCAAAGGCGAAGGCGCCGTCCACACCCTCATCTCCTCCAATGGCAAGGTCTGGGTGGACAACGTCACCCTCAACGAACCCGGCGTGGATCTGCGCGATCCAAAGCTCATCGTCACACCGGATGAAAAGCGCCTCTACCTCCTCTGCGGCGGCGACTCCGCCACGATGGGGCGCCAGTCACGCTACGCCACCTCCATGGACGGCAAGGTCTGGACCCCGCTGCAGAAGCTCCTGTCCAAAGGCGACTGGCTCTGGCGTGCCACCATCAATCCGGCGGACAAACGCTTCTACGGCGTCAGCTTCAACATCCATCCCAACACCGGCGGCCCCGCGCCCGAGAAGGAGTGGTCGCTCAAAACCTACGCTAGCACGGACGGCAGCGTGTGGCAGCTCTCCTCCCTCATGAACGTGCCCGGCCAGCCCGGTGAGACCACCCTGCGCTTCCTCAAAGACGGCACCGCCCTCGCCCTCATCTCCCGTCAGGGTGGCGACCGCAAAGGCGTGATCGGCAAAGCGCAGGCCCCCTACCGCGACTGGACCTACGCCGCCACCGGCCTGCCCCTCGGCGGCCCGAACTTCATCGAACTGCCCGACGGCAAGCTCATCGCCGGCTCCCGTGGTTTCGGCAAAACCCCCGGCGCCCACATGGTCCTCTTCGCCATGACCCCCACCAGCCTCACCCCCATCCTGGAACTCCCCAGCGGCGGCGACTGCAGCTACCCCGGCCTCTACTGGCACGACGACCTCCTGCACGTGACCTATTACTCAAGCCACGAAGGCAAGCCCGCGATCTATTATGCGCGGGTGAAGGTGAAGTAGGAGGGGAAATGACGACGGCCCGGCTCAGATCCCCTCTCGACAACCGCACTCGAAAACATTACTTTTCGGCCATGAGCCAAACGCTGGATCACATCAAGCAGGAGATCAAAACGCTCCGGCCTGCCGAGCGTTTTGATTTGTGGCGCGATCTGGCCCAGGAGTTTGAGCAGCCGGTGGCCGAGAATGACGATGAAGAATCGGTCGATGCAGCTTGGGATACAGAAATTGATGCTCGTGTGAAGGAGATCGAGGAGGGCAAGGTGGAACTCGTCTCCGCTGACGAAGCCATTGCGCGCATCCGCTCCAAGCTTGCGGCTCGTCGGGCCGATCTTACGTCAGCGGCATGAAGCCGCCGGCCATGCATCCCGCCGCCGAGCGGGAATTGGATGAAGTCACCGATTACTACGCGGCGATTGACCCGGACCTGGCCGATGCCTTTGTGAATAGCTTTGAGTCCTACAAGACCCAAATGACTCAACACCCTCTGCATTTCAGCAAGACGCAAAGGACTCGTACGCCGGGCCAATCTGGCACCGCAGTTCGGCGAATATTATCTGCCGTTTATGATCTGGCAGAATCGCGTGGTCATCCTCGCCGTCGCGCACGCCAAGCGCCGTCCGTATTACTGGCGAAAGCGTATCGGCGAATCGAAAGAAATGTTCTGATTCAAACTTCCGCGGGACTGCGGCCACCTCACACCCATCCTCGAACTCCCCAGCGGCGGCGACTGCAGCTACCCCTGCCTCTACTGGCACGACGACGAACTTCACGTGAACTATTACTCCAGCCACGAAGGCAAGCCCGCGATCTACTATGCGCGGGTGAAGGTGAAGTGAGTGAGTGAAGGCGACGACGAGAGATCGGTCGAAGCCGCGTGGGATGCCGAGTCAGGAATGCAAACGAGGCGGAGGCAGTTCCTCGCCGATAAAGGCAGAGACAGCCTGCTGCATCTCCGGCGTATAGGCACCCTTGACGCGTCCTGGAAAGGCTCGGACCAGCTGGGAGACGGCATGCGCAAACTGCCTGGGCACGTGCTGATTGTGCAGCTTGCGAAAGTAGAGCGGATTTGGCAGTGACTCCCATGCATTGGTTTCATACGGGGCGAACCCGGTGCGAACGAGCCCCTTCAATCCATTGTGATGCCAGGCAATTGTTCGGGTGTCGTGATCAACGACCTCGAGATGTACATTATCTAGTGGATCCGTATCGCTGTAATCCAACAGGACCAGAGGAGCGCTTTGCGGCGTAAAAGCCGACAGCAAGGCCGCAGGATTGAAGACAAAACCCGGAAAATAAAACACCTTTTCCGGATCATGGATCCATATGGACCACTCAAGGCACAGTTCCAAACTGAAGCTGTCATCCGGAGGTATCGTTCCAGAACCCTGAGTTTTCAGAGACGCTTCAAAACGGAGGCTGGCAACAAACGGCGGTGGTTTCACGACATGGAGCTCGATTGGTATGCGAAAGTCTCGGCTCAGGCAGCAGCAGACGCAAACACCACCGATGGCGGCATACATGCCAAACAATCTGCTGATTACGAGATTTGTCAGCAGCTTTCGAAGCGGCAAAATATCATCTGCTCTCATTGGTCTCTGAAGCAGGTGCTGGGACGTCGTCGTCCTCATTCACAAACAGCTCATCAGAGCCGAGGTAATCGTAGAACAGTTCTCTCGAACATTCAGGGCAGCAAAAACCCAGTGGCCTGCCGGGTTCGATGGAAAAGGCACCCTTGGCCCTGGCTTCCTGGATGAACTGAGAGCAGGATTGGGTGTGCGCTGCAAAGGCCAGCGAGGAGGCCTTCTTGCCAATCTGAACGCCGCACACCGGGCAGGCCTGAGCGGCCAAATGGCGCAATCCCAACCAACGCTGCAGCCGGGCCGATGACCAGTATCCGAAAACCAGAAAAGAGATCACGGCCCCTTCCATGCACAGCACCTTCATCCAACCACCCAAGGTGAACCATCCTACAACTCCAAGAGCCATGGCCATGAACCAGAGGCTGACCGAGTTCCGGAGCCGATCACCACGCCACAACAACGGCAGAGAAAAAGCGCGAAGTGTCTGCTTCATGGGCTGCGATTGATATGCCGCTTAGAGCCTCGTTATGATTGGCTAAGAAGTTGAAATTCCAGCGAGGCAGGCGACTCAAAACTTCCTTCGAATCTGCATAACGAATCATGCCCGGCAAGAAATCCAAAATTCGCCGCATAGTAGATCACGTGCGCATCTCCGACAGGCATGGGCAATGAGAAGGTAAACACAGCGTGGCGGCGGGAATCGCGCGTGCGCGTTGAATAACGGGAAAACAACAGCTCAAACACAGCTCGCTCGGTGCGGTTGGCGAGGGGGTCGAGGGAAAAGAAGGACGTCAGATCCGTGCCTTCGTCCTGCGAAGCCAGCAGGCAGCGGATTGAAAAATGAGGCTCGTCCGAAAAGCCGTGCAATCGATGCCTCAGCGCCTCGGCAGAAATGGAGCGACGATAAACTTCCATGCGCGGAGCAGTGGCCGCATCAGGCCGGTTTATTTCCGACATGACGATCTGCTCAAGAATATTGAATGAGTCAAAGCTCATGTTGCGAAGGGCTGCTGGCCAGGCCTGAGCATGGGATGCGAGACCTTTTTGTCGAGTGCCAATGGCTCACGCTCTCAGAGAAATACACACCAGCCATTCTTCTGACCGTTTCACTCGAGATGACCGACCAGCTGACTTGACTAAGCGCGTGATTCCAGTCTGCCGCCAGCGTGCGGCAACTCCCCTCCCGGCGAAACCTCGCCACAAAAAGCGTCAAGGTGTTGTCAGACCTGCGCACTGGACACAAACCACCTTCCTCTCAAACCCCTCTCCGCCGGTACTTCTGCGGCCGGCTGTTCGGCTTGTCTGGCAGCGTGCGTTCGAACAACCCGGCAACCAGTGCGGGCTGGAGGTCGTTTTGGCGGAAGGTGGGCCGGTGGGAGAGGCCGAGCTTTTTCATGCACTCCAGCGCGCTGGCGGGCTTCGCTCCCAGGCACTTGAGCAGGGCTTTGACTTGATCGCTGACTTGATCGCTGACTTGATCGGGCGCAGCGGCCTCACGCAGGGCCTGCAGCAGCGTGGAGCTATCTCGAAGCATACTTTCTCAGCCCTTCATACGGCGACTCGGGTTCGTGATTCGAGTTGGGTGAGCGTGGCGTGAGCAGGGAGACCTCAATGCCCACCTCCTTGTCCTCGTGATGGATGCGCAGGTACAGGGTGTCGTCTCCGCCGCCCCAGACGGCGACTCTCTCCCCGATGGCAAAGAGGGGATAGGACTCCTGCATCCAGTGCCCGTCAAAGGTGGGTGCGCCGAGAATGGCGGTGATTTCCCCGCGCCTTTTCTCAAAGTGCTTTTCATAAGCCGCATAGACGGAATCAAAATGGCCGCCTTCATCCCAAAACCCCCGGGACACGGCAACCACCACGTCTGTTTCAGGCGCTTTGCGCAGGCTGTTGATGGCATCCGCAGCGGAGATGGGATTGTAGAAAGCGTTGTGAGGAAGAGGCCCGGGGGAGCGAAGAAGAAGGGCGATGCCGACAAGGCACGCGATGCCAAGGATCATCCAAAAAAGAGGTTGGTTGCTCATTCGTTCCAAGGTCCGCGAGAGTTGGAAAAAAGCTGCTGGAAAAACAAGCCGCGATGTCCGGCCTTCTTTTCACCAGCCCATTTTCCCCCCGCCCCTTGCGAGGCGGGGGGAAACTTCCGCAACTTCCACATCTTCTGCGGGGGGGTGTACGTGCACGTCAGTCCCACGTGAATGTGTAGGTGATGCATTTGCCCACCTTGGCGAAAAGATGCCGTCGGAAAGATGCCCGGAAAGATGCCGGGCATTATTTAGGCAGGTTCAGCTACCTGATTGAACATCAAATAACTGAACACGTGAATTCAGTCCAGCACTGGCGCGCGATAGATCCCTTTTCTGCGGAACTTCGCCCATTCCACCGGAGGGACGGACGCATGCACTCTCCCGACAAGAACAAATCAGGAGGGGGAAATCGGCAGATGACGGAGGCGTACGCGATGGCCTGAGATCGTCAGCAGCGCGCCTGTGGTGAGCGCTGTCTCCGCGAGTGCGATGGCAGCGCAGACGTGATCACGGGCCGCAGGATCAAATTCATTGTCCATGCGCAGAAGAATGACGCTGGGGCCGCTCTGCTGCGTGGTGTAGAGAAGCTGGGAAAAATCCAGATCCTGGGTGAGCACCACCTGCTGGTGCTCCCGTGCCCAGTTCATGAGTACTGTGTCTGGGGCATTGCCCGGCCCGAGCGTGCTCCAGTGGCAGGCCTCCCAGCCATGGGAAACGAGCAGGGGCACCCAGTCAGGACTCAGATTCATGTCCACCAGCAGCTTCATGCAGCGGCCATGGCAAGCTCTTCATCATCCACGCGCAAAGCGGCATAGCTCAGGCAGGCGTCGATGTCGGCCGCCTCAAGATAGGGATAGGCTGCGAGGATCTGCTCGGGCGTGCGGTGATTGGCAAGCTGGCGCAGGATGTTCGCAGCCGTGACACGGAGGCCGCGAATGCAGGGCTTTCCAGACATGACAGCGGGATCAAGGGTGATGCGGTCCGTGCTCATGGCGGTGATATTACTGAACAGACGGCGAGTTTGCAAAGACTGTGGCAGAATTCGCCGTGCCAGGACTTGTGGCGCGTGCTGCCGCCCCCCCGCCCCCGGCGGGGCGGGGGAAACTTCCGCAACTTCCACATCTTCTGCGGGGGGGTGTACGTGCACGTCAGTCCCAGGTGAATGTGTAGGTGGTGCATCTGCCCACCTTGGAGCGGACGCGGCAGTGGCCTTGCTTCACGAGCTGGGGGAGGATCTCGCCGTAGAGGCGGGAGACGGTGAGGGCGCCCTGGCGGCCTGGATTGGCGGCAAAGCGGCGGGTCAGCTCCGTGCGGGTGTAGTCCGCGCTGCGCTGGCCGGGGTGGTCTCCGCTGATCTGCGACAGCAGCCACTCCCCGGCGTCCGCCACCAGGACACGCCGGCTCTGGGCCTCCAGCTCCACGAGGGCGTCCAGGCAGGCGTCCTGATGCGCTTCGGCGAGGGCGAGTACATCCTGGGTGATGAGGTAAGGATTTTCAATGCTGCCCCTGGCCCACCGGCAGGCCTGGAAGATGACGGCCAGCTTCAGGCAGCGGGCGGGGGATTCATTGAGGCTGGAGAGCAGGCTCTCCTCTCCGCTGGTGTATTCTGGTATTTGCTTGCAGCGCTCGCGGTTGCGCTTCTGCAGGCTGATCCAGTACTCCCGTGCCTGCTGGCTGGCGAGGTAGAAGCCGAAGCGGCGGCGCAGCCCGCTGCCCGCCTCCAGATTGTCCAGCCGTGCCACCCCATAGGTGGCTCCAATGCAGAGGCTCAGCGTGGCCTGCGGGATGTGGCGCTCTGAGCTGCCGCCTTCGTGCAGCTTGCGCTCCCGCAGGTAGTTCTGGGTCCAGGGTGCACCATCGTAGAGTTTCAAATACCTGGCAGACACCTCCTTGCCGTGGGCGCTGGTCTCCCAGGTGCGCAGCAGGGTGTTGCCCTCATCCTCAAACTGCATCCGGTGCGGCTGCTGCTCAAAGCTGTCAAACAGCGCGGAGTCGCTCGCATTGCCATACAGCAGATCACTGCTCATGAGGATCTTCTGGGCGATCTTTTCCGCCGGCTTGAACGTGGTGCTCTTGCGCAGCCCGGCGGGCGTGGCGATGAAGTTGTACATGGTCAGCGGCTTGCTGCCGCCAAAGTCCAGCGTGACATCGGGCGTCAGCAGTCGGCCACACAGGGAGAGGATGGGCGCCAGGATGAGGCCGTCCGGCAGCTCCGAGACCTTTCGCACGAAGTCGCGGTAGTCCGCCAGGATGGAATCCTCCGGGATGGGGTGCTCCCGCGTACCCCCCCCCGCAGAAGATGTTGAAGTTGCGGAAGTTTCCCCACTGGCAGCCGCTGCGTGCACATACCCCCCGAGGAAATTGGGGAGATTGGGGAGGTTTCTCCGCTGGTGGGTCCTGTGTGGGTAGAGCCTCCCGTGGAAGAGGTGGAAGTCTCTCCGCTGCTTGGCGCGGGTGGGGGCTTCGGTTTGTCTGCGGGCGGCTGGGGCTTGTACCAGTCGGGGACAGGAGCGTTCACGGGACGCAGATAGCTCGTCCAGTCGGCGGAGGGCCGGAAGGCTGGGCGGGCTTGCAGCTCAGCGGTGCCATCTGTGAGGGAGCCGGGTGTGGGATTGGAATTGGAATTGGAATCAGAGTTCATGATCTGAAGAGGGGAGGGATTGGGGTTCAGCGTTTGATGATGCGTGTGCTCTCAGGGGAGGGGACGACGGCCTGCTCATGCTGCTGCAGCGCGGCGAGGACCTTGTGAAACTCAAAGCGGCAGAAGCCGCGCACCTTGATCATGGGCACCGTTTTGTGGCGGATCCAGGTGTGCAGGGTGCGGCGGGAGATGCCCAGCCTGCGCGCAAGCTGATCCTGCGTGAGCAGCTCCCCGGAGGCTGCGGCGGCGGTAGAAGACGTCTGTGGAGGAAGAGGGGTGGTGGTGGTGATGGAGTTCATGATGATGATGATTTCTGAGCATGTCTGTTTTCCAACGTTTGGTATTTAGTGGTGTTTCGTGGTAGCATGCGGGCGCGCCGGGGCATGGAAATGCCGGAGAAGCGCGGAGACCGCGTGCGGTGGTGGTCTTGGTGCGTGGTGGGCCGGAAGCCGTCGGCGGCTTCAGCGTCTTGCGCCGGTTGCGATGCCAGAGTTCTTCACTGCTGCTTCGCTGTCATCTCTGCTGCAGGCCGCGTTCTTCACGCCGGCCCTTCTTCAGGAATGGAAACAGACTTGGGCCCGTTTTTCAAATGTCAACGACGATTGCTGAGAAAAAATGCATTTCATCGCAGAAAGCGTTGAATCATGGTAGGTTCTGCCAGCACGCGGGGCGGGGTCGGACGTGTTTCCTGCAGGATGAGGATCAAGCCGCTGCGGGGGTGCCAATCAAACGCGGGGCTTCGGCTTCGGTGTCAGTGGCACTTCCCACACCAGTGCACGTCCCGTGCGCTTGCGCCGCACCAGCCCGATCTCCTCCTCCAGCCTGCGCGTCCACTCCGGGCATGGCCGCTCATAAGGCAGGGCGAGCGTCTCCCTCAACTCCACCCACGTCGCCCCCTGGCGCTTCCGTTTCAGGTGCTGCTGGATGGCGGCTTTGAACTCGGTGTAGTGCATGGCGGATTTTGGATGGAACTTCAATTCTCATCAATAAAGATGTAGGAACCGGGATAGAGCGGGTAGTAGCGCTCCGGGTAGTAAACGATGTCCTGCCCTCGTTCATCGGTAAAATGAAAGCCGGTCCCACGAAACGGGATCTCTTCCTCTGAGATGACCAGCCCGTGGTGAGAAATGAGCGCTGAGCCCCAGGTCAAAGTCACGGAGGAAAGCCTGCCCTCCTTGTTGAACCCGCAGGACGCATGGCCGGGCATTCCCCAAAATGTGCCACCGACCGCCGGAGGGAGATCCGCATCTGACAGTTCAACGCTGCTGAATTGATCCTTCCTTGCCGACAGTTTCGAAACGGTGCCGCGAAGCTCCGCAATCAACTCGGGAGTGAACAAGGATCGAATGTGAGCCCGGCGGCCCATCTCAAAGTAGCCATCACCCAGGTACAATGGCCAGCACAGGAAAGCCCAGCAAAGCACCACAACGGGCAACCGCACGAACCAGCGGTTCCAGATGGAAGCATCCCCTCGACGAGGCACCAGCACGAACAGGGTTGCAATGAGAGACAGGAAGACTGGAAGGATCACAGGCGGCAGCATCAAGGGAAAGAACGCCCATCGCCCACTGGCATAGGAAGTGACTGCCGCGAGAAGCACGAGACCGGCAAGGATGCATAGGCGGCGTTTCATCGGAGGATCGAGGGATGGCGAGAGTTGGGAAAAAGCTAAGCCACAGGCACGCCATCAATCGCATAAAACTGCGCCACCGCAGCGCCTTCGCGCAAAGTTCTGGCGTGTTGATACTCCTCCGAATGGAAGAACTGCCTGGCGGCATCGAAGGTGGGGAATTCCAGAATGACCACGCGCTCGGTCACTTCCGGTCCTTCGAGCGTCAGGGACTCACCCCCGCGCGCAATGAAGCGGCCGCCGTATTGCGCGATGATGCCGGGAGTCTGCTTCATGTACTCCGCGTAGCGGGGCCAGTCCGTCACCTGTACGCGTCCGATGATGTAGGCTGCCATGGATTCAGTGAAGGTTGGGGTGTTGGTGCGCAGAAGAGCGCGCAGCGAAGCTAGGCGAAAAGGCGCTGGGCACGCAAGACTGAAAAGCCGTCATTCCATCACGTCTCCTGGCATCGACTGCATCACCTCCGGGAGCATCCTCATGCCCGTGTGCCACTTTTTGAAATCCAGCTTCTCCTTTTTGCCGTCGTTCTTCAGGATCAAATCGATCTGGTCGAAGTCCGCCCTTTCCCCGAGTTCAAACAGCTCCTCGGGAGAAATGGGCTTGCCACGGTAGGTCATGGTATCTAGCCCAGTCTGGGTGTCGTGATCAAAGACCACGGCCTTTTTGTGTACGCAGGCAGTGGTGGAGAGAAGCAGTGCTGCAAACAGCAGGCTCCGAATGGAGAGCCATGATGCCTCATGTTTCATATTCGGATCAGAGTCGCTGTCTGATCAAAGTGATGTCTCTTCAATTCGCGTTTGATGGCCTGCGTGACATCACCTAGAGCGCTCCGCTGAATGTAACGGACCGTGAAACTCGTCGTCGAAGCGTCAATTTCCTCGATGTCCACTGAGCATGTTTCTCGCAACGCACGAAAAACATCCTCGCCGAAGTTTCGGAAGCGATGAACGACGTCGGGCGTCGCTTCATTTGAAATTTCAATCTTGATGGCAGCGCTCATAGCAGCCTCTCGCACTTATCATCACACCAGATCCGCACGCGTGAACGCAGCCGCCACCGGGTAGCCCTTGGCCTCGATGGCTTCGCGGCCGCCTTCGGAGCGATCCACGAGGATCAAGGCGAAGGCGACTTTGCCGCCTTCTTCCTCGATGGCTTCGATGGCCTTCAGCGTGGAGCCGCCAGTGGTGATGACGTCATCGACGACGACGACGGGCTGTGTGGTGATGAAGTTCCCCTCAATGCGTTTGCCACGGCCATGGCCTTTGGGTTCCTTGCGCACCACGAAGGCCTGCACGGGCGGATTATCGCCCGCGAGGCTGGAGCTCATGGCCACTGCCAGGGTGATGGGGTCCGCGCCCATGGTCAGGCCGCCGAGGGAGCCGATGCTGAGGCCGCGCTTCGCTTCCTCCTCACGCAGCAGCGCATGCAGCACACGGCCCACGAGCACCGCGCCACGGGAGTCCAGCGTGGTCACGCGGCAGTCCACGTAGAGATCGCTCTCCTTGCCGGAGGCGAGGGTGAATTTGCCGGTCTTGATGGACTTGGCTTTGAGAATTTGCAGGAGTTCTTCGCGGTCTTGCTGGAGGGACATGGGGCGATTTAGAATTGAGGACCGTGGATGACAAGGGGCGACTGATCGCAGGAACAGATTTTTCTGCGTGATCCGCCTAATGCAGGTTGACGGTTTCCAAGATATTTCCTTAGCTGGGCCCTTATGAAGAAAACACGGGCTCTTTTTTTTCTGCTGCCGGCTTTGTCGTTCGTCCTAGGCGGTATTTATGCGGCGGAGCCCGGTTGGTATGCACGGGCATCCAAGTCGGGCCTCTGCCTGCAGGAGGAGCGCTCGCTGCCCGCTGGCCATTATGTCGGAAACGGCATCCTGGTGAAGATCGATCCTTATTTAGCGACTCCCCGCGCAACCCAGATGGAGGTGACCTTCCCGGCGGGAACCGTGCTGGAGGACGTGACGCTGAACACCACCAACGGCGGGGTCGTGAATCTGAACAACTGCATCTTGCGCAGAGTGGCGTTCAAAATGACCTCACGCGGCAGCTTCAATCTGACGGGCTGCGCACTGGAGGACTGCTACGTGTCCAATGACAAGGGAGACTTCCGCCGCAGCAACGGTGTGGCATTCACCACCGAGGATCTTTACGGAGAGATCGGTCCGCCGAAGCTGAACATGACAGAGTGCGTGGTGGCTGGCAGCACGCTGGCCTCGCCTTTTTTATGCGGAATGGCCGCCAAACGCTGTACCTTTGTGTCCTGTGTGCTGGAATCTTATCCTACCGATGGGAGCCAGCGCTCCACGCGCTACGTAGAGTGTCTGTTTGACAGCACCAAATTTACCGGAACGGATGTCTTGCTGACCACCAGCCAATGCCGCTTCACCCAATGTGAATGTCTGGATGTGCTTTCAAGAACCGCCGCGAACTTTGTGGTGGCGCCCGTGGTGCTGAGGCTGGCATGGGAGAAGGGCAATCCGGAGCTGCCGGACAAGACCGCCAACGGCAAGGTGAGTTTTGAAAAGATCGCCGCGTCATTCCCGGCCGGCTCCAGCCAGGCTCACGAATGGGATGGCAGCCACCTCAAGGTCGCGGCTTTACCAGACGCAGGCGCCACGCCCCAGCAGCTGCAGCAGGTCTGGAAGCTCATCGACATGAGCAGCGCTGTCGCGAACGCCAACAATAATGCTCCCGCAGCCCCCCAAGGTGTGGCACCGGCTGGCAATAACGCAGTGATCACCGGCACCCCTTCCGCCGCCGGCGTGTCCTTCAAATCACGCATCAATCAGGTGAACGGCCTGCTGATCTCCCAGCTCTCCTCCGGCGGCGAGGCCGGGCAGGTCACGCGCATGAACCTCACCGCGCTGCCCTCGCTGGGGGAGTCGCCTTCCACGCTCAAGTTCAATCAAGACGTGGGAGAAAGCATGGGCAAGGCGCTCAATGAGGTCAGCAAATTCTCCCAGCTGCGCCACGGCGGCTGGCCGGTGGGCCACTCGCTGGAGATCGGCTTTGAAGACAAGTACATCGGCAAGGACGGCCCCTCCGCCGCAGTGGCCTGCGCCCTGCTGCTAGAAGCCGCGATCACCGGCAAGAAATGGGACCCTGCCTTTGCGGTGACCGGCGACATGAACGCAGACGGCAGCGTGCAGCCCATCGGTGGAGTGCAGGCCAAGATTCGCGGCGCGACCAAAGGCTCCTGCAAGCTCATGGGTGTGCCGGTGAAGAACGAAAAGTCCGTGATGGATCTTCTGGTGCTGGAAGGTCCGGCGCCGCTGGTGGGCATCACCGTCTTTGGCATCACGAGCTTCGACGATGCCCTGCTGCTGGCCGGCACCGAACGGCCGCCGGCGCTGCAAAGTGCCCTCACGGACTTTGACAGCATGCGTACGGTGATGATGAAAGATCCGCGCCAGATGGTGCCGCTGCTGCGCACCCCGCATGCGGCACAGCGCCTGCAGGCCCTCTTGACCGCCGCGCCGAACTGCTACTCCGCCAAGTACCTGCTGCTCTACCTCCAAGGCCGCGGACCCCGCACACTTTCCATCGGTGGCTCCATCGAGGCGGCGCAGAACAGCGCGCAGTCCGTCGTGTCTGCCATTGATCACGACGTGGATGCCAATGTCTCCAGCCTCAAGGGGGACGAACTGGGCAACAGCCTCTACAAGCTGCGGCAGGTGCGGCCGCTCCTGGATGCGCGCGTGTGGCCGTATGTGGACGGCCTGGTGGCCTACGGCGAAGTGATCCGTGGCGCACTGCTCAATCCGGTGCACTCTGGAGCACGCTACACAGATCTGGTCAGCAAGGCCAAGAAAGCGGCGGGCACCGTCAAGGCCGCCTATGACAAGCTGATCAACGACTCCCAGGTGCGCGAGGAGCTGGGGCTGTAGGCCCGGCTCCGCTTCAGCGCGGCTGCCTGTGCCGTGTGGTTGAAAAAGAGCCCACGCTGCGTTTGAAGCCATCGCGTGGAGAAGTTCTTCGCGGTCTTGCTGGAAGGACATGGAGCGATGTAGAATGGAGGACCTTGGACAAACACGGGATAAGCAAAAAATCCGCGGAAACCATGCTGGCGGCGGCATCGAAAAAGCGGTCATTTGTTTGAGATTGACGATCTTCTCTGAAGTGCTTAATGCCTGTTCTGAATGAAATCGGGATTTGTTCTTTTGGCTCTAGTTTTTTTATGGATGCTTGCTTGGAAAGAGGGCCTTATACCCGAGTCTTGGCAGGTGTGGAAAACGGGTACGACCCCCGCTGAAGAAGCGCCCATTGCCGCCAAAGTCGAAGTGCCTGTTCCGGCTGTCAGCCCTTTGCCTGCAGTCGTAGTTCCTGCTCCTGCTCCGACTCTAGTTCCAGCTCCAACGCCTTCTCAACCCATGGCTGAGAAAGAGGTTTCCACCTTCAAATCCCGCCTGAACCAGGTGAACGGCCTGCTGATCTCCCAGCTCTCCTCCGGCGGCGAGGCCGGGTTGGTCACGCGCATGAACCTCACCGCGCTGCCCTCGCTGGGGGAGTCGCCTTCCATGCTCAAATTCAATCAGGACGTGGGGGATAGCATGAGCAAGGCGCTCAATGAGGTGAGCAAGTTTTCCCAGCTGCGTCACGGCGGCTGGCCGGTGGGCCACTCGCTGGAGATCGGCTTTGAAGACAAGTACATCGGCAAGGACGGCCCCTCCGCCGCAGTGGCCTGCGCCCTGCTGCTGGAGGCCGCGATCACCGGCAAGAAAATGGACCCCGCCTTTGCGGTGACCGGTGACATGAACGCGGATGGCAGCGTGCAGCCCATCGGTGGTGTGCAGGCCAAGATCCGCGGAGCCACCAAGGGCTCCTGCAAGATCGTGGGAGTGCCGGTGAAAAACGAGGTCGCGGTGTCGGACATCTTGGTGCTGCAGGGTCCCGGCCCGCTGGTGGGCATCACCGTCTTTGGCATCAGGACTTTTGACGACGCCCTGCTGCTGGCCGACTCCGAAAAGCCGCAGGCTCTGCGGAATGCGCTCACCGACTTTGACAACATGCGCACGGTGATGATGCGTGACCCGCGGCAGATCGTGCCGCTGCTGCGCACTCCGCATGCGGCACAGCGCCTGCAGGCCCTCCTGGCCGCCGCGCCGAACTGCTACTCCGCCAAGTACCTGCTGCTCTACCTGCAGGGCCGCGGACCTCGCACGCTTTCCATCGGTGGCTCCATCGAGGCGGCTCAGAACAATGCGCAGTCCGTCGTGTCTGCCATTGATCACGACGTGGATGCCAATGTCTCCAGCCTCAAGGGGGACGAGCTGGGCAACAGCCTCTACAAGCTGCGGCAGGTGCGGCCCCTCCTGGATGCGCGCGAGTGGCCGTATGTGGACGGCCTGGTGGCCTACGGCGAAGTGATTCGTGGCGCACTGCTCAATCCGGTGCGCTCTGGAGCACGCTACACAGATCTGGTCAGCAAGGCCAACAAGGCGGCGGGCACCGTCAAGGCCGCCTATGACAAGCTGATCAACGACTCCCAGGTGCGCGAGGAGCTGGGGCTCTAATCCCCGCTCATCCCTCCTCAGCTTCGCCTTCGGGCTCAGCAGCGGACTCTGAATCTGCCTCAGATTCGGACTCTGCCTCCGACTCGGACTCCATCTCCACTTCAATCTCAATCTCCGATTCCACCACGACGTCGGGCTCGGCTTCGGGCGCTGTCTCGGCCTTCGGCTCGGTGTCAGCAGTTTCTGCGGCAGCAGCAGTTCCATCCGGCTCTGTGGGCGCCTCAGCATCCGGCTTGGGAACCACACCATCCACGGTGAGCGTCACGCCCACGGCCTTCGCTGCGTCGGCGGCAGGGCCACCGAAGGCCAGGAGGGTGGCGACTTCGTCCTGCATGTCGGCCATTTCGCTGAGCTTCAGTTCGGGATCGCGCACGATGAAAATTTCACCGGTCTTTTTGTTTTCGTAGAAGAGCATCTTGGCGCCATCCACTTCCTTCTCGGCGGTCTGGTGGAGCTGGCGTTTCCGCTCGAGCATGAGGGCGAGGATGTAGCGCGCGTTTTCAGTGCGCGGATCTCCTTCCTCGATGAAGCGCTGCAGCAGGGCCTGTGCACCTTCCTTGGGGGTGATCTCGGGCTTCGCCTCGGCGAGGACTCTGGAATAGATCGTCTTCCAGGCGGCCACGGGCTTGCGCTGCTCCACCTCCTGCGCCCAGGCCTCGGCGCAGACGTCTCGTCTCACGTAGCCGTTTTCCTCGGGATCAAAGTAGATGGTCGTGTGGAAGCTCTCGCCGTCCTCAAACTGACGGCCGGTGACGGCGCAGGTGTGTGCGCGGCTGCGAATGGACCAATTTTGCTGCATCAGCGATTTTTAAGTTTCTGGTTCAAAATATCAAGCGGCAGGGGCGTTGGGCAACGCCGTACCACCGCTGCGATTGCGCGGGCGGGCGATCTGGGGCTTGAGCTTGGAGAGACGCAGTTTGAAGCTTGGCAGGTCGCGGTTCTGCGAGCGGTAATGGAACAGGACAAGGCCAAGGGTGCCAAACAACAGGTGCGGAATCCACACGGTGAGCCAGGGCGGCAGGTGCCCGCCTTTGCCCAGATTGAGGCAGAGATTGTTCATGAACATGTAGATGAAGAAAATGAACACGCTGCCTGCAATGCCACCCACCGAGCCCCGGCGTGAGTAGGCCACCCCCAGCGGCGCGGCCACGAGCACCAAGGCCATGGCCTGCCAGGGCATGGCGAAGCGCTGCCAGAAGTGCGTGCGAAAGGGCGCGAGCTTGTCGTCCGCCGCCTTCGAATGAGCGCTCAGGTAGGAGACAAGCTCCGGCACGCTCATGAAATCAGGCCGCAGCGCATAGCTCACGAGGCTCCAGGGTGTCTCCTCGATTTCCTTCACTTCCAGGACGCTTTGACCGTCTGCTCCCACAGGAAAGGGCCGGATGGATGCGAGGTGGCCGTTTTGATAGATCAGCTCCTTGCCGTCATAAAAGCGCCAGCCGGTGCGTGGCGACCAGCCCACCGATGGCGCGATGATCGTGTGCGCGGGCCGCCCCAGATTGTCTTCCTCACGGATTTGCACCCCGTGCATGCGCTCGTGCCCGCTGCGCAGGGAAAAGGGGAAGGTGGCCACATACCAGGTGCGGTGGCTCTGCTCATTATGAAACATGATGCCAAACGCCATGATGGAATCCGCCGCATGCACTTTCATGCCGCTAAAAACGGCCTCACGATTGCCCTCGGCACGCGGCGCCCAGTAGTAGCTGGCCGCCATGTTCAGAAGGCAGGCGTAAACACTGGTGACAAAAATCGGGCGCAGCACCCGGGTCAGGCTCTGGCCGGTGCCCAGCATGGAGATGAGCTCGTTGGCCTTCGACATGCGGGTGAGGGAGTACAGCACCGCCAGCAGCAACGCCACCGGCAGGATCTGCGTGTACACAAAGGGGATCATCCCCAGATAAAAGGTGATCACCCGTACCACGCCGATTTTGGATTCCTGAAATTCCTTCAGATTGTCCAGCAGATCCATGATGATCCACAGGGTGAAGAAGGACACAAAGCAGAACACCAGCGGATGCAGGAAGGTGCGCAACGTGTAGCGCTCCAGAATGCCGATGCGCCGGTAGTAGTGCAGGGCAAAGGGAACCGACAGAAACACCAGCGCGATGAACACCAGCTTGAAGGCAAAGGCCACCGGCTCCGGCGGTTCGCCCATTTCTGTCATGTGCGAATGCGCGATGTAATCGACCAGATCACTCGCGATGGACCACACGGCCATGGAGACGGAGGCGATGCTGACCGGCAGCATCAGGCGGCGCAGATCGCCCCAGCGGCGCCAGATCACGATCAACAGCACCGGGATGCCCAGCCTGACCCAAAGATTAAGATAAGGCAGCACTCTGGAGAGGATCAAAATGCCCTGCGGCACATCCATCTGCGCCACCTGCGCCTGCTGCAGCGCGGCATCCACCGCATCATCCGGGTGCGTGCGGTGCCAGCCCATCAGCATGGAGATGATCAGCAGGGTGATGGCCACGGCAAACGACCCCCGTCCCAAATAGGGGAGTTCACGCGCCTTTTGCCAGGCCTGGATCACACGTTGCTGCCACTTCATGCCGTCAAGAGAGCCCTGAGAGTCGGTTAGAGCCGCCGATGCGTCAAGGGTGCACGGACTCCGGACAAAAAGAAGCCCGGAGTTTTGAGCTCCGGGCTTCGAATTTTAAGACTGGTTGCAGGGGCCAGATCAGTTCACATCCAGGCACACACCTTCGGTCGTGCTGCGGGCGAAGATTTTGCCATTGGCGAGGATCGGGTAGCTCCAGACCTTGCCATCAAGCACATCTTTGCGCGCCACTTCCTTGTATTTGTCCGGGCTGGCTTCGACGACAACGATTTCGCCCTTGTCGCTGGTGGCGATGATCTTGTCTCCTGCAAGGATGACCTGACCGGGGCCGAAGCCTTTTTCCGCCCATTTGTCTTCGCCCGTGCGGATGTCCACGCAAGCCAGAGGGCCGGCGCCGTATTCCTTGAAGCTGAACATGCCGTAGAGGTAGCCGTCTTTGACGACCGGGGTGCTCCAGTGGTTGAAGCACTGGTTTTCACGACGCCAGATCTGGGTCGCTTCCAGCTTGCCGCCGCTCTTGCTGATCTTGAACGCACCGGCACCCACGCCATAACCGGCGGAGCAGTACACGATGTCTTCAAACACCACCGGGGAGGCGGCGGTGCTCACTTTGTAAGGGAAGGGGGCGCGCCAGATCACGCTGCCTTTTTGGGGGTCAACGGCGACGAGGCCGGTCTGCGTGAAGAAGATGGCCTGATGCACGCCAAGGATGTCTGCGAGCACCGGAGTGGCGTGGGTCATCTTGTCGTCTTCACCCTTCCACACGACTTTGCCGGTGTTCTTGTTCAGGCCGATGAGGGCCTGGCCTGCACCACCGCCGGCGAGGAGGAGCACATCACCATCGATCACGGGAGAAGCGGCGTTTTCCCATTTGATCTGCACGCCGGCGTTGTCCTTCATCACGTCGTGCTTCCAGATTTCCTTGCCCGTGGCAGCGTCGAAGCAGAAGACACCCAGCATGGAGTCGATGGCGTACACTTTGCCGGCATTGACCACCGGAGTGGAGCGGGAACCGTCGCCGCCTTTGTTGTCAGGCGTGCCGGAGTCACCACCGCCGTCATACTTGGGGACGACGCTGAGAGGCTTGCTCCACAGCTGCTTGCCGGTCTTTTCATCGAGGCAGGCCAGCATTTCACCGCTGTTGCCGTCGCTCTCGCCCGTGACGAGGGTGTACACCTTGCCATCTGATTCAGCAAAGGAGCTGAAGCCGAGATTGGTGGGTGATTTCCAGACTTCCTTGAGGCTCCATTTGGCATTGGCCAGGGCGGGGACGACGCCATTGCCGGAAGGACCCCGGAAGGCGCCCCAGTCGGTGGATTCAGCAGAAAAGGCGGTCGTGGCCAGTGCCAGACCGAGTACGGTGGTGAGATGAGTGCGTGTCATGGGAAGGAAATGGAACGAGTGACGCCGTGGGGCTCTTTCGGTACAACGCAGCCCGCACAGCATCTGCGTGCACAGCACTGCCGCGTTACTCCGTGGGCCTGCGGGAGCGCGGCTCACGCGTCACCGTATCGCCGGTGCCTGCACAAGTGACGAAGGGACCGTCCGCCATCGGTGCGGTCTTGGTGAAGCCGACGTCGGGCATGTCGCTGGGCTTGCCTTCGAGCGGGAAGTCTTTGCGCAGCGGGAAGAACGGGTAGCCTTCCCACATGAGGATGCGGCGCATGTCGGGATGGCCGCTGAACTTGATGCCCATCATGTCATACACCTCGCGCTCATGCCAGTTGGCGGTGGGCCAGATGTCGCTGACGGTGGGGACTTCCACGTCCTCGGCCACGGCGGCACGCACACGCAGGTGCTGCAGATGACCGTAGCCGTAGAGCTCATACACCATCTCAAAGCGCGGCTCCTTGCCCATGTAATCGAGGCTGGAGATATCGACGAGGTAGTCGAAATTCAGTTCATCGCGGCAGTACGCGAGCAACGGCTTGGCGTTGGTGAGCTTGACGACGAGCGTGTGTTCGCCACGAAACTCCTTCGTTTCCAGCACGGCATCACCGAATTTCTGCTTCAAGGCTTCAACCATTTGGGCGGCATTCATGGTCGTGAAAAATTAAGCGGTGAGTTCGGAGAGGAGTTCCTTCTTCTGCTCGGTGAAGGAGTGCTCGGTTTCGATCTTGCGCTGCAGACGCATCATGCCTTCAAGCAATGCTTCGGGGCGCGGAGGGCAGCCGGAGATGTAAACGTCCACCGGGATGAGCTGGTCGATGCCCTGAAGCACCGCGTAGCTACGGTACATGCCGCCGCTGGAGGCGCACGCGCCCATGGCGATGCACCACTTCGGCTCCGGCATCTGGTCCCACACGCGCTTCACGGCGAGGGCCATCTTGTAAGTCACCGTGCCGGCCACGATCATCACGTCAGCCTGGCGGGGGGAGAAACGCATCACTTCCGCACCGAAGCGGCTCAAGTCATAACGGCTGCAGGCGGCGGCCATCATTTCGATGGCGCAGCAGGCGAGGCCCATCGGCATCGGCCACATGGAGTTCTTGCGCATCCAGTTGATGGCGGCGTCCATCTTGGTGAAGATGATATTGCCTTCGACCTTCGAGTCGTAAGCAGTAACGGTGGAATCAGCGGGAGCGACCATGGGAGTCAGAGGGATTTTGGGACCTTGAGAATTACGCCCCCTGCGCAGGGGCGGCAATCAGATTGTGAAACTTTTCACAAGCTGCAAAGCCGTCATTCCGAGAATGACTCACGCTGAAAGCATCAAGCCTGGGGTCCGATTTCAGGGACACGCAGAAAACAGAGCCTGAGCGACGGGATCTCGCCCAATTGTGCCAAGTGCCAGCGCAAGTGTGCCACATTTTGGCACTTTGGCACAATTATTGACTCATGGATGATTGTGCCATTTCCCTCTTACATCATTCACAATCAGTTCATTGTGTTTCCAAAACACCACTTGGCACGCATCTAGCCAAGTAAGAAGCACCAAAACCCTCAGTATCACTTTCCCCCCAACCCCAAAATCATGAGCAAAATCCTCGGCATTGACCTCGGCACCACCAACTCCTGCATGGCCGTCCTCGAAGGCGGCAAAGCAACGGTGCTCGAAAACAGCGAAGGCGCACGCACGACGCCTTCCATCGTCGCCTTTACCAAGAGCGGCGAACGCGTCGTCGGTCAGGCTGCCAAGCGCCAGGCCGTGACGAATCCCCGCAACACCGTCTTCTCCGTGAAGCGCCTGATGGGCCGCAAGTTCGCGGAACTCACCGAAGCTGACAAGCGCATGCCTTACAAGATCGTGGCCGCTGCCAATGGTGACGCCCACGTACAGGTGGAAGTCGGCGGCGAAACGAAAGTTTACAGCCCCCAGGAAGTCAGCGCGATGATCCTTGCGAAGCTGAAGGCCGACGCTGAAGCCAAGCTCGGCGAAACGATCACGGAAGCCGTCATCACCGTCCCCGCTTACTTCAACGACAGCCAGCGCAACGCCACCAAGGCCGCAGGCGAAATCGCCGGCCTCAACGTGCGCCGCATCATCAATGAGCCGACCGCAGCCGCCCTGGCCTACGGCCTCGACAGCAAGTCGGACGAAAAAGTCGCCGTGTATGACCTTGGCGGTGGTACCTTCGACATCTCCGTGCTGGAAATCGGCGACGGCGTCTTCGAAGTGCTCGCCACGGACGGCGACACCCACCTCGGTGGTGACGACTGGGACAACACCCTCATCACCTGGATCGTCAACGAATTCAAAACCGACAGCGGCATCGACCTCAGCGGCCAGCCTGACGCGCTTCAGCGCATCAAGGAAGAAGCCGAGAAGGCCAAGATCGCCCTCAGCTCCAGCCAGAGCTACGACCTCAATCTCCCCTTCATCACCGCCGACGCCTCCGGGCCGAAGCACATCATGAAGACCCTCACCCGCGCTAAGATGGAGCAGCTCACGGACAACCTGTTCGAGCGCACCATCAAGCCTGTGCGTGACTGCCTTGCCGCCGCCAAGCTCGACGCCAGCAAGATCGACGAACTCGTGCTCGTGGGTGGCATGACCCGCATGCCGAAGGTCGTTGAGACCGCGAAGAAACTCGCCGGCAAAGACCCGCATCAGGGTGTGAACCCGGACGAAGTCGTCGCCATCGGCGCAGCCATCCAGGGCGGCGTGCTCAAAGGTGACGTCAAAGACGTGCTCCTCCTCGACGTGACCCCGCTCACCCTCTCCATCGAGACGGCAGGCGGCGTGGCCACCCCGATGATCCCGCGCAACACCACCATTCCGAAGAAGCACAGCCAGATCTTCTCCACCTACAGCGACAACCAGCCCGGCGTGGAAATCGTGGTCCTTCAGGGCGAGCGCCCGATGTCCCGCGACAACAAGACGCTCGGCACCTTCAAGCTCGACGGCATCCCACCAGCCCCACGCGGCGTGCCACAGGTCGAAGTGACCTTTGACATCGACGCCAACGGCATCCTGCACGTCAGCGCCAAGGAAAAGGTCAGCGGCAAAGAGCAGAAGATCTCCATCCAGGGCAGCTCCGGCCTCAGCCAGGAAGAGATCGAAAAAGCCAAGCGCGATGCTGAAGAGCACGCCGACGAAGACATGAAGCGCAAGGAAGCCGTCGAAGTGAAGAACAAGGCGGAAGGCCTCAGCTTCGAGATCGAGAAACAGCTCAAGGAATGGGAAAGCAAAGTCCCCGCCGACCAGCTCACCCCGATCAAGGACAAGCTGGCTTCCCTGAAGTCCGCCGTCGAATCCGGTGACACCGACAAGATGAAGGCCCAGACCGAAGAACTCGAAAAACTCTTCGCCGCCGCCTATCAAGCCGCTGCCGCCGCAGGCGCAACCGGAGCCCCCGGTGGCATGGGCGGCATGGGTGGCGCTGCCCCTGAGGCTGGTGCTTCGGAAACGAAGTCCCAGGACAAGGGCAAGGTCGTCGATGCGGATTTCGAGGTCGTGGACAAGGACAAGTAATTGATCACGAGAATGTCAGGAACGACGACAGCACAGGCAGCTTTTGGAATGGCGACGAATAGTCGCCATTCCGGTCGCGCCGTGGCTATGGCAACGTCGGCGTTTTCCATCTCAACCCCAGTGTCACGATGAGTTTGGTAGCGCTCAAGGAACTGTCTGCACTCGACGGAGAGGCCAAGGGCCTCCTCGCGAGGCATGATGAGCTCTTGCTGAAGATGCGCCGCACCTTTCTCAACAAGATCGTGGAGTGCTTCACCGGGCTGACCGAGGCCGAGGGCTTCCGCATCACACGCGATCCCATGGGCGCCACCGCCCGGCTCTCCGAAACGGAGCTGATGATCAGCTGCACGGATCCCTCCCACACGCTGGTGGATTCCCAGGCGAAGTATTCGGTGACCTGCTCGCTGGCCCAGAACCGCGCCTACGGCATCCTGCTGTGCCGCCAGCCGCTGGTGCAGTTCACCAATCAAAGCGCCGACACGAACGACCAGATCACGAACAAGAAGCTGGAGATCGAGTATCTGAAGTCGCTGATCGAAAACCAGGGCGGTGACCAGTGGTTCGTCATGGGCCGCTTGGAAAACACCTCCAACATGCAAGGTATGACCGGCATGCTGGGCTCTCCTTATGAGTCCTTCCAAACTCTCGACCAGGCTGTGAAAACAGCCCTGTGTGAAATCTCCAACGCAGCCATCGCCCCACGCGCCGCATGAATGCTTCAACTTCACAGCCTCCGGTGATGGCATCATTCCCCGACAGCCAATGCGCAGCCGCAAAACGCGAAGCGTCTTGGAGTGCGGTGGCCTGCGACACCGCTTTCGAGCGTCTCACCGTGCCCGAGAATCTCCCACGCCTGCGCAAGCCAAAAAGCGGCGTGGCGCTTCGCTTCCCGTACGCACTCCAAGACGCTTCGCGACTCTGTGCGCTGCTGGGCCTTGCCATGTTTTTCACTGCTTGCGGCAAATCGCCCGAGGCTGCCAAGACGCCTGAAACTCCTGTGACACCGAAGGCTGTAGTAGCAGATTCACGCATCGAAGCCGAAATCTCCAGCGCGCTGACGCCTGCGCCTGAGAAGAGCGCCTCCCCCGCAGACAACGCTTTGAAGAGCGAAGCGGACAGCATCATCGCACAGTACCCCGGCAAGACCGCCACCGAGCTGCTGAACACGCCGGAAGTGAAGGACAAGCTGGCCGTGGCGATGAAAAAACTCGCGGCTGACCCCGTGCTGCTGAAGCGCGTGAACTCCACCGTGGAGCTCGCCGCACAAATCAAAGGCCTCGAAGGTGCCGCGAAGCTTGACCTGGACATGAAAGGCTACGATCAGGCACGCACCTCACGCATGCTGCAGTCCGTGCTCTCCGAAGAGCCGCAGCGCATCGTGGACTTTCTCGTCAGTGAAATCGGCGAGGCAGCCCCGGATCTCAGCTATGGCGGCCTGGAGCGCGCTCCGAACGGCGTCGCCATCGTCCCCAACACCATTCCGGCGCCAGCCGCTGCGGCACCGCCCACCGACCCCGAATGAATTTCCGCCCGGCCAGCCGGCACACCAACCCGTGTGACAGCAGGCCGGGCAGACAACCCGAACCAAACCAGAACCAGAAACCCTCAAAGCACAAACCAGACCAACTATGGCCACCTCCATCACACCCCTCGGACGCCGCGTCCTCGTCAAGCGTTCCATCAGCGAAGAAAAGACCGCTGGCGGCATCTTCCTCCCTGACACTGCCAAAGAAAAGCCACAGGAAGCTGAAGTGCTCGCCCTTGGCACCGGCAAGGACGACGAAGGCAAAGACGTCGCCACCCTCTTCACCGTGAAGAAGGGCGACAAGGTCCTCATCTCCAAGTACGGCGGCACGGAAGTGAAGCTCAACGGCGATGACGTCCTCATCATCAACGAAACCGACATCCTCGGCATCATCGGCTAATCCCCTCTCAGAAACCCCACACTCAATCCACACTACTTAAACTGTTATGGCTAAACAACTCTACTTCGACGAAGCCGCCCGTCAGGCACTCCTCCGCGGCGTCACCAAGCTGGCTCGCGCCGTCAAGGCCACTCTCGGCCCTGCAGGCCGCAACGTCATCCTTGAAAAGAAATTCGGCAGCCCAACGATCACCAAGGACGGCGTCACCGTCGCCAAGGAAATCGAGCTTCCAGATGCTTATGAAAACATGGGCGCTCAGCTCATCAAGGAAGTCTCCTCCAAGACCTCCGACATCGCTGGTGACGGCACCACGACCGCCACGGTCCTGGCTGAAGCCATCTACGCAGAAGGTCTCCGCAACGTGACCGCCGGCGCCAACCCGATCTCGCTTCAGCGCGGCATCATGAAGGCCACTGAGGCCATCGTCGCCAAGCTCAAGGAAATCTCCACCCCCGTCAAGGACAGCAAGGAAGTGGCCCAGGTCGCAACCGTGTCCGCCAACTGGGACTCCAGCATCGGCAACATCATCGCCGAAGCCATGGACAAAGTGGGCAAGGAAGGCACCATCACCGTCGAAGAAGCCAAGTCCATCGAAACGACCCTCGAAGTCGTCGAAGGCATGCAGTTCGACAAGGGCTACCTCTCCCCTTACTTCGTCACCAATCCGGAGACGATGGAGTGCAACCTTGAGAACGCCTACATCCTCATCAATGAGAAGAAGGTCAGCAATCTGAAGGACATGCTGCCTCTGCTTGAGAAGGTCGCCCGCTCCGGCAAGCCCCTCCTCATCATCGCTGAAGACGTCGAAGGTGAAGCCCTTGCCACCCTCGTGGTGAACAAGCTGCGCGGCACCCTCAACATCGTGGCTGTCAAGGCTCCTGGCTTCGGCGACCGCCGCAAAGCCATGCTCGAAGACATCGCCATCCTCACCGGCGGCCGCTGCATCACCGAAGACCTTGGCATCAAGCTTGAGAACATCGAGCTCGCTGACCTTGGCCGTGCCAAGCGCATCACCATCGGCAAGGAAAACACCGTCATCGTCGAAGGCGAAGGCGGCAGCGAAGCCATTGCAGGCCGCGTTTCCCAGATCAAGAACCAGATCTCCGAAACCACCAGCGACTACGATCGTGAGAAGCTCCAGGAGCGTCTTGCCAAGCTCGCCGGCGGCGTCGCCGTCATCAACGTCGGTGCTGCCACCGAAACTGAGATGAAGGAAAAGAAAGCCCGCGTCGAAGACGCCCTGCACGCCACCCGTGCGGCCGTCGAAGAAGGCATCGTTCCTGGGGGCGGCGTCGCCCTCATCCGTGCTCAGGCTTCCATCGGTGATCTCGGCCTTACCGGCGACGAGAAGACTGGTGCTGAAATCGTCGCACGTGCGATCGAAGCTCCTCTCCGTCAGCTTGCTGCCAACGCAGGCATCGAAGGCGCGCTCGTCGTTGCTGAAGTCAAGAAAGGCAAAGGCAACCACGGCTACAACGTCGCCACCGGCAAGTATGAAGACCTCATCAAGGCAGGTGTCGTTGACCCAGCCAAGGTGACCCGCAGCGCTCTCCAGAACGCCGCCTCCATCTCCGGCCTCCTCCTCACCACCGAATGTCTGATCTCCGACATTCCGAAGGAAGAAGCCGCTGACGCCGGCCATGCCCACGACCACGGCGGCATGATGTAATTTTGACCGCTGCGTGACCCAACCCACGCGGCGCTTCAAAAACCCAAAACCCCCACGCGGCCCGGAAGTGATTCCGGGCCGTTATTTTTTGTACTCGTCTTGGAGCAATAATTTCGTACATGTCCGCTGTCTCGCTTCCTTCTTACGATGAAAATCCACAACGCCCTCCGCCATCTCTCTGTTCTCGCCGTTGCACTGCTGCTTGCCAGCTGCGCCACCCACACGCCGCGTCCCGTCTTCGTGAGTCCTCTCACGGCGGTCATCAGCCAGGGAGACGGCGTCACCACTCAGGTGAGCACCACGGACGCCCGCATGTCTGAAGAGGAGCGCCAGATGCTCGGAGACCGGATCACCCAGGCGGTACAGACGCTGGCACAGCCCGGCTCGGGAAAGCCAGGCCGCTATGAACTCGTGGTCAACATCACCCGTTACACCAAAGGCAGCGGCTTCGTGCGCACCGCGATGCCCGGCATGGGGCAGATGCATCTGGATGGGGTGGTGACGGTGTATCAGATGCCGAAGCGGGTGCCCGTCGGTCAGTTCATCATCAACAAAGCCTTCGCCATCGGCGGCCTCTACAGCCTGGCGGTGAACATGAACACTATTGCCAACACCTACGCGCAGGCCGTGGCAAAAACGGTGTGCCAGGTGCGGTAATGGAGCGCACGCGTCTCGCGTGCTGTTTTCCGCGTCCTCGCGGAAAACCGTCCCTTGAGGACACTCAAGCTGGCAGACGGGTGCAACGTGACACCCCCTTTATGGACAGCATTCAGCGGGACGCTGAATGCAGCACGCGAGGACGCGTGCGCTCCATCCAGATTCACGTCAAGAACGCCGCCAGTGCAGCGTTCCCATCGTCCCATGATCCGACCCTTCGTCCTGCTCCTTGCCGCCTGCATACTCTCCACCGCCACCGCAGGCCAGCCCAACCTCATTTTCATTCTCAGCGATGACCTCGCACAGGGAGATCTGGGCTGCTACGGGCAGAAGCTGATTCAGACGCCGAACCTCGACCGCATGGCGAAGGAGGGCACGCGCTACCTGCAGGCCTACAGCGGCACGAGTGTGTGCGCACCTTCGCGCTCTTCGCTGATGACCGGGCTGCACACCGGGCACTGCCCGATCCGTGCGAATCGCGAGATCGGCGCGGAAGGTCAGAAGCCGCTGCCAGCAGGCACGATCACCGTGGCGCAGATTTTGCATGATGCGGGCTATGCCACCGCCTGCATGGGGAAGTGGGGCATGGGCATGTTTGACACCACCGGGAGTCCGCTGAAGCTCGGCTTTGACCACTTCTACGGCTACAACTGCCAGCGCCACGCGCACAGCTATTTCCCCACCTACCTCTACAACAACGACCAGCGCTTCGATTTGCCCGGCAACACCGGCAAAGGCGTGGGCAAGACCTACGCGCAGCAGCTGATCTCTGATGAAGTCGTGCGCTGGGTGCGCGAGCACAAATCCGGCCCCTTCTTCCTGTACTACTCGATCACGCTGCCACATGGCAACTTCGAGATCGACAGCCAGGGTCTCTATAAGGACAAGCCATGGACTGAGATGCAGAAGAACTACGCCGCCATGGTCACTCGTCTGGACAGCGATGTGGGCCGCCTGCTCGACACGCTCAAAGAGTGCGGCATTGATGACAACACCCTTGTCATGACCGCAGGCGACAACGGTTCTTCCTTTGATCCCAAGTCCGAAATGGGCAGGCTCTTTGAACAAGCCTCCAACGGCCTGCGTGGCTACAAGCGCGGCCTGTATGAAGGTGCGCTGCGACAAGCCGCACTGGCACGCTGGCCCGGCAAGGTTCCCGCCGGACGCGTGACGGATGAACCCTGGGCGTTCTGGGATTTCCTGCCCACCGCCGCCGAACTCGCCGGCGCGAAGATTCCCGCCGCCTGCAAGACCGACGGTCTCTCCCTGGTCCCATTCCTCAAAGGCGGCCCGGCACCGCAGCGCGATCACTTTTACTGGGAACTGCACGAAGGGGCCTCTCTACAGGCGGTGCGCTTTGGCGACTGGAAAGCCGTGCGCAACGGCCCGGAGAGTCCCATCGAACTCTACGACCTCAAGGCGGATGCGGCAGAGGCGCATGACCTTGCCAAGGAGAAGCCCGAACTCGTGGTCCAAGCCGCCGCGCTGATGGAGTCCTCCCGCACCCCTGATCCCGACTGGCTGCTGGTGCAGAAGCGGGCAGGGAAGGGTAAGAAACCCTGAGTCATACAACGCTGCTTTTGAGCCTTTTGAAAGGAAGAGGCGAATTCCATGTGCGCTTCCCTAAAGATCCATTTACAGTGCTGCCAAACTTAAAAATTTAGAGAACAAAAAGGGCAATATTTTGAAATTCTATAGGATTGAGAGTGAAGAAGGCTTGATTATTTATGGAAATTTTAATATGTTTGACTTTGCATGAGCTTCCAATCATCCAACACCACTCTGCCGCCCGGCCTGCCTGTTCGCTCAGGGGACCTTTTCGCCAATGAGCTGGCCGCGCTGGTGCAGGACATTCAACGCACCCGGGAGTGGTTTAACCATCGGCTCGATGCGCAGCTCGCCAGCTTGAGGCAGCTCTGTGCCGCCACGCATGCGGAGGAATCGAAGTGCACCCATTCGGTGGCCACTTTGTTTGAGGCTCCACGTCCCGTGACGCTGCCCTCTGCGGAACCGACTCCCTCAATGGTCACATCGGCTCCCGCAGCAGTACCAGCACCTGCGCCAGCTCCGGCTGTGCCACCCCCTCAGGCGCCCGTGAAGACGGTTTCAACCGTGCATCAGGCGATCATCCTGCCACCGACTTTGACGGCCACGCTCGACCCCCAGCTCGAGCAAGCGACGCTGCATGAACTGAACAACGCCCTGACGCGCGCGTTTTCAGAAATCTCCGCCCGCGGCGGAATGATCAGCTGATTTTTGCCTCCGCAGAATATCAGCGAAGATTCTTTGGCAAACTCGGCCCATGAGGCAACGTACAAAAGTGCTCCTCATGAATACCATTATCACCGACCCTGCCGCTTCATCCCGGCGCGAATTTCTCAAAACCACCACGAAGACTGCCGCCGGTCTGTCCGTGCTCTCCGGCATCACCCTTCCCAATGTTCATGCCGCTGGCAGTGATGAAATCCGCACGGCTTTGATCGGTTGCGGTGGCCGTGGCACCGGTGCTGCCAGCAATGCCATGGGGATCCAGAAGCGCGTGACCCGCCTCGTGGCGATGGCAGACGTTTCTGAAAAGCGTCTCAAGGGCAGCTTTGAAGCACTGAGCACCAAGCACCCTGACCGCATGTCCGTGTCTGAAGACGCGAAGTTCATCGGCTTCGACGCCTACAAAAACGCCATCGACTCCCTGCGCAAAGGTGACGTGGCCATCTTCACCACGCCGGTGGCCTTCCGCTGGGTGCACTTCAAATACGCCATCGAAAAGGGCGTGAACATCTTCATGGAAAAGCCGATCTGCACCGACGGCCCCACCGCCCGCCGTTTGCTGGCGCTGAATGAAGAAGCCAAGAAGAAGAATCTCAAAGTCGGCGTGGGCCTCATGTGCCGCCACTGTCGCGTCCGTGGCGAACTCTTCAACCGCATTCAGGACGGCGAGATCGGCGATCTCCTCCTCATGCGCGCCTACCGCATGCAGGGCCCCGTGGGTTCTGCCTTCACCCTCCCACGTGATCCGAAAGTGGACCCGAGCGAACTGCAGTGGCAGATCCAGCGCTTCCACAGCTTCCTGTGGGCGAGCGGCGGCGGCTTCAGCGACTTCAACATCCACAACATCGACGAAGCCTGCTGGATGAAGAACGACTGGCCGGTCGAAGTGCAGGCCAGCGGCGGCCGCAGCGACCGCGGTGACTACATTGATCAGAACTTCGACCACTACAGCTGCGAGTACACCTTCAAAGACGGCGCGAAGCTCTTCCTCGAAGGCCGCACCGCCATCGGCACGCACAACCAGTTTGCCACCCAGGTGCATGGCACCAAGGGCAGCGCCATCGTCTCCACCGCCGGTCACTTCCCCTCCAAGGCGATGACCTTCAACAGCCAGAAGATGCAGCGCTCCAACATCATCTGGCGCGGCAAGCAGCCGGAGCCGAATCCGTATGACCTCGAGTGGCAGGACCTCATCGACGCCATCGTTGCCGACAAGCCTTACAATGAAGTGGAGCGCGGCATCAAGTCCAGCGTCACCACCGCCATGGGCCGTGCCGCGGCGCACACCGGCCAGGTCGTTCGCTACGATGACTACATCAACAGCGCGTTCGAGTTCGCCCCAGGCGTCGACAAGCTCACCCTTGATGGTCCTGCACCGCTCATCGCTGATGCAAACGGCAAGTACCCTGTGCCACAGCCTGGCATCCTCAAAGACCGCGAGTACGCCATGGAGCCGCAGGCCAATCCCTTCCCGCTCATCCCAATACCTCCAGCCCCTGCCGAGGAGCCGCTGTCTCCGCCAGAACGGCCGAAGCCCGCTGCGAAGAAGAAAGAAGAGAAGAAGGCCAAGGTCTAAAAGCCACCGCCCGGGCCCAGCGCCCATGCGCATCCTTCCCAACCGCTGCCCTTCACGGGGCAGCGGTTTTTTATGGCATGAAGACGCGACCGCCCAGCTATCTTGGGTCCTGGCTCTCATTAAATCGCTACCCGGTATAAGATCCCGCTATTCATCTTAAGAAGCTAAGATAGACCTGCGACGGATCTGAATATCTACTTAGGCGCGCAACTCAGACATTTGAATTACTGTGTTTGCGTGGACAAACAAGAGGATGACACCCCCATACCAGAATCTCTGAGTGACACGCCCGAAGCCGAATGTGTGCGGCAGCTGTTCGGGCGCAGGCACTGGATGAAACTGGGTATGTGGGGTGCCTTGGGCACGATTGGAGGAGGTATGGGCTACTACATGGCCCCTCCTGCAATCGTGCCATTGTATTTCAATGGCGTTTATGCCTTCGCGCATGAAACCCACCCTGCGGTGGTTCATCAGCTGGTGGCCGCCGGGAATGAACTGGTGGGGAAGCCCTACAAGTGGGGCGGGGGTCACAAAGTTCTGTTTGATAACGGCTTCGACTGCTCGGGCTCCGTCTCTCACGTGCTCTACCGTGCCAAGCTGCTGGACAAGCCGCTCAATTCCGTGGCCTTTGCCCGGTACGCCTGGGCCGGACCTGGGAATTATGTCACGCTTTTCGTCAAACCCAAGCACCACGTTTTCTTGCAGATCTGCGGCCTCCGTTTTGACACCTCGGGCGCGCTGACCGGGGAGGGGCCCCGCTGGCGTGCAACCAGCCGTTCCTACGACGGCTTTTATGCGCGTCATCCTGCGTGGCTCTGAAACAACGCCGCGCACTCGCATGAGATCTAGAGGGGAACCGGGCTTGTGATCCATGCCATACGCGTGGAAGCTCGCCCATGAACACCCCTCTGTTGATGCTTAGTCTTCTCCTTGGCTCCGGCCAGATGGCCTGCCACAAAAAAGCCGCGCCCGCCCAGGCGGACATGGATGCTGAAACCCGGCAAAAGGCCATCGAAGTCAGGGCCGCCGCCGACAAAAAAACGGCCGCCATCAACGAGGCTGCTATCCTCCAAAAGGCCGAGGCCAAAGAAGCGCCCAAAGCTGCTCCAGTGAAGTAAGGGACGCGGCCTGAAGTCACCTCATCGCGCCTGATCAAAGATAGGATTCATGCGGATTGACAGCGCCGCTGCTTTGCGGGCAGAATGCGTGCCGTATGAAGTCATCCACCCCAGCCACTTTGTTTGTCTTTCAACGCTTGCAAGCCTGGATGCTGCAAGCTGCGGCGCTGGTGCTGCTGGCATCCTGCGAAGTGCCTGCGGGCAATGGCGGGCTGTCCGGTGCCGCCACACCCAATGTGCAGGGCATCTACCAGGGATCCTACACCTACGGCGGTGCCTATCACAAGCTGGCCGGGCAGACGGTCTCCTTTGAGATCTCTATAAAGCAGGCGCGCGGCTCCAGCAATATCACCGGAGTGATCAAGGAAGCCTACACCGGCTCTGGCGTTCTGAAGGATGGCTATGTCTGGTCCAACGTCAGCGGCACCTGCGTGAGTGAGAGCGGCTATATCCATCTGAAATTCCGCAAAACCTACCGCCACTCCAAGGAGCCGCCGGTGCTCTATCAGGGCTCGCTCCCGCCGGGCTCTGCCCTGCTCTCAGGCACCTGGTATTTGCAGGATAAGACGAGTGACAGCGGCATGTTTCAAATCAGCGGCATGCAGGTGCAATGACCGCCGCTCGCACGCTTGTCTGGTTCGCAGCCTTCAGTCTGACAGGCTTTGTTCTGCGTGCGCAGACTGCGGCCGATACGCAGCAGCCTGCCATCGTGGTCAGCGGCTTTGAGCCTTTTGGAGGTCGTGACCGCAATGCCTCCTGGATTCTGGCTCGAGAAATCGCCAAGGCCTTCCCTCGCGAAGTCCGCGCCTTGCAGATACCCGTCGTCTGGGGCGCCCCGCTGACCGCCATCAACAACACCCAACCGCTGCCGCAGGTGTGGATCGCTTTTGGTGAAGGCACCCCGGAGTTTCAGATCGAAATCCTCGCACACAATCAGCGTGGAAGTTATCCGGACAACCAGAAGGCCAAACCTGCCACACCGGACATCGTCAGCAATTCAGCCCCTGTGCTGAAACAGCAGGCGCAGGTGAAGGACCTTGCCGCCGCATTGACCCAGGCGGGGTTTCCCACCCACGTGTCTCAGAGCGCCGGACGTTACCTGTGCGAGGAAATGCTTTATTCACTCCTCTACGCCCAGCAGCAGCATCCTGAGGCGCTGCGCCTTGTGCTCTTCATTCATGTCCCGACGCTGGAGCAGTCCCTTCCTGTTTCTCCGGCGAAACAGGGTGCGCCTGCTGCACGCGAGCAGGTGGACGCCGATCTGCTGCAGGCCTTTGGGAGGCAGCTCTTCGCCTCGCTGCGCACGCTCGGCCTGCTAGCCTCTGCGCCCAGCCGCTGAATCAGCGGCGGGTCTTGACCAACGAGCGCTTTGTACCCGGCTTAGTGGTGATGACCACCGCCATGGCTTCCATGGCCGCCCCCGTGGCTCATGTGACCACCGCCATGAAATACCGGGCCGCCGACATGCCCGCCAAAATGGGGATGCACATAATAGTTGGGACGATAGTTGTAACTGCGGTAACCGTAGCTGTGACCGTAGTAAGGCCGCACATACACCGGGCTGACTGGCTGCGTCACCCATTGGTAAATGGGGTAGCCCATGGCGTCATATCCCACGATCTGGTAGACGGCGTACACCGGCATGCCATTGGTCAGGTAGCTCACGATCCGGCGCTGATTGACAAACGGAGGCGGGGCCGCATTGGCAGGCATGGCGATGCTCAACACACTGACCGCAGCAAGAAGACTGAAGAGTGTTTTCATACAATGAGGGAGGGTTGTTCCATCTTATTAAACGACCTGCAAAACGGCTTATTCAATCCCCGGTGGCAGCTCAGTTCCTGCATGCACCTCGGCTCTCGATCATCACCCTTTCACCCGCCGCTCAAGCCTGCGCATTCAGGAATGCCAGGGCTGCGGAGCGCTGCGGATGCTCTGCCAGTTCCTTGCGCAGCACCCGTAGCTTCTCCAGCAGTTCCACGCCCAGCCGCTCCCGCAGCTGTGCCAGATGCACGGCATCCAGCTCCTGCTGGCGCACGGCCTTCTGCCAGGGTGCGGTGAAGATTAAATGGATCGAATTCTGCAAGTGGCCGCCACACAGCGCCTCCCACTCGCCACCGTCCAGCCAGATGCCGCCCGTATGGGAGCGCTCCACGCGAAACGACTGCCCATGGCCCACGCGATAGCGCGTCATCACCGTGCCCGACTCAGGACACAGTTTGACCGCACCATCAAATTCGCTCACCGGCACCGCCTCAGCCGCCGTGCTATCCTCGGCCACCTCCGTCGCAGGCAGCTTGCTGCGCCAGCGCCAGTAGTTCTCAACAGGGATCCAGTGCCCGCCGGTTTCAGGACAGCGGAATGCGTTCAGACCGGGCTCCAGTTCGACTCGTTCCAGACGTTTGTGGTGGGCAAGAGGACTTCGCATGACGAACGCGATCATGCGCCAGCCCCACTCCGTCGCCATGACATTTCCCAGCCATTTATGGAAGCAGCAGGTGTGGCTCCGCATGCACCACCTCGACAAAACGCGCACGCTGCGCATCCTCCTCATTCATGGCCACCCGTGGAAAATCCGTCGCCTTCGCCCGCATCCGTGCGGAGGTGATTCGTTTGGTCGCCCTGATCCCTGCCGGCCAGTTCACCACCTATGGCAGCATCGCCATTCACATGAATGTGATCGCCCGTCATGTGGCTACGGTGCTCAGCCATCTCACGCCGGAAGAATCCGCCGCGCTGCCCTGGCACCGAGTGGTGGCAGCCAATGCGCGCATCAGCCCAAACATGCCTCCCGAATCGGCACGCAAACAACGCCGCCTTCTCAAAACCGAAGGCTTGCGCATCGACAAAGAGGGTTTCATCCAGAACGCCGATGATCACTTTCACAATATGGGTGTGCGGCGGGATATCCGCTGGAGCGAGGGGTGATAAGTTGCCGCTTCCATCACCTGCTCATTCGAATCACATCACACATGCGGGGATAATTCCTCGCGTCATTTCAAGCGTCGGTACTTCTCCTCAGCAAGCTTCGACCTATCCGAACCTTTCTTCACCATCGAGTCTCCAGTGATGCGGATCTGATACTCTTTGCTCACACCTTTTTTCCCATTTTCGATGAAGGTCAGCCGAAGAACGGTGTCATCAAAACACCGGTAGGTGCCAGACCTGCTGCCTTCGGTAAACGTTCCGTCAGCGCGGAACTCGGCCACGAGGTTCTCCTCGCCTTGGGCGGTGGTGAAGGTCGTGGTGCCAATGCGCGATTCAACGCACTCCCACCTCCCGATGATTTCCTGGGCGTTGTCCGCATACCCACGGTCTGCCAGAACGAGGGCCATCAGCATGCAGAGAACGGAAACGAAACGGGGCAGGGTGGTTTTCATGAGGGAGATATGGCTGCATCCAGAAAGCAGCTGCGTTCTTCCACAACGTCTGTACGCGACGACCTATTAGTTGGAGCGATGGATGGGCTCCATCACTCCAAAGCTGCTTGAAACGTTGTGGCATCACTGCCCATAGACATCGATCCACTGCAGACCGCTCTTGGAACCGGGCGGCGTGAAGTAGCGGCGGCCAAGGTAGGTGCCTTTCACCTCACGCATCGAGCCACCCGCAGGATGACTGGCGCGAGTGAGCACCGGCTTGCCGTTGTAGGTGCCGTTTGCATCAGGCACGGAGACGCAGGAGGCAGACAGCAGCATGCTAATACCAAGGACGATGGAGGCGGGGTTGGGGCGCTTCATAAACGGCAATGAACCTTTGTGTCGCGATGATGCAACCATTACATCGTACTGCGATATTCTTGCCTCGGTTTTGTAATGAGATGCTCCCCAGGCTCCGGGCTTGCCTTCCACCTCGCATTCCGCTTTGATTCGGCCCACACCGCTGGCCATGCACCGACCTCCCTCCCTCTTTCCCCGGCTGGCTGCGATGGCCGCCGCCCTTTCCATTCCATCCGTGACAGCATTGGCCGCGGCGCCCAACACGCTCACGCCACAGGAGCAGGCGGCAGGTTGGAAGCTGCTGTTTGATGGCCGCAGCACGGCGGACTGGCACACGTATGGGAAGCAATCCGTCACAGCCGGCTCTTGGAAGATCAAGGACGGCTGCCTCGTTCTGCCTGCGGGCAATGGCCGCCCGAATGGCACGGGCGGTGATCTCGTGACGAACGCGATGTTCACGAACTTCGAGTTTGAGTTCGAATGGCGCGTGGGCCCCGTGGGCAACAGCGGCGTGGAATACCTCTTCACCGAAGGTGAAAAACGCACGGCCAACTTTTATCCCGGCGACACCGGCGACAGCCCGGTGGGCTTTGAATACCAGGTGCTGGATGATGCCCCGCATGCGAACAACGCGGCCAACCGGCTCGCCGCCTCCATCTACTCGCTGATCACGCCTACAGGCAAAACGCTGTGCCCCGTGGGCGAGTTCAATCAAGGTCGCATCGTGGTGGATGGCAATCACGTGGAGCACTGGCTCAATGGCCGCAAGGTGGCCGAGTGTGAGCTGGGCAGCCCCGAGCTGCAGCGCATCATCGCCAGCAGCAAGTACAAGTACTACCCCGGCGTGGGTGTGAAGCGCGCCACCTCCATCGCTTTGCAAGATCACGGCGCAGAGGTGGCGTATCGCAATCTCAAGCTCCGCGTGCTGCCCACCACCGGCGGCGCTCCAGTCGCAGCAGCAGCAGTGCCAACAGCTCCCTCCACCCCTGCGGCAGCAACATCACCCCTGCGGCAGCAACATCACCCATGACGGCCCGCAAGATCCCCATGCAGGCCGCCGACTGGCGTGTCTGGTGCTGGTCCAAAGCCGACAACCGCTGGACCGAGCACCCGCTGGACAAGATGACCGTGCAGATCCAGGACGGCGTGCTCAGCGCCAGCAACACCACCAACAGCAACTGGCCCCGCGCCATCCTTGTCTATCGCGGCACGCTGCTTGACGGCGACTTCATCGTCTCCGCCGACTACCGCGGCCGGCTCGAATCCTTCGACCTCCAGTCCGCCGATGGTGGCAACCAGCGCCTCACCTGCCTGAACCCGCCGCAGGACAACCAATGGCACACCGTCCTCCTCGGCCGCAAGCAGGGGCAATACGTCGCACGCATCGAAGAAGCCCCCGCCCAAGTGCAAAACGGCAAAGCCTCCACTGGCATGAAAGGCTACTTCTGCTTCAAGCTCCGGCCCGGGGAGACCCTGGAGGTGAGGGAGCTGGTGGTGCAGGTGAAGTAGGACCGGCCATCAAGGCTCCGAGTTAATTTACGGCCCTATGCATTAGCGACCGTCGAAAACAGCGATGTCAATCAAACGACACGTCCAAATCTACCTCGTTCGCGGTAAACCGGGCAGTGGCAGCAAATCCCACGCCTTTGACCTGTGCTGCAGGCTCCGTCATAGAAGCCACCTCCACTTGGCCTTCGGTGATTTTAAAAGTGGTGTTGCCATTCTCTGATTTGACCAGCCAGTTGTACACTTGTCCGCGTTTGAGCGTGAGTTCCTTTGTCTGGAGCTTATCTTCCAATTCAATCGACATAAAGTAGCGGCCTCTTTCTTGTGGTTTTGCCTTCACCACAAATTGACCCGTCCTGTCACTCGGCGGAATCAAGGCGATCTTGCCCAGGTGCCAAACCACTTCTCCATTAAGCCTCCCGGTATCATACTTTTTTGCTCCATGAATATGGATGCGACTGCTTTTTGTGACTTTCAGTTCATCGAATACGCCAGGGGTCTTGGGATCAATTTTCTTATTAATTGCTGTGCCACAAAACGGGAGCACTTTGATTTCAGAAGCCGTTGGCTTGGGGGTGGACTTCGCGTTCTGTGCTTGGACGCTTGATGATAGAAGGGTCAGAACAATGGCAACAGTGGATAAGACGAAATTGACGTTTTTCATGGCGCTTGAGAGAACGATTTAAGTATGGGTTTATTGCAGCTTACGAAGATGGAGCGTCAGTTCTTCAAAATGAGCGTATCCATGGTGCCGGCCTATGGAAGGATCAAGTGCCGCAAGGTCGCCATCATGGGATGTTCCTTGGTGCTCGGAAATCGCGCGGGCGGAATGAAGGTCACGGAGGAGCCGATGGCTGTCGGCGCGGAGAGGTCGAGGGTGATTGTCTCGGGGTTCAGGCCGAGCCTGCCCCGAATGCCAGCGATGGAGGCGACGGGGATGGAAACCTCCCGCCCGTGGCGCCGGACGCGCAGGACACCGTTTACATAGACCACCGAGTCGGCAGCAAGAGATACCAGCTTCTGGTAGATGAAATAGTACACCAGACAGACAATCATCTGGATGAGGACCGCGATGCAAATCACCTTGAGCGGTGCCGGACGTGGTATGAGCAGGCTGAGAAAGACGCCGGCATTGAGGGCGATCATGAAGGCGGGGACGATCCGCCGCTGCATCACTGTCTGGAAGGAAGAGTGCAATTGAGTCATGGCGGGGAAGGGAATCTATCTGGATTTGCTTTGCCCAAAAATTGCAGCGTGCGTCTGCTCACTTCTTGAGATCCAAAAAGCGCAGGACGACCGTCACAGGCTGTGTCCGCCAGTTCTCGGTGACGAACTGCTTTCCCAGCTTGGTAGCGGAACCCTGCACGGACAGGAGGCTCCAAGTCTTTTGATTGTTGCTGGCGCAGATGTTGTAGCCGATGGACGCCGGATCTCCCGTCGGAGTTGTGAGCACTGGCACTGAAGCGGGCATCCATACGAAAGGTCGCCGTGTCGAACCTCATGGCTAGCCCGCCATTGTACCACCCATGCACCAGGCTGACTTCATCAAGCTGATTGCGGGAGAGAGAGTCGAGGTCCGCATCAGTCGGAGCGAGCTTTGTGAGCTTGGAAGTTTCGATGGCGAAGAATTCCGTTGCTGGTACGTCGGCGTGAGACAGGCCAGAAAAGCCAAGTACGATCCCAAAAATGAGGGCAAGCAATGGAGGCGGGTGCATGGCCTTTCATTAAATCCGAAATCCTTCACCGGTGCAATTTCTATGGGGATTCCAAAGGAGGTGAAGATCACTTTCTGGAGCTGGGAAATCTTTGCCCCCTCCCTCACTGAGATAACCTTGCACGTCACGAAAGCTTGGCGCGACTAGCGACGGTCGCATAACCAATCCGGCACAGCATTGGCCAAAGGCCGCGGAGCAGAGAAGGGGTTTTACCGCGATGCTGGCCCCATCATGAAAACCATGCTGGCCAATGTGTTTCACGGCATCAATGACATCCGTGTTGAATCCGTGCCCAAACCCACGGTGGGACCGGGCGAAGCGCTGCTGCGCATTACAGCGACAACCATCTGCGGTACCGACCTGCACATTGTGCGCGGCGAGTACCCGGTGAAGCCCGGGCTGATCATCGGCCATGAGCCGGTCGGGGTGATCGAGGAGCTCGGCGCGGGCGTCACGGGCTACAATATCGGCGACCGAGTGCTGGTAGGTGCCATCACGCCCTGCGGGCAATGCCGCGCATGCCTTTCCGGCAAACCTTCGCAGTGCGGCCATGGTCACGGCTGCCAGGCGATGGGGGGCTGGCGTTTTGGTAATACGATCAACGGCGCGCAGGCGGAGTACCTGCTGGTGCCATACGCCCAAGCCAATTTGGCGAAGATCCCCGACGAGGTGACGGACGAGCAGGTGGTGCTGCTGGCAGACATCGCCTCAACCGGCTTTGGCGGGGCGGAAAGCGGCAACATCCAGATCGGCGATGCCGTGGTGGTGTTTGCGCAGGGGCCCATTGGCCTGTGCGCCACCGTGGGTGCCAAACTGATGGGAGCGACCATGATCATCGCTGTGGATGGCGACGAGAACCGGCTCAAAATGTCGCGCAAAATGGGAGCGGATGTGACCCTGAACTTTCGCGAATGCAATGTGGTGGAAGAGGTACTGAAGCTGACCGGCGGCGGCGTGGACGTGGCCATCGAGGCGCTCGGCACTCAGGAGACGTTTGAGGCCTGCCTGCGTTGTCTGCGGCCCGGTGGCACGCTCTCCAGTCTTGGTGTGTATTCCGGCAAACTTCAGATACCCTACGAAGCCTATGCCGCCGGGCTTGGCGATCACCGCATCGTCACCACGCTCTGTCCGGGTGGGAAGGAGCGCATGCGTCGGCTGATCAATGTGGTGCAGTCCGGTCGGTTTGACCCCACCATGCTCGTCACACACCGCTTCTCACTGGCCGATATCAAGCAGGGTTACGAAGTCTTTGGCAGTCGTGCGGAGGGTGTGCTGAAGGTTTTGATCACGCCGTGAAGAGGCGTGCAAAACCAAGATCTCCTGACCTCATGTCACGGTTGAAGAGCGAAGACTAAGCCCCCAAATCGGTGCCTTCGAGTTCCTTGCTACCGCGCTTTAACATGACAGCCAGCAGGGCAATATCCGCCGGATTCACGCCCTGGGCTCTCGCGGCTTGGCCGAGAGTGGCGGGACGGAGGGCCGTGAGGCGGTGTTTGGCTTCAGTTTTGAGGCCGGGGATGGCGTGGTAATCGAAGTCAGCAGGGATCATCTTTTCCTCCATGCGGGAGGTTTTGGCGACCATGTCTTCCTGCCGGGTGATGTAGCCAGCGTATTTGACGTCGTTTTCGACCAAGCTCCAGACCTCAGGGGTGAACTGGGAGTAGATCTCGGCAGGCAGCTGGGAGGGGATGCTTTCGGGTCTGCGCAGCCATTTTTCGAGAGTCACGCCATCCAAGCGGACCTCCTGCAGCAGAGTGCGGGCGGTGGCGAGGGCGGTGGATTTGGCCTCCGTATGCCGGATGCGGAAGGGGGAGGCAAGACCGATGGCGGCAGCGAGAGGGGTGAGGCGGAGGTCGCAGTTGTCCTGGCGGAGGAGCAGGCGATACTCAGCGCGGGAGGTGAAAAGCCGGTAGGGCTCCGTGGTGCCTTTGGTGACGAGGTCGTCGATCATCACGGCGAGGTAGGCCTGGCTGCGCTGGAGCAGGAAAGGGGGGCGGCCCTGGGCCTTGAGCGCGGCATTGGCCCCGGCGATGAGGCCCTGACCTGCGGCCTCCTCGTAGCCAGAGGTGCCATTGATCTGCCCGGCAAAGTAGAGGCCGGAAACACGCTTGGTTTCCAGGGTGGGATGCAGCTGGGTAGGGGGGCAGTAGTCATACTCTACCGCGTATCCGGGACGGACGATCTCGGCCTTTTCAAGGCCCGGGATGGACCGGATGAAGTCATATTGGACCTCGAAGGGCAGGGAGGTGGAGACGCCGTTGACGTAGAATTCGCGGGTGTGGCGACCCTCGGGTTCGAGGAAAATCTGGTGCCGTTCCTTCTCCGCAAAGCGCACCACCTTGTCCTCCACAGAGGGGCAGTAGCGCGGCCCGACCCCTTCGATCCGGCCGGAATACATGGCCGACTTGTGGATGTTGGCCCGGATGATGTCGTGGGTTTGGGGTGTCGTGTAGGTGATCCAGCAGGGAATTTGTTCCACGTGGAACTTTTCCGGAGCCCAGGAGTTGAGGGTAAACTGGTTGGGACCGGTGCCGGGGAGGAGTGTGGAGCTAAGGGGATTCGAACCCCCGCCCCCCTCATCTTCATCCTCCGGGAGGGTGCCGGAGAGGTAGCTGAAGCGGGGGGCGGGCTCGTCTCCGGGCTGAAGTTCACACTTGGAGAAGTCGATGCTGCGGCTGTTGAGACGGCAAGGGGTCCCGGTTTTGAAGCGCTGGACGTCGAAACCGAGCTCACGAAGGCTGTCAGAAAGGGTCGAAATGCTGTCCCCCATACGCCCGCCAGCCTGGTTCTGCTGCCCCACATGGAGGAGTCCGCGCATGAAAGTGCCGGAAGAAATGACCACCGCCTTGGCCCGATAGATCATCCCGAGACTGGTGCGGATGCCGGTGATGGCATCGTTTTCGACCAAGATCTCAGCGGCATTGCCCTGATGGAGGTCGAGGTTGGGCTGGTTTTCGATCAGCCATTTCATCCGAAACTGGTAAGCCTTCTTGTCGCATTGGGCCCGGGGAGCCTGCACACTGGGCCCTTTGCGGGCGTTCAACATGCGAAACTGGATACCCGTGGCGTCCGTATTCCGGCCCATCACCCCTCCAAGAGCATCGATCTCCCGCACCACATGCCCCTTGGCCAAGCCCCCGATGGCGGGGTTGCAGGACATTTGGGAGATGGTGTCGAGGTTCTGGGTGAGGATGGCCGTCTGGCAACCAAGTCGGGCAGCCGCCATGGCGGCCTCTACCCCGGCATGGCCGGCTCCGCAGACAATGACGTCGTAGTGCTTGGGGAAGGTGTAGAGGCTGGTGGACATGGGGGCAATGAGACTAACACAGCCCGGAAATTGTTCCATGTGGAACAAAAGGGAATCGCAGACAGCGTTTCAGCGGCGGGGGAAAGACGGCTGGATGGAGGGTCGAAGGTGCTGGATGGGGAAGGGATAGTGAACGGAACGAGCGGTCTTCGCGGGTGAAGAGGAGAGGCCCATGGGGGTAGGGGGGGAACGGCCAGCTGGCAGGGTGGGGCCAGGGGAGAATGGGAGATGATGAGGGTGGATAGGAACGGAGCATATTTGAAAAACCCCCATAGCAGGAGGAGGTGAAGCTCTTTGCGGACGCTGAATTCCGATCACACATGTGCCAGATGACAGGTGCCCTGCTCCGAATCAGGCCGCAAAAAACGATCCCTGAGATTGCAGAGGGGGGCTGAGACAGCTCGGACTTGCGGTGCTGCCTGCAGACTCGGATACCACAGTTCCCAGCGATGGGAGCGGAAGCGGAAGCAACATCGACAAGCGAATGACACCTGTCTGCCACGTGCTGAATGGGGAAGGGGGTTTGAATCTCATTCCTCAAGCCGACCCGGCCCTGACTCGCAGAGGCATCCTCGTGAGCTGACAAAGGCCCCGGCCATTTCCCGCAGGCCTTTTTTCCATCCTCCTTATGACACCAAAAGCGGCGACAGAGAAGAGTGCCCATCAATACCCTTTGGTCGCTCAGCACTCCTCTATAGCGGTTCGCGAAACTCATTTCCGTTTAGCAGGCTGTTTCGTGCTCGAAGACCTTGGGCTCCGACGCCGGCTGGTTGAGGACAACCAGCCCTACCAGCGCTGGGCATGCACGTCCCAGCACGAGATAGGGCGGTCCTCAAGCCGCCGCCGAGCCTCTCCACGCTCACCTACCGGAAAATCTGTTTCGCAAAAACGCATCAGAGAATGCCTTTTCAGCCACCGACTTTCACGTCTTCTATCCCACGCATAGGAGGCCGATTCTCCCCTGCCGCAGTTCAAACACGATGCTTGCTTCCGGCATGCTTCCCGCTAGTATCGCCCCCACCAATGGCCTCCGCAAACGCCCCCACAAAACACGCTGCCGACCCGATCAATCAGAAGCTCACCGCCGCCGACAAGGTGGAGCTTTACCGCAAGATGGTCCGCATTCGCCGCTTCGAGCAGGTGTCCCTTCAGCACTACCAAGCCGGTCGCATGGGCGGTTTCCTCCACCTCTACATCGGTCAGGAATCTGTGGCCGTCGGCACGGTTTCCGTGATGGGCGAAAACGATCACGTCATCACCGCTTATCGCGATCACGCTCACGCCTTGGCGGTGGGCATGAACATGAACGAGTGCATGGCCGAACTCTTCGGCAAGGCCACCGGCTGCTCCCGCGGCAAGGGCGGCTCCATGCATTACTTCGCGCCTGACAAAAACTACTGGGGCGGTCACGGCATCGTGGCCGGTCAGACCCCGCTGGGCCTCGGCCTCGCCTACGGTCTGAAATACCGCGGCCTCAAAGGTGCCGCACTCTGCTTCCTCGGCGACGGTGCCGTGAACCAGGGTGCCTTCCATGAATCTCTGAATCTCGCCGAGCTGTGGGATCTGCCCGTGATCTATGTGATCGAAAACAACGGCTACTCAATGGGCACCAGCCAGAAGCGCTCCTCCGCCTACACCGACTTCCTCGCCAAGCGCGCTGAAGGTTACGGCATGGCCTGGGAGCAGTTCAATGGTGCAGACATCTACGAAGTCCGCGCCGGAGTCAGCAAAGCCATTGAGCGGGCACATACCCAGTCCAAGCCGAGCATCATCGAAATCGCCACTTACCGCTGGGAAGGACATTCCGTCGCTGACGCCAACAAGTTCAAGTACCGCACCAAGGAAGAGGTCGAGCAATTCCAAAACGATCATGACCCGATTCAGGTGTGGAAACGCAACCTTCTCTCTGAAGGTGTCGCCACCGAAGAGGAGCTGAAGAAGATCGACAAGGAAGCGCAGAAGGAAGCGGACGACTCCGCCGAGTTCGCCAAGGCCAGCCCTTATCCAGAACCCGAGTCCATCTTTGAAGATGTGTACTGGGAAGTGGACAACAAGACCGAAGCCGGCCAGACCGGACGTCACTTCTTCAACGACTGAGAAAGCCAGGCAGCCAATAATTTGAATGGGAGAGCCAAAGCTCTCCCATTTTTGTGCTCAGATGATGTCACGAACATTCCAAGTCACTGAGCAAACCTGCCACCCTAGCTGCGATCCTCATTCACCGTTCGGCAGATACAACTCCACGCGGATAGTCTTCGATGCGGCCACGCTCACGCCAGATGGGCAGCCACCGGCTCCACACCTCCCAAGCTGCCTTGCCCGGAGGGGCGGGAAATCGGCAATCTGGCGCTGATACCACCTATCGTGATCTTCCTCGGTCATTCTCGGCACGTTTATACACCTAAATCATTCATTATCAGATTAATAACAAATCACTTGGTCGCCGTCGCCGTGGACGTGATCGTGTCCGCCTGACTGGTCAGAATGACCGCATGCTTGTCATAGGTCGCCTTGGCTTCCACCAGCTGCGTCACGTAATTCAGCGCCTCGTCCAAGGGGACGTTGGCCAGTGAGAGGCTGAGCTTTTTCTTCGTCAGCTCCTCGCCCTTCACGATCACATTGGGCACCACTTTACCGCCGCTCGCATTTTTGGACAGCGCGCGCAGACCCTCGATGGCTTCGCTCAGCGTCACGTCATCCATGGACACCTTCGGCAGAATGACGGCGGCGTATTGGTTTTTGAGTGAGTTGTCCTTCGGCTGGTAGTTGGCCCGGATGTAAGCCAGCATGTTCGCCGTCTCGGCGTGCTTCGGGTTCGCTGCGGCCACACGGGAGAGCAGCTTGTACGCCGTGTCCAAGTCACCCTTGTAGTAAGCGGCGCGGCCCTGCTGAAACACGGCGTTCAGATCTTCCGCTTGCGCAGAAAAGCCGGCGGCAGACATAAAAAAAGCAGTCGTCAAAAGCGCGACTGCCGTGGAAACCTTGGACCCAATCATTGATGTTTTCATGGTGGTAGATGGATTTGACCTAATTTCATCAAATCGCTGAAAGAATGTCAAGTTCGCAGACGCACCGCAAAGCTTGATGCCATGCGCATCCTGCTCCATCGGTGAAGCATGCCCCCGCCGAAAAAAACCGCTGCCAGCCAGGTGAATGTCTTCATCGGCAGCGATGAAGCGCGCGTGAAGGAAGCCGCGCTCATCCTCGTGCGCAGCCTCACACCACCGGACGCCGGAGACTTCAGCAACGACATCATCGACGGCACCGCCGACAACTCCGAACACGCGGGCAACATCTGCTCCAACGTGTGCATGGCTCTGCAGACGCTGCCCTTCTTCGGCGGCAGCAAAGTGGTCTGGCTCAAGAACGCCAACTTCCTCGGAGACTCCGGCGCAGGTCGTGGCCAGGATGCGGTGAACGGATTCGAACGCATCCTTGATGTGATCGAACGCGGCCTCGGCAGTGACGTGAGTTTTGTCATCAGCGCGACTGGCATCGACAAAAGACGCAACACTTACAAGCGCATCTCAAAGATCGCCGCCTTCGAAGTCTTCGACAAGCCGGACACCTCGCGCGCCGGGTGGGAGGGGCCAGTGCTCGCGATGGCTTCACGCAAGGCCAAGGAACTCGGCATCACCTTTGAAAGCGGTGCGCTGGAACTCCTGGTGCAGATGGCCGGCGATGACACACGGCAGATGGAGAACGAGCTCGAAAAGATTGATCTCTTTCTCGGCGAGCGCCGCCGCGCCGGACTGAAGACCGTGCAAAGCATGGTGTCCATGAGCCGCGCCGGTGTGCTGTGGGATCTCGGCAACGCCATCGGCAAACGCGATCTGCCGCGTGCGCTCGAGCTGCTCAGCACGCTCATGTATCAGGGGCAGAACGCCATCGGCCTGCTCCTCGCCGCCATCGTGCCACGCGTGCGCAGCCTGCTGCTCATCAAAGACCTCGGCTCACGCCACAAGCTCAACAAGATGAACTACGCCGGATTCTGTTCATCTCTCGAAGGCCTGCCCTCCACGGCCACCTCGCATCTGCCGCGCAAGAAAGACGGCACCGGCTTCAACGCCTATCCGATGTTTCTCGCCATCCCCGAGACCGGCAACTTCTCGCTCGAAGAACTCCACGCCGGATTCAAAGCCTGCCTCGCTGCCAACTCCAAGCTCGTCACTTCATCGCTCGATCCCAAGCTCGTGCTTGAGCGTCTCCTCGTCGGCCTGCTCGCCAGACAATCCCGCTGATTCATCATGCCCACGTCCACGATTCTCGCCTGTCTTGCCATTGGTGTCGTCAGCGGCGCAGTCGCTGCCTTGTGTGGCGTCGGCGGTGGTGTCGTGATGGTTCCGGCGTTTGTGTTCTTCCTCAAGCTGCCGCATAAAACGGCCGTCGCGACTTCGCTCGCCATCATCATTCCCACCGCGCTGATGGCCACCACGCAGAATGCCAGGCATGGCTATGTGGAATGGAAAGTCGCCGCCATCACCGCGGTCTCCGCGTCCATCTTCGCCTACTTTGGCGCAGGCTGGTTGAAGTCGATGAGCAACGAAACACTCACGCGCATCTTCGGCATCATCCTCGTCGTCTTTGGCACGCGCATGCTGCTGCAGGGCAAGGCTTGAGCTCCGTGTATTGTAGTCCCGGCTTTAGCCGGCTCTGGTTCACCAAACCAGCGCGTCGAGAAAAAACGTAGCCACCATGGCCAGCGCCACGATCAGGCGCAGCACCAGTCCTACGCCCGTACCCAGCAGCGATCCCCAGGCCGATTTCGCCGCAGGCTGCAGTCTCTTCTTGGCAAAGATCAGCTCAAAGGAAACGCCGCCGATCAGCGGACCCAGCACCAGGCCAAAGGGGATGAAGAACATGCCCACAATGCCGCCGATGAACACACCGGCGATGCCCCAGCGGCTCGCGCCAAACCAGCGGGCACCCATCGCACCGCTGACGAAATCAACGACATAAGACAGCACCAGTCCGAGTGATAAAATCACGAAGCCCCAGGTGCTCATGCCGGATTCAGGACGCAGCACGGTGTGCAAAATGCCTGCCGCAAAAATCAACAACGGTCCCGGCAGAAACGGCACCACCGAACCGATGATGCCCACGAGAAGCAGGCAGATCGTCAGCGACCACACGCCCCACATCTGCCACGGCATGGTGGTAAAAAAGTGGACCATGGAATGCCAGGCGCTGGTGAACCACTCAGTCATCGCGCCATTGGGTTTTGGATTCAACAGGCTGCCGTACGCTCTTCGGCCAGTTCAGTCCGGCACGCGGCCAGCTCAGATAAATGAGACCCACGCAGCGATCTTCCGCGCCGATCTGCAAATACTCTGAAAACTCACGCGTGCCCAGCAGGGGAGGGGATGACCAGTAGCATCCCAGGCCAGCCGCTGTGGCAGAGAGCTGCAGATTTTGCAGCGCACAGGCCACTGCCTCGATTTCTTCCACTTCGGGAATCTTGGCTCCACCGCGCCGCTCCATCACACAGGCGATCACCACGGATGCGAGCAACGGGTTCTCGCTCATCTTCTTCATCTTGTCCTCGCGGAACTCATTAGCGGGTGTCGTCTTGCGATAAACCCGCTGCATCGTCTCCGCCAGTAGCGCGCGACCCGCGCCTTGATGCACGATGAATTTCCACGGCTCCGTCAAGCCATGCGTCGGCGCCCACGTCGCATCTTCCAGCACCTGCGTGAGCAACGCCCGCTCCACACCGCGTGACGCATCCATGTCCACCGGCTTGATGGAACGACGGTGGCGGATGAGCGCGCTGAGCTGGGAATGGGAGGGAAGGTCCACGGGCGAGTCATGCTGGCTGACTCTGCCGCTGTCAAGACATGCTGAGTGAAAGGGCAGGGGCTGAAATTTGATTGTGCGGATCCATGCGCCGCAGGTAGAAATGCTTCATCGTCAGCATCTGGCCGACGAACCCATTCATCATTGAGGCAAACACCCATGTTGCAGGAGATCTGGACATTCATCAGACGCCACTGGCCGCACTTGCTGCTGGTGGTACCCGGCGTTCTGCTCGTTACCATCGTTCATGAGGGCGCCCATGCTGCGGCAGTTCTGCTTCAGGGCGGAACCGTCCTTCAGTTTGCATGGCTGCCCGTGGCTGACAAATGGGGTTATGTTAGCTTTGACCCTCCAGCCATGGGTGCCTTCTCTGATTTCTTTGTCTCCATCGCGCCCTATCTTCTGTGGCTGTCTCTAGCAGCGGTGGCGGCCGTTCGCCTTCCCGGCTGCGTCTTCGTTGTACTTCTGGATATTTGTCGTGCCGCTGGCCGATGTCGCTAACACCGCCTTTCCCTATCTGGCTGGCAAGCATAACGATTTCATGCAAGCCTTCGGCCCTGCTTCATTGTTGGCTTGGGTGCTCATTGTCCTGCTGGGTACGCTGGCCTTGGTCATGGGACATCTTGTCCAGCGTCGCTTGTACCGCGCCCAAGGGCTCGGTCTGCCCGCCTATCTGGTGTTGAGTTCGGCAGTGATGGTTTCGCTGCTGTTCCTCACTGTCGGGAAATTTTGAACCATCTTTCCTTCGCCACCGGCAGCAGCTTTCCTAAGCTTTGAGATCTCGTGCCAGGCAATGAACTGCGGCTCGCGCCGCCATGTCTCCATCATCGAATTCAAAACGGCTCTCTCTAATGACAGACCGATGAATGGGATTGACGAATCTTTAAGAATCTCGTTTATCACGGCAGTTTGTCGTCTGACTGCACCCTACACATTCTTTCATCATGCCTATCTTCCACTGTGCTCATTGCGGGCAGCCCATTGATGCTGACGAAACGCTGGCTGGAGTCGAGGTAGGTTGTCCGGCCTGCCTCACCGTGATCCAGGTCCCAGCCCCTGCGTCCAGCCAGAACTACCAGCCTTACCAACCGCCGGTGTTTGCGCAGCCACCTGAGAGATCCTCTTCTCACTTCGAGCATTCATCGGATCCCGACAAGTGGCGCATCCGGGCGCCTGTTCTCGGCACGGCGGCAGCCTTTGTCCTGTGCCTGTTGAAGAAGATCAGTGAGCCCCCCACGAGTTTGGACGTCGCACTGGGGAACGCAGGCTATGCGAGCACTATTGCCGGAGCCATCGGTTATGCAGTGGCCGCAGGCATCGTTGCGCTGGTGGCCGCCCTCGTGATCGCAGGCATCGCCGCTGCGTGCCAAAAGCCGTTTCTCACCATGCTGACGCGCAGCTACGGCATCGGGGCGGTGCTTGCCTCGCTGCTGCTGATTGCGGGGCCCATGCTGCAACCGCGCAACGTCCATTCGGCGTCGCCGCCCCCGTCATCTCGGACTAGCGAAAACACACGGGAGGAACTGAACAAACTGCAGGCAGACTTTGAAAGAATGCAGGAAGGCGTGGTGCCTGCGAACGAGACTTCGCCAGCAAAACCGAAGACACCACCGGCGGAAGCCACTGACGATGTGGGAAAACTGGTGCTCATCACGCGGCAGTATTTTGAGGAGCTCGTCGCTCTACAAAAAGGCTATTCGGATGAACTCGGCAGGATCGGCTTTGTGCGTTTGCTGGACTGCAAACGAGTACTGGCAGACACAGACTTCAGCGAGTCCTACGACATGCTGGCACGCGCGCGGGTGCTGGTGAGCAAACAAGGCATCAAAATGCGAGAGTCCTTGGCGAGTCTTCCCGCCAAAATTCGCGCCAGCAACATCAGCCCCGCCGCCAGGGAGGACCAAGCCCTGAGCGCCGAGAAAGGCACACCGAAGGCCCTGAGCACCTTTGATGAAACATGGGGCCTTGAGGAGAGCATCATCAACGAAATGGAGACCATCATCAACCTGCTGAGCAAACGGCGCGGCCACTGGCAGGTGAGCAACAATCAATTCCTCTTCTCCGACGAGAGCGATCGGGCGGCCTTCAACGCAACGCTGGACAAAATCAACGTGGCCGTGGCACATCAGAATGAAATCAAACAACGAGGGCAGCAGAAGACCGGGAAGATGTTTGATGACCTCCGGTCCGCCCTGCCAAAATAGGGCGGAGCAGGTGCCTCTGCCACGCCACCCTTACACCATCGGCAGCAGTTTGCTCAAGCTCAGTGTCACCAAGAGTCCGATGATCGAATCCGCCGTGAGCTGCAGCGACCAGGTGCGCAGGGTTTCCTTCTCGGTCATGCCGCTCAGGCGGTTCACCACCCAGAAGCCGCTGTCGTTCATCCAGGAGCAGAACATCGCGCCGAAGCCGATGGCGGTGAAGAGATAGACGGGATGGCAGCCGAGCTGCGTGCCGACGAGCATAGGAGCCATGATCGAAGAAGTGGTGAGCATCGCCACCGTTGCGGAGCCTTGGGCCACACGAACGACGGCGGCCACGAGCCAGCCCAGCAGCACGAGATTGAGGCTGTAGCCTTGGGCAAGCGCCTGCACCGCATCACCCACACCCGCGCTGCGCAGAGCCAGACCGAAGGCACCGCCGGCGCTGGTGATGAGAATGATCATCCCTGCGGTTTCCAGCGGCGGGCCGACAAGATCTTCGATCTTTTTCAGACCCAGGCCGCGCTGCTTTGCCAGCACGGCGAGTGAGATCGCCGCGCCGATGAACAACGCGATGTTCTTGTGACCGATGAAATCCACCCAGGCACGCACGGCGGTGAATCCCTGATCTCCACCGAAGAGATTCACCAGCGCCACACCCCAGCCTGCGCCGGTGGCCGCGCCTTTGTGCGCAAGTTCAAACACCGTCGTCAGACTGATCAGAATGATCGGCAGCAGCACCGGCGTCATGCTCCAGAAGAAGCTCGGCAGCTCGCTTTCAGACTTCGCGCTCACGCCCTTCAGATCATCCAGGGAAACACCGCCGATGGCACGAAGCGGCACATCGGTACGACGGTTCAGCCACTTGCTGAACATGAAACCAAACACGCAGGTGATGGCACCGATCATCATGCCGCCGATGATGGATTCACCCACGTTCAGATGCAGATCATCCACCACGGCCACCGGGCCCGGATGCGGCACCGTCATGGAGTGCGTCACGGTGCCGCCGCAGCAGATCGCCATCAGGTAGAGCGTGTAGTCCTTGCCTGTGCGCATGCGCAGCGCCATCGCCAGCGGTACCATCAGCATGAACATCGTGTCGAAAAAGATCGGCGCACTCAGGATGAAGGTGCTCCACAGCAGCGCCCAGCCTGCATGCTTCTCACCAAAGAAGGCCAGGAAGCGACGCACCACCTTGTCAGCACCGCCGCTTTCCATCAGGCACATGCCAATGATCGCCGCCAGCGCAATCGAGATCGCAATGTCACGCGCCGTGTCGCCCAGACCTTTGGACACCATCTCCACCACGCCGACCATGGAGGACATCGCCTTCACCTTGCCGTCCTTCTGCACAATGTCCCACGCGTCCTTGTTGGCGAGCAGCCCCGCCAGCATCGCCGCCAGGATCAGCGCCACGAAGGCGTGCATGCGCAGCTTGCTGATCGCAATGATGATGAAAACGACGCTGACAGCGAGAACGAAGAAGGGCCAGTAGCTGGCCGAGGTTGCGGCAAGGAGAAACATGGCCGCGATGCTGGAGGGAGGCAGCGGACACGTCAAGACATTCGACAGTGGACTTCCCGCCTGACTCCGCTTCTTTCAGCCGCGCATGAAACCAGCCTATCTCCGCCTGCTCTTTGTCCTGCTCGTCATCGTGGCGGGAGCGTTCGGCGTTTCGCGGCTGGATTTCGATGTGGATCCCCTCAGCCTGCTGCCGCAGGAGCTGCCAGGACTGCAGGGCACACGCCTGCTGCGCGAGCAGAAGCGCAATCTGCTCCTCATCGCGGTGCAGGCCGAAGATCCGGCACTCGTCGAGGTCACTGCCGATGCCCTGGCCGAACACCTGGCCGCCAAGCCGGAGCTCTGTGCCAGCGTGCGCAGCAAATCCCTGCTGCAATCCGATCCCGCGATCATCGCCGAAGTCGTCGCCTATCTCTGGCTCAATGCACCGCCGCTAGAGGTGACGAAGCTCATCTCTTCGCTCGATCCCGCTTCGATCACGGCCCTGCTCGCCAAATCCAAGGAGGCGGCAGCTTCTTCTCTGGATCTGCAAAACGCCACGCTCAGCGGCTACGATCCGCTCGGCCTCGCGCGCGGTGCGCTGGCGCTCATGAGCGGGGGAGGGGACATGAGCAGCCTGATGAGCGATGAATTCAGCAGCGCCGATGGCACGCTGCGCCTGCTGTTTGTCACTCCACCGGGGCAGGCGCTCGCTGACTATCGTGCGGCCAATGCTTGGCTCACGCAGATCAAGAAGGCCGTGCGTGAGGAATGGCTGCCCCAGCAAAAGGAACTCGCCGGCGTGAAGATCGGCTTCACCGGCGACCCGGCGTTTCAGGCGGAAATCGCCACCGGCATGGAAGGGGACATGCGGCAGTCCATCGGTGCCGTGACCTTCATCGTCGGCTTCCTTTTCTGGCTGCTGCACCGCAGTGTGAAGCCGCTGCTCTGGCTGCTGCTCGCCATTCTCTGCGCCAACCTGCTCACGCTCGGCACAGCGGGCGTGATCTACGGCTCTCTCAATGTGATGTCGATGGGCTTCGCGGCCATCCTCACGGGATTGATTGAGGACTTTGGCGTCTACGGCCTCCATGTGTCACGCGAGCACCCGGGCGAACGATTTGGCAGCATTTGCCGGCGTGCGCTGCCCAGTGTCACGTGGTCGGCCGTCAGCATCGCCGGCATCTTTGCCATGCTGGGCCTCAGCCAGCTTCCCGGCGTGGCGCAGCTCGGTGTGTTGTCGGCGCTCGGAGTAATAATCGGCGCAGCGGTCATGATCTTTGGCTTTCTGCCCTTGGGCATGACCACCGGCAAACTGGAAGAGCATCACGGCAGCATTCGTCTGGCCATGAGAATGCAGGGCATCATGGTGTGGCTCGTCTTGATCGCTCTCGTCGCCGCCACGGCGGTGGTGGGATGGAAGGGTCTGCCGAGGATGGATTTCGGCTCTGCCGTGCTGCGTCCTGACAAGAGCGAGGCCTTCGATGTTCTGGAAGACATCGAGCAGCGCATGCTGAACACCAGCAACGAGCCGGGGCGCAACGTGCCAGTGGTCTTCGCGGCCGCCGATGCCACCTCCCTGCGCCAGAGCATCCTCGCCTCCCAGAAAACGCTGAAAAGCGACGAAGTCGAAGCCCAGCTGCTGCCGCTGGCATTGGTTCCCGATGGGGACGCGCAGAAGACGAATCTTGCCACGCTGCAATCCCTCGCCGCACGCGAAGACGCATTCAAACAAGCCATCGATGCCGCTGGATTCACCGACGTCGCCTATGCCCTGACGCAGAATGTTTTCAAGCAGTTGCGTGAATGGGACGCAACCAAAACAGCGCTGCCGCTCTGGCCCAAGCCCATCGTGCTCGAAAATCTCGGTGGCATTGTCTCCCAGCACGACAAACACGGTTTGATGGCGATGGGTTCCATACGCCTCGCCCCGGGGAGATCCTTGGAGAACGCCCCCGTCTTGCATGAACTGGAAAAAATCCCGGGTGCTCATCCCGCCGGCTGGGCCTTCCTCCGCACATCCTTGGAACCCTTGCTGAAGCGTGAAATCCTATACGTCTGCGTGCCCACCGTTGTCATCGCCTGCCTCCTGTTTCTGCTGGTGTTTCATGGCTGGCGTGAGCGGGCTTTCGCCTTCATCACCCTCGCAGCCAGCGGCTGGATTCTCCTCGGTGGCATGTCAGCCTGGGGGCTGACGTGGAACTTGATGAGCGTCGGAGCCATCCCCCTCTGCCTGGGTCTGGGTCTCGATTTCACGATCCATGTCATGCATTCCCTGCGCGAACCCGGCATCACTCGTGAACGCGTGGCCTCCCTGGGCCGTTCGCTCGCCTACTGCGGTCTCAGCACCGGTCTGGGCTTCGGTGCCTTGGCAGTAGGCAGCAATCGCGGACTCATCACCCTGGGCATGACCGCCATGATCGGCGTGCTCACCGTGCTGATCACCGCCGCTTTCGCCCTGCCATGGGTCTGGTTCCGGCGGAAAGAATGACCCCATGGGCGCGCTTTCCACCCTGACTTTCCCCACCCCTGATTTTTCACTGGCGCAAACGCTCTTCCCGAGTACTATGCTCGACTCTCGGTAGAGATGGTGGCCGTAGTTCAACGGTAGAGCCCCAGATTGTGATTCTGGTTGTTGCGGGTTCGAGTCCCGTCGGTCACCCCACTTTTTTCATGGAGTGCTGCCGGACTTCCGGCTACAAAAGAGCACACATGCAACCGCTGGAACAAGTCATAGGCCACACCTTTCGCGATCCCGCGCTGCTCCAGCTCGCGCTCACGCACGGAAGCGTCGGTTATGAAAACCAGCGCGTTCACTCAGACAACCAGCGCCTCGAATTTCTCGGCGATGCCGTGCTCCAGCTCGCCCTGTCCCATCTGCTCTATCAGCGCCTTCCCCAGGCCGACGAGGGCGTACTTACCCAGGCACGCGCCCAGCTTGTCTCCACCAAGGCGCTGGCGCGCATCTCCCGCCGCATCGGACTCGGTTCCTACCTGCACCTGGGGCGTGGTGAAGAGGCCAACGGCGGCCGCGACCGCGAATCCACCCTCGCCGATGCCCTCGAAGCCGTCGCAGGGGCCATCCACCTCGATTCTGGAACCGACGCGGCTCATCAATTTGCCGCGCGGCTCTTTGCCGAAGATCTCGAAGCACTGAATCGCGGCCAGCTGGATGCCAATCCCAAGGGACAGCTTCAGGAACTCATTCAAGCAGTGGGCGTGGAGCCGCCTGTCTATGAGATCGTCGGTTCTGAGGGGCCGGATCACGCGAAAAACTTCATCGCCACCGTCTCCTGGCGGGGCACCCAGCTCGGGCGGGGCACCGGTCGCAGCAAAAAAGACGCCGAAGTGGTGGCAGCCCAGGCCGCACTCGACAATCCAGCGCTCCAAGAATTGCTGCGAACAACTCGTGTACAACTGGACCAACAAAACCGCAGGTCATGAGAGTAAAGGTGAACAGTCTGGGTTGTTGGAGTTCGCTCACAATTCCTGCCGGATCCGTTCACAGCCCGTCTGCCCGTGGAACCCTTGTGTTTCCAAAGGGGAACCCACTTGTTGGGCTTGTTCGCAGTACTTACGGATATGAGTAATTTAACAAACTAGCTAACCCCAATCATAAGAGCTGGGAACAACTCAGCTTTTGAGGCTTCTCCAGCCCTTATGGACTCCTCTCGCAGCCAGAAAGTTTGAGCGATTCAGAGCTCCCATGCGAATCACCCTAAAGTCATTCCTTTTTGTCGGAGCATTGGCAGCGCTCCTCGCCGTTTCGTACTGGGCAGGTTATTTGAACCGAGCTCTGCTTGCGAAACGGCCCACAAGGGATCTGGACGTCGTTCTTGTTCCGGTGCCTCTGGATTCGCATATTCCAGCGAATCACTGGATCAGGCATTACGATGTTTTTGTGTCTCGCATCCCCTGGCGCAATGAGGATTCGAATTATCTGCCTCTGCACTTTGTCCCCCGCGACAAACCTCCCTACATCGAAATAGGCAGAGCAGATTATCTGGAATTTGAAGGTGTGCTTGTTAACACAACAAAGCCATTCTGTCCTGAGCAGGCAGATATGGATTCAGCTCAGCCATTCGTCATATATCTTGATTATATCGACCACGATCTCACAGGCACAGGAATCGATCATGCCAGGATTCGTTTGCCGCATTGAGAGCTTGAGGATGACGGCCCCCTACTTCAGCGGCCAGAACACCGGCACCATGGCCAGGATGACGATCAGCATCACAAAGGTCAGACCACCGCCCACTTTGATGAAGTCAGCGAAGCGATATTTCCCGGGGCCATAGACGAGAATGCAACTGGGCTCAAACGGCGTAAGCATGGACGCTGAAGCGCTGAGCATGACACCGATGGCGAAGGCGCGCTGACTGGCACCCATGCTGGCAGCGGCCTGCAATGCCACCGGCAGCACGACGAGTGCCGCAGCGGCGTTGGACATCGGCTGGGTGAGCAGGATCGTCAGCAGGCAGAATCCGGCGAAAACCGCAAAGACTCCCCAGGGCTGCAGCCAGCCGGTGATGAAATTGGCGATCATGCTGGAGGCGCCCGAGACCTGCATCGCCTCGCCAAAAGCCATCATGCCGCCGATCAGGATGAGCAGACGCCAGTCGATGTTGGCATAGGCGTTCTCCAGTTTGATGCAGCGGGAAAGGACGGCCATGATGGCGACGATGACGAAAGCGATGGTGTCAGGCACCCAGCCGATGCTGCTCACGATCACGGCGAGAACAAAAGCAGCCAGCAGCATGACGCCTCTCCGGCGCGCCTCTGCACTGAACTGGTGCTGTGTGATGACGATCATGTCATTGCCTTCTTCGAAGGCACGGAAGCGATCGCTCGGCCCCTGCAGCAGCAGCACATCGCCAGCCCGCAGTTTCTCATCCGCCATGTGATGCATCAACGTGCGATCTCCACGCATCAAGGCCAGCACCGAAAGGCCGGTGCGCTGGCGGAAGTTGTTGTCGCGCAAGGACCGGCCGACAAAGCCGGAGCGCGGAGTGAGAACGACTTCCGCGATCTGCGCATCGCGCATGTCCACACCTGAGCTTCGCAGCGTGACGTCTTCGAGAATGTCGAGTCCTTCGATCTTCTTTACCCGGATCAGATTTTCCACCTTGCCGGCCACGAGAACGACATCGCCTTCTTCAAAGCGGAGATTGGGTCCGGCATCCAGAGGCTGGTCAGCCCGGCGGATCTTCATGACCTGAAAGTCCAACGCGGAGAAATCCGAATCAAAGGCGGCCTGACCGATGAGAGGAGATCCGGGCAGCACCATGACCTCGGCTAGGTAGTCACGCATGGCATCACCGGAAGCAGCCGCAGCCTTGTCGCGTTCAGGCACCAGGCGGGTGCCAATGAAGACCATGTAGACGATGCCGGTCAGCATCAGCACGAGGCCGATGCCAGTGAATTCAAACATGCGCAACGGCTCCAAACCCAGCTTGGTGATCGCGCCGCTCACGGCGACGTTCGTGGAGGTGCCGATCAGTGTGCACGTACCACCCATCAGCGAGGCAAAAGCCAGTGGCATCAGGAGGCGTGAGGGCGGGATGCGCAGCTTGCGCGAGAGGCCCATCACCGGACCCACAAACACGGCGGTGACGGTGGTGTTGTTCATGAAGGCGGACACACCGCCCACCACGGCCATCATGAAACCCATGAGCCGCTTCGGCTGGGTGCCAAAAGTCTGCGCCAGCACACCGCCCATCATGTCCAGCACGCCGGTCTCACGCAGCGCGGCACCGATCACAAAAATCGCCGCCAGCAGGATGATCACCCGATCTCCAAATCCGGCAAAGGCGCGGTCAGCCTTCAAAATGCCGCACATAACCAGCACGCACAGCATCGACAAAGTGACGAGATCCACGGAGATTTTTTCCGTGGCAAAGGCGATGACGGCTCCGACGAGCAGTCCGATGACGATCCATGCTTCCATTAGGACGCACCAGTGGCGCAGGGACATTCACCACTCAAGGAACAAGCCGCGCAAACCATGGCTGGAAGCCGTTTTTGTGGTGGCAATCCGCACTGACCTTTACCGTGCAAAGATTAGTCAGCAGGGCGTTTGAGGCGCAGAATCTGGATGGACGAGATCTGAATCGCACCGCAGAACAGCAGACGAATGCAGCTGTAAAGAAACCCCTTGTCGATTTCTGCCTCATCGTGCAGCACATCCAGCAAATAGTCTCCACTGTGATAAGTGGCGGCGAGGCTGGCGACAATCAGCAACCAGCAGGCGGTCCTGAGCGCCCTGGCTCCGCCAACTAAATAACCGCCAATGGCAAAACTCGCCGAGCAAAACACGTTGATGGCGAGCTCAAGCTGGCCCACACCGAATTTTAAATAGAAGGGCAGCAGGCTAAAAACCCCGTAAAGGCTCCAGAGGACCATCAGGATGGCCGGAAGCAGCAGCCGGTTCTGCCATGTCCCCAGTTCAGCCTGCCAGCGTTTATTGTCACTCAATGCGGCATACTGCGCCTCGCACGTGGTAATCTGCTCCGGGGTCAGCACCTTCCCCTTGGTACGATGACTCCAGCAGGAGGTGCAGAACTCGTCTTTAAAATCCGCGAGTTTCCCGCAATGCGCGCATTTTTGCCGAGGAATCATCAGCCCATTTCAAGATGCTTGATAAAGAGTCAAGCAACGGTCTGTCGGCAGAAACCGAAAACCCGGGGCATTTTCATCTCCGCTGCTTTCCACTCTTGCCATCCAGCGTCTGTCTCCATACTCTCCGCCCCACTATGAGCGAAAAATCACCTGTGAACTGGGAAGCCCTCGAGGCGAAACCCGAATTCCGTGCACTGCTGGCGCAAAAGAAAGCCTTCATCCTTCCGGCTTTTATTTTCTGCATGCTCTATTACATCGCGCTGCCGGTGCTGGTGGGTTATTTCCCCGAGATGATGAAACAGAAGGTCTGGGGTGAAGTGAATGTGGCCTACGTGTTCGCCCTGTCGCAGTTCATCATGGCCTGGGTCCTGGCCTTTCTCTATGTGCGCGTCGCCGCCAAGTGGGACAAATCGGCTGCTGCTGTGATCCACGGTCACGATTGATCTCTGCTCTCCTGCTGCATCTTCCTTCCCTCTTTGCTTCTTTCCCTCTCGATGAACACTCCCCTGATCATGTTCCTGGCCTTCGTCGGCCTCACGCTTCTCATCACCTTCTGGGCGGCCAAGAAAAACACCGGAGCCAGCGCCTATTTCGCCGCCGGCCGCAGCATCACCGGCTGGCAGAACGGCCTGGCCGTTGCCGGTGACTACATGAGCGCCGCGAGTTTCCTGGGCATTTCTGGCATGATCTACGTCGCTGGTTATGACGGGTTCATGTATTCCGTGGGCTTCTTGGTCGCCTACATCACGGTCCTGCTCATCGTCGCCGAACCGCTGCGCAACGCCGGCAAATACACCATGGCCGACCTGCTGGCCTACCGGCTCAAGCCGCGCCCGGTGCGTGCGCTCGCATCCCTCAGCACGCTGGTGGTCTCCACCTTTTACATGATCGCTCAGATGGTCGGCGCAGGTGCCATCATCAAGCAGTTGATCGGCATCCCCTTCGAGCCGGCTGTGATCGGCGTGGGCCTGCTGATGCTCGTCTATGTCGTCTTCGGCGGCATGCTGGCCACCACCTGGGTGCAAATCATCAAGGCGCTCCTGCTCATGGTCGGTGCGATCATGCTCAGCTACCTCGTGCTTAAGTTCCATCACTTCAGCTTCACCGAATTCTTCAACGCCGTCGCTCACGCCGACTACGGCGGCAGCGCCGCGCCGAAAAACCTCATGGAACCAGGCCTCAAATTTGGTGTCGCCGTTGCCGGACCCTGGGGACCGATCGACCTCATTTCGCTCTGCCTCGGCCTCGTGCTCGGCACCGCAGGTCTGCCGCACATCCTGGTGCGTTTTTACACCGTGCCAGATGCCAAGACGGCGCGCTCCAGCGTGGTGTGGGCCATGGCCATCATCGGTCTGTTCTACATCATGACCACCCTCTTTGGGTTCGGCGCCGCGACCATTATCGAAAAGGCCAAGCTCACCACCGATGGGAAGCTGGATGTCAACATGGTCGCACCGATCCTCGCCAAGGTGCTGGGCGGCGAGTTCTTCTTCGCCTTCATCAGCGCCGTCGCCTTCGCCACCATCCTCGCAGTCGTCGCCGGTCTGACCATGAGCGCCAGCGCCTCCTTTGCACATGACTTCTATTCCAACGTCATTCATCACGGCAAAGAGAACCGCCCGGGCCAGGAAATCCGCGTCGCCCGCATCACGGCTTTCTGTGTGGGAGCCGCCAGCATCGGGTTCGCCATCTATCTGGGGCCAACCGTGAATGCCGCCTTCCTGGTGGGTCTTGCGTTCTCGGTCGCCGCTTCGGCGAATCTGCCTGTCATCGTGCTCAGTGTGTTTTGGAAACGCTTCAACACCACCGGCGCCGTCGCTGGTCTGGCGACCGGTCTGGTGGTTTCCATCGTTCTCATCCTGCTCAGCCCCAGTGGCATTTACGGCAAGGCCGCCCCCTTCCCGCTCAGCAATCCCGGCATCGTCAGCATTCCCATCGGTTTCCTCGCCGCCTGGCTGGGCACTCTTTTGAGCGCACGCGATCCCGAAGCGGAGGTCAAATTCGCCGAGCTCAAAGTCCGCGCCCACACCGGCCTTGGCTCGGAGAAGGCGACCTCGCATTGATGGAAAAGTGATGCGGGCACCTCCTGCCCGCAGTCATCTCGCCATGCAGGCAGCGATGCCTGCATCATTTCATCACGTGCAGCACGGACAAGGCTGCACGAAGTGCCCCGGTGAGATTTCCTTGAGCGTGAGATCCATGCCCACACTCTGCTCCCACTTGGGATGCTTCATGCGGTGGCCAAAGGCGCAGCCGGCGGGCGGATTGATCGGCGAAGGCACATCACCGCGCAGGAGCTGGCGTGCACGGCGCTGCGTCGGATCAGCGATGGGGATCGCGTCGAGCAATGCCTTGGTATAGGCATGGCGCGGGTTTTGATAGAGTTCGCTGGCTGGCGCAAGCTCGACGATCTTGCCGAGATACATCACCGCCACGCGGTCGCTCATGTGCTTCACCACATTAAGCCCGTGAGCGATGAACAAGTAGCTCAGCCCCATGTCACGCTGCAGTTCGAGCAGCAGATTGAGCACCTGGCTTTGCACCGAGACATCGAGCGCAGAGACCGGCTCGTCGCAGACAATGAGCTTGGGATTCAAGGCGATCGCACGCGCGATGCCAATGCGCTGCCGCTGACCGCCGCTGAATTCGAAGGAATAGCGATGCATGGCATCTGCCGGCAAACCGACACGCTTGAGCAGCTCGACGGACCATTCCGCCCGTTCTGCGCGAGTCCCCATCTTCTGAATGATGAAGGGTTCCTCCAAGATCTGCCCGATGGTGTGCCTTGGATTGAGCGACTCGGCAGGATCCTGGAAGATCATCTGCATTTCACGGCGCTGGCTGCGCAGCGCGCTCTGTGACTGCGTGGAGATGTCGTGGCCATTGAAGATCACATTGCCCGAGGTGGGCTTGAGCAGTCGCACCACGGAGCGGGCCACCGTGGACTTCCCACAGCCGCTTTCACCGACGAGGCCCAGCGTTTCGCCTGCTTTCAGCTCGAAGCTCACACCATCCACAGCCTTGCACACAGCCTGGGTGGTGTAAAACACACCGCCACGCACCGGGAAGTGCATCTTGAGATTTTGAACGGAGAGAAGGCTCATGACGCGGAGATTTGAGAGGCAAAGCACGCGCAGGCTTCCACACCATGGCCGCTGCCGCATTCTTTCCAGGGCTGGCGGGTGTTTAAAACATCGGTGCTGTGCGGGTTCGGACAGCGCGAGGCAAAGCGGCAGCCTGCAGGCATGTCCCTGAGGCTGGGAACCATGCCCGGGATGACGGGCAGCGTCGTCTTGGGCGGATGATCAAGCTTTGGCAGGCAGCGGATGAGACCCTGCGTATAGGGGTGCTGTGGTTTGGCGAAAATCGGATACACCGGTCCGCGTTCGACGATGCGACCCGCATACATGACGGCGACGTCATCGCAGGTTTCAGCGATCACACCGAGGTCATGGGTGATCAAAATGACCGCCATTCCCGTTTCGTTTTGCAGACGTTTCAGGAGGTCGAGGATCTGTGCCTGAACGGTGACATCCAGTGCCGTGGTCGGCTCGTCGGCAATGAGGACCTTCGGATGGCAGGAGAGCGCCATGGCGATCATCACGCGCTGGCGCATGCCGCCGCTGAGCTGGTGCGGATACTCGTTCACACGCTGTTCGGGCGCAGGGATGCCGACCCATTCCATGAGTTCAACAGCGCGCCTGAGCGCCTTGGCAGGTGTGGTGGGTTCATGCAGCTGAATCGCCTCAATGATCTGCATGCCGACAGGCTGCACAGGATTCAGGGCCGTCATCGGCTCCTGAAAGATCATCGCGATGTCATTGCCGCGAATCTTCCGCATGGCGTCGATCGGCAGCTTCGTGAGATCGCGGCCTTCGAGGAGTACTTCGCCGCTGAGAATGCGCCCGGCAGGCTGTGGCAGCAGACGCATCAGGCTCATGGCCGTCACGCTTTTGCCGCAGCCGCTTTCACCGACGACTCCGAGTGTCTTGCCGGCTTCAAGGACAAAATCGACCCCATCGACGGCGGTTAGCAAACCTTCATCGGTCTGGAAACCGACGCGCAAATTGCGGACTTCGAGCAGAGGTGTTGGCATTACTTGGTTCCTCCTGCTTTGAGGTTGTGATCGAAGACCTGATCAGTTTCGGGGAAGGTTTTTCCGGCGCGCATCGCGGCTTCGGTTTCACGTTTCACATCTTCGTCGATCCAGTGCACGTGGTTGGACATCGGCAGTTCGCTGACAGCGACGTTGAAGGTTTTCTCCGGCCACTTCACCCAGCGCCAGTAGGCGCAGCGGTAGTAGTTCTGTTCATAGGCGGGAATCCATGCGGCCTCGTCGTAGATGATCTGGTCCGCACCCCAGGAGGCTTTGCGGATCTCCTCGATCGTCGTCGCGTGGCGTTCGTCCTCGCAGAATTTGTCCATGCGCGGATCGGCGAAACTGCAGAGGTTGTTGGTGTTCGGCTTCGGCGTTTTGCCGTCTTCCATGAACGCATCCTTCGAATGCCAGGCCTGGTAGTGATCAGGAATCGGCGGCGTCACGCTGAAAGCCACGGACGCGATCTGATGCTTCTTCTGCGTGGCCTTCTGGAAATAGGACGTGCTTTCGAGGCCTTCGAGTTTGTATTCCACGCCGGCTTTGATCGCCTCCTCTTTGAGCCGCTGCATGACCTTTTGAATGATCTCCACCTTGCGATGCAGGATGGTCACGGACAGGCGCTCGCCTTTGTCATTCACCAGTACGCCGTCATTGCCGAGCTTGGTGTATCCGGCTTTGGCGAAATGCTCACGCGCCAGCTGCACATCGAAGGGCCTCGCAGTGATGGGCGGATCGCCGATGAGCGGGAAGCCTTTGCTGAAGCAATTGAGGCGCTGAAAGTCGCCGCGCAGATCGAAGTCGATCACCTTCTGGTAGTTCGTGGCGTAGCTGAGGCCCAGGCGCACCTCCTTGTTGTTCAGCGGTGCCACCGCACAGTTCAGCCACAGGCCCGCGTGAGAGCCCGGCCAGACGTTGTAGAACTTCGCCTTGTGGATGTAGCCCTTGTGCACCTCGGGGATCTCCAGCTTTTCATACCAGTATTCCGGGATGCCCATCATGAGCTCTTCGACGTCCAGTTCGCCCTGCCGGAACAGCTCCATCACCTTCTCCTGCAAACGCACGACACGATAAACGATGTGATCGACGTTGTAGCGATAGCGGGAAAATTTTTTGTCCCGTGCCCACCAGTTTTTCACGCGTGTAAGAGCGATGTCGCGACCGAAATGGATGTCCTCCTCGCGGATCACATAGGGCCCGGAGGTCGGCCGGCAGCGCCACTGATAGCGTTGTTCAAAGTCCGGTCCAAACTCGCTGTAGAAACGGCGGGACATGGGAGTGGTGTTCACATAATAAGCCGCAAGCGGCTTGGGCTCCGTGAGCGAGATGGACAACGTGCGCGCATCGTAGCGCGTGATGTTCGCGTAGTTCTCCCCATACCACTGATTGCCGAAGGGGTTCTTCGGGTACTCGCTGAGCTGCATGTAGAACTGGTTGAAGAAGTCGTCCGCCTCGATCGGCGTGCCGTCGGAGAAGGTCGCATCCGGGTCGATGCGGAAATACACCGTGCGATTGTCCGGGGCCACGGCCCACTCTTTCGCTATCGCAGGAATCACGCGCCCGGTTTCCGGATGCAGGCTGATCAACGCCATCTCCACATCGTCGTACTGGTAGCCGCGGAAGGAGCTGTTGCTGTTCTCGCCGAGTACACGGAGCGTGGGAGGAAACGAGAGAACATACTGGCGCATCGTACCGCCTTTCTTGGCATGGGAGTCACCGATCTCCGGCTCATCCATGCCGTTCTCCCATTTCAAATCTGCCGGGACATCCTCCGGTTTGGCGAAGGTGAAGTACTCCGGCTTCTTCAGGCGTTCGCGTGTCGCGGTGAGCTGGGCCTCCAGCTCCGCTTTCTTCGCTGCGTCAGCTTCCTTCGCGATCAATTCGGGCAGTTTCTTCTCCTGACCCTGCAGTCCTGCGAGCACCTTCTTGTTATAGAAGCTCCAAAAGGCCTCGCGCTCCTTGGTGCCATCATACGGCGGAAAATCTGCGGCATGCAGCGCACCGCCAAAGATGGCGGCGGTGGTAAAAGCCAACAGCAAACGGGGAACAGCGAGCTTCATTGATAGGTGGTGAACTTCTTCGGATCGAACGCCTCACGCAGCGCTTCACCGACAAATGTGACGAGCAGAAGGATGAAGACCATCACGCTGAACATCGAGATGGAGATCCACACGGCGGAAAGGTGGCTGGTGCCGTCGTCAAACAGCCAGCCCCACTGCGGATAAGTTTCCGGCAGGCCAAAGCCAAGGAACGCCAGTGCGGTGAGCGATGAAATGATGGCGGCGACGCTGAAGGGGATTTTTGTCACGATGGTGGCGAGCATGTTCGGCAGCAGGTAGCGCGTGAGGATGCGCCAGGTGCTCGCTCCTTGCAGGCGGGCGGCGGCGATGTAGTCACGCTCCTTTTCCTTGTAAGCCAGCGCACGCAGCGAGTAGGTCAGGCTCGTCCAGGAGAAGAAGCAGATCACACCCAGGAGAATCAGCAGGTTCATGTTGGCCACGCCGATGATGCTGATCAGGATCATCACGATGTAGAGGAAGGGCAGCTCATCGAGAATCTCGATGAAACGCTGCATGGCGATGTCAAAAAAGCCGCCGAGAAAACCCATCAGCAAACCGATGATGATGCCAACACCGTAGGTGAAAAGAATGAACAGCAAAATCGCCTTCAGGTTGAGCTGCCATCCGCCATAAATCTGCGCCAGCACATCCCAGCCACGGCTGTCCGTGCCGAGGTAATGACCTGCCTTCCACAACGGTGGAATCGCCGGATAAATGATCATTTCATAGGAGGTGACCGCTGCTTTCTCAAACTCCTCCTGCGGCATCTCACCGGTCCATTTTTCACGGTCTTTCACCCCAGCCTTGTAGTAGGCGGAAAGCGCCAGCGCGCCAGTGCGTGAGTAGCCCAGCGACTCTCCATCTGGCAGGCCTTTGCGGAAACGTGTGTCCGTGTGCTTTTGCGTCGGCACATCCGCATAGAACTGCTGCGCGCGTCCCGAATAGGGCTCGGCATCACCCGGCTTGAACCACACGCCACCACGCTGCTCCAGCGTGATCGATTGCAGCGAGTCCGTGTCCAGCACCGGGTCCCATGGCACCAGCGGCATCCATACGAAGCCGCGCTTCTCCTTGTTCAGGCGCTCCTTCAGTTCGCGATAGTTCGCCTCCTGCTCCCCAGCGAGGCCAAAGTCCTGCGCCTGATAACGCTTCTGGGAGAACGCGGGGAAATACGTTTTACCATCGCAGCGCACCAGCAGCGCCCGCTTGCCCACCAGGGCCTGATCCAGCATCGCCAGGGCGATCAGCACCAGCAGAATGCGGAACGACCACCAGCCGCGGCCAATGCTGCGGAAACGGCGGAAACGCTGCAAGGTCACCGGCGTCCAGCGGATCTCACGCGGCAGGAACCGCAGACCGAGAATGCCGCCGACGATCAGCAGCACCGAGCTGACCCAGCCAAAGGTACGACCATTGTCGAAGAACCAGGAAACGGTGGGAATCAAGATGCCGCACAACTCGCCGAGAATGGCAAGAGCACCGAGGGTGATGGCTGCGATGGAGAGTTTGCGGTTCATCACTCAAATCGAATGCGGGGATCCAGTCGTGCGGTGATCATGTCGGAAAGCAGGTTGCCGAGCATGAGCAGCAGTCCGCTCACGGTGACGGTGGCCATGACGATGGGATAATCCTTTTCCAGCAAGGCGTTGAATCCCATGAGGCCGAATCCATCGATGTCAAAAATACGTTCCACGAGGAAGCTGCCGGCCACGAGCACCGTGAGCGCCTGGCCCATCGTGGCAGCCACAGGGATGAAGGAGTTTCGCAAAGCATGCCCGATGACGGCGCGTTTGAACTCCACGCCCTTGGCCACCGCAGTCCGCACGTAATCGCTCGCAAGCTGGTCGAGCAGGTTGTTTTTCACCAGCATCGTCAATCCCGCGAAGCTGCCGACCATGTAGCAGCACAGCGGCAGGAAGGCGTGATGAAGGAGATCGTAGATTTTGCCGAAGAAGCTGAGTTCCGCGAAATTGACGCTCACAAAACCTTCCAGCGGAAACCAGCGCAGCCGTGCGGCGAAGATCACCATCAAAAACACGCCGAGCACGAATTCAGGAATCGCATAGCCAAAGAAGATCAGCACCGAGGTGGCGGTGTCTGTGGGAGTGCGATGCTTGATGGCCTTCAAGACACCCAGCGGCACACATACCAGGTAAGTCAGCAGAATGGAGGTGATGCCGTAGAACAGAGAAATCGGAAACCGTCGCTTCATCATCGTCCACACCGGTTCACTGTAGCGCGTGGAGTCACCGAGATTGCCCTCCAGCACTCCGGCGAATTTCGGCTGATAGATGAGCGCCACGTATGGCTGGGGTTTGTCGAGTTTCTGGCCGGGATTCACCTTCTCCCATTCGATCTTTTGCTGCTCCGGCGTGATGATGCGGGCTCTCCACGAGGAGGAGTCCACTTCCTTGCTTGGCATGATCTCCGCAGTGTTCTGGGCCGTCCGCTTCACCACCACCAGGCTCGCGGTGCCGGGGATTTTGACTTCCGTTTCCGTTTTGCCCTCGGCGTATTCAGCGCGGGAACGATTTGTCTCTTTCGGCCAGGCGCCCAGCCATGAGGCATAGGCGATCAGGAAGGGTTTATCATGTCCGTACTGCTCCTGCAGTTTCAGCAGCTGTGCAGGGGTCAGGCCGCTGGATTGCTGACGGTTCGTGCCGCCGCGCTGCCCGTCGCTTTTCATGCGTGCTTCCAGCAGAGCCTGCTCCATCGGGCCCCCAGGAGTGAAGCGAATGATCAAAAACACCACCAACGTCATGCCGATGAGAGTCGGCGGGATGAGCAATAGGCGTCGAATCAGGTAGGCTGTCATTCAGGTCGGCAAAAAGGAAATCTCCGATAATACGCTGCTGGGCACAAGGATTTGTGTGTGATTTGAACGAATCGTCATGCCTCATGGCAAAAGCACCGGATGCACAGGTGCGGAAAGGAGGTATTCATGTGTCAGCCGCATGAAAACGTTCTTCGCCCTTCTGATCGCGTGTTTGATGTCATCGTGCATGATGCCGTTTCTGCCGATGGGGCCGCAGAATCCCGGGGCGGATGTGGCGGTGCCGATGCAGCTGCGTGCGGGAACGCCGCACATCATGGCCAGCATCAACGGCCAGCGCCCCATTTCTCTGCTCCTGGACACCGGCGCAACGCTGAGCGTCTTCGAGCCCGATGTGGCCACGGACTGCGGTCTTCTCCCCTCCGGCGGGCACCGGCTGCAGATTCGCGGCGTTCATGGTACCGCAGGAGCCAGCCAGGCGGTGATGAGCACCATGGATCTCGGCCAATGGCACGCTACAAACGTGCGGTGCTTGGTGCGTGGCATTTCCAGCTTTCGGCCCAATGGGCTGGGCAGCGCCATCCTCGGCATGGATCACTTGCGCCGGCACTGCAGCTTTCTGACCATCGACTACCAGCGCAACACGGTGGAGCTGGGATTCTCTAATACGTTTCAGCCCACTCGGGGTGTGGTGACGCGTACGCCCTTGCGCTGGGTGAACGGCATGCCCGTCATCCGGGTCAGCTCCGGCGGCATCTCCTGGGACGCGGTGGTGGATTCGGGTTCGACCTGGGGCATCGTGATCGATCAAAGCACTGCCGCCCGTCTGGGCCATGCGCACGATGGCATGGGCATGGGCGAAGGTTTGATCTTGAGCGGCGTCGGCGGCAGCGTGCGGGCGGATCAGGTGGGTGCGCGCACGATCCAAGTTCCTGCGGCCACACTGTGCGGGGAGACTCATCCGGGAGCCACCCTGTATGTCATGCCCGGCCCAAAGCGCATCGGTTCACGGTTCTGGCAGGGCACGCGATTGACGGTGGATTTTCGCAGCAATGTGCTCTGGCTGGAGCGGTGAGAACGCAACTCTTGTGAGCGCTGCTGGTTGACAGTGGCAATCCCCAACGGAAGGCTTGCGTATCATGAATGGTCTGCATTTCACCATCATCCTAAGAATGGCGCTGACGACCGTCGCCCTGGCCTGTCTCCCCGGGTGTGCCGATTCGTTCGCGGTGAAAAGAGAGGCGGTGCCAGAGACGGTGCAGAAGCAGTTGCAGGCGCAGGCGATCTCAGCCTCCGAACTCAAGCCCGCGAGCAAAGGCGGCTTCAACATACGAACGAACAGCGTTCCGCCGCCTGAGGGGGTGGTCAAGATGCCCATGTACTATGAGAGGGGCATCCCGTATCTCAAAGTCAGCCTCAATGGCCACAAACCGACCAAGTACATGCTCGACACCGGGGCGGCCATGAGCGTGTTCGATGCTGAACAAGCGGTGGAGTACGGCATGCGCACGGTGCCGCAGGTGAGGCCCACCATGGCGGGAGTGCTGGAAAACGTACCAGGCATGGCCGCCATCATCCCGACGCTTCAAATCGGCACCTGGCGTCTGGAAAACCTGCCCTGCATCGTCCGCATGCAGCGAACGACTCTGGGTGCGGGCATTCTCAAGGAGCATTTGGGGGTCTCCCTTCTTGGCGTGAACATGCTGGCCAGGAACTGCAAGTATGCGACCCTCGATTTTTTGAAGGAGGAGTTTGAGTTTGGCATTACCCGCAGTTTTCCAGGTCAGGTGCGCAAGCACATGCACAAGGCCAGCCTCAGCATGAAACACGGCGTGCCAACGACTTTGCTCAAATACAGCAAGCTTTCCTGGGAGGCCGTGGTCGATTCAGGTTCTGTTTTCGGCGTGCAACTGGACCGCCGCGTCGCCGAGGTGCTGGGTTACAAGAATGGCGGTTGGGACGTGGGAGGAAACTACCTGATTACGGGCGTCGGTGGCGCGCAGACTCCGAAGGAGGCAAATGTGCGCGTGCTGGAGTTCAAGGCGCTCGGCCTGTTCGGATCCTATTACCCCTTTGCGCAGGTGGATGTTATGCCCGGGCCGTCACGTCTCGGCACCTATCTGCTGGAGGACTATCGTGTAACCTTGGATTTTGAGCACAATGTACTCTGGGTCGAGTGGGGTTGAACCCCAGAGGCGGGAAAAACGCGCTCCAGCAGCTTTTTTTGCGACAGAATCGCAATAGACAAGGATTGCATACAAAAGTTCAAAAAAATCAAGATGACGGTTGCAAACCTGCTCACGTCTCCCTATTCTGGACTTCCTTGTGAAATTTTTCACAAGCTCATCTGCCGACACTTTCTATGGGTAACTTTTTTCCGCGTTGGACCAACTGGCTGCCGCTCAAGCTCGCCATTGCCGTCGTGTTCATTGCCTTCGGCGTGAGTGTCGGCATTGCCTACTACTTCACACCGAAATACACTCGCGTAGGTTATGAACCGACGCAGCCGGTGCCATTCTCACACAAGATTCATGCAGGACAGCTCGCGCTCGACTGCCGGTACTGTCACAGCTTCGTGGAGACCTCCAGTCACTCGAACGTGCCGACCAACCAGACCTGCTTCAACTGCCATGGCCCGGGCAAAGGCAACATCCGCAGCAATTCTCCCAAGCTGGAGATGGTGATCAAAGCCAACGAAACCGGCAAGTCCATCCCATGGGTCAAGGTCCACAAGGCGCCTGACTACGTTTACTTCAATCACAGCGCGCATCTCAACCGCGGCATCTCCTGCGTTTCCTGCCATGGCAAGATCAACGAAATGGAAGTCGTCCGCCACGATCAGTCGCAGTCCATGGGCTGGTGCCTTGACTGCCACCGCAATCCTGAGAAGAACCTCCGCCCTCTCGAGTTCGTCACCAAGCTGGACTACCAGCCCAGCGACCTGAAGCGCAACGAGTTCTACAAGACTCTTATCGACAAGAAGGTTCCAGCAGCCGAGATCGCCACCACCATCGGCGGTGAAGGTGCCAAAGCTGACAATCTTGAACAGATCGTCGCTCTCGCGGAGAAAACCTACGGTAAAAACGTGACCCAGACTGAAGTGGGCACCCAGATCAAGAAGCACTGGCAGATTCAGCCGCCGGAATCCTGCACCACCTGCCATCGCTAACCCCCGCGCCCCTTTTACTGACACATGAAACGTATTTGGAAGCATCCTGAGGAGCCGCAGAACGCCAAGCGCTATTGGCGCAGTGTCGCCGAATTGGACCGTCGTGAAGATTTCTTGAAAAATCTGGGCCAGGAATTCCCTGCGGGAGACAGCCTGAACGACGAAGAGCGTGAGAACAGCCGTCGTGAATTTTTGAAGATCATGGGTGCCAGCGTGGGCATGATGGGTCTGGCCAGCTGCCGCCGTCCCCTCGTCAACATCCTGCCTTACACCCAGCACGTCGAATGGATGGTGCCGGGCAAGTCGCTCCTGTACGCAACCACGATGCCCCAAAACGGTGGTGCTGTGCCTCTGGTGGTCACCACGCATGAAGGTCGTCCAACGCACCTTGCTGGCAATCCGCTTCACCCGCTGGGTGGAGGGCTTAACAGCTTTGCACAGGCCTCCGTGCTGGATCTGTACGATCCTGAGCGCTCCCAGAAGCCGATGGGCGCTGGCAAAGAACTTTCCTGGGCCAAGGCGAACGAACTGCTCGCCGCAGCCATTGATGAAGCGAAAAAGTCCTCGGGTGCCAGCCTTGGCATCGTGATGGGCGGCTCGACTTCCCCGACCTACCAGCGCCTGCTGGGCGAGGTGAAGGCTGCCTTCCCGCAGATCAAACTGTTCCAATACGAAGCCGTGGGTGGCGAAGGCCAGGCCGCTGCCAACAAGGAAGTGCTGGGCGCCGATGTGAAGCCCTTCGTGAAGCTCGGCTCCGCGATGCGCATTTTCTCCCTGGACTGCGACTTCCTCGGGGTGGACCCCGTGGCAGGCGAGCCCATCTCTGCTTTCACCAAGCATCGTGCCAAGACAAAGGAAACGACCGAAGCGGAAATGAACCGCCTCTACGTCTTGGAAAATCGCTACACGCTGACCGGCGGCATGGCCGATCACCGCAAACCGATCGCGGCAAGTCTCATCCCTGTGGCCGCAGCTGTGATCGCTGCTCAGCTGGGAGACGCCTCCGCCAAGGCTCTGGCCGACACCGCGCCCGCCAGCCTCAAAGAGTGGATCGCACCTGCCGTGCGTGATTTGATCGACAACAAAGGCAAGGCCGTCGTCCTCGCCGGTTCCCGCTACGGCGCGGAAGTGCATGCGCTGGTCGCTTCGATCAACAACGCCCTTGGCGCTTACGGTTCGACGATCGATCTGCTTCAAGGCGCTCCTTCCCCTGAACTCGGCACCTTCGCCGATCTGCAGACGGCAATTGCCGGCGGTCAGGTCAAGACCCTCCTATCGCTGACTCCTTCCAGCCTCTACTACGACGGGCCAGACGCTACCGCACTGGCCAAACTTGTGGCAGACAAGGGCGTGAAGCTCATTCACGTCGGCACGCAGAAAAACGTCACTTCTCGTCAGGCTGCGCTGCACATTCCAGCTGCCCACTACCTTGAAGTTTGGGGAGATGTACGTGCCGCTGATGGCACCTACTCGATCGTCCAGCCGATGATCGCTCCTCTCTATGACGGTGCAAGCCGTGTGGAAGTTCTGCTTGCCCTGCTTGGCCGCAAAAAGCTGGGTCCGGTCGAAGCTGCTGCGCCAGCCGCCGCCGGTGCCGCACCTGCTGCCCCCGCCGAAGACGCCGCCTACACCGCCGTGCGCGATACTTTCGCCACCGTGGCTGGCAGCCTCGACGAAAAGAAATGGAATTTCACCCTGCGTGACGGCTTCCTCAAAGGCTCCGCTTACGCCAAGGCGACCACGGCTCCGAATGTCGCCGCCGTTGCTGGCATCCTCGCCAAGGCTGCGCCTGTCGTCGCTCCGACGGACGATGCGCTCGAAGTCGTCCTCGTCGCCGACTCCAGCGTCTATGACGGCCGCTACGTCAACAACGCCTGGCTTCAGGAAGCTCCGGATCCAGTGACGAAACTCACTTGGGAAAACGCGGCTTGGATTGGCTCCGTCACCTTCCGCCGTCTGGGCCTCAAGGAAGGCCAGCACGTCAAAATTACCGTTGGTGATATTTCGATCGAAATCCCCGCCATCGAAGCTCCCGGGCATGTGTCCAATTCCATTACCCTGCCTCTGGGCTACGGCCAGATCGGTGTTGGCATGGTCAGTGCTGACCGCGGCGTGAACGCTTACGTTTTGCGCACGAAGCCCGGCACGTTCGTCCTGAGTGGTGCCAAGATCGAAGTGCTCCCCACCATCGCTGAACTGGCGATCACGCAGAGCCAGAACACCATGGAAGGCCGTGCGGTGTACCGTGAAGGTACCCTCGACACCTTCAACAAAGATGTGGCCTTCGCCCAGAAGACCGGCATGGACAGCCACATCCCGGAAAACATTTCCTTCTACAAAGGCCAGGTCGGGGTGAAATCCGAAGAGAACCCGGACGGCTTCGACTACGAGAAGCAGCACCAGTGGGGCATGTCCATCGATCTGAGCAAGTGCATCGGTTGCACGGCTTGCCTCGTCGCCTGCCAGAGCGAAAACAACATTCCAGTCGTCGGCAAAGATCAGGTCCGCAAAGGACGCGTGATGCAGTGGATCCGCATGGATCGCTACTTCGCCGTGCCAAAGTGGGGCAAGAACGAAGTCGAACAGGAAAGCACCTGGGCCGAAGACAACGCCACGCCTGAGCAGCTGGAAAACGCCGAAATGGTGCACCAGCCGCTGGCCTGCCAGCAGTGCGAATCCGCTCCGTGCGAAACCGTCTGCCCGGTGAACGCCACCGTCCATACGCCAGATGGCCTCAACGCCATGGCTTACAACCGCTGCATCGGCACCCGCTACTGCGCGAACAACTGCCCTTACACCGCCCGCCGCTTCAACTGGTTCGACTACAACAAGCGCAACCCGCTGATCGACACCACCGTGCTCGGCATGAAAGTCGGCAATCTTTACGCCGGCCCTCTGGGTGAGAAGCGTGAGGACGAAAGCATCCGCCTTCAGCGCAATCCGAACGTCACCGTCCGTATGCGTGGTGTCATCGAGAAGTGCACCTACTGCGTGCAGCGCCTCGAATCCGCCAAGATTCTGCAGAAGCAGGTGCAGCGCGACTCCAAGGACTTCCGCGTGCCGACCGACACTGTCAAAACCGCCTGCCAGCAGTCCTGCCCGGCAGAAGCGATCGTCTTCGGGGACTTGGCCGACAGAAACAGCGCCATCGTCCAGATCAAGGGCTACGAAGATCTCAAGGATCCAACGAAGAGCATCCCGGAATCGCCCCGCAACTACCAGCTGCTCAAGTACATCGGCACCCGCCCTCGCACGAGCTACCTCGCCCGTCTGCGCAATCCGAACAAGAACATGCCCGGCGCAGAGAACATCGCCGTGTGGAGCAACAATCAATACTAACCCGGACACATGGACGCCTCCGCTACAGCATCTAACACCCCGCGCATTCTCGAACGCGAGCCGCTGGTGTTGAACAACCGCTCCTATTCGTGGATCACGAACCGCATCTGCGGCATCGTGGAAAACAAGCAGCCCGCCCTCTGGTGGATCCTGTTTGTGCCTTCCGTGTTGCTCACCGGACTGATGGTCTTCTGCTTTACCTACCTCATCTCCACCGGCGTCGGTGTCTGGGGTCAGAAGCAGCCGGTCGCCTGGGCTTGGGACATCACCAACTTCGTGTTCTGGATCGGTATCGGCCACGCCGGTACACTCATTTCCGCCATTTTGTTCCTCACCCGCCAGAAGTGGCGCACCTCCGTGAACCGTGCTGCGGAAGCCATGACGATCTTCGCCGTGATGTGCGCCGGTTTGTTCCCGGCCTTCCACGTCGGTCGTGTCTGGATGGTGTGGTTCCTCGCGCCAATTCCGAACGCCAACGCCATCTGGCAGAACTTCAAATCTCCCCTGCTCTGGGACGTGTTCGCCGTTTCGACTTACTTCAGCGTTTCCGCAGTGTTCTGGTTCCTGGGTCTCGTGCCAGACCTTGCCACGCTGCGTGACCGTTGCCGCCCGGGCTTGAAGAAGTTCCTCTACGGCCTGTTCGCCCTCGGCTGGCGCGGTGGCAACCGCCACTGGAGCCATTATGAGACCGCCTACATGCTTCTGGCCGCTCTCTCCACACCGCTGGTGCTCTCCGTGCACTCCGTCGTGTCCTTCGACTTCGCCACCTCCATCGTTCCCGGCTGGCACACCACCATCTTCCCTCCCTACTTCGTCGCAGGCGCCATCTTCGGTGGTTTCGCGATGGTGCTGACCCTCATGCTTCCTGTGCGCCGCATCTACGGCCTGGATGACCTCATCACGGCCAAGCACGTGGACAACATGGCCAAGATCATCCTCCTCACGGGTACGATCGTCGGTTACGCCTACTGCATGGAGCTCTTCGTGGCCTACTACAGCGCCAATCCGTATGAAGCTGCCGCCTTCACGCTGCGTGGTCTCACCGGTCCTTCCACCTGGGCCTACTACTGGATGTTCAGCTGCAACGTGTTTGCTCCGCAGCTCTTCTGGAGCCGCTGGTGCCGCCACAATGTGTGGGTCGTCATGATTGTCTGCATGTTCGTGAACGCCGGCATGTGGTTCGAACGCTACGTCATCATCGCCACCACCCTGGAGCGTCACATGACGCCGGGCTCCTGGGGCGTCTATGAGGCCACCTGGGTCGATAAGTACACCTTCCTCGGCACCTTCGGCTTCTTCATGATGCTGTTCCTGCTGTTCCTGCGCTTCCTGCCTGTCATCGCCATCGGCGAAGTTAAAGGGGTGCTCCCACAGTCGAACCCGCACCAGGACGACCACGCTGAGAAGGGCATCCAGGAGGAAGACCTCATGGACTACCCCGACCGTCACGTCGCCAAACCCGTTGCCGCCTAACATTTTAAACTGAACCCTGACTGTGAGCACCACCCTCAAACGAGTCCACGGCTACCTCGCTGAATTTGACAGCGTGAAGGATCTCTACCATGCCGCCGAGCATGTGCGCGATGCCGGCTACCAGCGCTGGGACGTGCATTCGCCCTTCCCTATCCATGGAATGGATGAGGCGATGGGCAACCCACGCTCCAAGCTGCCCATGTTTGTCTTCTGCGGTGGCATCACCGGAACTGCGGTCGCCTTCACTCTGGAAACGATCACTCAGACCAATTTCTGGAGCAGCATCGGCCTTGGTTTCCTCCAAAAGATCGTCGAAACCTATCCGACGGTTGTGCAGGGCAAGCCCACCGACATCTGGACCCTTCCGGCGTTCTTCCCGGTGATGTTTGAGCTGACGATTCTCTTCAGCGCCTTCACCACCCTGTTCGGCCTGCTGGCGCTCATCGGCCTGCCACGCTGGAACCACCCTCTTTTTGTTTCCAAGAACTTCGGCAAGTTCTCGGACGACGGTTTCTTCGTCTGCATCGAAGCCCGCGATCCTAAATTCTCCCAGGAAGGCACCAAGAGTCTTCTCGAAAAAGTCGGCGGCAAGAACATCGAACTCGTGGAGGACGAAATCTAAGCCTCGCTTACCCGCACCATGAAGTACTTCTTTCTCAGCTATCTTTTCGTCATCGCGATCGTCGTGAGCGCGTTTGGTTTCCGTGGCAGCAAATCTGAACTGCCGCCGCTCGAAGTCATCCCGGACATGGATCATCAGGCCAAGGTGAAATACCAGGTCGGCACCGAATTCTTTGCGGATGGCCGCGGAGCCCGCCTCCCGGTCAAAGGCACCCTGCCGATGGGTTTCGAAATCCCCGCCGTCGCTGCGGTTGATGCAGTTGGTCCTAAGGCCAAGCCCGCCCGCGTCGCTTTCACCAGCGGTCTGGGTTACTACGACACCGGTAAAGTCGGTGACTTCTACGGCGACGGTCTGCCGGAAGAAATCACCAGCGATCCCTCTGTCTTCAATGCGGAGTTCATCAAGCGCGGGGAGCAGCGCTACAACATCAACTGCGCCATCTGCCACGGCACCTCCGGCAACGGCAAGGGTGTGACCTCCAAATACGGCATCCTCACCGCCTTCAACTTTCAGCAGCCTGGCAATCTGGATGCTGCCAATGCCGCCGCCTACCGTGCGGATGGTGCCATCTTTGATGTCATCACCAACGGCAAAGGCCTCATGGGCAGCTACGGCGGCAACATCACTTTGCGCGACCGCTGGGCCATTGTGGCCTACATCCGCTCTCTGCAAATCGCCGCTAAAGAGTCTGGCGTCACCCTTCCCCTCCAGTAACGGCACGATCACGCGAATCCCGGCATGAGTCACCACGTCACATTTAACGATCTGCCCCAGGGCGGAGAAAAATTCGAACCAGCCAAGGGCGGCAAGCTTATCAACACGCTCGGCCTCTTCGGCGGGCTCGGTTTCCTGGCTTCCCTTTGGTTCTTCTTCACGAAAACGGACACCTTTGCCTATTCCTGGCTGTTCGCCGTCTTCTTCTGCTTCACCTTCGTGGTCGGCGGCTGCTTCTGGATCCTCCTCCACAGCGCCTCCAATTCGAGCTGGGGCGTTGCCGTGCGCCGCATCTGGGAAAACTTGGCCAACATGGTGGTCCCTCTGGCCATTCTTGCCTCTCCCCTTCTCATCACTGCGGTGAACAAGCCGCTCTATGAGTGGATGGGCCACCATCGCACCGCTGCGGAACATGCCGCCCATGCCGATCATCCAACGACCGTGAAGCAGGCGCTGCATCACATGGCCGTGGAAAATCCCCATCTGCATGTGCTTGTGACCAAGTTCGGTTACATGAACCTGAACACTTGGTTCTCCTGGTACACCCGCTTTGCACTCTACTTCCTCATCCTCTGGTTCATTGCCCGCACCCTGCGTGGCAAATCACTCCAGCAGGAGCAGGATGGCGACATCAAACACACCATCTGGTCCCGTCAGTTCTCCTGCATCGTCCTGCTGCCTTTCGCCCTGACCGTCACTTTTGCCGCCTTCGACTGGCTTGTGGGTTTGGACTACAATTGGTTTTCCACCATGTGGGGCGTGTACATCTTTGCCGGCTGTGCCTGGGCCTCCATGGCGCTGTCGATTCTGGTCGTCACCTGGCTGCGCAGCTTGGGCTACCTGCAGAAGGTCGTCACAGATGAGCATTACCATCTCATGGGCAAGCTGCTCTTCGCCTTCACGGTGTTCTGGGCCTATATTTCCTTCAGCCAGTATTTCCTGATCTGGTACGCCAACATCACGGAAGAAACCCGTTTCTACCTCATCCGTAACACGGAAGGCTGGCAGGCTGTTTCCATCTTCATTCTCCTCGGGCATTTCATCGTTCCCTTCCTTTTCCTGCTCTCCCAGCAGCGCAAAAAGAACCCCGTGGTGATCAGCCTTGGCTGTATCTGGATCCTCTTCATGCACGTGGTGGACATCTATTGGAATGTCATCCCTGAGCGTGGCCCGTCCCTTGGCCTCGGCGTCCTGGCTCCGTATGCCTGGGTGCAGGACATCGCCGCTTTCTGCGCCGTCTTTGGCATCATGGGTTTCCTCTACCTCCGTGGCCTGGCCAAATACAGCCTGTATCCATGGCGTGATCCGCGCCTCCTCGAGTCCGTGAACGTCATCAACTGATTCCCCGATTTTCCATGTCGCAGCCCGATCAACCTAAAAAAGCCGGTGCCACCTTTGTGTGGGTGCTCGGAGCCTTCGCAGGCTTCGCCCTGCTCTTCATCCTCATCCAGTCCATCACTGATTCGAAGCAGGGCTTTGACCCGCGTGAACAGGAACGCCGCGACTACACCGCTGAGATCCTCAAGGCGCAGTCAGAAAGCATCGCCAAGCTGGGTCTGAACGATGAGACCAAGAAGAACGCGGTCTTTACGAAGACGCTCGCCGTACTTGGCGCCAAGAAGCCCGGCGTCAGCACCCAGGTTGTCCCGGGATCACCCACGCAGCTCAAACAGGCCGCTGCTGCCGCTCCCGCAGCTCCAGCCCCGGCTCCTGCTGCTCCCTCAAACCCTGCGCCTCCGATTCCCACGACGTTTGTTCCTTCGGTCCCCGCTGCTCCTGCTGGCTCCGCACCTCCGATCCCCGCCGTACCCGCAGCTCCTGCACCAGCCCCTGCCGCACCCGCTTCGCCCAAGTAAGTCATGCAGACCACTCCCGCCACTCCTGACACGGACCTTCAGGCCGACAATCTTCGCCGCGCGGCGATCGACAAGTCGGTGAAAGGACCTGTGCTCTTCCTCTTCACCAATGGAGCCTTCTGGCTCATGCTCTCCACGCTGCTCGGCGTTCTCGCCGCGATCAAGCTGGTGGAACCTGAGTTTCTGGGAGACTGCCCGTACATCACTTATGGCCGCCTGCAGCCTGCGCACATCAATGCGCTCGTCTATGGTTGGGGCATTCAGGCCGCTTTGGGCGTGATGCTGTGGATCATGGCACGCCGCTCCGGTCAGGAACTGAAGGGTGGCAAGACCCTCCTCATCACCGCCGGCGTGTTTTGGAACATCACCATCACCTTCGGCATCCTCGCCATCCTCATGGGCAAGAGCACCTCGATCGAGTGGCTTGAAATGCCGAAGTTCGTCTGGCCCGTGCTGCTGGCCTGCTTCCTCTGCTATGCCTGGCCGATCGCCCGCATGTTTGGCCGCGCCTTCCGTCCCGAAGGCTTCATGGTCAGCACGTGGTACATCCTCGGCGCCTGCTTCTGGTTCCCATGGATCTTCATCACCGCCAACGTCGCCCTCCATTGCCTGCCAGGCCTGGGTGCCATCGGCGCTGGCATCGATGCTTGGTACATCCACGCGGTGATCCTGCTCTTCTTCGTCCCCGTGGGTGTCGGCTCGGCTTATTACTTCATTCCAAAAATCACCGGACAGCCCATCGCTTCGGCACAGCTGGCCTCCGCTGGTTTCTGGAGCCTCGCCATCCTTGGCGGTTGGACCGGCATGCAGAAATACATGGGTGGCCCTCTGCCAGCCTGGATGTCTTCGGTCGGTGCCTGCGCCGGCGTGCTCTTGCTGATTCCAGTGGGTCTTGTGGGTCTCAATCACCACCTCACCACCCTCGGCAAGCATAGCTCTGTGGCCGCCAGCCCCACGTTGCGTTTCATCTTCTTCGGAGCCCTGTTCTATCCTGTGTCCGGTCTGGTTCTTGCCCTGAATTCCGCCTTCTGGACCGGTGCCAACCTGCAGTTCACCCAGTCATGGTATTCGTTTCAGGTGGTCAGCTTGTATGGCTTCTTCAGCATGTGCGTGTTTGGTGCCATCTACTACATCGTTCCCCGCCTCTCCGGTTGTGAATGGCTCAGCGTCCGCCTGATCCGCAATCACTTCTGGTTCTCGGTCTACGGCATCGGCACCATCGTCATCATGAGCCTCGTGGCCGGCTGGCAGCAGGGTGCAGATCTGAACGATCCTGAGCATTGGGACCAGACCTTCATGAACCACGTCATCAATTCCCGCCCTTACGTGGTCTCACGTGCGGTGGCCTGGGGCCTCATCAGCTTCTCCAATTTCATGTTCCTTCTTCACCTTCTGCTCATGGTCGCAGGCCTGGGTCGCCGCAGTTCGGCACCTACCCTGCTTGAACACGACCACGGCGATCAAGCTCTTCCCCACGAAGCCCACGCATGACGAACTTCCGCACATTCATTCTCGGTCTCGCCGCCTCTTTCGGGCTGCCATGGCTGTGTCTCATCGTTCTTCCGGCGATGCAGTACGAGCAGCTCACCCCTGTCGCTTATGACAAGGACAAGGACGGCGTCGAAGGATTCTTCCCACCTGCCCCCGTCAATGGCCAGGGCCAGCTCGTTTACATCCGTGAAGGCTGCAATCAGTGCCACACACAGATGATTCGTCCGGTTCAGCTCGGCCTGGATGGCTGGTACAAAGGCTGGGGTCAGGATCAGGAAGCCCGCCCCACCACTCCAGCTCGTTCCAACGTTCTGGGTGACTACCTCGGTGAGAAATACGCCCTGCTCGGCATCCAGCGTGTCGGACCTGACCTCGCCAACTACGGCTGGCGTGCACCATCGGCGGCCGCTCTTTATCAGCACCTCTACTCACCGCGCTCCATCCACGATTGGAGCACGATGCCCGCCTACACCGGCCTCTTCACCCTGCAAAAAATTCAAGGCCCCGTTTCCGAACGTGCCCTGAAGCTGCCGAAGAAGTTTGCGCCGCCTGCCGGTTATGAAGTCGTTCCGACGAAAGAAGCCGAACGCCTCGTCGAATACCTTCTCTCCCTGAAAAAGGATTATCCCGTCCCCGGACAGAGCGCAGCCGTCGCTGCCTCTCCCGCCAAAAAGTAGCCCCCTCTCGCGACCCGCACGCCCCCATGAGCGCACCCGCCCATCCAGACAGCACCGATCTTGATCGCCTTCACTCCGCCGTGAAGCGCGAGAAGGAAGATCTCGCTCCCGAAAGCCAGCCCGCTCCCCTGTGGGCGATGTTTTTGCTCATGCTCGTTGCCATCATCGCCGGTGGCCAGCTTGGCCCGATGACCGGCGGCTGGAGCTTCAACGTCAGCAATCCCTTTGCCGCCGCTGGTGGCGGAGACCCACGCCCGGGCGGAGCCGGAGCCGGAGCTGCGCTTGATCCTTTCGCCTTGGCCATGAAAAAAGGCGCCAGCGGTTATTCCGTCTGCGGTGGTTGCCATCAGGGCAATGGCGGCGGACTTCCCGGCCAGTTCCCTCCCCTCGCCAAATCCGAGTACGTCCTCGGTGGTACCGAGCGTCTGATCCGCATCGTGCAGCACGGCCTCACCGGCCCCGTCACCGTGAACGGCCAGGGCTTCAACACCCCCGGCGGCATGCAGGCCTTCGGTGCGGCCATGTCCTCCCAGGATCTCGCCAACGTGCTGACTTTCGTTCGTAACTCCTGGGGTAATGAAGGCTCCATGATCACCAAGGAAATGGTGCAGAAGGTGCGCGATGAAGAAAAACGCGCCTCCCAGTGGACTGTTACCGAACTGGAGCCTTTCGCTAAAAAGAATGTCCCAGGTGACATCCCCGCCGGCCCTGGCGCGACTGCTGCCGCTGCACCTGCCGCCAAGTAATTTCAACTGCAATGACCCGTGTGAAGCAAACCGTCTCCCGCCAGGCACCTTGGGCTGCCTTCGGAGCCGTCATGCTGATCGCGAACGTAAGCTGCGGCAAGATGCCTGAAGCTGCCGCCGAGGTGAAGCTCGCTCCTGCCGTCCAGATCGCCGAAACTCCCAGCATCACCGGCAAGGTGACGCTCAAAGGTGCCAATGCTGCGGCACTGCGCAAAGTTGTCGATGTCGGTGGCAATCCCTTTTGCACCGGCCATGGCGACATCACTGATTCCACATGGAAAGTGGCTGCGGATGGCTCTCTCGCTGACACCGTGATCACCGTGCGCGGCAGCCAGCGCGCCAGCAACGTCTCCGCTGCTCCTTTGGTGGACCAGACGAAGTGCGAGTTCGTACCGCACACCGTGTCCATCCAAGCCGGGCAGGAAGTTCGCTTTCACAACAGTGACCTGACCTTCCACAACATCCGCATCGCTCGTTACGATGCCCAGGGCAAAGGTGCTAACATCGATAACTTCGGGCAGCCTTCTCGTGGCGACGAAAATGTGAAGACCTTCAACACTCCGGGCATCTACCGCCTTGAATGCGATGTGCACCGTTGGATGAACGCCTGGGTCTTTGTGCACGAAGGTGCGCACAGTGCAGTCTCCGGCACCGACGGCCGTTTCTCCATCTCCCGTGCGCTCGCCGATGGCGAATACGTCGTTGAAGCCTGGCATCCGCAGTTTTCGCAAAGCATCACCCACACCGTCACCGTCCGTGGCGGCAAGGCCACCGCTGATTTCGAGTTCGACTTCGCGAACGCCCACCCCCTCTGATCCCTTTTGACCACCAGCCTATGAGCGCCGCCGCCACCACTCACGATCACGCCCACGACCACTCGCATGACGACCATGCACACGGGCATCATGAACAGAGCTTCGTCTGGAAGTACATCTTCTCCACGGATCACAAGACCATCGGTCTGCAGTATGGTCTCACCGGCCTGATCTTCCTTCTCTTTGGCTTCTTCCTCATGCTGCTCATGCGCTGGAGCATCGCCTATCCGGGCATCCCGGTGCCGGCGGTCGAAGTGATTCGTCACCTGCCCCTCATCGGAGACCTTTTTGAGCAGATGTTTGGCCGCTGGCTGAACGCCGACGGTTCGCTGAACGGTGAATTGTACAACATGCTCGGTGCCATGCACGGCACGGTCATGGTGTTCTTCGGCATCGTGCCACTTGGCTTCGCCGCCTTCGGCAACTTCGTCATGCCTCTCCAGATCGGCACCATCGACATGGCGTTCCCCCGCCTGAACATGATGAGCTACTGGTTCTTCTTCATCAGCTGCATTCTGATGATGTACAGCTTCTTCGTCGGCACCGGCCCGGTGCAGACCGGCTGGACGATGTATTCGCCCCTCGCCTCCACGACCAACATCGGCGTGACAAGTATCTGGAGCCACGGCCACATGTGGTGGCTCATGGCGATGGTGTTCAACATCTCCGCCTCCCTCCTCGGCTCCGTCAATTTCATCGCCACCATCATCAACCTGCGCACCAAAGGCATGGCATGGATGAAGATGCCCTTCTTCTGCTGGGCGATGTTCGTCACCGCCTTCCTGCTCCTGCTTGCTTTCCCACCCCTCGAAGTGGCGGCCATCCTGCAGCTCTCTGACCGCGTGTTCGGTTCCTCGTTCTACCTGCCTACCGGCCTGATGGAAGGTGGCAAGCACCTCGACATCTCCGGTGGTGGCAGCCCGCTGCTCTATCAGCATCTCTTCTGGTTCCTCGCCCATCCTGAGGTGTACGTGCTCATTCTTCCTGCATTCGCCATCCTGACGGACATCATTCCCTGCAATGCTCGTCGTCCGCTCTGGGGGTACAAGTCCATGGTGTATTCCGTGCTCACGCTCGGTTTCCTCAGCTTCCTCGTCTGGGCCCACCACATGTACCTCACCGGCATGGGCACCATGATGTCCACCTACTTCCAGATCACCACCGTTCTCATCTCGGTGCCGTCCGTGGTGCTGCTGACTTGCTTGATGGTGTCTCTCTGGGGCGGTTCCATCCGCTTCAACACGCAGATGCTTTTTGCCTCCGCCTTCCTGCCCATGTTCGGTATCGGTGGTCTCACGGGTCTGCCTCTGGCATTCTCGTTCATCGATCTCGCCTTGCACGACACCTATTACGTGATCGGCCATTTCCACTACGTTGTCGCTCCTGGAACAATCTTCGCCCTCTTCGCCGGCGTCTATCACTGGTTCCCGAAATTCACCGGCCGCTTCATGAACGACAAGCTCGGCAAACTGCACTTCTGGCCTTCGCTCCTCGGCATGAATCTCGTGTTCGCCCCCATGTTTGTTCAGGGCTTGGCCGGCTTCCACCGCCGCTGGTATGACGGCGGCAAGTACTTCGAAAACACCAGCGGCATGTCCCACTGGACCACCTCCCTGACCCACGAGGTCGGCGCCTTCTTCGGCTTGGACATCCCTGACAACATGCTGTCCCTCAACATCGTGATGTCCGTCGGTGCCTTCATCCTCGCGCTTGGCCAGGTGCCCTTCATCATCAACTTCTGGTTCAGCCTCAAGGGCGGCAAAAAGGCCACCAGTGACAATCCATGGGATGCCACCACCATGGAATGGGCCACACCCACGCCTCCTCCGCACGGCAACTTCCTCTTTGATCCGGTCGCCCATCGTGGTCCCTACGAGTACAGCGTTCCTGGCCACGCCACCGACTTCTATCCGCAGTGGGAGTCCGAACCCGGCAAACCCGACCTCAAAGCCGTCGCTGAAAAAGCCCAGGCTCATCACTAAACCGCGAACTTCCAACCGCGCACCGCGACTACTTCAATGGACATCCCTTACACAGTTCACGCCCGTCCAGACACCGGTCTTTACAATGCCAAGATCGGTATCTGGCTCTTCCTTGCCTCGGAAGTCATGCTCTTCGGCGGCTTGTTCTCCGCCTACATCTTCCTTCGTGTCGGTGCCGACTATCCATGGCCGGTGCATGATCTGGATGTGACGCTCGGTTTCATCAACACCGTCGTGCTCATCGCCTCCTCCGTGACGGTCGTCATGGCCTGGGCCATGCTCAAGCTGCGCAAGTTTGGCTGGTACCGCATCAACATGGCCATCACCGTGATTTGCGCGGGGGTCTTCATGTTCAACAAGTCCCTTGAGTACAAGGCCAAGTTTGCCCACTACGCCGTGAAACTGACGGACGGCACGATGCTCACCGGCCATCTTCCTCATGGCTATCAGGTGAAGTTTGAGGGTGCAACGGAGTTCAATCTCTCCGTTCCGCTCAAGACAAGCGCCGTGACCGCTGATCCAATCGGCCACGTCCTCCCGTTCATCGAGGGCACGGCTCCGAAGTTCAAAACCGAAGGCGGTCAGGAAATCACCTTGGATGAAGCTTCGTTCAAGGCTCTCAGCGCAGAAGCCGTCAAAAAGGCGCAAGAAGCCAAAAAGGGCACGGTTTCCATCAAGCTCATCGCCACCGCCCCGATCAAGTTCGCGGTGAAGCCCTCCGAAATTTTTGCCTACACCGACACCACCATCACCTTCCGCGACGGCACCACCGCCACTGGCAAGCTGGCCGATGACAAGATGACCATCGAAGTCGACGGCGTCGATGCACGCGGCGTCGCCCAGTCTGAGAAGTCCCTCGCTTTCGATCACCGCTACCTGGGTGAAGCCTGGCAGAAGGCCTTCGTTGAAAACCGTGACCACCACATCACCAAATTCGAGAAGGACTATCCAACCCGTGACAAGTCCCGTTCGGCCACGCTGCAGAAAGAGTCCCTCTTCTTCAAACTGAATTCCGCTGAGCCTCCTGCTGCAGGTGCCGCCCATGGCGATGCGCATGGTGCTGAAGCTCATGCTCCTGCCGGTGGTCACGGCGATGCCCACGCCCATCACCCCACGGTGGTGCTGGAAAAGAAGGACTTCACTTTCTTCTCCAACTTCACGCCGAAGCTGAACACCTACTACGCCATCTACTTCACACTCACCGGTCTGCACGGTCTGCACGTGATCGCCGGTGCGCTGGTGCTCCTCTACTTCCTTGCGTTTGACGGCAAGCGCCTGCGCCAGGATCCCGAACATCTCGCCAATCGCGTCGAAGTCGGCGGCCTCTTCTGGCACTTCGTCGATCTCGTGTGGATCTTCCTCTTCCCGCTGTTGTACCTCCTGTAATCACTCACCCTTTTCACTGCCATGGCCGACAACATCGAAGCAATCCAGAAATCGATCAAATGGTACCTCATTATCGGAGGCATCCTGATCCTCGCCAGCGGAGCCACCGTGTGGCTCTCCTATGTGGAGCTGCCCACCCACAGCTTGAACATCCTCGTCGGCATGATTCTGGCGACGATCAAGGCCACGCTCGTGGCGCTGATCTTCATGCATCTCAATCATGAGCGCAGCATGATCTACAAGATCCTCCTCTTCACCGTGGTGCTGGCGGTCGTCCTTTTCGCGCTCTTCATCTTCTCCCACGAAGACCCTCTCCAGTTCAAAGGCTTCTACGCCCCTGTCGAACAGCAGTAGTTCCCCGCACCTCAGCCATGTCGCTCAAGCACTTCCACATCGTCTTTCTCGTCTTCGCCATCTTGTGCGATGCCGCGTTCTGGCTGTGGATGCATTTCATGCCTGAAGACGCCGCTGCCGCCGGTGCCGCACCCCTCAAAAACTACGCGGGCCTGCTCTGCCTGGCCCTGCTGTTCTATGGCGTGTGGTACGTGATCAAAAAAATGCGCACCATCATCGTCTGAACCACATGATTCCCGCACTTCCATCCTCCGTTCTCGCCTGCGCCACCTGCATGGCCGACAAAGGCAGCCTTGTCGGACAGGCCCAGGGCTTCGCCATTCTTTTCATGCTGGGCATGCTCGCCTTCATGTTCATCTGCGCCGCCTGTTTCGTTTTTTCCTTTGTGCGTCGTCAGCGTGCGCATCAGGACCTCACCACCGCTTCCGCCTGAATTCCCCTTCTAGCTTATGACCCTTAAACTCGATTCTATCAATGTCTGGATGGGCCAGACCGCAAACGCCTCAGAACACGGCGGCCTTGTTGACCACATGCTGGGCTTTGTCCACTGGGTCATGGTCGTGCTCGGCGTGGGCTGGTCCATTTATCTCGCCATCGCCTTCTATCGCTTCCGCAAACAGAAGACCGCACGTGCCGACTACCATGGCTTCCGTGGTCATGCGACCACGCACATCGAAATCGGCGTGGTCATCGTTGAAGCCATTCTCCTGCTCGGCTTCGCCTTCCCGCTCTGGTCCCGTCAGGCCGACGAATATCCCACCTCCCCCGACACCATCCGCATGCGCGCACTGGGCGAGAAGTTCCTCTGGAACTTCCAATACCCAGGCACCGACATGATGCTCAGCACTTGGGATCTCCGCAACGTGGACGGCGGCACCAACACCATGGGCAAGGACCTGCACGACCCCAACGGCAAGGACGACTTCGTCAATCCTGGTACCATGAAGCTCCCTGTGGGCCGCCCGGTCATCGTGGACGTGGCCAGCAAGGACGTGATTCACAATCTCGCGCTCGTGCCGATGCGTGCTGCGCAGGATGCGACGCCTGGCGTGAAGAGCCACATGTGGTTCAAGCCGGTCAAGGAAGGCAGCTGGGACATCATCTGCGGTCAGCTTTGCGGCCCAGGCCACGCCCAGATGAAGGCCATTCTCGAGGTGGTTCCCGCCGCCGAATATGACGCCTGGGCCAAAGAGCAGTCCGATGCCGCGAGCAAGAAAACCAAAGACGCCGAAGCCGCTGCGCCGAAGCCTGCCGCTCACTAATTTCCATCCTTCTGGATGGTTGAACCGAAGGGCAAAATAATGACCTCATTATTTTGCCCTTCTGCTTTTGCCGCACGTTTCTGATCTGACCGACATGCCCTCCCGTGCTTTTCATCGCTATGCTCTGTTCACGCTCGCCGTCGGCGTGGTGTTGATCTGGTGGGGCGCTGCGGTGACCACGGAAGACGTCGGACTCGCGGTGCCGGACTGGCCGCTGTGCTACGGCAAGCTCAATCCTGAAGGCTGGTACAAAGTGCCTGCTCTGCTGCTTGAGCATGGGCACCGCTGGCTTGCCACCACCATCGGTTTTCTGGTGCTTGGCCTCTACTTCTGGCAGTTTGCCAAGTTCAAGCCCGGCTTGATGGAGGGTGTCGGCATCATCCTTTGTTCCATGGGCTTCTTGGTGCTGATCTACATGGGATCCGTTGGGACCGCTGCGTTCATCGGGACTCTCGGCTTTTCCTGGCTCGTTCTGAAATGGTACAGCCAGCGCTGGCCCTTGCTGCGCGGCCTGACCACCCTCGCGTTGTTGCTGGTCGTGCTGCAGGCTTCACTCGGTGGTTTGCGGGTCTTGAAAATGTCGGATCCGCTGGGCGTCACGCATGGCACGCTCGGTCAGTTGTTCTACTGCCTGCTGGTGTTCATCGCCTTCGCATCCTCCCGCACTTGGACGGAAGGCCGCCTCGTTCTCACACTCAAAGAAGCCGCCAGGGCACGCATCTGGTCGCTGGCATTGTTTCTCTGTGTGTTCGGCCAGCTGGTTCTCGGCGCCAGCCTGCGCCACACCCAGCGCACACATCTGGCCGCGAGCGACATTCTCACCACCAAGGGCCAGTGGCTGCCGCCGCTTCAGCCACCGGATGTGTTTCTTCTCTTTGCCCACAAATACTGGGGCTTCACCGTCGCCTTGCTGATCATCTTCGTCGCGGTGCATGCGCGGCGCTGGCTGGCCACGCTGCCGCAGATGCGCCCTGTCGCCACGCTGCTGCTGTTCATGCCCACGGTGCAGGTGGCGCTGGGCATCTTCGTGATCCTGACCGGCAAAAGCTTCTGGGTCACCAACTTCCATGTCCTCAATGGCCTGGGCCTCCTAGCTCTCAGCAGTCTGCTTGTCGCCACCTTCTGGGGTGACCGGCTATGCCGTCGTGCAGACGAAGTGGACGATGCTTGAGCTTTGTCTGCGATAACGCAGAGGTGGTCCTCCATCATAAACAGCGCTGCAACACGGCGCGCAGACTTCACATCTTCTGGATGTCTGCCGTCAACCACGGTCAGCAACTGTAAACGTCCCTACTTCGTGCTCATGCTGAGTTTCGGGGTGCCCGAGACAACCCGCGGCTGATCAAACTCGGCGAGCTTCTGCCGCCACTGCGCTGCTTGCGCAGCATTGCCGGTGGCATCGTTGAATTGAGCGAGGCGTTCGATGGCGTTGCGCAGCCGAAAGCGATCCTGAATCGCAAGCATGCCCGCGTGTGCGTTCAGCCCCTCGTAGCCAGATTGCAGCAGCGGTCCTGCCTCGGTGTATTTTTTCTGATGCAGCAGCGCTCCCCCCAGCAGGCTCTCGACATTGAAGCGCAGCCAGTGCTCAGGCTGTTGTTTGAAGCACTGCTCCAGGCAGTCACGCAGCAGCGGCTCCGCCTTGGCCGATTGTCCGGTTTGCAGCCACAAGCTCCCAAGGTCTGCGGAGGCGGCGGCCACTGCGGCAGTGTCTGCGGGCGTGCGCTTGCGCTGCAGTTCCAGCACCTGCTGATACAGGGCCTCGGCCTCTTCAAGCCGGCCTGCATGCCGCTGCGTTGCTGCCAGGCCGGACAGCGTGGCGATTGTGTCCGCATGTTCAACGCCAAGGACGCGCTGCTGAATCTGCAGCAGATCTTGGTAGATCTTTTCCGCCTGCGCATGGTCACCATGCCGGTCATGCATGGCCGCCATCGCATGCATCTGCGCCAGCACATCAGGGTCGCCCGGCCCGTAGGCCGTCTTCATGATTTCCAGCGTCTCAAGCTGAAGCGTGGTGGCTTGCGCATGTTTGCCATCCGCATCGAGCGAGGCGGCCAGCTGTTGCATCGAGTGCAGAGTTTGTACATGCGTGGCGCCCAGCACACGCCGTTTCACCACCAGAGATTCCTGCCGGAGTTTCGTGGCTTCGGCAAAGCGCCCGTGGCTGTCATACACTTGGGCGACGGTGTCCATCTGCGCGAGGATTTCAGGATGCTCCGGAGGAAAAGCCGTTTTCAAAGTCTCCAGCACATGCTGCTGGGAAGCTTCGGCTTCGGCTTGCCTGCCCTGCGCCTCATACTCGTTCGCCAGGTTCTTCATCGAAAAAAGTGTCTGCGGGTCCTTTGGGCCAAGCATGCGGCGTTTGGCGTCCAGGCATTCGTGGTGCAGCCTCAGCGCTTCCACATGCCGCCCGCGGCGTCCCAGCATCAGCGCCACCTCGTCTGCCTGCACCAAGGTGTCAGGGTGCTCCGCACCAAGTGACTTTTTCAAGATCTCCAGCGCGCCGAAGTACAGCTTCTCCGCGTCCGATGGCATGCCGCCCTTTTCACAGGCCTGGGCTGCAATGTTCATCGTGATGAGGGTGCGCGGATCACTGGCTCCCAATGCACGTTTCATCCCATCCACCTGCTCGCCACGTCGTTTCATGGCTTCGGCATGTTTGCCTTGCAGGGTGCATGAATTCGCCAGATTGCCGAGCGTCGCCAAGGTATCGAGGTGGTCCGCCCCGAGAACACGCTTCTGCACTTGATAGAGATTGAGAAACAAAGTCTCGGCCTCCAGATGCTTCTCTTGGTCATCACAGACCGCCGCCAGCACCGAGATCGTCACAAAAGTGTCCGGGTGGTCCGGACCCAGAGTTTTTTGCTGGGAGCTCAAGGTCCTGCGCAGCAGTGTCTCCGCATCCACATACCGGCCTTCGGCCTCCATGGCGGTCGCCAGTTGCCGCATGGAGCGCAGCGTGTCCCGATGCGTGCCCCCGAGCGCCAGCTTCCGCTTCTCAAGGGCTCCCTGAAACTGCCTCTGCGCATCCAGCGGTTGTGACAGCGCCAGATAGGTCAGCCCGATCGTCTCCTGCGCCCGCGCTCCGGACTCAGGGTTGTCAGCCAGCGCGTCCAGGTGTTCGACCGCCGCGTCCAGCATGCCTTTCACCAGCGTGGTGTCTTTTCCCTTCACGGTTTCCGGCGTTAGAAAGGCAAACATCTCCTGCAGAAAGCGGGAGGTCATGGAATAGGACTCAGCCTTTTGTTTCACGGTCACGCGTGCTTCTTCCTGCTTCTCCTTCACCAGCAGCCAGCCCATCACCGCCATGCCGCCGGCCACCAGCAGCACCAGTATCGCAGCGAGAGCAAACAATCCCCGGTGCTCACTGATAAAATTGCCCAGCGCAGTACCCTGGACTGCCGGCTTTTCCTCCTGAGCCGCCGCTTCTTTGAGGTAGCGTAGAAAATCATTCTCCATTGCATCCACGCTCGGGTACCGGCTTTCAGGCCGCTTTTCCAAGGCCCGCATCACCACCCAGTCGAAATGCTCCTCCATGAGTTCAGGATAGGTGGCGGTCTCCAGCTTGCGGTTCAAAGCAAGACCCGTGAGCTGTGCCTTGGGCAGCGTGCGTAGCAGGGCGGACGGCTTTTCCACCAGCGTCTCACACACCACCTTCTTCACCCCATTCAGGTGCTCAGCCGCGTCTCTGGGAGTGGGAATCGGCAGTCTTCCCGTGATCATTTCATACAGCAGCATGCCCAGCGCATAGATGTCCGTGCGTGCATCGATCGCCTTGGCGGCCACGTGCTCGGGAGACAGGTACGAGGCAGGTGCCCGCAGCTGCCCCGTGGGTGTGACGAGTGCGTGGTTCATCGCCTTCGCGATGCCAAAGTCCGTCACCTTCAGCAATGGCTGCCCTTGATCGCCCCATCGGACGAGCAGGTTGGCAGGCTTGATGTCCCCATGCACCACGCCTTTCTGGTGGGCGTGATGGATGGCATCGCAGACCTGGATGAACAAGCGAATGCGCGTCAGCAGCGACAGCTTTTGATCGTCGCAAAACTGGGTGATGGGCGTCCCATGCAGCAGCTCCGTGACGAGGTAGGGCCTGCCGCCGGGGGTCATGCCACAGGCGTGCGGCCTGGCGATGTCGGGGTGATCCAGCAGCGCCAGCGCATGCTTCTGGGCTTCATAGCGGATCAAAAAGTCGTTCGCGGCTGCGGCGATGATCTTGATGGTCACGAACTCCGCCACGCGTGCGTTTCGCTCCGCCATCCACATGGTGCTGCTCGTGCTGTCTTCAATGATTTGCAGCAGCCGGTAAGGGCCGATCATGTCCCCCGGCTTCTCTTCCAAGGCCCCGTGGCTGGGGGATTTAGGCACGCGGATCCCTCGCGTGCGGCGCTGCTGTCCACCATTGCCCGGGTGATTGCGCAGCCTGTCCCAGACCTCATTCCACAACGCCGTATCGTTCCCACATGCTCCTGTGAGAAAGACATGGCGCTCAATGTGGTTTGCACGTTCGAGCGCCTCGTTGAAGAGCTGCTCGACGCGGGCAGGGTCGTGGCTCATAGGAAACAGTGCATATTATTATTTCCATAAAGATATGACTTGCTTCGGTTCGCGGTATTGAATCAGGGTTCAAACGACTCTTAACAGCGGTTCACCCAACTCCTCATCCATGAGGAATATTCATTCATGGAGAAGGAAAGGATGTGAGGAGCATTTTACGCGCAAGGACGAGCGATGGCCCGCCAGAGCTCGCTACGGCACCAGCTCACCCACCATCAGGATGGCCCCAGGGTAAAAGGCGGTGGCATCAAAGCGTTCCGGCTTGTCGATCTTGTTGCCGTTCTTCGCGAGGATGGCCGCCTTGTCTGGCTGCTTCGCATCGATCTCGATCTTCACCGTGTGCACTTTGTCTTCCAGATCGGTGCCGATCACCAGCGCGCTGAGGCGGTGGTAGGTGCAGTAGGCGTCAAAGCGCGGCACGATCTTCGTAGGCTGATCATCCAGCGTGACGATCACCTGCCCGCAATCCGGCCCGATGATGTCATAGATGGAGCAGCGCGTACCCTTGAACTTGAAGGTGATCGTCTCGCCCGGCTGCGAGCCTTTGTGCAGCGTGGTCATGCGGTTGGCCCAGCGTTTTCCGAAATCATCGGTCTTGGGATCCAGCAGCGTGAAGCCTTTGGAAAGTGTCGCAACGGTGATCGGCAACAGCTTGGCCTGCTCGTAATTCGTGGCGATGAACGGTGCGCCCAGCACATGCGCGCCCGGCGTTTTTGAAGCCGCCTTGATCGGCTCCTGCGAACGCACAATGGCCGCCAAATACAGCTCATGTCCGGTTTCCACATGCGGATGCACGCTGTCCGGCGCGAAGACGAATTTCCCTTCCAGCGCCTTCTTCTCCTCGTCCGTCTTCGGCAGCTTCGCCTTCCACACCAGCTTGCCTTCCTTCGCCAGCTTCGCCACTTCCATGCCCATGTGAATCGTCGGGATGCCGTAGTGATCAGCGATCTTTTCCATCGCACTCGCGGAGCGCTGAAACTTCCCTTCCAGCATCGCAGGCACCAGCGCTTCGGTCACCGTGTACACAAAGCAGATGTCGCACTCCGGCAGCGCCTTCCACGTCTGCCGCACGATGCCCTCCATGCAGCGAAAGATCTGCTCCGGAGAAGCACCGCCGTCATTCACCGCAAACTCCACGAACATCAGGTCAGGCTTGTGATCCAGCACATCCTGCTTCAAACGAAACACACCCAGGTCCGAGCCTGTGCCACCAATGGCCGCATTGATCTCGCTGAACTTCGCCTTCGGATACGTCTGCTGGAAATACGCCAGCGTCTTCGGCCTCCAGCCCGGCTGCGCCGTAATCGATCCACCCAGATACCCGATCTTGATCTCTGCACCCGCCGTGTTCGCCTTCGCAAAGAAGTTCGGCAGACCGTTGCGCGGATGGCACTCCTGCGCAGGCACGAGCGGGAACTCATCCGCAGCATGAAGAGTGGCAGTGGCAAAAAGCAGAAACAGGAAGTGGCGCAGCATATGGACTCGGTTGAAAGGTTGAGCCGTAAGCATGCGAAGCAAAATTTCATGAACAACTTCGACTTTCGCTCCCCACTCCACCACGGCATCGCCATCCCCGCCCATCCGCTCGCGCTCACCGTGCAGCGCAGGCTCGATGAACGGCGGCAGCGCGCTCTCTCGCGCTACTACATCGCCGCCGGCGTCGGCGGCCTCGCCGTCGGCGTGCACACCACCCAGTTTGCCATTCGCGATCCGCAGATCGGCCTGTTCAAGCCCGTGCTCGAACTCGCGAAGGAAGAAATGGACCGCTCGGGAAAACCTCTCGTGCGCATCGGCGGCATCTGTGGTGCTACGCCACAGGCCGTCGGTGAAGCCGAGCTGCTGCGCGAGCTCGGCTACCACGCCGGACTCCTCAGCCTCGGCGCGCTGCCTGCGGCCACCGAGGATGAACGCATCGCACACTGCCGCGCCGTGGCCGAGGTGCTGCCCATCGTCGGCTTCTATCTGCAACCCAGCGTCGGTGGCCGCGTGCTGCCCTACTCCTTCTGGCGTCGCTTTGCGGAGATCGAAAACATCGTCGCCATCAAGATGGCCCCGTTCAACCGCTATCAAACCCTCGACGTCGTCCGCGCCGTCATGGAGGCCGGGCGCGATGACATCGCCCTCTACACCGGCAACGACGACAACATCGTCGCCGACTTTCTCACCCCCTATCGCATCGCCGGAAAAGAGCGCCGCATCGTCGGCGGCCTCCTCGGCCACTGGTCCGTCTGGACCCAGCGCGCCGTGCAGCTTCTGGAGCAATGCCGCAATACCGAAGCCACCTCCGACCTGCTCCGCCTCGGCATCGAAGTCACCGACAGCAACGCCGCATTCTTCGATTCCGCCAACGCCTACCACGGCTGCATCGCCGGCCTCCACGAAGTCCTCCGCCGCCAGGGCCTCCTCGAAGGCCTCTGGTGCCTCGACGAACACGAATCCCTCAGCCCCGGCCAGCTTGAAGAAATCGACCGCGTGTACGCCGCCTATCCTCATTTGAATGACGATGCGTTTGTCGCGGCCCATCGTGACGAGTGGCTGCGGTGAGTTCCGCTCCGTGCACTGCCTTCGTTCGGCACGAAGAATGTTGTTCTCGGTGCGTGGCGGCATCTGTTGTTGCCGGATAGCCGTGCGCAAATGTTCCTCCAGGCATGGCACCTGCCTAGTGGCAAGCGGCGTTGGAAGACGCGCTATCCGATAAATTTGTGCAAATTAATTTCTTGCGTATGAATCGACAATTTTGGTAGTCTTGCACAAGATAACAATATATGACTTAGGAAAAATATTGGCAATTGAAACAGATGCAGGCAGGCGACGACTGTATGGCATCTGTCGTGTCATCGACGCTTCCCGCACGCAGTCGACTTATTCGAAAGATTCAACCGGCTAACAAACTCTACCGCGATGAAGAACCAGAACGCAGAGTCTATTATTTCACGGATTAGAGTCTTCGCTGACCTTGCCGGATTACCTGTAGATCAGGTTTGTTCCCTGAAGCTCCGACCTGTAATGGAGGGAAGCTTCCCAGACCAGTTTGATCGAGTTGAGTGTAGTGCATATATGTATGGTTCAGAGTATGAGGTGATCCGGCACCTCTGTCAGCCAACTGAACTTCTACCTGCATTAGCAGAGAACATTGCCAGACACACCACTCATCCGAGTCCGTGGTCAAGTGAATCCAGCAAGTTCGTTTGGGGCTTTGGGTCTCAGCATGGACGTTCAGGAGCCGTTGGTGTGCAACACGAGACGGGATGGGAGGTTATTGGGCACGTTGCTGATATTCTTGGCATAGCGGCATTTCTTTGGCAAGTCTGGGAGGCGACTCGCAAGCAAGTAGTCGAGAACACGGAGAACCTATCTAGTGACCGCCACTGGAAGCAGGTCACCAACATCCGAATTGAGCAGAGATTTACGCTAGACGGTCAGCTCTTGGAGGAGCGCATCGAAGTTGCACAGGCGGTGACCGTGCCGATCGTGCCTCGAAAACTTGATCTCGACAAATGAACCGTTCCAAACAGGAGCCGAACAAAACTGATGCAGGCAACGGCTCGAATGGCACCTGTCGTGTCATCGGCGCTTCCCGCTCGCCGTCGCCTGATTCGGGACGTTCGCCCAACCACAACACATATCCTCTAAATGGCCAAGCCTGATCAAGCATACCAAGAATACTATCGGAGACAGCATAGGGTATTAGCAGCCTATCTAGCTATACATTGCTGGCATAATGGCTACGATGCCGTGATTGTTGATCGTGTCACACTGGCCCACATTCACGAGTTAACGAACTTCACCGAGGTTCATTTGGGTTGGCTAAAGCAGGACATTCAAGCATATTTTCCCTTCTCCTTGAAGCTCTACTACACGGAGCCGAACAAAAAGTTCGCCGCCGTTGCTCTCTCCAGAGTAAAGTTTCCGACTGCATTCGGGACGACTACGATGCGTGATGAGCAGAGGGCAAAGTATTGGCGTTCCAAGAAGTTTAGAGTGTGTGCTTTGTCAGAGTTGACCACATGCCAGACGACGTTCACTGAGAAGGATGCCACTACATTTCTTTGTCAGGCATCGGTTGGCCTGACAGTTCCTAAACCACGTCCAGTTGTCGTAAATAGACAGAGGACACGGCCTCTGGCACCGATACCCCGCGAATGAACCACTGGGAATCGACCAAAGGAGAACGAAGCGGATACAGGCAACCGCTCGAACGACATCTGTCGTGTCATCGACGCTTCCCGCCCGCCGCCGCCTGATCCGAGATGTTATGCCTCATTCATGCCCCACGCCCATGCCCCATGAAACTAGAAGAACTTTTGGACCTTGAGCGGTTCACCGCGAGCATCGCGCATCCTCGCTCGGATTTATTTCGCATATGGTCTTCAACAGCCACTGAGATTTGTCACGACAGATACCAAGACTTTGTCCGGCTCCGCGATATTTACTTGGAGATTCCCGCAGATGAGTTGAGACCACAGCAAGTTATCTCATTCATAGAGGGATTATTGGCTGCAATGACCTCCGACAATCAGAGGCGAACGCTTATACGGACAGAAGCATTTTCAATTCAGAGCCTTTGAACGACCATGATGCCAACCATGCGCTGCAGCGAACTCGGCGGAAACATCGCCGTTGCACCTGTGCGTCCGTGCGCAGGCTCGCTGAGGATGGGTCGTTAGTTCACTTCTACTTTACGCAATGAATCCACTCATTCAGGATATTGGCAATAAGCTGATAATCTCTCTCGCTACCCTTGCTGTAGTTCGTATCTTCTTGCTCATTGTGAAGAGCATCCAGAATCGAGTCATCGAGTCACAATCCTTTTTTACATTAACTGGTTATTGGATCGCGTCCTATAAAGACCTCAGAACTCCAGAGTCAGGGGCAAACCATCGTGAAATTATTCGGCTCAAGCAAAGAGGGGAGGAGTTGTTTTTCCAGTATGAGCATCACAACAGCAACGACACGTTCGTCACCAGAGGTGATGGCCGAGGATTTGTTCGCTCAAATGAGATTTATCTTTATTATAAGCGCCAAAATCTTAGGCGAGGATCGGGGGGAGTTCTTATTATGACCATTGAATTAACGCCGATTCGAATGCCCTACCTCGAAGGTATTTTTATTGAGCGAGATCGCACCAATCCCGACGAGCGAATCATATCAGTCCCATATACTGTGAAGCACATCGAGATGCCCTTCGCAAAACGCATTCGGATGCTGTGCCGAAAACAAGCGTTCAGAAACTATGCACAAGTCATCCAGCTCGAAACTGTGACCTCATCAACCGTGGCCTAATCACTTCACTTCAGCCAACGCCGGATCGCGTAAAAAGACGGCGGTTGCTCAGCTTTGTATATTAGGCGTTTCCTCGGGAATGGGTCCAGTAAGCAAAAATTGACGAAATGCCGACGAGAAGTAATCCGAAAACTCGCAGGCAGAAGCCTCCTAGAGGATTTTAAAAACCCGTGCTCGCAAACGTCCGCCCGCCGCATCACTGCTGAAAAAACCGCCGTACCGAACTCACCGCGCGATCCATCTTCTGCTCAAACACGCTCTTCGGCGGTGCGGCAGGAGTGCGCCTACGAGTGGTAGAAGCAACATTGGTCGAACGCTTCTTGGTTGCCGTTGTTTTGGGTTTGGCGGTGGTGGCTTTGGAGGGAGCGTCGCTCTTGGCATCGGCTACGACCGTTTTCTTGGTCGCCGAGTTTGATGGCGTTTCGGTGGTGATGACCACGGCTTTGCGCACTTCCTCCTTAACTGCGGACGATTCTTTGGCGTCGGGCTTCGTGAGTGCGGGCACCTCTTTTTCTTTGGCCACAGATGCCACCAGTTTCGGGGCGGGCGTTTCCTTGGCCGCAGAGGCTGCCTTGGTTGCCGGGGGTTCTTTGACTACCACAGGCTCCTTCGGTGCAGGCGTTTCTTTCACCGCAGCCGTTTTCTTCGGTGTCGCTGCTTCTTTGGACACCGCAGTCTCTTTCGGCGTGGACGCTGGCGCAGGAACAGGCGGCGTCACCGCCGCAATCACCGGCTTCTCAGGCTCAGCAGGCAGCAGCCCCGGCGTCGGCCCGTAGCCATAGAAGTGCTTGGTGCTTTCGGGCTTGGGCAGGCTGAAGTCGAAGACGCTGACGCCGCTGCGGCGCTCGCCCATGTAGCTGCGGCCGTCGCTGGAACCGAAGACGACGCGTTTGCCGCTTTTCTTGAGCTTGCCGAGGTAGATCATGACGTGGGTCACAGGCAGCTTGCGCGTGGTTTCAAGGGAGTTGGTCCAGAAGAGCAGGTCGCCGGGTTTGAGGTTGGCGAATTCTTCGCTGTCAAAGCTGGCGGCGGTGGGGGTGAGTGAGAGGTGGCTTTTCTTGTCCACCCAGTTGCACATTTCGTCGGACTGGCGCGGCACGTCCTTCAGGCCCTGAAAGTGCAGCACGTGATAAATGGTGCCGGAGCAGTCCATGCCACCCTTGCTGGGTTCATGAGAACCGTAAAGGTAGCCGAGATCCAGATGCGTGAGCGCCAGGCAGCTCTGCACGAGGCTTTGAATCTGCTTGGGATAATGTTCGAAACCACTGATGTCCTCGATGCTGAGGGTGGAAACTGCCGCCGGCGTGGGGACAACGGTGGGGGGATCTTCGTTGACGGGTTCGGGCGGAGGCGTCTTTTTCGCCGGGGTGCTTTCGGCTTTGGCCGGCGTGGAATCAGACTTGGCGGGCGCTCTCTTTTTGGAGCTGGTTGCCGACTGGGAAGACTTTTTCCCCTGGGTGGAAGTCGTGGCTGCAAGCAGCGGAGAGCCCGTGCCTGCTGCCAGAAGCATGACCAGCAGGAATCGCAGTAAAGTGTGCATGAGTTTCGGGGGCTGGGAGTTGATGTCGCTTGGTTAGACGCCCCGGTGGGCCAAACTGATCAAATCCATTTTCTGAGGCGGAAGCGGGAAAGCAGGAATGAATCGTTTCTCGATGCCCCGCTTTCCTTATTAATTAATCCGGCAAGCTGAATGTGCCGGTGCTGACAGCTGTAAGTTTAGCACGGATGCAGAGAAATGGGCGCGAATAAGCACAAATCAGCGCTCAGCCACGGACTCCCCATTCCCCAGAAACGGAGCTACTTGGTCTGCATGCGCGAGATCACCGCGCAGAGCACTCCCGCCATGAGCAGCAGCGCGGCGACGATGCGGATGCCGTAGGCTTTGCCGGACTCATGGCGTTCGCGGTTGCCCAGCAGCGGCCCGAGCAGCGCGACGACGGCAAGGCTCCACATGCCGCGCGTGGCGTACACCACGTTCACGCCGACGGCGTCATTGAAGTAAGCGAGCGAAAGACCCAAGGTCATCGATTGCGCGGCGATCAAGGTGCTGCCACCGATGGACCACTGTGTGGCGCGATTCCACGGGATCGGCGGGCGATTGGGCAGCAGCGTCATCGAGAGGAGTGAGAGCACGCCGGTGGTGCCAGACAGGAGAGCCAGAAAGGTCTTCGGGCCGAATGAGGGCGCCCATTTTTGCAGGAACACATCGGCAAAGGCGTAGAGTGCGGCGCTGATGAGCGCCATGACCACCGGACCGGCCAGCCGCGCGCCTTTCGGCGTTTTGAAATCGGTCGCACTCATGAGGAAGATGCCGCCCGTGGTGATGATGGCAGCCACCCACATCAGCGGCTTCATGCTGTCGGTGATGAACAGGCTGGCACCCAGCGCGACAAACACCACCTTCGATCCCAGCACCGGTGTGACGAGCGACACATCCCCGCGCTGCATGGCGATGAAAGTGAACCAGCCCCCAATGAAAAACAGCGTGCCCAGTCCGATCGGCAGGTACCATTCCGTCCAGTGCACGGGCTGCGTTTCAAAGAAAGCGAGCGGCAGAAAGGCCAGCGTGCTGGTCCAGTTGTTGATGTGAAAGCACGCCATCGGGTGTGCTCCCTCTGTGAGCGCTTTTTTCAGCAGCAAGGACGCGATCGCGTAGCCGACGGCGGAGCCAAGCGGGAAGAGCAAATACCAGGGAAGATTCATGAGCCGACCAGTTTCAGCCCCCAGGCGATGACAAGAGGCGTGGTAACGCAGCTCACGATGGTGGTGGCCATCACGACCTGCACGGCGGTGGATGCATGCCCCCCGTAGAGGCGTGCGATCATGATGTTAAACACGGCGGAGGGCATCGCGCCCTGCACGACGATGACGCGCTTCAATTCCAGGCTGATCGGCAGATGGTAGGCCGCCAGCAGAAAGGCGACGGGGATGATGCCCAGACGCAAAATGGGACTGACGACTGCCACCTTCCACTGCATGGCCCCCTGTCCCCAGAGATCCGCGATGGAGGCGCCGATGAGCAGCACGGCCAGCGGCACCGCGCAGGCGCCCAGCATGGCAAAGGTGTTGTGCGCCACCTGCGGCACATGGGCATGCAGGCCGGTGAAATTCAGCAGCAGCGAGATCAAAATGGTGAGCACCGGCGCATTCAGCGCCAGCCGCCACGGGGCCTTGTCCAAGCCCGTCAGCAGCCCGACGCCCGCAGTCCAGCACGCCAGCTCCACGCCGAGCGTGAAGGTGAAAAGCACCCCCAGCGTGCCTTTGTCTGGAAACAAGGCTGTGACGATGGGTATGGCCACGAAGCCGTAATTTTGCAGCCCGCAGGCCACGCTGAACGTGCGGCGGCCTTCGCCTTTCTTCAGGCCGATCAGCGGTGCCACGAAATACGTGAGCGCGATGCCAAACACGATGAGCCCATAGCCCAGCCCGGCGGCAATCAGCACCGGCGGCAGCCGCATCACCGCAGGATTTCCCACCACGCGCTCAATGATCAGCGCCGGCGTGAGCATCATCACAGAGAGCTTCATCAGGCTCACATCCGCCTCCGGCTTCAGCAGCCCCGTCTTGCGGGCCAGCGCCCCGGCGCCCATCGTGAGATAGACTGGCACGGCCACGGAGAGAATGCTGAGGTAGTCGAGGTTGGCCATGCGCGCGGCCTCCAGCTAGGCGGAGATGCGGGTTTCCGCAAGTACCTCAGGGAAGGGAGTGCCCTTGGCACACAAGAGTATCTGTATTTTTCTTCTGTCAGAAGTACGACAGACACTCCTGCCTGTCGACCAGCGCTCCCGCAAGCACCCGCTGCATGCAAGTCATCCTGTGCTGCCGCTTCAGCGAACGGGCGCCTTGCCGGTCGATGTAGAATTGATTGTCTGCCAGCGTGTTTGCGGCCCGCTGATCAACGGAGACCACCGTCCCTCACTTCATCACCCCCGCTTCCACACCACCCACAGCTCCGGCGGTGAAGCCGCACGGTTGATCGGCCGCAAATGCTGCACCTCATAGCGCCGGGATTCCAGCGCTGCCGCCCACACCGCGATGCTCCGCCCCTCCTCAGCTCCGCCTTCGTGCCCAGGATACACCGCGATGGTGAGCAGCCCCCCCGGTCTCAGCAGCTCCAACGCCGCCTGCACCGCGATCATCGTCGTCTCCGTGTGGGTGATGAGCGTCTTGTCCGTCCCCGGCAAATAGCCGAGATTAAACATGATCGCGCTGATCTTCCCATGGTGCTCAGCTGGCACCTTCTCGCGCATCGTTTCATGCCCGGAGTGAATCAGCGTCGTCATCTCCGCCGGCACACGCTTCGCTGTCTCCACCAGGGCCGTCGCCTGCACATCAAAGGCAAACACATGCCCGCCAGGGCTCACGCACTGGGTTAAAAACAAGGTGTCATGCCCGTTCCCCATCGTTGCATCCACCGCGATGTCGCCCGGCCGCAGCCGGTCCTTCAGCATCAGCTGCGCCCACAGCACAGACGAGGGCAGGCCGCCATTCGGGCTGGCGAGGTGGGGTTTGGGAGGAAGCATGCGCGGAGAATAGAGACTTCACCGGCGGAATAAAGCGCTGGATGGTACGATCCCTGAGATGGTCTGCGCAGTAGACTTGCCGCTCCGGATGGCGCATGAAGGCGTATCCTCTCCATGTCTGCGTCTGCCCCCACCAATCCCAACTCATCCGGCTGGAATTTCGACAACTCTTACGCCCGACTGCCCACGATGCTCCACGAGCATCTGGACCCCACGCCGGTAAGGGAGCCCCGCATGATCGTCTTCAATCACGCGCTGGCACAATCCCTGGGGTTGAATGCCCCAGCTTTGGCAGAACAGGCAACGATCTTCGCAGGCAACGAAATTCCCGAGGGCTCGGAGCCACTTGCCCAAGCCTACGCAGGCCACCAGTACGGCCATTTCACCGGCCTCGGCGATGGCCGCGCCATCCTGTTGGGAGAACAAATCACGCCCACGGGAGAGCGCTACGATGTGCAGCTCAAAGGCTCCGGCCCCACGCCCTTCTCACGGCGCGGAGACGGCCGTGCGGCTCTGGGGCCCATGCTGCGCGAATACATCATCAGCGGGGCCATGCACGCGCTCGGCATTCCCACCACCCGCAGCCTTGCAGTCGTCACCACCGGCGAGAAAGTCTTTCGCCAGGAGTCGCTGCCGGGCGCCGTGCTCACCCGCATCGCCGCCAGCCACATCCGCGTGGGCACCTTCGAATGGGCCGCGGCGCACAGAGATCAAGCCGCCCTCCAAGCCCTCGCCGATCACACCCTGCAGCGCCATTATCCCGAACTCGCCGCCTCCGCCTCTCCCTACCTCGCGCTGCTCGAAGGTGTGATGGAACGCCAGGCCCGCCTCATCGCCCAATGGCAGTGCGTCGGCTTCATTCACGGCGTCATGAACACTGACAACGTGGCGCTCAGCGGCGAGACCATCGACTATGGCCCCTGTGCCTTCATGGATGCCTTTGATCCGGCCACCGTGTTCAGCTCCATTGACCGCAATGGCCGCTACGCCTACGGCAACCAGCCGCAGATCGCCCAGTGGAACCTCGCCCGTCTGGCGGAGGCCCTGCTGCCCCTGCTTCATGCCGATGAAAAGCAGGCCGTGGAGCTGGCCAATGCGGCCATCGAAAGTTTCAAGACGACCTTTGAAGGCCACTGGCTCACCGGCATGCGGTCCAAGCTGGGGCTCTTTACCGAAGAAGCCGAAGACAAGGCGTTGATCGAAGCGCTGCTGATGTGGATGAAAGACCAAAAGGCCGATTTCACCAACACCTTCCGCGCGTTAAACCCCGCAGAAACCCCTCCACAGCAGAATCCCGCCTTCGCCTCCTGGCACGCGCAATGGCAGGCCCGTTTGAAACTTCAGCCGCAGTCTGCAAACGAAGTGCAGCAGCACATGCGCACGCACAATCCCGCCGTGATCCCCCGCAATCACAAGGTGGAAGAAGCGCTCGCCGCCGCCGTGGAGCGCAGCGATTTGAGCGTCATGCAGCGCCTGCTGGAGGTGCTGGCGAAGCCGTACGAGGACCGTGAGATCCAGTCTGAATTCACCACGCCCTCCGGTCTGGCACCCGGTGCCTATCAAACGTTTTGCGGCACGTGAGGACCGTGGGTTGGGTGTGGCGACAGCCCGCCCGACCCTGAGCGCGTGGAAACCATCCATAACTCGATGCCTCCAAAGCCGGGCCGTTTGGCGAAGCCATCTTCAGGACATGGACAAGCAAAACACCCCCCCACGAAAAAGGCCTTCACGCTCAAATCTGATTCCGCTGCAGATCCAGCTCCGGATCCAGCGCACCACCATCCAGCAAATGCTCGACAAGGTGCCGGGCCAGCCAGGGACTCCTCAAAGAGCCTTTGGAGCCGAGGCCATTGAGAAAAGCGACACGCGGATGCGCGGGGTGTGTGCCCATGAGCGCCTGCTGGTTCTTGATGATAGGCCGCACCGCCGTCTGCATGGCAGTAATCGAGGCAGGTACCTTGAGCAGGCTGCTCAAATTGGCTTCCAGTTGCTTCACCTGCTCCGGCGCAGGCGTGTGCGGATCATCAAACTTCCATTCGTAGGTCGATCCGGCACGCAGGCTGCCGTCCGGGCGCGGTAGCAGCCAGCAGCCGCGGTTGAGAATGCGCTGCTCGCCGCGCATATCGGCCTGAACCGTCAGAATAGTGCCGCGTGCAGACTGAAACGGCACCCAGTTGAAAAGAGGGTGCTTTGCCGCGCTCCAGCCCTGCGCCCAGATCACGTGGGAGAAGCGCTGGCCCTGCCACTCCACGCCGGTGTCGTCGTCACGCACCTCACTGGGCTGCACGTCCGCCTGCATCCAGGCTCCGAGTTCTGCGAAGAACCTGCGGCTGGCTTCGAGGTAGGTGGGGGTATCCAACCAGGCAGCATGGCGCTGCTGGAAACCATTCGCAGGATCGTGAATGACCTCCGCATCCAGCTTCGGCGCCTGCGGGTGCAGGAAGGGCTGCATGTCGGGATCCCGCCGGCGCTTGTGCCATTTGGCGATTTCTGCCTCGTTTTTGAGCAGCCGTACGTAGCCGCGCGGGAAGAAGCAGCGCTGCCCCAGACGCTGGCCGCAGCGGCGGTAGAAGCCCAAGGCCTCACGGTAAAACATTGTATAACGCCAGCTGACCGTCAATCGCATGCCCGTGATCGGCGTGATCAAACCCGCCGCCACCTTCGAACAGGTGAGTGCTTCGTCGCGATCCACGATGACAAACGGCACCCCACGCTCCCACAAACACCACGCCAGCGCCGTGCCGGCGAGTCCCTGGCCGATGATGAGGATGCGGGGTGGCATGACGAAAGGAGTGCGGGGCCTTTAGCCCGAAATCATGGCCGAGTCATTCACAGGCACGCAAAAAACAAACGGCAGCTCAAGGCTGCTTTTCCAGCATCACCTGCATGATCTCCTTGAGCTTCTCATGGGTCTTGGTGACCTGCTCCGCCGTGGGGGCGGCGGGAATGGCGCTGCGCCAGAGGGCGCTGATTTCTTCAATGGCGGCGCCGATGTGCTTGATCATGGGCTCTTCATGCTTGGGCATGCCCAGCCGGTTGTAGTCATCGCGGATTTCCTGAAGGATCACGGGTGAGCCGATGCACAAAGGCCGCACTTCCACGGTGTCATTTTCCACCACCACGCTGGAGACGATCTCCAACAGTCGCAGCCAGAGCCCCAGATCGATCAGGACCGCCAGGTCGTCGTCCTTCTGCTCCCGCAGCATGCGGATCAGCACCTGGTGGCTGTCCACGATCTCGCTGCGGAGCTCCTTCCACTCATTGCTTTCCGCCATTTTGCCCTGGGCCATGAGGCGGGGCAGGAGTTTTTCACCCAGACCCAGCATGCGGCAGTAGCTGAGCACTTCCTGGTTGTTGTTGCGGAACTGCTGGGAATCCCCCGCCTGCCAGATGAGGAAGCTGTCTGCCATCAGACCGCCGAGAAGCAGCGCGGCACGCCCGCGATCCGTGGGCGGCGTGGGCGGTGGCGGACGAAACAGCAGTCGCCACCGCGCCTTCGTGCGCTGGCCGATCAGATCCAGGAAATCCGCCGGTGTCTGATCTCTCAGAATGATGGAGGGTGCGGCGTCGTCCAGAGCGGGTTCATCAGCCCCAGCAGGCATTCCACCCAGGCACAGCCCCAGCGCTACGAGGCAAATCGTACGGCGGGAGCGTGACGGGGGAGCGGACATGATGGGGGGCGAACGACATTACTTTACTCCACTGTAACACTTTTGGCGAGATTTCTTGGTTTATCGACATCACACCCGCGTGCGACGGCCGTGTAATAGGACAAAAGCTGCAGCGGAACCACATTCAAAATCGGCGTCAGGTAGGACGGGCAGTCCGGCACGTAGATCACATCATCGGTGATGCGCTCCAGCTCCGTGCGGCCTTCAGTGGTCACGGCGATTACGGGGCCTTTGCGGGCGCGCACTTCCTCGATGTTGCTCACGTTCTTGTCGAAGACGGCATCCCCCGGGGCTATGAACACGGAAGGCATGTCCGGCTTCACCAGGGCGATGACGCCGTGCTTCAGCTCCGCGCTCGGGTGACCGCTGGCGTAGATGTAGCTGATTTCCTTCATCTTCAGCGCGCCTTCCAGCGCCACCGGGTAGTTCATCTGGCGGCCCATGAAGAGCATGCCCTCGGCATTGCAATGCTTCTCGGCGATGGCCTTGATCTTGTCCGCCTGCTTCAGGATCTGCGCGATCTTGTCCGGCATCGCTTCGAGCTGGTCGATCATTTCCAGGCCGTCCACGCTGGAAAGGTGGTGGATGCGGCCGAGGAGGAGGCTCAGCAGGGTCAGAATGGTGACTTGGGAGGTGAAGGTCTTCGTGGCCGCCACACCGATTTCCGGTCCGGCGTGGATGTACACACCCCCGTCGCTCTCACGGGCGATGGTGCTGCCCACGGTGTTCACGATGCCCAGGCAGCGGATGCCCTTGCGCTGGCCTTCCCGCATGGCCGCGAGCGTGTCGATCGTTTCGCCGCTCTGGCTCATGACAAACTGCAGCGTGTTCTTGTTCGTGGGCACATTGCGGTAGCGGAATTCACTGGCGATCTCCACCTCCGTCGGCACACGGGCGAGGGATTCGATCAAATACTCACCCACCATGGCGGCATGGTAAGCCGTGCCGCAGCCGGCAAGGATGATGCGGTCGATCTGCACCAGCTCCTTCGGGCTCATGTTCAGGCCGCCCATGATGGCGGTGCACTCGTCGCGGGAAAGGCGGCCCCGCATCGCATTGCGCAGGGAATTGGGCTGCTCGTAGATCTCCTTGAGCATGAAGTGCGGGAACTCACCCTTCTCGGCGTCATCCGCGCTGAACTCCACGCGGCTCACCTTCACCTCGGCGGGCACGCCCTGGTGGGACTGCACGTCATAGCTGTCTTTGGTGATGGTGACGATGTCGTAGTCGTTCAGGTAAACCACGTCCCGCGTGTGGGCCACCACGGCGGACACGTCGCTGGCCAGGAAATGCTCGTGCTTGCCGAGTCCGACGATCAGCGGGCTGCCCAGGCGGGCGCCGACGATGACGCCGGGGAGATCCCCATGCATGACGGCGATGCCGTAGGTGCCCTTCACCCGGGCCAGTGCGGCTTTGAGGGCGTTCACCAGGCGCAGTGTGCCGTCCGGCTCCTTCGATTCATCAAAATAGGTGCCCACCAGATGGGAGAGCACCTCCGTATCCGTTTGAGAATGAAAGGTGTGGCCTTTGGCGATCAGCTGATCGCGCAGCGTCTGGTAGTTCTCGATCACGCCATTGTGCACCAGCACCAGCTTGCCGGACTGGTCCGGGTGCGGGTGGGCGTTCACGTCCGTCGCGGGTCCGTGAGTGGCCCAGCGGGTGTGGGAGATGCCCATGGTGCCCAGCGGATTTGCTTCCGTGACAGCTTGGCGCAGGTTGTCGATCCGACCGGCGCGTTTCACGATCCGGAGGTTCTCGCCGCCGCCATTGAGGGCCATGCCGGCCGAGTCATAGCCGCGATATTCCAGACGACGCAGCCCATCCAAGAGGATGGAGCTGGCCTGACGATTGCCGATGTATCCAACGATTCCGCACATGAGAGAGTAAAAAAAGGGGTAAAAGACCCTGCCTAAAATGGCAGGGCAATACGATACCCCCTCGCAGAACCCACGCCAGCAGTTCGTGGTGAACCACATTTTTCTTTAGTAAAACAAAGTCCGGCCTGAGTTCAGGCCGGAAAGGAGTGTGGCACGGGTGCAGAGCCATCAAAAACCGGTCAATGAACGCGGACAGCGGTCGCGGTGTCAGCATTTACATGACAAACAAACCCACCCCACCCAAGAAAGAGAAAGACAGCCTGACCCCGAAAGAGAAGGAGATTCAGACCCTCTTCGCCCGGGGGAAATCGCCTGAAACCATCGCCATCCGCATGGGCATGAAGATCTCCAAGGTGCTGATGGTGCTGGCGCTGGTGCCCAAGCCGCTGATTTGACGGGGAGTTTCTCATGGAGCTGACCCGCCGCTGTTGCTGCTAATCGCGTCCGCCATGGCTCCCTCTCTGTCTCCCACGGTCTTATTCTGCCTTCTTTTCTGGCATCAAGAGCTCGAACCCAACAGTGGTAGCTGCCTCGGCATCATTCGCGGATAGCAGAACGCCAATGACAGTCCCGGTTACCGCGCTAAGAACCGGCGATCCGCTATTGCCACCGGCTGGATAGGGCTTGGACATCCTCACGGAGTAGTTCCGCTTATCAGGATCAATCGCGACAATTGTACCTTCAAAGCTCTCATCAAAATTGTAGCAGTAGACCTTGTCATTGATTGCGGGTGTCACCTTGGGGTCGAAGGTTAAGGGGCCTAGCTTGTCGAGTTCAGCGGAAACGTAGGTGAGCACCTGCATGTCCTTTCCAGAGTAAACCCGTCCTGTGATCTTGATGGGGGTGTCAAAATCCATGGATCCCATGACAACCGGAGCCTTTCCTTCAAATTGGTGAAGTGAGCAGGCAAGGTAGCGCTTCTCGCCGATCATAAAATGGAAGCCCGAACCTGAGAGATCCTGCCCCAAAAGTGTGGTGTATTTCGGGGCCGCATGATTTTTCCCCGCGTCTTGGGCGATCAAAATCGAAGTTCCCAAAAGTAGAAAGAGTGTGAGGAGTGTTTTCATATTTCTCGGCCGAGCAGTGAAGAGGGTGAACAGATCGTGAAGTTTGCAGGCAGCTTTACTGCCATGTGTTTGGTAGGCATACCCTGCACATTGGGTTCGCTCATCGTCCTGTCGGTGAGTTTCATTCGGAATGATCTGAAAGAACGGAGTCCCCTCACCCCAAAATCCCCGGCACCAGCTCCCCATGCACGTCCGTCAGCCGGAAGTCGCGCCCTTGATACCGGAAGGTCAGGCGTTCATGGTCGAGGCCGAGCAGATTTAAGACGGTGGCGTTGAGGTCGTGGGTGTGTACCGGGTTTTCGGCGATGTTGAAGCCGAAGTCGTCCGTCTTGCCATACACGGTGCCGGGCTTGGTGCCACCGCCGGCCATCCACATCGTGTAAGCATCCTTGTGGTGGTCGCGGCCGGGAGAGGTTTTGACGCCATCGCCATTCGCGCCCTGGCGCAGCGGGGTGCGGCCAAATTCGCCGCCCCAGATCACCAGAGTTTCATCCAGCAGCCCACGTTGTTTGAGATCGCGCACCAGTGCGGCCATGGGTTGGTCCACGTCCTTCGCTTTGGCAGAGAGGGCGCGCTTGAGCCCGCCGTGGTGGTCCCAGTCGGAATCAAACAGCTGCACCATCCGCACGCCGCGCTCGATCAGACGGCGGGCCAGCAGGCAGTTGTTCGCAAAGGAGGCCTTCCCGGGCTGCGCACCGTACATGTCCAGCGTGGCCTGGTTCTCCCGGGTGATGTCCATCAGCTCCGGCACGCTGGTCTGCATGCGGTAGGCCATTTCATACTGGCTGATGCGCGTGGCGATCTCCGGATCTCCCACAATGTCGAGCTGCTGTTCATTGAGCGACTTCACCGCATCCAGCACATGGCGGCGGTCTTTCGTGCTTTGTCCCGGCGGATTGCCAAGAAAGAGCACGGGCTCGCCGCTGCCGCGAAACGGGATCCCTTGGTACACGCTGGGCAGGAAGCCAGTGCTCCACAGCGTGGAGCCCGCGCCGCCCGGAGGTCCGGACTGGAGCACCACGTAGGCGGGCAGGTCGCGGTTCTCAGTGCCGAGTCCGTAGGTGACCCATGCCCCCAGGCTGGGTCGGCCACCCTGGCCAAAGCCCGTGTGCAGAAACATCTGCGCCGGGGCGTGATTGATCTCATTCGTGTGCAGAGACTTCACCACGCAGATGTCATCTGCCACGGTCCCCAGGTGCGGCAGCAGCTCGCTCAGCTCCAGGCCGCTCTGGCCATGCCGCTGAAATTTAAACTCCGTGCCCGCCAGCTTCAGCTCCCCGCCGATGAAGGCAAAGCGTTTGCCTTTCGTCAGCTCCGCCGGGCAGGTCTGCCCATCCATCTTCTGCAGCAGCGGCTTGTAGTCGTAGAGATCCAGCTGCGACGGCGCGCCGATCATGTGCAGATAAATGATGTGCTTGGCCCTCGGCGCGAAGTGCGGCCTCGGACCCGCCAGCGCGGCGGCAGCCGGAAGATCCCGTGCCAGCAAGGACCCCAGCGCCATCGAGCCCAGTCCCAGCCCGGACTGCCGGAAAAACTGGCGGCGGGAGACGTCAAGGAAGGCAGGGGTGGTCATGCGGTGGATGAAACGTGCGCATGAAGGCTGAGATTGCGGGAGTGTTTGGGGGCTCGGCACTTCAACAATCAAAAATCGAATGTTCGACAATCGTCAATCTCTGGGATGTTGGAGCACCGCAGGTGTGCGCGATTGAGGACTGATGAACAAGGATGGTTGATTTTTGTAGGGGGGCGAGGCTCACAAAAACGGTTGCCGACCCCATAGAACATCGGATGAATACCCATGGCACTGGGAACCAAAAATCGACTGCATGAGACGGGCGTGGCCTGCAAAACCTACCTGCGTGAGCAGCACAGCGACAAGCTGGATCTGGTCACGGAGTTCATCGCCGAGATCGAAGGCACCGGCTCCAAGCAGGATCTGACCGCGTGGAATCAGTTCAGCGATCTGCGCCGCAATCAGGCCGAGATGCTGCAGCGTGCGGAAGCGGCCTTTCAGACCTGGCTTGCCGGCGGCTGATCCGCCTTGGCCTCACGCTTCACAGTAAAGCAGCGCACCATCCACGTCAGCGTCAGCGTGGTGAGCGCACCCGTAGCATCCGCGATCAGATCGCGCATCGTTTCGCGCACGCTATGCTGGATGTGCGAGCCAAACACCACATCGGAAAAAAGTTCCGCGAACTCCCAAAACAATCCCACCGTGCAGGCGAGCGCAAAGGTGAAGAGGTAGCGGGCGAACGGGGTCAGGCTGCCAAACCAATGCGCAAAACAGTCCAGCGCATGCCAGATGAAGAACGAGATGGCGACCCCGCCGCTGTAATGCATGACGAAATCCAGCTGCTGCCGCCAGGGTGCGCGCATGATCTTCTGATGAAAAATCAGGACCGCCAGAGGTGCCCAGCCGGCGCGCAGGAGCAGGCGGAGCAGCGGTGTCATACCGGCTTCCAGTTCACCTTGGCTGTCTGCTCGCGGCCATTGCGGTCGTGGTACTTCACGTGGCCGTGCTCCATGCCGTACTCATGCACGCACTTGGTCACCTTCACGTCGTAGCAGCAGTATTCGGCGATCTTCGCCACCTCCCCCTGCTGCCACCATTTGAGAGCGTCCAGACCGTCAGCGGTCTTGCCCATGCCCAGCGTGGCAGCGGCCACGGCGTCGAGCTTGATGCGGTGGCCGAGCACCTTTTCGAGGTCGATCAGCAGATCCAGGCTGTGCGGAAGATCGGCTGAATCAAAGAGCAGATCGTGACCTTTGAGCACTTCGTAGTCAAAGCCGATGTGATTGAAGCCGACAACGAGATCGGCGTTCTTGAGCTGGCGGATGAGATCCGGGGTCTCTTCCTGCGTGTAGATGCTGTACTCGTTCTGCTTGGTGCTGAACGTGCAGGCCACGGAGATGCCCATCATGTGCTTGTTGCCCCAGCCGCCGACATCGTTCGCGGTGCGGCGTGTTTCGAGGTCGAAATAAACAATGTCTCCAGCCATGAGATCGCGTGGGCCTGCGTCAGCTTAGCCGATGCGATAAACGATGCGCGCCTTGTCCATGTCGTAAGGGGACATTTCGATCTTCACCGCATCGCCGATGACGAGACGGATGAATTTCTTGCGCATCTTGCCGGAGATATGAGCCAGCACTTCGTGGCCGTTGCGCAGCTTCACTCGGAACATGGTGCCCGCGAGCACGGCGGCGATGGTGCCTTCGAGTTCGATGGCTTCTTCCTTCTGCTTGCCGGCGTCCACAGGCTCCGGCGGACGTGGTGGTGGGACGAAGCGGGGCGGACCGCTGGGGCGGCGGGGGCCGCCGCGTGAAGGACCGCGATTTGGGCCACTGCGTGATGGGCCGCGATTGGGGGGACGTGACATGCGTAAAAAAAGTAGGGTTTGAGGATGCTCCCACACGCGGGGATTACAAGGGTAATTTTGTGCCGTGACTGGCGGGGAAGCCCGCGCTGTCAAATTCGGACAGACAAAAATCTCGCCGCCATCCGTCCTGTCCGTGAAACTCCCCCCTCGCATGCCCGCCGCCCCGACACTGCCCGAACTCTACGATGCCCATGCGGCGGGCCTGTTCCACTATTTCACCAGTTTCACCGGCAACGAGGCGGACGCCAAGGACCTGCTGCAGGAGTTTTTCATCAAGCTGGCACGTCAGACCATCCCGCCGGGCATCGCCAACCTGCGCGCCTGGCTCCTGCGGCTGGCGCACCACCACGCCATCGACTGGCTGCGGAGAAAATCGCCTTGGCCTACGAGGCCGAGCCTCTGCTCCTCGGCTGTCTGGTGGGCTTCGCTGCGGAGACGATGGTGAATGAGAGCCTTTGGGAAGGCCTGCGCCAGAGACTCTTTACGGACGCAGAACTGCAGACTCTGCAAGGCCTGATCAGATCCCATGATCTGGACAAGGTCCTGCTGCAGGCATTCCGTGGGGAGCGTGCCTGCGCGGTGAGTTCCCTGGGCTTTATGCAGAACGCTGCGGACAAGAAAATGATGTCCTACAAGGATCTCCCTGACTTTGGCGATGTAATCATCAGTCTGTCACTACGCCGGATCAAGTTTGTGCCGGGCGGTTTGTTCCACCACTGGATGAGCGTGATCGCGGAGATGGAATGGAAGCACGCGATTCTTCCTCTGCGCGACGGGGGGATCAGGGCGGCACTCAAAGGGGGCGGGGCCATGAAGGCGGAATTGGACGCTAACGAGAGTAGGCTGCTGCACCCAGACTACTTATTGCCCCGCATGGCGCTGCCGGCCCTCACCACGGTATGTGCCAATGCCGCGATGGTGCAGGCGCGCCAGCATCAGGTGCTGGCGGCCATCGCACTGGAGCGCTTTTATTTAAAGAACGCCTGCTATCCTGCGGCGCTGCAGGAGCTCGTGCCCGAGTTTACCCCCGCTGTTCCGCAGGATCCCTGGGATGGCAGGGAAATGCACTACCGCATGACAGCAGCGGGTCGTTACACGCTGTGGTGCGTTGGCATGGATGGCAAAAACGACGAAGGCCAGGTGAACAAGAACGGCGTGGCCATGCGGAGCCACATGTACCTCGGCGACTGGACCTGGCAGTACGAGCCGGTGAAGACGGATTCCAAAAAGTAGCTGTGGAGCGCGGAATTGATTCCGCAGCACTCCTCAAACGCACACAGCTCCGAAACTTTCCTGCCGCTCTTTCTTTCTCTCAGCCGAAGTCTTCGTATTGGCAAAGTTCTCCATGCAAGTTCCGCCCACTGAGCGCAGGCGACCTGCTGCGGAATAAATTCCGCGCTCCGAAGGCGCTCAATACAAATCCAACCCCAGATCCAGCGCACGCGATGAATGCGTCAGCGCCCCCACAGAAATTGCGTTCACACCCGTGGCCGCAACATCCTTGATCGTTTCGATCGTGATGCCACCGCTGGCCTCCAGCCAGAGCTTGCCGTTCACCAGTTTCACCGCCTCGCGCAGTTTTTCAGGCCCCATGTTGTCCAGCAGCAGCATGTCCACACCTTCCAGCGTCAGGAAGCCAGCCACCTGATCCAGCGTGTCTGCTTCCAACTGCACGCGCACACCCGGGCGCTCCGCACGCAGTTTATGAATGGCGGCCTGCAGGGAAGTCAGGTCGCTGTTGGCCGCCAGGTGGTTGTCCTTGACCATGGCATGGTCATACAGGCCCATGCGGTGGTTGGTGCCGCCACCGTCTTTCACAGCGGCTTTTTCGATCAAACGCCAGCCAGGAGTCGTTTTCCGCGTGTCCCACACCTGCACCGGGTGCGGCTTCACCGCTTCCACGTAGCGTTGCGTTTGCGCAGCCACACCGCAGAGACGCTGGAGAAAATTCAGCGCCGTGCGCTCGGCCGTGAGCAGGGAACGCGTGCTGCCGGCGGCCTTCATGAGGATGCTGCCCCGCACAAAGGGGCTGCCATCAGGAATGCAGACCTCCACCTCCAGCGTCGGATCGATTTCCTTGAAGACGGTCACGGCGATTTCAGCCCCGGAAACGATGCCGGGCTCACGGGCGACGATCTCGGCCCGGGAGCGTGAATCGGCTGGCGTGAAGTAAAGGGAGGTGACGTCTCCCGTGCCGACATCTTCGGCAATGGCGGCGCGGATCAGGGCTAAAACAGAGGGTTCCATGGGTACCCCGAGGATAGGCCGGAGCGGTGAGGTTTCCAGTACGGGGAAAAACAGGTTGCCAAATTTTAAAAACTCTACATCTTCCCCGCCCCTCGCCCCCGGCCTGACTGATTCATGGCCTTGCGTAGCGTGGCCATAGGAGCGTGTCATGAGCAACATCATCGAAAAGATCAATCAAGAGCAGCTGAAAAAGGAAGTCACCACTTTCACCGTGGGTGACAGCGTCAAGGTCCACACGCGAGTCGTGGAAGGCGATAAAGAGCGTATCCAGATTTTCGCAGGCATCGTTATCGCCCGCAAAGGCCACGGCATCAACGAAGCCTTCACCGTCCGCAAAATTTCCTATGGCGAAGGCGTGGAGCGTGTTTTCCCGCTGCACAGCCCGAAGGTGGCCAAGGTCGAAGTGACCAAGAACGGCAAAGTGCGTCGCGCCCGCCTGCACTACCTCCGTCAGCGCCAGGGTAAGGAAGCCATGTCCGTGAAAGAACTCGCCCAGAGCGAAAACTAATTTCCGACTGTCGAAGTTTTTGAAAAGGGAGGGCTGCAAAGCCCTCCCTTTTTTTGTGATTGAGCGTGTTTCAAAACGCATTGCCAGATCGAGCTGACGAAGCAGTCGAGGATCCCCGTGGACTCAGTTGGAGCATTTTAAATAACTTCATAGTCTTCTTGGTCATAACATCGTGCGGACATTGAGCGAATCTCCTCTCCCCACCGGATGGTACAGCAATGTCCAAGACCTCCTTTGGGGAGAGGTTAGGGTGAGGGGACTCGCTTTGTGCCGCACGATGGCAAGAGTTAAGAGGACTATAAATTTGCATAAATCGTTCTAGATCAGCGATAAATGGCTATCCGTCGCTTTCCGCGAGCTGGTCGGCGCTTAATGAAAAATCAAATCAGCGTCCCAATTCGTTAAATTTTTCTTGTTTGCACTTGCCAAGTCGGTTTCCATTCGCTAAAAAAATAGCGAAATGTCCGACACCACTAATCTTTCCCGGCGCGAGCGCCAGATCATGAACGTCCTCCACGCGGAGGGCAGCGCCACGGTAGCCACGGTCCAGGCCCAGCTGCCAGACCCACCCACAGACATGGCCGTCCGCCGGCTCATGCACATCCTGGAGGAGAAGGGCCATGTGAAGCGCCTGCGCAAAGAAGGCCGCGAAGTCATTTACGCCCCCGCGCAGTCCAAAGCCCATGCGGGCCTGAATGCCCTGAAACTGGTGCTCGACACCTTCTTCGGCGGCGCAGTGGACGAAGCGCTCGCCGCCCACCTCACCCGCAAAGACGCCGCACTCACGGATGAGCAGACCGCGCGCATCCAGAAGCTCATCGATGAAGCAAAACGCGAAGGCCGCTGATTTTCAACCGCACCCCTCATGAACACGACACTCTTGCTCGATCTCCTTTCCCACACCACACTCAAAGGTGCGGCGGTGCTGCTTGTGGCGCTGCTCCTCGGCCTCAGGTTACGCCGCACAGCCGCCGCGCGCCGCTACGCCCTGTGGATCACCGCCATCACCACGCTGGCCGTTCTACCCTTGGCGATGTGGGTGCTTCCTGCATGGCATGTGCTGCCACAAACGTCCACCACTCTGGACCGGCCCATGATGGAGTTGAAGCCGGTCAGTGAAAACGCCGAATTTTTCCCATTATCCGAAGACCTCGATTTCACAGTGCCTGCAGCCGGGCCTGCCATGCCTGTGCCAGCCCAGGCTCCTTCGAGCACTTCCTTTTCTTGGAATATTTCATGGCAGGATGTGGTAGAATTTTTGCCTGTGATGTGGATGCTCATCGCTGGCCTGCTGCTGCTGCGGCTGGGACGCAGCGCATGGCGTCTGCATCGCCTGGAGGCTACGCTGAAGCCGGGTGAATGCGCCCTGCTGGAACAGACCGCGAGTGAGCTTGGATTGAAACGCATGCCACAGGTGCTTCTCGGCCCCAGCGATTCCGTGCCGATGGTCTGGGGTGTCCTGCGACCACGCCTGCTGCTGCCTTCGGGATTTGAAACCTGGTGCCCAGAGAAACAATGCGGTGTCCTTCTGCACGAACTCGCCCATTTGAAACGCGGCGATCCTCTCGCTCTCTGGGCCGCGCAATGGGTGAAAGCCCTTCATTGGTTCAATCCTCTCGTCTGGCTGACCTTCCGTGCACTGCGCGCCGATCAGGAGCGCGCCTGCGACGATGCCGTGCTGCGCCACGGCGTGCGTGCCAGCGACTACGCGCAGTCCCTGCTCGATCTCAGCCGTCACAACCGCCTCGCTCCAGGCCTGTCACTCTGCGCTCTCACCATCACCCGCTGCGCCCCCGTCGAAGCACGAGTGCAAGCCATCCTTGATCCCCAACGCCGCCGCGAAGGCCTCAATCTGCGCTGGATTGCCGGACTCGCAGGCTGCGCCCTCCTTGTCACTCTGCCCGTGGCCATGCTGCATGCCATCGAGGACTCCGTGCTTCGCGGTCGCATTCTGGATCGCAACGGCGTGGTGCTGGCGGAAAGCACGAAGGAGAAAGCGCGGAATTATCCGCTGAAGACTCTCGCTGCTCATATGGTCGGTTACACTCGCAGCCCCGATGAAGAGCACGTGCAGATTTATGGTGGGGCCGCTTTGGAAAAGCAGCACAATGCAGCGCTAGCGACGGGCAAGGACGTGGCTCTGACCCTCGACATGCGTGTGCAGTCTCTCGCTGATCAGGCCATGAAGGAAGCCGGCGTCACGCGCGGTGCCGCAGTTGTGCTGGATCCACGTACCGGAGAAATTCTGGCCGCCGTTTCGCTGCCCAGCTTTGACCCAAACCTGTTCATTCCCTCCATTGCCAGGAAAAATTGGGAGACTTATCTGGGCGACCGAGATGTGCCTCTGCTCAACCGCTGTGTGAAAGGCTTCTCCCCGGGCTCCACCTACAAATTGCTCCCCGGGCTGGCAGGCGGTGTGGCGGGGATCACCGGGCAAAAGTTCAACTGCACCGGCACCGTGACTTATGGCAGCAAAGCCATGCACTGCTGGATCCACAGTCAAAACGGCGGCGGGCATGGCCTGCTGGGAATGAGCGAGGCTCTGGCCGTGAGCTGCAATTGTTACTGGTATCAGTTTGGCAACGCGGCAGGCATCGACCAGATCGAAACCATGGGCCGCAAGATCGGCTTTGGCAGCGCCTATGGCATCACAGATGAAGAGGACGAGGGCATCCTGCCAGGCCCCTCCTGGCTGAAACAACATCACCCCAAGGAACAATGGTCGCATGGATACACGGCCAACACCTCCATCGGCCAGGGTTTTGTCATGGCCACGCCGCTGCAAATGGCGGTGCTCGCGGCCACGGTGGGCACTGGCGGCAAGGTGCCGCAGCCCGTTATCGTCAAACCAGAAGAGCCAGGTAAATGGCGGGTGGATTTGACGCAGGGAATGCTGACTGCCGCCGAACTGGAACCGCTGCGCGAAGGCATGCGCCTCGCGGTGAACAGCGACTCCGGCACCGGTCGTCCGGCCCGGAGCGATCAAGTGGTGATCGCCGGCAAAACCGGCACCGCTCAAAATTGGCGCACGGATGCAAACGGCACGAAGCAGGAAGACAATCACGGCTGGTTCATCGGTTTCGCTCCCTTTGAAAATCCAAGAATCGCTTTTGCCATCATCAAGAATGGGGCCAAGACCGGTGGCGGCGATTGCGGCCCCGTTGCGAAGCGCATCGTGGAAGAAGCGCTGGCGCTGCCTCTGGATGGTTCCGGTGAAGTGAAACCGGTGGAGGAAAAGAGCGTGGAGGCGCAGCCGAAGTCCTATTTCAAATTCGATCCCAAGCCGCTTCAGATCATCAATAAAACGACTGCCAAGGTGATCAGCCGAAGCTCCAGCGCTTCGTCTCACAGCCTTGTAATCGACAAAGGTTCGCTCGACGGCATCGTGGCCAACAGCCCGGTGATCACATCGTTGGGTTTGGTGGGAAGGACGGCCGAGCCAAAGCCCCACACGACGAAGGTGATTCTGCTCACGGACAAGCTCTGCCTCGTCTCGGCCAGGGTCGAAGGGACAGTGGAGCAGGGGATTCTGAGTGGTGAGCATTCGGCTCAGGACGGCCCTCTTCAGCTGCATCTCCGTTTCCTCAGCCGTCATGCCGCAATCACCGCTGAGTCCAACGTGTACACTTCGGGTGAAGGCGGAGTTTTTCCGCCCGATCTGCATCTGGGACGCGTGAAGCTTTTCAAAAGCGGGGACTTTTCCGGAGAAGCCATGGTTGAACCAGCCATTGACTTCGCGGCTCTGGATCAGGTGTCCGTGATCGAGGTGAAGGCCGAGCCATCTGATCAAAAACCAGCCACTCAACCCAAGTCCGCAGACCAGGCTCAAATCCGTCCGCAGGGCGATGCTGAAATACGCATGAAGCCTGCGCTGGCTAACCGGTGGGCAGCTTTGAAACAAGCCGGACTCCTGGCAGACCTGCCAGCTAGCGCCCGCCCGTTTGGTCTTGGGGATAGGAATTCGGAGCGCCAGATGAAAAGCGTGCCGGAGTTTCATTTTAGGACGTCACGGGCGGACCTGCGCCTCTGGCTTTTGGACTCGCACTGTTCTCCTGCAAAAGCGGACCCGTTTGCATCAAGGCCCTCGCTGCTGTGGGAACCACCTGCGGTTGAAGACATTGCAGCGGACTGGCCCGCCCCTCCGGAGCCATTTCAGCGCACCTACGCTGCCGCCGGTCACTGCGAGGTCCACATCCACGCTTCAGATGGCGAGCATGTGACCGTGACCATTCGCCAGAGAAAACCGTCCATTCTGATCGCACCAGATGAATCTCAGGAACCACGTCCTGCGGGCAGGCTGACTCCTGAATATCCTGGAAAGAGCCTCTCTCAGAGTGAGTCCGCACGGCCTGCGATCGGCATAGCCTTGCAAACACTTCACCCAACGATCTCATCAGATGAACGCGAGTACCAGCCAACCTTCCGGCCGCAACCACTCCAGTACAGAGACAGAGTGCAAGCACCGCCTTCCGCCCCCACACTCGACATGCCATTTCCGTTGAACCGTCTCCATCAAGATCTCAGCGCCGATTCGGAAAAAGCTCTGCGACGCAGCTTGGGAAGCGGCACTCGCATGCAGCAGACTTTGTGGGTCAGAGCACAGCAGCACTAGCGATGACAAACGGCGGCCACTGCGCAGCTTTCACTGCTTCAGCAGCCCACTGTCCGTCAGCCACTCCGTAAACCGCATCGGCCATCTCGCCGCCGCACTCGGCTTGGCATCCGCCTTGTACCCGAAGCCGTGGCCGGCATTGGCGAAGATGTGCATCTCCGCTTTCACACCGGCGGCCTTGTATTTGAGGTAGAGCGTCGCCATGCCTTCGGAGATGTCCGGGCGGTCGCTATAGCCCGCGGCAATGAAAAGCGGAGGCATGCCCTTGGTGGCATTGAAGAGCCCGGAGGTGCCGGGGTAGATGAGGCCCTGGAAATCCGGACGGCTGCTCTGCTGCTCAATGGGATCAGCGGCGTCTTTCTGGCCCGGATCATTCGTCATGGCGGCAAAAGCGGCCAGCTCGCCCCCGGCGGAGAAGCCGAGGATGCCGATGCGATCCGGCTGGATGTGCCACTCGGCGGCCCGGCTGCGCACCGTGCGGATGGCCCGGCGGGCGTCCGCCATGGCATGGTCCTGAATGGTGTAGGTGCTGCCGGGTTCACGGGCCAGGCGGTATTTCAGCACAAAAGCCGCGATGCCGTGATCACGGAACCATTCCGCCAAGGCGTAGCCTTCATGCCCTAGACAGAGCTTGGAGTGACCGCCGCCGGGACAGATGATGACGGCGGTGCCGGTGGATTTGTCCGCAGCAGGAACGTACGGGGTGATCGTGGGCTTGTGCACGTTGCACACATTGCTGCCCTCGATTTTCTCCGGCTCGGCCGCCCGTGCTTCAGAACCGGGGGCTCCATTTGGCCACAGCGGGAGGGCTGCGGGAGTGTCGGCGGCGCAGAGGGCAAGAGGCAAAAAGAGGCTGGCGAGAAAGGGTCGGATCATGGGTCGAATGTAACGTTGAGAAAACCGAAGTTTACTGGAAATCATCGCATGATTGACAAATCAAAGACTCCCGCTAGTTTCGCGCCCCCTTTTCGAGGGGAGGCCGTGATTTGTCCGGTCTGAGCTCCCACTTTCCCTTTCACCACCCCACACGCCCATGCCAAAGACATTCAGGACCTACCAGCCTTCCAAGCGCACGCGCAAGCAGCAGTTTGGTTTCCGCGCACGCACGAAGACCGCAAATGGTCGCGACATCCTGCGCCGCCGTCGTCGCGCCGGACGCAAACGCCTCCTGCCAAAGGGCGTGGAACTCCACTTCAAGCGTCACACCCAGCAGCACACCTAATTCTGCTGCGGCGCGCTCCTTATCATGCGCCTTCCCTCAAGCCTGCGGATGAAACTCGCGTGCGATTTCGCACGGGTCAAAACGCAGGGCAGCAGCCAGGCCGGAAAATTTCTGGTGCTGGGTGCTTTGCGTGTGGAAGCGCTGAAGGAGTTCCAGTTTGGCCTCATCACCGGGGGCAAGCTGGGCAACGCCGTCGTACGCAACCGCATCCGCCGTCTGCTGCGCGAGATCGTGCGTGCACACCGCGCGGAGATCGCTCCCGGCTGGCAGATGGTGATCATCGCCCGCTGGCGTGCCCCCAAAGCCACGCTCGCCGAACTGGAAAGTGACTGGCTGCGGCTGGCTCGGCGCATGAATCTGCTCACCCAGAAGCTCCCTGCCCCGCCCGCACCATGAAATGGCTCATCCGAATTTTCATCCGCGGCTATCAAGTGTTCATCTCCCCCGTCATTCACGCCATTGGCGGTCCCGGCTCCGGATGCCGCTACACCCCGACTTGCTCGCGGTACTTTCTCCAGGCCGTGGAAACCCACGGCGTTCTACGCGGCTGCTGGCTCGGCCTCTGCCGCATCGGCCGCTGTCATCCCTGGGGTGGTCACGGGCATGATCCCGTGCCGGACAAGAAATGACCAAACCCGCATGACGAATTTTGCCAGACAATGTAGTCGCGCAGACGGGGGTCGCTCGCCATTTGTCCGTCTGCTTTCGCCCTTGCTCCCCAGCCGTGTCTCCGCCCTGACCTAGGAGACCCGCATTTTCACAAAAACCTCTCTCACCCAAAGCTAAAAAATTTCATGGACCGCAAAAGTTGGATCATCGTGACGCTCTGCGTCATCCTCGCGGGGGTAAACCTGTACTACGTGCAGGAAAATCAGAAGCTCGCCCAGGCCGAGGCCGCGCGCATCAAGCAGGAGCAGGCCGCTAAAAAAGCGGCGGAAACACCCGCAGCACCTTCAGCCGCGACCCCCGCCCCCGGCGTCACACCCGCAGCGCCTGCGGCTCCCGTGGCTGCCGCAGTGCCGGTGGAAACTCACTCCATCAAAGTGGGCACCGTCACGTTTGAACTCACCTCCAAAGGCGGCGGCATCGCCCGCGCCGCACTGGCCGGCACGGATCAGGTGACCCTGAACAAGAACGGCCTGGAAGCCATCGGCGCCCTGCGTCGCGAAGCCTCCGGCATGGATGCCCTGGCCTACAAGCTGACCGAAAAGAGCGACAAGAGCGCCACCTTCGAAGGCACCACCGCCGAAGGGATCGTGGTGACTAAAAAGTACACCCTGACCGAAGGCCCGGAAGGAGACGAGCATCTCATCGATCTCAAGATCACCCTCAAAAACACCGGCACTGCGCAGCATCGCTCTGAGGAATACTACCTCTACACTGGCGCTGCCACCGCTCTGAAGCATGACGAAGGACGCTATGACGGCTTCTTCTGGAACAACGCTGGGGACACAGACCACGAGCTGTCGAAATACTTTGGCAAGGGCTTCTTCAGCGCTGCGCCGACGGAGTACCGCCAATCCTTCAATGCACTGCGCTACGCAGGCGTGATGAGCCGCTTCTACACCCATATCGTCACCCGCATGGCGGAGAAGGATGCCCCCGCCAAGCTCTGGGCTGGCCGCCGCAAACTCGCACAGCCGATTGATGCAGCCAGCGTGGGCAAGGCGGAGATCGAAGACTTCACCTACGATGCCGCCATGAGCCTGCCGGTGGTGGATCTCGCCCCGGGTGCCTCGGTCACGGAAAATTACCAGATCTACCTCGGCCCGAAGGAATACGACCGCCTCAGCCGCATCGGCCACCAGCGCAGCTACGCGATGTTTTACGGCTACTTCAAGATCGTCAGCATCGCCCTCTCCAAAGTCATGCGCTGGATGCACAACATCAGCGGCAGCTGGGGTCTGGCGGTCATCCTTCTGACGATTTTCGTCCGTCTCTGCCTCTGGCCGATTCATGCGAAATCCACCATGACCATGAAGCGCATGGGCCTCCTCGGTCCGCTCATGAAAGAGCTGCAGGAGAAGTACAAGGACAATCCGCAGCAGCAGCAGATGGAGACCATGAAGCTCTACAAGGACTACGGTGTGAATCCGCTGGGTGGCTGCCTCCCCTTGTTCCTGCAGTTCCCCATCTTCATCGGTCTCTACAGCGTGCTGGAAGTGGCGGCCGAGCTTCGCGGCCAGTCCTTCTGGTGGGTCCGGGATCTGGCTGCCGCAGACACCCAGGGCCAGTTGCTGGGTTTCAACATCAACCCCCTGCCCATCATCATGGGCCTCACCATGGTGGCCCAGATGAAGCTCACCCCGCAGCCTGCGACGGTGGACAAGACCCAGCAGCGCATCTTCATGCTGATGCCCCTGTTCTTCCTCTGGATCAGCTATGACTTCGCCGCCGCCCTGGCGCTTTACTGGTCCACCCAGAACATTTTCAGCGTCTTCCAGACCCGGATCATGAAACTTTACATGCCCGAGCCCAAGCTTGAGAAAGTAGCGCTCAAGCCCGCAGCCAAAGCCGCACCGGCTCAAAACCCCTTCTTCAACTCGGGAGCACCCTCAAAAGATAACAAGAAAAAAGGCCCGAAACCGCCACGTCTGGGAGGCTAGAGATCCATGACACCCCTCGAACACTCACGCCATATTCTTGACACGATGCTCGGCTATCTGGGCTTCGTGGTCCAGATCGAGGAGGACAACGGCCCTGACGGCCCCACGTTGCAGGTGCTCACAGATGATTCGGACGCCCTCATCGGCCGCCGCGGAGAGACTCTCGAAGACATCCAGTACCTGGTAAACCGCGTCCTGCAGCGCCACATCAAGGACGCCCCGCGCGTCCGCGTGGACGTGGAATTTTACCGCTCCATGCGTGAGGACAAGATGGTCGCTCGTGCCAAGGAGCTCGGCGACCGCGTGCGCGCCACCGGCCAGAACGCGGACCTCCCGCCGATGAACAGCTACTACCGCCGCCTCATCCACAACGTCTTCGTCAACGACCCCGAAGTCATGAGCGTGAGCCAGGACGGCAGTGCCCGCTTCAAGCGCATCGTGCTCAAACGCCGCTCCAGCTAGTCCATTTCCCCTTCGCACGGAGGAAAATGAGCTTCGTTCTTTACTCGCGGTATGGTTTTGAGTTATTTCTCGTAACCCGCGCAAATTGCCGCGCGCCTGCTAATCCCCTTCTCTTATCCAACCCTGCATTCCCATGAAATTGAGCCGCTACCAGTCTGTCGTCTTTGCCCTTGCCAGCAGCGCCGGATTTTTGCACGCCGACATCGTGACCCTCAAAGACGGCAAAAAGCTGGAAGGCAATATTCTCTCCGAGACGCCCACCTCCATCCGGATGCGGTATCACCTGACTCCGAAGATCATGGATGAAAAGGACATCCCGCGCACCGACATCGCGGAAGGGGGCATCCTCAAGCAAAAGCCGGAAGAAGTGGAAATTATCGAAATTCGAAAGGCCGTTCCCACCCCGGACCTGATGTCGGCGGAAAAGTATGAGCAGCTCATTCAGGACCGCCTGCGTCCCTTCGTGAACCGCTACCCCGGCACGAAGGAAGCTGCGGAAGTGGAAAAAATGATCTCCGAAGCTCAGCTGGAAAAAGAAAAGGTCGTGGCTGGCGGCGTGAAGCTCGAAGGCAAATGGCTCACCCGTGAAGAGGCCAAGGCGGAAAGCCTCAACATCAAGGCTTTCTCCATCCGTGCGGCGATGCTGGAGAAAATCCAGGCCAAGGACTTCACCGGCGCGCTCAAGGAATTCGACAAACTCAACGACCCCGCCAGCGGCAACACCGCCTCCGTCTATTATTCCAAGGCCGTCGCGGAGATCCTCGAAGTTTTGACCAAGTACGACAAGCAGGTCGCGCAGATGATTCAGGACCAGCCTGCCTTGCAGAGGATCCGTGAGGAGGGCATCAAAAAGCTCATCGAGCCCGACCTGACACGGATGAAGGACGCCATCAAGAAGGAAAGGGACGCCTGGCTCTCCACCTACGAACAGGAGCGCAAGACCAGCAGATGGTACACCCCTTACAAGTACGATCTGGAGAGCTTGAAGGCCCTCGGCAAGTCCATCGCCGAAGCCAAGGATGCTCTGACCAGTCTCGACCTTGCCGTCATCACCAAGACCAACGAAGCCATCCAACGCATGATCCGTGCCGATGCCAAGGCTGGCAAGGACAAGGCCGAACTCACCAAGATGGGTGAGGCCATCATGGAAGGCGAAGCCGCCGCCGCCAACGCCGATGCCAAAAGCAAGGAATTCTACCGCAGCGTCTTCACCAACTACCGTGCACGCCACGCCTACTTTGCCCAGCAGGTGAACACCCCGCAGGGGCAGACGCAGCCTGCCGCCGCTGGTGCCGCCGGCGGCTCCTCAGCCATCGCTGGCACGGCTGAACCTGGCATGGACGACAAAGTGGCTGCCGCCCTCGCCGCCGCTGCTGCTGGGGGCACTCCCGCCCCTGCTGCTGTACCCGGTGCCGCCCCGGCGCCAGGAGCCATGCCTGCAGGCCAGCCCAATGGCTACCCAGCCCAGCCGGGTGCCGTTCCTCCTGTCGGCCAGCCTCAGCAGCCCGGTTATCCTCAGCAACCCCAGCAGCCCGGCTACGGCCAGCCTCAGCAGCCTGGATATGCGCAGCAGCCTCAGCAGCCCGGCTACGCCCAGCCTCAGGCAGCAGCACCTGCGCCTGCCCCAGAGGCAGAAGGCATGAGCATGATGAACATGATCCTCATCGGCATTGGTGTGGTCGCACTGGTGCTCCTTCTCACCCTCCTCGGCGGCAAGAAGAAAAAGTAACCGCAGGCCCTATGGGCTGAATTCATGCCGCTCCGGATTCGCAGAATCCAGAGCGGCATTTTCTTTTTCCCCGTGCTTCATGGGGGGCTCAGACCGAGCTGCGGCCACAGCCATCGCACGGTAGAGTCGCCTTTGAATTTCCCCAATTGTTCCCGAATATCGCGCTTGGCGACACTCCGTTTGGAAGTCGAATCGAGATTCGATTCTGTCTCAGAGGTGATGGAGAAAATTTTCTCTACAGCGTTTTAAGTAATTACGTGTCCGCTGAAATCAGGGCCGCCAAAAGCGGTTCTCCCTCTCCCTGCCCCTGGCATACGACGACACTGAACCCTTTTCTTCGGGGAACCGGAGCGCAGCGGAGATAGACGAAGTCAAAGGGCTGGGGTGAGGGGATTGGCTTTGAGTCCGCACGATGGCAGGAGTCAAAAGGGCTATAAAATAATTCAAAACGCTCCAGGCCAATGCAGTCCAGAGTGGAGCCTTCAGCCTCGCGCTACTCCTTCGCCTTCTTCTTCCGCTTCTCTTTCTTGCCAGCCTTGCGGCTCTCTTCGCCATTCCAGCGTGGGTCCTCCCAGCGGGGTGCCTGCATGGTGGCGTTCCATTGGTCGAAGAGCTTTTGCAGCGCCTTAGCTTTCTCCGGCTCCTTGGCGCTGAGGTCGGTTTGCTCACCGGGATCGGTGGCCAGGTTCACCAGCATGGGCGGCATGTCTTTGCTGGCCTTCACAAGTTTCCAGTCTCCCTGACGCACGGCCTGCTGCACACCGAAGCGGAAGTAAAGTTCACGCGGGGCCAGCTTGTCGGCCTTGCCTTCCAGCAAAGGCAGCAGGTTCACGCCATCGAGTGGAATGGAAGTCGTTGCACCCGCCGCGGCGAGAGCCGTTGGCAGGACATCGAGCTGAATCACCGGCTCATCACTGACACGGCCCGCAGGAATGTGCCCCTTCCACGCGGCCATCCATGACACACGGATGCCGCCTTCCCACACGAACCACTTGTGCCCGCGCAGCCCGCCCATCTCAGCGTTTTGATAGGCTCCGCCGTTGTCACTGATGAGGAAAATGAGCGTGTTTTCCTCCTGCTTCATCTCGCGCAGCTTCGTCATCACCGTGCCGATGGCTTCGTCCGCCTCTGCAGCGAGCGCAGCGTAGGCCGCATCGTGCTTCGGCAGGTGCTTGAATTTTTCCAGCCATTTCTCCGAAGCCACGTGCGGACTGTGCACGGCGTTGAAGGACAGCATGAGAAACCAGGGCTTGGCCTGATTCGCCTCCATGAAATTCACCGACTCCCGTGCATAAACGGGTGAAGTGACCGGCGCACCCGCCAAGTCTTCCACCAGCTCTTTGCCGCGATAAAACGAAGGCCCTTTGCCTTCACCAAGATTGCCCACAGTACCCATGGCAAAGTCAAACCCACGTGCCGCTGGCATGAACTCCGGGCTGGTGTCGCCAAGGTGCCATTTGCCCACGATGCCCGTGGTGTAGCCTGCGGTTTGAAGGTGCTGCGCCAGCGTGGTCTCGCTCAGCAGCAGCTCGCGGCCTGCTTTGGTGGGATTGGCATCATGGCCGGTGCGCGCCTGGTAGCGGCCCGTCATCAGACCCACCCGGCCCGGCGAGCACACGCAGCCCGAGGAATAACCGTTGGTGAAGCGCACGCCGCCAGCGGCCAGGGCATCCATGTTCGGCGTGGGAGCCATTTTCCCACCATAGGCACCAGGCTGCGCCCAGCCCATGTCATCGAGATAAAAGATGAGGATGTTGGGCTTGCCCGCATCCGCAGCATGGGCGGATGAGAGCAGCGCAGCGGCAAAGCAGAGCAGGAGTTCGGAGAGCTTCATGGGCGCTCTCCGAACGCTGCAGTGCGGCAAATGTATCAGCAGATCACTCCTTGGCGGAGCTCAACCGCAGGTGCGCAGCCTCCGTCACGGCGGCGGCCAGTTCGTCCAGTTTCTCGCGGTCGGTGATTTTCTGGCTGTGCTCGTCCTGCACGTAAATGGCGTCGATGGCCACCCCCTTTTCCGTGCTGATGCGTGCATGCGTCACGTTGTGCCCGAGGCGGCCGATGGCCATGAAGATGTCATACAACAGCCCGAGGCGGTCCACCAGCTGCAGCTCCAGCACCGTCTGGTCCGGCGAGAGGTGGTTGTTCACGTAGATGCGCTGCGGGATCTCCGCGCCGATCTCATCCAGCATCGTGATCGACTTGCCCAGCTTCTGGGTGATCGCATCCCCGAAATCAAAGGTCTGCCCGCTGAAGGCTTTGCGCACAGATTCCTCGATACGTGCGCGGGCGCTCTTGGTGGTGACGGCGGCGAAGTTCGTGTTGCAGACGCGGAAGGTGTCCAGCACCAGGTGGTCGGCGCGCTGGTAGAGATCCGCGCTGAGAATGTTGATGCTTTCCGCCGCCAGGGCGCCGGAGATGCGCGCCAGGAGCAGGTGGCGGTCCCAGCAGACGACGGTGAGCTCGCTGTAACCCTGGTCCACGTGATCCTCCCAGACCATGACAGGCAGCAGTCCTGCCGCAGCCTCTTCACGGATGAGCTGCTCAAAGAACTGCCGGAACTGGCGCAGATGCGTGGCGATGAGATCGGCCTCGCGGAAATTGAAGTAGGAGGGCGGCATGTGGCGGAAGTGCGCGTCCACTTCCGCTTCATAGCCGGCCCCAAGGCGTCGCAGCACCTCCTTTTTCAGATCCTCCAGCGGCACCTGCACATTGCGCATGAAATCCGCCGGCGCGTTCATGAAACGCAGCGCGCTGTGATAGAGCTGGCGGATGGACGCCTCCTTGTAGCCCGACCAGCTCTTGTCGCTGGTGCCCTTCGAGTCCGCATAGGTCATGAGCAGCAGCGTGTCCAGATTCTCCTTCGTGCGCACGATGCTGACGAACTCCTCGATGACCTGCGGATCATCCAGGCTCTTCGTCGTTGCGGTGCGGTACATCAGCAGGTGATTGTCCACCAGAAAGAGCAGCAGCCTGCGGCGCTCACCTTTAATCTGCAGCCGGCGGGAGACGGCGGCGGCCAGCGTGGTGCTTTCATCGCTGTGCGTCTTCTTGTTGGCCGCACGGCCTGCGTCATGGAGCAGGAGGGCGAGATACAGCACATACGGCTGCTGCAGATCGTGAAACAGCTGCTGAAAGAGGTCCACGCCTTTCAGGGTGGGATCACTCAGCTCATCAAGTTTGTCGATGGTGCGCAGCGTGTGCTCATCCGCCGTGTAGAGATGGAAGAACTCATGCTGCACCAGATTGGTGAGAGCACCAAACTCCGGCATGTACCTGCCGATGAAGCCCACGCGGTGCATCTGCCGCAGCGTGCGCGCCGCATCCCCTTTGTGGGAGAGAATCGTCTCAAACGTCTCGCGGTTCGCCTTGCTGTAGCGGAAGCTGGTGTCCACCAGGCGGAAGTTGTCCTGAATGAGCTGAAACAAATCCGGGCTGAGGCGCAGGTGGCGCTTTTGCGTGTGGAGAAAGAGGCGCATCATGCGCTCCGGATCATCCTTGAAGATCGTCGGGCTTTCCGCATAGAGCCGCTCATGCTTGCGGTTGAAGCCGTCGAAGCTCTCCTGCTCCTTCTCAGCCTTCCGCCGTGCGATGAAGCCCATGAGCTTGCTCTCCTTGCGGGTTTCCAGCGCCTCCAGATGGAAGCGGTCCATCACCTCATTGCTGCGCTGCAAAATGTCGCGCGTGGCCGTGTAGTAGCCGTGCATCAGCGCCTCGATGCGGCGCAGGATGCGTTTGTGGCGGTAGCCCAGGTGCGTGGCCACCGGCCCCTGCAGGCGCAGAGTCAAGAGGTCTTCGGCCCGCTTTTCGGTGTAGTGCATTTCATTGCGCACACGCAGGATGAATTCATACCCCTGCTCCACCTCCTTCCAGCCCGCCTTGGAGATCAGGCCGAGCGCCACCAGATCCTTCGGGTTCAGCGTGCGGTGCCGCGCGTACGTCATCCAGATCAGGTTCTGGTAGTCGCGCAGCCCCCCGCAGCCGTTTTTCACATGCGGCTCCTGCACAAAGGGGGTGTTCTCATACTTCGTATGGCGGCTGTTCAGATCGATCTGCCGCAGCTTCAAAAAGTCCCCCTCCTGCCCGTCCATGCATTCCTTGTCAAAACGGGACCGGAACTCCTCAAAAGCCGTCTTCTGGCCTGTGACGAGGCGCGCCTCCATCAGCGCCGTCTTGGTCTCCATGCTCTCATTGGCCAGCTTGATGCACTCGCCCACGCAGCGTGAGCCATGGCCCACCTTGAGCTTCAAATCGTAGAAGTAGAGCAGGTAGTCGCGGATCAGCTGCACGACTTCGGTGGAAACCCTGCCGCTGTTGCCGGGAAACATGAAAGTGAGGTCCACATCGCTGCCCGGACTCATCACCCGCCGGCCATAGCCGCCGTGGGCGATCACACTGACATTGAGCTTGGCACGCACCGCAGGGTCCAGTGTCGACAGCGACTCCTCCCACAGGATGCGCACCAGGAAATCCATCACATCCGAGCGCATGCGGCAGATTTCCGCTCCGCTAAAGCTGCCGGAGCGGTGCCGCTGCTTGATGCGCTGCTCCTTGATCTTGAGAAAACGCTTCGCCTGGCGCAGCGTTTCGGTGCGTCCACGCGGCAGCTTGTCCTCGGGCGGAAAAAATTTCTGCGCGCTCTTGTTCAGGTGCCGCAGGTAGTCGCGTTCGGTCATTTCAGCAGAAGTCAGTAGGTGATCAGTGCGTGAACCGGGCCGGAATCATTCACTTTTTCGCGCCCGCCCAGGAACGCCAGTTCAATGAAAAACGTGCTGCCCAGGACCTTGCCGCCCGCCTGCTCAATGAGGTGCAGCGCCGCCGCCGCCGTCCCGCCCGTGGCGAGCAAATCGTCCGCCAGCAGCACCGTTTCCCCCGGCGAGATGGCATCCAGGTGCATCTCCACCGAGTTCGTGCCGTATTCCAGCGAGTAATCAATCCCCCGCGTCTGCCAGGGCAGCTTGCCCTTCTTGCGCACCGGAATGAATCCCGCGCCCAAGCGCTCGGCGATCAGCGCCCCAAAGATGAAACCCCGGGCGTCGATCCCGACGACCTTGTCCACCTCCGTGATTCCCGTGGCCTCTATCATGCCATCAATCGTCTGCGCCAGCAGCGTCGGATTCGCCAGCACCGGAGTGATGTCCTTGAAAAGAATGCCGGGATTGGGGAAATCAGGCACGTCGCGGATCGTGCGGCGGATGCTGTCGAGAATGTCGGGAGCCATGCCCTGCGATCATGGAGGAGATGCGGGGATGCGCAAGCGATGGGAACATTGCGCCCAGAATTGCCTTCACCCTTGCAGAAACGTCACAAGACCACGAATGTCCGCCCCCCGATCCAATGCCTGCCTCTCAGCAACTGCTTCTTGCCGCCACCCTCATCTTTGTGGGCGCGCTCGTGCAGGCATTGCTGGCGCTCAAGGCCGGTGCCTGGAAGCAGGCGCGGGCGCAGTTCTTCCTCATGGCGCTGGGTTTTGCCCTGCAGACCGGCTTCATCTTTCTGCGCGGTGAGGAGGTGCGGCAGTGCCCCATTCGCAGCCTGCCGGACATTCTGGTCTTCATCGCCTGGAGCATTGTGCTGCTCTATTTCCTCGTCGGCCCGGCCTTCCGCCTGTCGCTGCTGGGGGTTTTCACCTCGCCGCTCGTCACCCTCATGCAGGTGATGGCGTTCACGAACGGCTTCGCTCCCTACAATCCCAAGGGACCCATCAATGCGCTGGTGGAGCTGCATATCGCGCTCGCCCTCATCTCCTACGCGGCCTTCGCCCTGGCCTGCATCACGGGCGTGATGTACCTCGTGCAGGAGCGCATGCTGAAGCGGCACCAGATCGGCGGCCTGTTTTACCAGTTGCCGCCCATCCAGGGACTCGCGCACGCCATCCAGCGCACCGTGCGCCTCGGCCTGCTGCTGCTGAGCATCGCGCTCGGCATTTCCTTTGCCCTGCATCTGCCCATGACAAAGACCGGCCACGTCGTCTTCGCCTGGATCGTCTGGGCCCTGTATGCGGTCATCTCCCTCCTGATGTGGAAACATTTCACCTCCCCGCGCAAGACCGCGTGGCTGGCCGTCATCGGCTTCATCCTGCCGTTCATCTCATTGTGGATCGTCACGCATGCCTGAGCCGACGGACATTCGCAGCGGCCTCGTCTGTGTAGGCCTGAACTACAAAACCACCCCCGTCGAGGTGCGTGAGCGCCTCGCGTTTCCCGAGGCGCAGGTGCCTTTGGCCGTGCAGCAGGTGCGCGGGCTGCCAGGATTTGAAGAAAGCGTCGTCCTCAGCACCTGCAATCGCGTGGAGCTCTACGCCACGCACGCCCTGCCCAGCGGCAAGGAGGGCCACGCTGCCCTGCGCCAATACCTCATCGAACGCTTCGAACTTCAGCCCGAGCACGCAGAAGCCCTGGTGCTTTACAATCTCGATTCCGCCGAGGCCGCGCGGCATCTTTTCCGCGTGGTCAGCGGGCTCGACTCCATGGTGCTCGGCGAGACGGAAATCTTCGGCCAGGTCAAAGCCGCCTACAAAGTCGCCCTCGACACCGGCACCACCAGCCGCTCACTCAATAAGCTCTTTCAGCAGGCCTTCACCGTCGGCAAAAAGGTGCGCAATGAGACCACCATCCAGCGCGGCTCCACCAGCGTGGGCAGCGTCGCCGTGGATCTGGCGGAAAAAGTCCACGATCTCAAAGAGTGCCGCGTCATGCTCGTCGGCGCCGGCGAAATGAGCCGCACCTGCGCGCAGAGCCTGCTCTCACGCGGCGCCAAGAGCATCATCGTCTCCAACCGCAGCTACGACAAAGCCGTGGAACTCGCCACCGAGATGAAGGGCCGCGCCATGAAGTTCGACGAATGGGAGCACGCCCTGCACGAGGTGGACGTCATCATCTCCAGCACCAGCGCCCCCCATTTTGTCATCAAGCCCGAGCAGATCGATCAGGTCATGCGCAAGCGCCGCTGGGAGCCCCTGCTCATCATCGACATCGCCGTGCCCCGTGACGTGGACCCCGCCGTGAACAACATCGAAGGCGTCTATCTCTACGACATCGACGCCCTCCAGGCCATCGCCGACGAAGGCCGCCGCGAGCGCCTCCGCCAGCTCGCCTCCTGCGAGCGCATCATCGAAGAGCAGCTCGAAAAATACGGCTTCCTCAAATCCCCCGGCAGCGGCGGTCTGAAGCTCGCCTGACTGGTCCCGCATCACCCACCGCTGTTCCGTAGTACCGGCTTCAGCCGGAATCCGGGCGAACGTCCATAAAGGCACAGCCGAAGCCTGGATTGCAGAATAGCGCCAGACTAGCCGAGCCTGCGAAGCCGGGCTTGCCGCAGACACCCACCCGGTGCATCTTCGCACCATGTCAGTCGCAATCGAGACACCGCAGAGTGCATCGGATGAAGTCCCGATGTTTCCGCCTTGGCTCGACCTGCCGCCGAACTATCTGGTGCAGGACTGGATGCAATGGCAGCGCGGCAAAATGGTGGCGGCACGGCTGCGTGAGAATCCTGATTTGATTCAAACAGCCAAAGAGCGCCTTGCGGCCAGGAAATCGGCTCTCTATCGACCCCAGGCAGAATGGCTTGAGCTCTTGGAGCGGTCCAATATCGGACAGATTTGCGACATTTTGGAAGCTGCGGATGACGAAGGCCAGCGGCTGCGGTCCTCCTCGCCTTTTCACGGCAGCCCCTTCATCACCCCGGAAGAAAACGAAGATGTACGGCAAAGAGCTTACGCTGGCAGATCTTGAGAAAGTCGCCCGCAAACTCAAGTGGTGTGTGCCAGCGCTGACGGATGCCTATGTCATTGGATCCGGGGCTGTGGCGGCCTTGCACCCGGAACTTCCCGGGGAACTGCGCTTCTCCGTGGATTTTGACTTCGTCCCGCAGAACCTGCCCATCCTGTATTTCGACAGCATGCTGGTGGATCGTTTTATCGGAGCGGAGAGTGAGTTTCGGGACACAGAACTGGTCTATGCTGACTATGCCACTCCTGACACCGTGCGCTGTACGCCGCCAGGTTGGAAAGAGCGGGCGCATCAGATCATTCTCCCAGAAGGCCTCGTTTTGCACGTTCTGGATGTTTGTGACGTCGCCTACAACAAACTCTACGCCGGGCGTCCCAAGGACATCGTCTGGGTGCGTGCCCTGCTGGGCACCGGCATCATCACCTGGACACGGCTGGAGGAGCTTCATGCGGCCAACCCGCTCGTTGCCGCAGACCGGGAAAAAGTGGAGCGCAGCATGGCACAAGTTCGGGCGCAAACCTGAGCGAGCATTCCTTGCGTCCCGCCCCGGTACGTGAAAAGCTGGGAACCCCACCATGACCCCCGCAAAAATCATCCTCGGCACCCGCGGCAGCGAGCTGGCACTCACTCAGACAAAAATGGTCACGGCAGACCTGCAGACCGCGCATCCGCATCTGCAGATCGAGCGCCAGATCATCCAGACCAGCGGTGACAAACGCCAGGACCTCCGCTTCTCCGAGTTCAGCGACGTGGCGCAGGTGGACAAAGGCATCTTCATCAAGGAGCTCGAAATCGCGCTCGCAGACAGCCAGATCGACGCCGCCGTGCACAGCCTCAAGGACGTGCCCAGCGATCTCGCCGCCGGCTTCACCATCGCCGCCGTTCTTCCACGTGCCGCCATTGAGGACGTTCTCGTCAGCGCACATCCCTACACCCTCGAAACCCTGCCCCAGGGCGCGCGCGTCGGCACCAGCAGTGTGCGCCGCGCCGCGCAGCTCAAGTTCCTGCGCCCCGACGTCCAGATTGTCGAGATCCGCGGCAACGTCCCCACCCGCGTGAAAAAAGTGCTCGGTGAAAATGCGCTCGATGCCGTGCTGCTCGCCGCCGCCGGCCTGCTGCGCCTGGGCCTGCTCAATGCGAACCTGAGCCGCATCCACATCGACACCCACACGCTCTACGGCCTGGTGCTCGATCCCGTGAAATTCCTCCCCGCCGCCGGGCAGGGCGCCATCGCCATCGAATGCCGCGCAGGAGATGAAGCAACGATCAAAGCCATCCGCGCGCTCAACCACGCCGAAACCGAATCCCGCATCACCGCCGAGCGCGAATTTCTAAAGATCCTCGGCGCCGGCTGCCAGACCCCCGTGGGTGCCCACACCTGGATCAAAGACGGCCAGCTCCACATGGCCGTGCGCGTCTTCAACGAAGCCGATCTCGCCCTGCCACCCGTCGAGCGCGAGGCCCGGCGTCCCGTGCACGAAGCCGCGCAGCTCGCCGCAGATCTGGCCGGCATGCTCTGACTTTTCTGAGATTCGGAAGCAGCCATTCATAGTGACTGCTGCCAGAACCGTTGCTTGCTTGCAGTGTTGGGCAGCTCCAAAGAAATGGATGCACTGGCTGAAGCGCTTGTTGGGATTATTTGGAGGCGAAGCATCGGCGTCGAACGTCTCCGAGACGGGAAAGGCTGACCGGGCGTCCATCAAAGCACGGTTTGCTGCACTGGCACAGCCGGCGGTCCTGCTGGCACCCCACGGTGCAGCGGGGTTTTCACGGCTGGGCGGTCTGCCACAGATGCCTTCTGACACAGCGTGGCCTCAATATGGCGGAAAGCCGCAGGCATTTCTCGCGCAGCTTGATCTGGCAGAGGTTCACTCTGCGATGGCTTCAAGCCTGCCTGCGACGGGTTTTCTGTTCTTTTTCTACGATCAGGAGCAGGGCGTGTGGGGTTTTGATCCGAAAGATGTTGAAGGCTGGCAGGTCGTTCATACACAGGCGGACTGCAGGTCCCTTCCTGAACGCAGTGCCCCAGAGGGTTTGCCCGAGGAGTTTATTTATCAGCGCAAGCCTGTGCAAGCTGAGCGCATCGAACTGCTGCCGGATACACCGCGGCTGCCGAGCGCCGAGTTTGACTGGAAGCGCGATGGTGACGCTTACACCAACTACCGCCAGGAAGTGTTTGGCGAACGGACGCGGCATCAAGTGCTGGGCTTTCCCACTCCGGTGCAGGGAGATGACATGGAGCTGGAGTGCCAGCTGGCCTCAAATGGCATCTATGTCGGCGGTCCCGAGGGCTACAAGAACCCGCGGGTGGAAGAACTCCGCGCCGGAGCCAGCGAATGGAAACTCCTGCTGCAACTCGACACCGATGACGACACAGGCTGGATGTGGGGCGATGTGGGTACGCTGTATTTCTGGATGAGAGAGTCGGACATGAAGGCCGGAGACTTCAGCCGTGCATGGATGGTGTTTCAATGCTGCTAACAGTGCCGCATGGTCACGGAGCTAAAAACGGCGAGGCACCATGGGGTCCTGCAGGCAGGAAAGGCCCCTGCAATCCACCGCCCCTTTTGTAATGCACAGCGATTGACTGAATAGACCCGCAGTAGCTGCGTCGGACTATTCACTTATGAAAACAAAACTGGTTCTTCTGTTCACGGCCATTCTCACTCTGACTTCTTTGAGTTCATGCATCGCCCCTTATGGCTACGGCGGCGGTTACGGGGGAGGATATGGCTACAGCAGATCCTACTACCGCCCCTCGTACGGCGGCTACAGCAGCTACGGCCGCTCCGGTTACGGTGGTAGCCGCGGGTATGGCGGCCACGGCGGCTTCGGTGGTGGCAGCTACGGCGGACATCACGGCGGCCATCACCATTGAGACCTTTCCTGAACTGATGGATTCTGTCAGCTCCTGTGCATTTCTTCGCAGTGCCCGGACACTCTCCGGGCGCTGTTTTTGATGAAGTCCTCCAAGCTTTGAAGCAGCGCCTTCAGATCGCGCATGAATGGAGGACTACGAATCAAAGAAAGACTAGCGCATGATCTCGAGACTGCTAAACGGCCCCGTCTTCCCACCCGCCATCGTCGCCGTCATCTGGCGGCGCAGCGGCGGCATGCCTTGAATGATCGGAAACACCAGATCACGCAACCACCCCAGCGGCAGAAGATCCGACTGGAAAAAGGGCGTCGTCCATCGCGTGGCGAACTGGTAAAAGCGTAGGTGTTTCCGACGCGTGCTGGAATATTGCGCGAGGGCTGCGGGCAGGGATGTTTGCGTGGCGAGAGATTGCGCGAGCACAGCCGCATCCATCAGCGCGAGGTTCACCCCCTGCCCGAGTTGCGGACTCAGCGCATGAGCGGCATCACCGAGAATGGCCACGCGTTCGCCGTGCCATTGCTTCATGCGCACGTCGTGGTAAGCCGCAGTGGCGACTTGTTGATGCGAGTCGATTTGCTTGAGAAAACTTTCGGCCTGCGGGGCCAGGGCAAGGATCTCACGCTTCCAATCTTCCAGCGGAGTCTTCCGCCATCGCTCGATGTGATCGAGGCGAATGCTCCAGAACAGGCTGAGCAGATCGTCCTGCGTGCCGGTGGGCAGAAAGCCGGTGAGCTCGCGCGTGTTGCCGACGCATTGCCACAGCACCTGCGGATCAAACTCCGGTGTCCGCTTGCCGATAAACCACAGCGCGCCCCAGGGATAACGGCTCACGCGTGCGGGCACGCCGCTTTGATCCCGCAGCGTGGAATGCGCCCCATCGCAGATCAGCAGCAGATCGTAAGGGCCATGCCCTGCACCATTGGCATCGTGCAGCATGGGACGCTGAGTGGCATCACGCGTGAGCTTGGCGATGTGCGTGTTCCAGAGCACCTCGGCGCCTGCGTTCTGCGCAGCACCGAGCAGCAGATCCAGCAGCGTGGCACGATGCGTGCCCGCACCGAAGAGGCCGCTGCCGAGTTCTTCATAAGTCAGGTGCAGCAGCGTGCGCCCGGACTTCGTGCGGCAGTACAGCTTTGAAATCGTGGCGATATGCGGCCGCAGTTCTTCCGCGAGACCCAGCTCCTGCAGCACCGCCATGCCGGTGGGCTGCAGCATGAAGCCCGCACCCACCGGCAGCTTTTGCGGCGCACGCTCGAAAAGCGTCACCGCATGCCCCTCCCTCGCGAGGAAGATCGCCGCCGCAGGCCCGGCCGTGCCAGAGCCAACGATGGCGATGCGCAAAGGGGGCTGCATGAGTTTAGGAAAACACGGATTGATTCGGCGGCGTGCCCGGAATGTGCAGGATGTTGGAGGTGGGATTGCGCTGCGGCTTCAGCGCCGGATTGACAGGGTCGATCATCGCGAGCTCATCTCCCACACGCCTGCGGGCACGTTCGGCACGCTGAGGCTCCACAGCCCCTCGGCGTCCCTCGTCAGCGGCACGGGTTCTTTTTGCCACTGTCCGCGCAAAGCAACGCTTTGAGATTTGGGAGCCCGCAGGCGGAAGATCACGCTGTGATCGTCCTGAACCTCCGGTGAAACAATCGGCGCGCTTCTCTGCGCAAAGGAGGTGCAGGTGCAGGCAAAGACAAACGCAAGGCTGAGAATAGACTTCATGGCGCAGGGATGCTGGCATGAAGAGCGGCGAATGGGAAGCTGGAATCCATCGGCCCCGATCCTGCCATAGGGGTGCAATTTCTTGAATACAGCCGCAGTGCCAGCGTCGAATCCCAGTGAACCCTCAGTGATTATGAAAACAAAACTCATGCTGCTTCTCACAGCGGTCATTACCCTTGGATCGCTCAGTTCCTGCGTCGTGCCTTACGGCTACGCCAGCACTGGTTACTACCGCCCTTGGGGCGGCTACGGTGTTTACAACAACTACTACGCCCGCCCCGGCTACGCCTACGGCGGCTACCGTTCACCCTACTACGGTCGTCCTGGCTTTACCGGCTATCGGCCCGGCTTTAGCGGCTATCGCCCTGGCTTTACTGGGTATCGGCCAGGCTTTGGTGGCTATCGCGGCGGTTACACTCATGTAGGCGGTTTCCATGGGGGCCACATGGGTGGCTTTCATCACCACTAAGACGCCAGTTCAGACGGCTGAATCCAGCTGGCTCTGAAACTTCAACTCGCAGCGCCCTTTTCGGGGCGCTGCTCGTTGGTTGATAGGCTGCCTCGCATCCCTCATCTTATGTCTCGTCCAAAGCAGATGGGGGGCCGATGCCTTGAATAGACCTGCGCTTGCAGCTTTAAAACCATTGAACAAATGAAAACAAAACTCCTCGTTCTCTGCACGGCCATCCTCACGCTGAGCTCAGTAAGTTCATGCATCGTGCCTTACCACAGCGGCAGATCGTACCGCCGTCCTTCCCATCACAGCAGTTACGGCCACCACCATCACCGCGGCAGCGTGGGAGGTTACCGTGGCGGCGGCAACGGCGGTGGTTTTGGTGGCAACTTTGGCGGCTTCTAAGCGGTCACTGTCAGGAGGATATCTGAAACACTCACACCACACCACTCCGCTTCACTCCACTTCCTGCTTCGCCAAAGTGTGGGCGAACGGGCTGGTGGAGGCAAGGTTGTACTGGCGAATGGCCGTGGCCCAGAACGGAGCCAGCTCATGGTCAGCGGCGCTCCAGATGCGGTAGTGCAGATTGGTCACGGTGTCCGTGTCATGCATCAGCGCCTTCAACTCCTGCGCGTTCAGCGTCTGCGGCCCCTGTGTGATCAGACGGTGGCTGATCTCCTTGAGGTAGGCGGATGACACCTCGATGGTGCGGCGGCGGCGAAGCAGGCTGACGTGCAAACCGTTCACGTAGGGATCCAAACAGACCTGCATGAGACCATAGTGGCGCTCCAGTTCAGGAGAGAGCTGGATGCGGTCTTTGATCTCCTCCAAATTTTGCTGCATGTTTTTCAGCACCGTCGGCGGCTCATGCTCCTCCGGCGTGAGGAAGAGGCCCAGGCGCCGTCCGCTCCGCCCGCTGGAAACCATGGCCGCCACGAGGATGGAAATGACCAGGGAGAACAGGATGGGGCTGATCCAGATCAGGAACGCCTTCGAGACAAACCAGCCGATCACCCCCCACGCAAGGCCCAGCAGCGTCACGCTGAGGAAGGTGAAGATGATCTCGCTCCAATTGATGCCGCCGTCGATCTTGCGGCGCTGGGTCACCCAGCTCACGCTTTTGCCCACGATGGTGTAAACGACGAAGCGCGAATGGAAGATCATCAGCACCGGCGCCATGAGCGTGAAGACCACCGTGTCCAGCAGGCTGCTGATAAACGTCAGCAGGCGCAGTTTCAGCGGCTTAAACATGCGTCCTGTGATGACTTCATCCAGCAGGATCACCGTCTTCGGCAGGAAGATCAGCATCGCCGTGACGGCCAGCAGAATGTGCTCGGCCAGGATGGCCTGCGGCTGCACGTGCGGCGTCGGCGTGGCGGCCAGCAGGGTCGCCAGCACAAGGAACAGAAACCACAGCAGCGAGCTCACGTAGCTGAGGATGCCGTGCAGGAAATTGATCCGGCTCATCGGGTGCCAGCCTTTGGCAAACAGCAGCCAGAGGTGCTGCATGTTGCCCTGGCACCAGCGGCGGTCACGCTTGAGCATGTCCACCAGCGTGGGCGGCCCTTCTTCATAGCTGCCACGCGTGGTGGGCAGCAGCCTTACAGCGTAGCCGGCTTTGCGCATGAGCGCAGCCTCCACAAAGTCATGGCTGAGAATGTGCCCGCCGAAGGGCGCATTGGCAGGCAGCGGCGGCAGCGCACAGTGCTCGATGAACGGCGCAAGACGCAGGATGGCGTTGTGCCCCCAGAAGTTCGCCTCGCCGCACTGCCAGTAGTCCAGCCCCGCCATGAAGGGCGGACCGTAAAGCGCCTGCGCAAACTGCATCACGCGCCCCAGCAGAGTGTCTGCCGCGATCTGCTTCGGAAACGTCTGCACGATGCCGATGCCCGGATTCTTCTCCATGATGCGCACCAGGCTGGTGAGCAGCGCGCCGGACATCAGGCTGTCCGCATCCAGCACCACCATGTAGCGGTAGCGCTTGCCCCAGCGGCGGCAGAAGTCGGAGACGTTGCCGCTCTTGCGGTTGATCTGCTTGCGGCGGCGGCGGTAGAAGATGCGGCCAAACGCCTTGAGCTGCCTGCAGAGCTCCAGCCACGCGGTTTCTTCCTCGATCCACTGGCTCGCCTTGTCGGAGTCGCTCAGGATGAAAAAGTCGAAATTCGCCGCCTGTCCCGTGGCCTCCAGCGAGAGGTAGATGGAGCGCAGGCCTTCATACACGCGCGTCACATCCTCATTGAACACCGGCATGATGATCGCGGTGCTGGCCGTGATGGGCTGCTCGTAGTCTTCCGCCGTCAGGGAAAGCCACAGGCTAAGCGAGTCCGGCTTCGGGCGGTTCATCAGCCACACGCCGAAGAGCGCCGTCCAGAAGCCCACATTGAGCTGGTAGTACAGCGGGATGAACACCAGCAGCAGCCCCCACTCTGAAAGCCGCATGCCGTTTTCCGAAAGGAAAATGTAGGACAGCCACGCACCCACGATGGTGCCCAGGCCGACAAGGGAGAAAAACGTGGCGCGACGCGTGCGCGAGATGTGCTTGGGCGGCATCCCGGCGGTCATCGCGATGTTCGCGGTCTGGCTGCCAATGGGTGCGCTCATCCGAAGAGGGAGTAAAGGTAGCCCAGCACGCTGCCCACGATGATGACAAGCACCGAGTAGCGCAGGATGGGATGGCGGCCGAGGCGGTCAAAGGTGTCGTCCGCCACATCGGTGAACATGCCCAGGTCGATGTCACGTGGAGTCATCTTGCTCACCTGCATCCCGGGGCCGGAGGTACGAATGGCGGATCGCATGGCCTCCGCCATGTCATCGGGCATGTTCTGTTCATCGAGGAAAAACTGCGGCCAGCGCGAAGGTCCGCCGGCGAGGTGGAAGCCCAGCCGCCCCGTGGCTTCCAGCTGCGCTTCATTGAGATTGAGATCGCTGTAGATCGAGCCCAGCCACTCGCGCAGCATGAACCGCGCCTGCTCGATCGAGTGTGCCGTCGGCGTCCGCGAAGGATCCTTCGCATGGGCCTTGGCGGCGTTGCGCAGGGTTTCGAGAATAAGCTGCGTACGGCGGATGCGGTTGTGAAGCTGGTACGAACGGAAGTAATCGGCGAGGCGCGCATACGCCTCGTTCCATTCTTCCTCGGTGCCAGTCGCGGGGGCAAACTGAATGTTGACTGCTTCCATGTAGGTTCAAATCCGAACCGCATGGAGAATGCGCAGTTTTGATGCCGAGGAAAGCGGAGGATTGCGGATTCCGCAATTTTGATCTCTTCAGCGCATACGGAAACCACCCGGAGCAAGATGCCCCGGGTGAACCCAATCATCGGATCCTTCCACTTACGCGATCACTTCATTGATCAACCGACCGCCGTTCACGATGTCCACGGGACGCACGTTTTCGACGATGATGCGCTTGCTGGCGTTGATGCCGAGCAGGCGGTACATCGTGCGGGCAAGATCTTCGGGGCCTACGGGGTTTTCATCCGGCTCGCCACCCAGGGCGTCGGACTTGCCGTAAACAAAACCTTTCTTGATACCGCCACCGGCCATGGCCACGGAGAAGACGCGCGGATAGTGGTCGCGACCGTTCGTGCTGTTGATGCGCGGCGTGCGGCCAAATTCAGAACTCACAAGCACCAGCGTGGTGTCCAGCATGCCGCGTTCATCGAGGTCCTTGATCAGGCGTGCAAAGGCCACATCAAACTGCGGAGCCTGGCTTTCAAAGGCACCCTTGATGTTGGAGTGGTGATCCCAGCTGCCGTAGTTCACGGACACCATGCGCACACCGGCTTCCACGAGGCGGCGGGAGAGCAGGAAGCGCTGACCGGCGGCATTGCGGCCGTACTCATCGCGCAGCTTGTCGGGCTCGGCGTTGAGGTTGAAGGCCTCGCGGGCTTTGTCAGAGCTGATGAGCTTGTACGCAGCCTGGTAGAAATTGTCCATGGCGCTGAGGCCGTCCGATTTCTCGGTGGTGCGGAAGTGCTCGTCCACGGCGGAGAGCAGGTTGCGGCGGCGGTCAAAGCGCTTCGCATCGATCTCCTTCGGCGCGGCGAGATCGCGCACCGTGAATCCCTTGTCTGCAGGATCGCTGCCCAGAGCAAACGGGCCGAAGGCGCTGCTCATATACCCGCTGCCTTGATCCGGCGCGATCATGTTCGGCACGGCCACATAAGGTGGCAGGTTGTTGCGCGGTCCCTGCTCGTGCGAAATGATGGAGCCGAAGCTCGGGAACTTGATGGCTGGGCTCGGGCGGTAGCCGGTAAACATGTTGTGCGTCCCGCGCTCATGCGCCGCCTCCCCATGCGTCACGGAGCGGATCAGCGTGATCTTGTCCAAGATCTTGGCGATGTTCGCAAACTGTCCGCCCACGAATTCGCCCGTCACACCTTTGATGGGATTGAATGGCCCGCGGTAATCCGGCGAAGCAAACGGCTTCGGATCCCAAGACTCATGCTGCGCCATGCCGCCCGGCAGATAGATGTGGATGATCGAAGTCGCGATGGGCTTGTAGCTCTCCACCGCCGGCATCGCGAGATCTGCCGCCTGTAGCTTGAGCAAATTCGGCAGCGTGAGGCCCAGCCCCGCCATGGCTCCCACCTGCAGGAAATCACGCCGGCCCTGAGGGGTCGTGAAGAGATTGCTGTGATTGCCGGAGCAGAGACGATGCATTTTCATGGTGCGGATTCAGTGGGTTACATCCAAATCTACCATGCAAGAGCGGGCCATGTTACGCCCGCAGGCCATTCTGCCAAGACAGGCACAATGATGCGCAAGAGAGGCGCAAGTGTGCCGAAATACCAAGGGAGGAAGAGGGCATGGAGCCCCGCTCACTCCCACCCACGGATCTTCACATGCACCTGCGCCACACGCCCCATGTAGTGGTCCATGGAGAAATCCTTCGCGGCTTTGAGCATGTGTGCTTTCGCCTTCGCGTCTTCGCCGATCGCTTCGAAATACAAGCCCAGATACAAATGCGCGTAGCACCGATGATTGCGCAGGCGCTCACCGTCGCCCTCCTCGGCGGCTTTCAGCACGGCCTCCTCGCTGCCTTTCCCCGCAAACAGCTCATGCACCTGCTTCATCGGGATGCGGCTGTCGCCTTCGATGGGAATGAAGACCTTCCTCGCCGCCTCCACGCCCTCCCCTTTCGCAATGCAAAGGAAATGCCACGCGGCATTCTCGACGTCGTTGCCGTTCACCGTTTGGTGCACCTCAAACTGCTCGCGCCCCCCTTTGAAATCACCCGCATAATACAGCGAAAGCCCACGCTGCCAAAGCTGCGGTTTCGACTCCGGTGCCAGCGCGATAAGCTTGTCAAAAGCCGCCACCGACTCCTTCGGCTTCGCCGCAAAGAAAAAATCCACCCCCTGCTTAAAGAGCTCGGTGGGCGTGTCTGCGGCGCTGAGCAGCGAAGGGAGAACAAACAGGGTGATGACGGCGAGCAGTGATTTCATAGGATGATCAGAACATGACACAAGACGTCATGAACTCATCCAACCATGCAGAAGGCCGAAAGATGTCCACGTGGTTCTGAATTAATCAAGCGTTCGGGGGAAAGCAGAGTGACTCGCTCCCGGCGGGTTGCATGCGTCGAGTACGACAGACACTCTTGTCTGTCGGCCAGCGCTTTCTCATTCATCCATCACTCCGAGGAAGAAAACGCTCCTGGACCTCCGAGTCCGCAGCACGCCGCAAACACACGCGATTCCGAAGTCCATCTGCGGCCATCGCTCCTCCTTCACGAAGTTGACGCCTCCTGACCTCGCATCTTTTTGAACCTCATGCGCAGCGACCACGTCGCCGGCGCACAGCGCAAAGCATCATCCCCATCATCAGCAGCACCGCGCGCCCCGGCTCCGGCACCACCACGTAGATGCGTCCATCAGTGGCGAACTGGCTGACATCCCACTGCAGCCCGCCCGCCAGGGTGGGCAGGAAGCTGATGTCGGTGAAGTTCACGCTGCGGTTTCCAGTCGAGACGACATTCCAGTCCACCAGCTGGAACCACGTGCCTGCCGTCCAGGTGCTGGAGGCGGTGCCGGTGTTGTTGCTTACGGCCAGCGTGCCGCCCAGCGTGATCTGCTCGTTGGAAAAGAACTTCAGCGAGTTGCTGTTGTTCACGCTGCCAGTACCGAGGGTCACGCTGAACAGCTCAAAGCCCAGCATGCCGCTGCTCGTGAGGCCGCCGTAGATGTCCAGCCGTTGCGCAGCCGTCTCCGTGCTCGTTCCCGGAGCCAGGGTGCCGCCCACGTTCACCACGTTCAGCGTGCCTGCCACACCCACGCTGCCGTTGCCGGCAAGCACGCCACCATTGTTGACGGTGAATCCGCCAGTGCCCAGAGTGGCGGTGCTCTGCCCGGTGTTGCCGCTGCCCACCTGCAGCACACCACCATTCACCACCGTGCCGCCGCTGAAGGTGTTCACACCGGTGAGCACCTGCGTGCCAGCACCGGTCTTGACCAGCGCCAGCTTCGCTCCCGTGGCACCGTCGCCCGTGTAGGTGGACTCGTTCATGGAGGCATTGCCTGCAGGCAGCGCGCCGTAGTCGCGTAGCACACCGGCGAAGCTGCCGCTCGCACCGCCATTGCCCACCGTCAGGGTGGCCGTGGTGCTGGCGCGGTTGTTCTGCACAAAGTGGTTGGTGGCGCTGGTGCCGTTCAGCGCGCCGATGCTTTGGCTCGTGCCAAACAAATCCAGTACACTGATGTTCGCCGCCGTGGTGAAGTTGAACGCATTGCTGCTCGCGCCCAGGCTGCCGTTCGCCGCGCCATCGGACATGCGGATGACGCCGCGAATGAGGTTCACCGCTCCGGTGAAGTCGTTGGCGGCGTTGGTCAGCGTGAGCACGCTGTAGCGGTCGGTGAGGGTGGTTCCGTTGTAGTTGTAGCTGCCGGTGCTGCCTTGGTATTCAAAACCACCCGTGCCGGTGATCTTGCCGGTGATCTTGATGTCGCGGCTGACGTTGGCGCTGTTGAAGCGGTTGGCGGCGATGGCGTTGTTGTCCATCAGCGTCACCTGCCCCGCAAGCGTGAAGGTGCGTGGCACAAGTCCTCCGGCGGGCTCGCCTTCATACTGCACGATGCCGCCGTTGAGCGTGATCTTCTTGGTGATGGTGCCGGAGCTGCTGTACCGGCGCAGCTCGCCGCGGAAGAGGGTGGAGCCGGGCTTGCTGGCATTGATGATGATGCTGTAGTTGTCGTCCCCAAAGAAGGTGCTGTCCGCATAAACGTGCGCCTGCTCGATGTAGATGTCCCGCACGTTCTGCGCGTTGCCTGCGGTGCTGACCGCCCAGCTCAGGCCGTTGGCATTGACGAAGGTGATGTTGTAGCCGTTGGCATTGATGTTGGTGATGCCCCAGCGCGCGCCGGTGCCCACGTAGCGGCCCGCAAAGGTGGTGTCCCCGGTCATCGTGATCAGGTTGAACGGTGACGACGTCATGCTGGCAGCTCCGGAGGAAACCACGGCACCCACATAACCACCCGCGATGGTTCCTGAGCTGTCCGCCACGCCTTTGCCTTCCACGAACAGGTTGTACTTGGCGGAGCCGCCGTAGTTGGTGGCGTCAGCCCAGTTCACATCCAGCGTGGCACCATTCTTGATCGTGATCTGCGAGCCGTTGGCACCAAAGGGATTGGTTGCCGCGGCAGCCGTGGCGCCGCTCTTCAAAATACCAGCTTCCACCACAGTGCCACCTGTGTAGCTGCTGCCTGCGACCACCGTGAGGATGCCGGTGCCCAGCTTGGTCAGGCCGCTGCTGCCGCTCAGCGCGGTGTCCAGCGTCACATTGAAGCCGTTGGTGTCCAGCCTTGCCATGCCCCCATAGTTCAGCGGGGCAAACTGGCTGGCATACCCGCCGGTGATGGCCGCACCATAGCGCAGCGTGCCTCCTTCAAACACCACCTTGCTGGTGCCAAAAGCGGCGGAAGCCACGGCGAGCACCGCACCACCCTGCAGACGGGTGACACCGCTGTAGGTGTTCGTTCCGCGCAGCTCCAGCACTCCATCGCCGCTCTTGATCAGCCCGCCGGTGACGGTGCCACTCACATAACTGCCCACGGCTCCGGTGATGACACCGTTCACCACGATGGGCGAGGTGGCGTCTGCATACCATTCCTTCTCCGTGCCGGTGAGGTCCACCGTGAGGCCGCTGCCAAAGGTGAGTGCCACACCGCTGGTGTTGGACACCACACGGTTATTGCTGGTGAGGGTGAGCGTGCTGCCATTGGTGGAATCAATCGTGGTGAGGGTGCCGGTGGCAGACTGGAAAAGGATGCTGGCGGAGATGTTCTCGACCACGTTGAGCGAGTTCGACGCACCGTTTTGGAAAACGGCGTTGGCACCCGTGACCCACGCCTGCAGCGACACGCCGGCGGTGTCGGTGTCGTCCCAGGCAAGATAACCCGTGTCGTTCTTCCACTCAGCCGTGCCGCTGATGGACTTGACGGGATCAAATTCCAAAGTCGGGGCGGTCGCCTTGGCCACCACGTAGATGCGGCCCTCCGTGGCCAGACGGGAGAAATCCCACTCCACCAGGCCGCTGTTCAGCGCGGGCAGCACCCAGTTGGCCGTGTTGTCCAGTGCCACGCTGCGGTTTCCGAGCGCGACATTGCCAAAATCAAACAACTGAAACCAGGTGCCCGACGCCCAGGTGGTGGAGTCTCCCGCACCCGCCATGACGGTGATGTCCAGCACACCCGTGCTGCCAAGGTTGAAGGACGAGCCCGTAAGAAAGGTGAGGAAGTCGTTGTTGGCTAGGCTGCCGCTGCCGCTGCTGACGCCCCACAGATCAAACGACAGCGTGCCCGCCACATTCAGCGTGCCGTCCACGGTGAGATACTGCAGCCCGGTCTGGTTAAAGGTGCCGATGCTGAGCGTGCCGCCGGTTGCCACGCTGCTGGTCAGCCCGGTGAAGCCGATGATCCCGTTGCCCTCCAGCCTGCCGCCAGTGTTAACGGTGAAGGAGCCATTGCCAAGACGTGCCGTGCTCTGCCCGGTGGCACCGGTGCCGATCTGCAAGGAGCCACCGTTGATGGTGGTGCCACCCGTGTAGGTGCTCACGTTCGTCAGGATCTGCCGGCCAGCTCCGGTCTTCACCAAGGCGAGCTTGGCATTCGTGGCACCCTCATTGGTGATGGCCGCGTTGTCAGCAGGCAGGGCGGTGTAGTCACGCAGCACACCGGCAAAGTTGCCGCTGGCACCACCATTCCCCACCGTGAGGGTGGAGGTCGTGTTCTGCCGGTTGTTCTGCACGAAGTGGTTCGTGGCGCTGGCACCATTCAATGCGCCGATGCTCTGGCTGGTGCCAAACAGATCCAGAATGGCGGGAGCCGTGGTGGTGTTGAAGCTGAAATCATTGCTGCCTCCGCCGAGCGTACCGCTGGCGGTGCCGTCGGACATCCGGATGACACCGCTGTCCAGCTTGAGGGTGCCGGTGAAGTTATTGCCGCTGTTGGTGAGGTACAGCACGCTGTAGCGGTTGATGGTGGTGGAGGTGGTATACGTGGTGTCCCAGTCCGTCAGCGCAGCCGTGGCACCGATGTAGCGCAATCCGCCTGCCCCCGTAATCTGGCCCGTCACCTTGGCATCACGCACCGAGTAAGTGGCGGAGATGCGGTTGTCGGCCAGCGCCGAGACATTGAGCATCATCTGGCCGCTCAGTGTAAACGTGGTGACGGTGCCGTAGTCGATCTTCCCCGAGCTGGACCCTTGATAACCTTCCAGCACCACCAGACCGCCGTTGAAGACAGTCTTCTTGGCCACCGTGCGGGTGCCCAGCCAGTTCCCCAGCTCGCCCCAGATGGTGGTGGCGTTCAGAGTGTTGGCGTTGAGGTAGAGGGAGAAGTTGTTGTCGCCGAAGTTGTCTGCGTCCGCCCACACGCGGCTCTGCTCCAGCCGGATGTCTCCCACATACACATTGTTGGCGGCGGCACCGCGCCAGCTCATGGCATTGCCGTTCACGATGGTGAGGGTATAGTACTGATTGGCAATGACGTTGCCGCCGGAGTCACGCACGCGGGCGTCAATGTTGGCCGGAACGCCGTAGCGCTGGCCGGTGGTGCCCATCCGGCCGGAGATGGTGGTATCTCCCGTGAGCAGCATGTTGCTAAAGGCGGTGGAGGTGTTGTTATAGGTGCCGGAGGAGGTCAAGGCGCCCACGTAACCGCCAAACACCGTGTTCGAGGTGTCCGCCACGCCCTTGCCCTCGATGGTAAGCTGGTAAGCGGAGGCGTAGTTGGCGGCATTGGTCCAGTTGAGGTCCAGTGTGGCGCTGTTTTTCACCGTGATCATGCTGCCATTGGCGCCAAACGGATTGGCCCCTGTGCCCGCCCCGCTGCGCAGAATGCCAGCCTCCACCGTGGTGCCGCCCGTGTAGGTGCTGCCCGCCGTCGTGGTCAGGATGCCGCTGCCCTGCTTGACCAAACCGCCGGTCCCCGTGACCGCGCTGCCGAGGGTGATGTCGAACCCATGGGTGTCCAAAATGGCGGCGCTGCCCGAAAGCGCGGCAAACTGAGTGGACAAACCGCCGCTGATGGCCGCGCCGTAGCGCAGCGTGCCGCCCTGAAACGTCAGCGTGCTGGTCCCTAGCGCGGTGGCATTCCCCACCTGCAGCACGCCTGCGCTGAGATAGGTGGCGCCCGAGTAGTTGTTGGTCGCGTTGAGCTGCAGCACGCCTGCGCCCTCCTTGATCAAGCCGCCCGTCAGCGCACCGCTCAGCGTGGCATTGACGATGATGTTGGAGCCCGCCGCCGCATTCCACCGTTGCGCCGCCCCTGCGGTGGTCGGATTCTGCTGAATCGTTAGTCCGGAGGCAAACGTGAGGTCCGCTCCGCTGCTGTTGGCCACCACAGGATTCGCACCACCACCAGAAAGTGTGAGCGTCAAACCGCTGCCGCCGATGCTCGTCTTCGTTCCCGCTCCCGACTGCGTGATGGACTCAGCATTGATCGCCTCGGTCAGCGTCAGCACATTGGCGCTGTTGCCATTCGAAAACTCCGCGCTGCTGGTGGAGATCCACACACTCGGCGTGCCGGTATTGGTCCACGCTTGCTCAGAAGTGTTCCAGTTGGCAGTGCCATCCACGTCGGCATACACCAGTACCGCCGCAGATGCGGTGGTTTGGGCAAGCAGGAGGCTGAGGGCGGAGAAGGCAGGTACGAGACGACGAAGACGCAAGACGACTGACATGGGGCTTTTTCGGAACGCGCGCGGGGCGCTTTAAGGGAGGGGGGGATTTTCGCCATAGTCCTTCATTCCCCTCTCTTCAACCTCGTTTGAAACCCGCTCGCAGACCTCTGTGGCGTCCGTCACGACACCTCACTGTGGCAGCTCTTTACCTCACCCTTTTCACCACCACGCCAGTGGCAGCGGCACGATCAGCGCCAGGTCCGCCAGCACCCGGTAAGCGTCTGCTGAAAACCGACGCCGCAGCCCCTGCACCCCGGCGTGCAGCACCACCGCACCCAGCGCCGCGCGGGCAGGCCCCAGCAGCGTGTGCTCCAGCGCGCCCAGCTCGATTTCCCACAGCACCGCCAGCGTAAAAAACAGCGTGCCCAGCACCAGCCGCGTGTGCTTGCGGTCATCCTGCAATCCGGCCTCGCGGCAGGTGATGCCGTGCAGATTGCACGCAAACAGCAGCGTCAGCAGCACACACTCCAGCACCGGCTCCGCAATCGTCTCTGGCATGGCAAAAAACCGCGTGCTCGTCGTGCACCCCATCGCAAACAGCAGCGCCGCAGTCATCTCCTTCGGCAGCACATTCCCCATGCGGATGTCCAGCTGCCGCAGAAAAGACAGCGCCATCACCCCCAGCACAAACAGACTCAGCGCAAACTTCGACCCGCTCGCAATCGGCATGCGCGAGATCAGCATGATCCCCCCCATCCCCGCGCACGACACAAACACATCCCGCGACAAACGGCTGCCCTGCGCAGACCACGAGGCAAGATACAGCGCCACCAGCAGCGCCAGGCTCACCGCCTGCCACAGCACGCCTTCGGGAATCACATACAGCGCCATCCACCCCAGCAGCAGCAGCGCCGGCGGCAGCACACCCAGCAGCAGCACACGGCGGTGTCGGTGGTAAAACTGATGCCGCACATCCAGCTCCGCCACATTTTTCACCGCCAGCGTATCCAGCGTCCGGTCCAGCAGATAAACCACCCAGCACGCCAGCCCGAGCCCCAAATTCATGAGCGGTGTCAGCCGGATGCCATGCGCATGCGCCAGCGCCGCCTGCCACAGCACCGCCACCACTGGCGCCTCCAGGCTCAGCACGTGCGGCCACAGCCACCACGGCTTGGGCCGTGCGTGTGCAGGTTCGCTGCCTGGAGTCGGATCAGTCAAGACCTGCTCTGTAGTGCCGGGAGCTTGAAGTGAAAAGAGAAACGTGCAAAGCCCTCTGCCGCCTCCGGAAAGTACGACAGGCACTCTTGCCTGTCGACCAGCGCTCCCTCCACCTCCCCCAGCCCCCGCGTCACCCATCGCGGCGTGTGCGGTCTGGACTCCACCTCACAAACTCCATTTACATCTGCACCCACCCCACGCTGCGATAAGTGGAAACCTGTGCTGCAAGGTTGCGGTGCGGTGACCACGCGACACTTTGCATCACCCCCCTCATGATTGGCGACGACTATTTCGAACTGCGTTCACGGATTGGCACAGACCTGCTGGCTCTGGCCGCAGCCCTGCGTGAATCCGGCGGCGACAGCGAATCCGCCGCCATCCTGGACAATCTCATCGCCTCCCTCAAGGAACCCTTCGTCTTCGTCGTCGTCGGCGAGGTCAATGTCGGCAAATCCACCTTCCTCAACGCCCTCTTCGGCCAGGATTTCTCCAGCACCGGCGTCGTCCCCACCACCGGCAAGATCCTCTTCTTCCGCCATGGCGAGGAGCACAGCGTCGTCCCCGTCACCCCCACGCTGGATGAAGTCTACGCCCCCGTCGATTTCCTCCGCGACTTCCACATCGTCGACACCCCCGGCACCAACTCCGTCGAAAACGAGCACCAGCTCATCACCGAGCGCTTCGTCCCCATCGCAGATCTCGTCATCTTCGTCTTCTCCGCCATGAACCCCTGGGGCGCCTCCGCCTGGCAGTTCTTGGAAAAAGTCCACCGCGAGTGGATGCGCCACGTCATCTTCGTCCTTCAGCAGAGCGATCTCCGCAGCCCCGAGGAGATCCAGGTCATCACCGACTACATGGGCCAGCTCACGCGCCAGCGCTTTGGCCGTGATTTCCCCCTCTACGCCGTCTCCGCCAAAAAAGCCTTCCTCGCCCGCAATGCCGGCATCGAGCGCGAGCGCCTCCTGCAGGACAGCGGCTTCCACGCCCTGGAGGCCCACATCTCCTCCATCGTCCGCCACAATGCCGCCCGCCTCAACAAGCTCGCCAGCACCATGCGCCTCGCGCGCCAGATCCTCGATGAAATGCGCGCGCGCCACACGGCCACCATGCAGCAGGCCAAGCGCAAGACCGTCGTCCTCCAGGAACTCCAAACCGAGCGCGAACTCCAGGTCGACCGCACCCTGAAAAAAATCCTCCCCGCCCTCGATGCCACCGAGCGCGACTACCACGAGTCCGTCATGCGCGTCGCCGGCCTCGCCAGCGATGCCCTCACCACCCGCAAAGCCTTTCAGCGCAAAGAAGCCGAGGAAGACGAAGCCGAAAACGGAGCCCGCCCTCAGAGCCTCGATCACCGCCTCTTTCAGGAGCTCCAGCACCGCACCGGCGACCGCTGGCGTCAGGTCAGCCTCGTCCTCGAAGAAGACGTCCATCAGTTCGAGCGCTTCCTCTACGCCCAGGGCCGTGGCATCCTCTTCCCCCCGGATGTCGTCCTCCCCTCCCATGACTACGGCGAAGAAGAAAGCGAGCTCCGCCGCCGCTTCGGCACCCATGTGGACTCCTCCCTCCGCCGCTTCGTCATCGGCCTCAAGCTCGATGAAGACATCGAGCCCGGCCTCGAAAGCGCCCGCGTCACCGCCCGCTGGCTCCCCCGCCTCATCATCCCCATCATCATCGGCACCGCCCTCTGCGGTTGGTTGGACGATCTCACCAGCGCCGCCATCGCCCTCGGCGCCGGCCTCCTCCTCCTCGGCGTCGTCTACCTCCTCACCCAGATCCGCCTCGCCAACGCCCGCAATTCCATCCTCGACAAGCTCGAAGAATCCTCCGCCACCCTCCGCGAGATGCTCTCCAAGCAGGTCACCGAAGACGTCACCGCCTCCTTCACCAAGTTCCTCGACACCCTCAATCCCGCCCAGGCCAACGCCGCCCACCTCGAGCGCGAGCAATCCACCCACGTCGACCGCCTCCGCACCCTCGCCGAATCCTTCACCGTCATCGACCACCAGATCCAAGCCCTCATGCCCCCCGGCGGAAAGTAAGAGCGACAGCCCCCAAACACCTCGCAGTCCCTTCCGTCCTTTGTGTCCCCACGTGACACTCTCAAACACACCCGCAATCCGCCAACCCCAGCGCCGGTAGGGAACCGCTGCGCAGGTCCGAATTTTCGGGTCTATCGCCGTCGCAGGCGCACAAAAACGCACGCCGTCCTTGCAGCGTAGAAAGCCAGCCAACGCCGGACACTTGCCACAGCGCCCCACAAGTCCTCCAAGCCCTCTCCTCCGAAAGCGCGTAGCGCTGGCACAACCGTAGCCTTGGGTGCCAGCCCACGGAACCGCATCAACCCATCCCACCCAAGGTCGTGGAACCGCGTAGCGGTGACACAAAGCGCCGCCACACCCAAACCTGACGGAGCTCAGCCAGCGATATCGCGCATTTTCAAACACCTCCCAAAGCCCCGCATTCGGCAAGCCAGTGCGCCCGTGAATCACTAGCCAGCTCGCCAGCGTTGCCGTAAACTCGCCCAGCTCTCCTGCAGGTCACATAGCTCCCATATCAGTCCCTTCGCCACACCCAGCCCCCCCTGCTATCGGCTCCGCCAATTTTCAGTTCCCAGTTTTCAGTCCTCCCCCAGCGCCGAGGGACCAGCAGGCCAACGAACTCACCCCGAAGCTCTCGCGCCACCCCAGCCCAAAGGCAGCTCAACGACTCAGGCCATTTCTCTGCGACGTTCCAAACTCTGCGGTGTAAAATCAGCCCGTCTTCCCGCTCCCGTCAGTAAATCTCTGCGTCCGTCCAGTCTCTGCGGTTTAACATCAGTGCCTCAGTCACTCCCCGCCACACCCAGCACCCCCTGCTATCGGCTCCGCCAATTTTCAGTTCTCAGTTTTCAGTCTTCCCCTCAGCGCCGAGGACCAGCAGGCAAACGAACTCACCTCAAAGCTCTCGCGCCACCCCCCAGCCCCTCTCCCCAAACAACCGTCAACAACAGTTCAGCCACCGTCAACCACCGTAAACTCCGCCTCCGACTTCCCCCGTGTCCCCCGCCGCCCTCAAGTCCGCCCTCATCGCCCAGGCCCGCGCCCTCGGCTTTGACGACTGCCGCATCGCCCCCGCCCAGCCCGCCGCCCATCGCGCCCTCTTCCAGCAGTGGCTCGCCGAAGGCAAACACGGCGACATGGCCTGGCTCGCCCGCAACCCCGAGCGCCGCACCGATCCCACCCTCGTCCTCCCCGGCGCCAAATCCGTCATCGTCCTCGCCCTCAACTACTACCAAGGCGGCACCGCCTATCCCACCCCTCCGGACTGGGAGCGCCGGTATCCTACCGGCTCCGGAACCCCCGCCACACCCACTCCCTCCGCGCCCCCCTCCGCCCCCAGCATCCAGCCCCCAGCATCCAGCCCCCAGTATCGAGTCGCCCGCTACGCCTGGAACAACGACTACCACGACCTCATCGAGGCCAAGCTCCGCACCCTCGCAGACTTCCTCACCGCCCACGGCGGCACCCAGCGCCCCTACGTCGACACCGGCCCCGTCCTCGAGCGCGACTTCGCCAGCGAATCCGGCCTCGGCTGGGGCGGCAAGAGCACCATGCAGATCCACCGCCACCTCGGCACCTGGTTCTTCCTCGCAGACATCCTCACCACCCTCGATCTCCCCCCGGACACCCCCGCCACCGATCACTGCGGCAAATGCACCCGCTGCATCACCGCCTGCCCCACCCAGGCCATCACCGCCCCCCGTCGCATGGACGCCCGCCGCTGCATCTCCTACCTCACCATCGAGAGCAAAGGCCCCATCCCCCTCGAATTCCGCCACGCCATCGGCGATCGCATCTACGGCTGCGACACCTGCCTCGACGCCTGCCCCTGGAACCGCCACGCCCAGGCCTCCCATGAGGCCACCTTCCAGGCCCGCGCCACCATATTTGCGCACACCCTCCGCGACTTCCTCTCCCTCACAGACGACACCTTCCGCGCCCTCTTCGCCAAATCCCCCATCAAGCGCATCAAACGCCCCGCCTTCCTCCGCAACGTCTGCGTCGCCCTCGGCAACACCGGCACCCCCGCCGACCTCCCCGCCCTCGAGCAAGCCGCCCAAGACGAACACCCGCTGATCGCAGAACATGCCGCCTGGGCCATCGCCGAGATCCAGTCCCGCACCCACCCCCAGTAACCGGGGCATTCCTGCCCCCTCTGGAATCCAGCATCTAGAATCCAGCATCCAGGATCGGCCCCCACCCCTTCATCTCCGAACACGCCCACTGGGCTATCGCAGAGATTCGAAGTCGCTGCGCGTCGTAAAAAAGGAGCAGTTGGCAGCTATTCCTCCCGGATAGCAGCCACGCACTCTTTCGGCTCCTCTGAGTACGTAGTTCGGGATCCTAGCCCGTTCTGGAAGCTCCGCATCGCCCCAAACCTGAAACCAGCCAGCGCACGTATTGTAGTCCCGGCTTTAGCCGGAATCTGGAAACGTAGTTCGTGCAAACAGCTCCCGAATAAACTCCCCTGTTGCCCTCCGTTCCACAATCCAGTCGCATGAATTCAGGTGCTTCTCCCTTGAGAACGCGCCTCCGCCCCACCCTCCGGCTCTTCCATTCTGGTCCAACAACTGTAAACAACCGTCAACAACCGTCAACGACCGTCAACGACCGTCAACGACCGTAAACCACCGTCAACGACCGTAAACCACCGTCAACGACCGTAAACCACCGTCAACGACCGTAAACCACCGTCAACTCCGCTCTTCTTGACATCCCCCCATTCCCCCCTACCGTCCCCGGCTCTCGACATCGAGAACGGCGAGGTAGCAAAGTGGTAATGCACTGGTCTGCAAAACCGGTATGCGCGGGTTCAATTCCCGCCCTCGCCTCCACTCCACCCTCACAAGGGTTTCAGCGCAGAAAGCTCTCGAAGGGAGCGCGGAGATTCGCTTCGCGGCTGCGCAGCTTCTCCGCTTCTGATCTTCGCAGCTTGGCTGCCTGTTGATCGCTGACTTGGTCGCTGGCCGGTGCTTGATTGAAACTTGCGCGATAGACCGACATCCTCGTCTTGAAGGCCAACGGCCTTCCGTATTTCAGCCCAGGGTTCGCCGAGCCTCAGCGAGGCAACCCTGGGTTCTCACAGCCAATCCGGGAAGCAAACCCAGCGCCCCTCCACACGCCGCCGGGTACCAGCAGCGTCTGCTCCGCCATGGCGCCGCAGGCCGCTGGGTTCTGCGTCCCGCTCTCAGGCATTGCAGCACACGGATAGCCTTCGCTCCCCGGCACTTCACCAGCGCTTTGACTGGGCCGGTGGCCGGTCCCTCAGAAGCCCAGGCACCCCGCCCCAGAGCCAACCCGTGCATCAACGCTGCCACTGGCCATCCATTGTCCCCAGCCGAAACCACATTTTGATTGCCCCACAACCGCATCGGAATGTAAAACCACACCCATGAGCACCACGCTCCGGACGTTTACGGCCAAACCCAGCACGATAAAGCGGCTGCAAACCTCGCCATCGGTTCACCGTTCATCCAGTTCGCCCCACCTCAAACTGCTTCCCCTGCAATGAGCAATGCCTACACAGTGCTTTGGAACAGCGACCGCATCAAGATCGCCAGAAAGCACGACCTCATCGGCAGAAACATCGACTTTCTCTTTGGCGGCCCGCACACCACGCAGCCCAGTTTCATCCGCGCCGGCGTCAAGGCCGGAGAGATCGTCTATCCCGTTTCGGTTCGAGACGGTGCCCTTCACATCCTCTCGCAGATACGCGTCAGGGCCATCCTCACGGTCGATGATTTCATCGCTGAGCACCCCGATCTCTATCCTCCCGAGGAGCGTCAGGGGCGGCGGGCTTTCGAGATCCTCGACCGAGGGGTCGAGCTCCACCCCTGGCTGCGCGCCTTCAACTGGACGGGTTCAGATCACGTCTTGCTCGCAGAGCGCTCGACCCCCTTCAGTCTCGAAACCGTCCTCCCGCCCGAGATGCTGACGCGGATGACTTACCGTTTCAACAAGGTCGAAAGGCCCGTCAGTGGCGTGGCGGACGGCCGCCTCACCACCACCGTCGGCCTCCAGGGCCTGTTTCGGCTGTCCTTCTCTTCCGCCTCGGACTTCGCCAGTCTGTTTCAGGCATGATGGCCCAAACAGAGAAAGGGTAACTGGGAAAAGAGCGCAAACAAGGGAGAGTGAAGCACCGAAAGCAGTCGAAGGGAGCGCGGAGACTCCTCTCCGCTTCTACTACCGTCCCCGGCTCTGGGCATCGAGAACGGCGAGGTACCAAAGGGAAAGGCGCGGGTTCAATTCCCGCCCTCGACTCCACTTTTTTTCAACAAAACCTTAAAATGGTCACAAAGAATCCATCCTTTTGGAAGGAAAAAGGGGTTAAGACGCTCCTAAATTGAAAAAAAGGTTTATCTTTAGAAACGGACCATTAACGGTTTCTGTATGCCAACAGAGCCTCGTTTAATCAAAATACTTGTCCTTGCGGACATACATTTCGGGAAGCTGGCTGTCAGTAAAGAATTTGGATCCTCAGATAATACCCATTACGCTGGTGAACCGATGGTTGCAAGCTTGGTAGCCACACTCAAGCGAACCTCAGCGCTACCAGACATCATTTTGGCCGCAGGAGATTTAACTTCCATAGCAGCACCCTCGGAATTTGCTGGCTCAATGGAAATTATTAAGAAAATAGCGCACGATTTAAATGTCCCTGCCGACAAGGTCTTTCATACCTTCGGTAATCATGACGTTGATTGGAAAATCAGCGCCCTTAAAGCAGGGAGTAACACCAGTGAGCCGTTGTATGACCATCTTGCCGCCAAGATGGGAGGTTTGCTTTGTATCAACCCGAGCAGTTTAATCGATGGCCCTGTGCCAGGAAGTGGAGTGTTTCGAGGAGACACATTTTCTCTCTATGTCTTAAACAGTGGCTATTTTTGCTGCGCAGACCAGCTTCATCGCCATGGAAAACTTGGCTCTGATCAATATCAGTGGTTTAAAAGCACCATAGAATCAGAAGCTATCGACCACAGGTGGCGAATAGCAATGACTCATCACCACCCATTTAATTACCCGTATCCAGCACCAATAAATGATATTTCATGCATAGAAGAAGGTGCGGAGTTAGTCGAATTGTTTGGAACCCATGGTGTGGATCTTGTCGTCCATGGACATAGACACCACCCTCGTCTTTTCACGGAAATGCGTAATCCCTGGCGAAAACCGATGACATTTTTTTGTGCCGGCAGTCTGGCAGTAAATGCACATCACAGGGACAGCGGTCGAATCCCAAACCTTTTTCATCTCATAACGCTTGAAAGCCGTCTTGCTAATGACGGCGCGTTTGGTTCGGTTGTTTCCTACCAGTATTCATCTTCTGATGGCTGGCGTCCTATTTCTAATACAGCAGAAACGCCTCTCGATCCAAAAAATCACTTTGGAGAAGTGGCTACTGAAGTAGAACGACGTGCGGAGGCATTAATTTTTTTAAATTCTAAAATTGCCTCAGAAACGGATCCGGCATTGAAGATGTTAGGGACATTTGATGGCCTGTCACCGGTATTAAAATGTTGTTCTGTCGAACAAGTTAATAATCTATTTGGAGAACTTGCTCCTACACTAGGCTTTAGAGTTATCGGCCGCTATCCACAGGATGATATTGCTTTAGTCAAAAAATAATATGGAACCAGCAAGCCATCGTTTACAAGGATACGTCGGAGCTAATCCTTTTCGTGAGGGGCAAGCTAAAACTTATGATGAGGGGAAGCTTGTTCAGGAGTTCTTCCCGACTTCTGACTATCTTTCTTTTTTTAATGAACAACACGAAATAGTGCTAGGCTCTCGGGGAAGCGGCAAAACAACTATTTTGCGAATGCTTTCATATTCGTGCTTGGCACAATTAAAAAACGCAGATGGCTCATTGGCCGCTCTTCGTCAAAAATTCATTGGCTTTTATGTGCCATTACATTTGGAGTTCATGGCTTCTATGCCTCAGGATTCCATGGATGGTGCGCGGAGGCTTGAATATTTCCAATTCGCCTTTAATTGTGCAGCAGCTAAAGCATTTATTGTCGAGTTAAAGGCACTGATACTCGCCACTTGGGACAGTCCAAAAGATCGGATTGTAGGCGAATCCAAAATTCTTCAAAAGTTAGCAACGACTTGGCTCAGCTCTGAAACAGAAGAATTCGCATGCCTGGATGATCTGGCCGAGGCAATTGATTTATACTATTTTAAACAGGAACCTTGGCATGATGGCATGCAAACTCGCCTGCCTTTATTTGCCAAAGACTTATTCACTCCGATCAGGGTAGTGCTCTCGCCTGTATGCCGTTGTTTAGGTCTTGACCCAGAAAGAATACATTGGCTCGCATGTGTCGATGAAGCGGAGTTTCTCAAGCCGCAATATCTCAGATGTTTCAATTCCTTTATGCGTTCAGAAAAACGGCCGATCATTCTGAAGCTCGCAACTTTACCCTACAAGTATACGACATTTGAGACGATGGTAGATGGCGAATATGTGGAAGCAAGGGGGCATGACTTTAACTTCCGCTCAGTTGATCTAAAATGGGATTCGGATGATTTTGTAAATTTAGCGGATAGCTTAACTTCTCAAAGACTTCACCGTCTGGATATTTTCAAAAAGGAGGAGGTTAGGTTAAATTTGGAGTCTTTTCTGGGAAAAGTTGGTGATGATGAGCCAAAAGATTATTTCCGTGAAGAAATAGGTCCTGACTCTTCATCTGATGAAGCGATCCTTAAGGGTATTGTGTCTGAATTTTCAGTTGAACGACAAAGAAAGTATGAACAATTAAAAGACAACGCGGCAAGAATTGCCGCTGATTTCAAAAAATTCAGTCCCGTGTATTACATGCGGATCATGAAGAGGCTTGCATCAAAGGGGCATCGTATTCCTGGATTTTTTTGTGGTCCTTCAATGGTGCGTCGGGTGGCCGATGGTAATCCACGACGATTCATTCAGATAATGAATGATTTATTTGAGGATGCTAAAAGTACATCTCTAACCACAAAAAGACAACATCGTGTAATAGTTGACTTCGCAGATCGAGATTTTGAACGCGCGGCCGGTCTTCCAGAGTATGGGTTAATGCTTGAGGGCATTCTGACAATGGTTGCAGATATGATGGAACGCAAAGTACATGGAGACCAAGAGATGATTGAATCTGGTATTAACTTTTCGGTTCAGAAAGCATTGCTTGATAATAACATCATCCGAGGGGCCCTTGAATTAGGTGTTGCCTATCGCTTTTTGTTTGTGGACAATAAATCTTTGTATTATGGCATTACAGAGTATTCTGATTTTAGGTTGGCACACCTAGTAGCAGTGAAGTATTGGTTGCCTATGCGGAAAGGTGCGGGGCTGAAGCTCACATCACGAAATGCTAAAGAACTCGGGCGCAATAAGCTTTTAGCGCGTAACCCGACGACAATTAGGGACAGAGAGACGGCACTTGGCACATTGCAGCTTGAGTTCCAGCTCGTTGAAGCCTCACCGGAACAGAATAATAACGATGAAGCTAACTAGACTTACAAACGAACGCTTTAAAGAGTGGTTAGAATCATCCCCACGTGAAGATAGGGATGCACACAAAATATTTGTATCCGCAAGTGGTTATGAAGCTAGAGCTTCGTATTGGCCGAGTAAAGTAATATCAGCTTTCAAGGGGAAGCCTTCCTGTACTTGGAAAGTGGCAGGATTCACCGATAGCAGGACGGTCGAATCAAGACCTGATAATGATCTTTTTTATCGTGAAAATGGCATTCCTATAATGCTTTATTCGAATGAAGATGCACAAGCCTTTTGCCGAGAGGTCACAGAGGAGATCAGGCTGAAGATGCGCAACGATGAATCAAAAAGAATATTGGTTCACATTGATTACTCCTCGATGCCTCGAAAGTGGTATTGTTCGCTTTTTGAAACTATGTTGGCTACGCTTCGTAGCTCTGATCGCCTATATATGTGGTATTGCAGCGGGGAATATTCAGAAGTGGAATTCCCAACCGCAGGGATAAGTGATGTCACACTTTTCTGCGGCACGCCAACAATCAACCCAAAATTAAGAACACATGTTTTTGGCCTAGGTTTCGATCGCATTCGGGCATCTGCAATCTACAGAGTATTAGATCCACAAAGACTTGTCTGTTTTATAGGCGGAGTAAAGCCAGAGTACCTAAAACGAGTTAGAGAGGATAATCGCGACCTTATTACGGCCTCAAAAATGGAGTTCATCGCGCCTGTGGACGATTTTCCAGATGCATTTTCTCGTATAACTTCAGTGGTCCGAGAATTGCATTTAGACAGTGATGTTATTTTAGTTCCGGATGGGCCAAAACCTTTAGTTTTGGCAAGTTCATTAGTGCCTAAGTTTTTAAACAAGGTGGGTATAGTTTCACTTCATGTGAGAAGGCGAAAAAGTCCGGAGGCCGGAAGAATAAATGTACGTCCGAACGGCGATGTGTCCGGTTTTTCAGTGGCTGGTGCAATAGAAGCAACAAAGCCAATTGTCTTGGTAGAAGAGAGCCCCGAGGGAGCGAACTCATGAAATATATGGGTTCCAAACGAGCAATGCTCGGAAATGGACTGGGACACATCCTTGAAGATAAACTCCAAGGGGCGACACGATTTGTCGACCTATTTACCGGTTCGGCTGCAGTTGCCATGCATGTGGCCGAACGATACAACGTACAAGTCCTTGCAGTCGATTTGCAGCACTATGGGGTAAAACTAGCAGACGCAATTATTTCACGCGATTGCCCAATTGAATCTTCTTCTTGTTTCACGAATTGGAAAAAGCGGGCGCAGCGTATTTTAGATCGGATTGAGGTTCCAAAAATTGACACAATATCCAAGCGTAAGGTTCGAGAAGTTCGGTCTTGGTGTAAGGATCAAATAGGGTTTCCCTTAACAAAGGCCTACGGTGGGCATTACTTTAGTCCGTTGCAAGCAATGTGGCTTGATGCCCTTCGAATGAGCTTGCCGAAACAACCAGTTGAAAGCAAAGTGGCACTCGCTGCACTTATCGAGGCTGCGAGCCTATGCGCTGCATCACCCGGTCATACAGCGCAGCCTTTTCAACCCACGCCTACTGGTAAGAAGTGGCTGTTACATGCCTGGACAAAGGATGTTGTTACAAAGGCGAAAACATCTTTCCAAACTCTTTCTTCTCGGCATGCGAAACGCTGCGGGTCTACAAAAGTAGCAGATGCAAATGTTTTTGCAAAATCCTTAAACGCAGGAGATGTAGTTTTTATTGATCCTCCCTATTCAAGTGTTCAGTACAGTCGCTTTTATCATGTCTTGGAATCAATCGCCACAGGCAATTGCGACGAGGTTAAAGGTGTTGGCAGGTATCCTTGTGTTTCACTACGGCCAATATCACGCTTCAGTATGCGTAGTGCTTCTGCCGCAGCAGTTGATGAGTTATTATCTTGCGTCGCCCGGCAGCGTGCAAAAGCAATTTTTACTTTTCCTGAGCACGACTGCTCAAATGGATTGTCTGGCGAAGCAGTTGCCTCGATTGCAAGTAAGTACTTCTCGATTAGCCAAACGGTTGTGAATAGTAGATTTAGTAGCTTAGGTGGGCTGAGTAATGGGCAGAGTAAAGAAAGCGGCAGGCAAGCTTACCGATCTCACGCAGAATTGATTTTAACTTTAGATCCGCTCTAAGAGAAGATGCTTGGCATTTTGGAGGTGGCCTCGACGTAAACCAAGCATTACCATTAACTCGCATCGGCTGCGGTCGTCCATCCTTGGTGCCTGAGCGGCAAGGATCTCGTAACAGTCGACACCCAGCCCCCAAGCTCACCCACGCCCTCAGCGTCTTCCCTTTCCCCCCAACGCAGCTCCGCCTCCTGGCAGGGTCCCAGCCATTCACCCTCGCCCGCCTGTCCTGCACTTCATCCACTTTCCGGACTCTCTTCAATCTCTGCCCCCTCTGCCTCTTTGCCCCTCTGCGGCAAGCCGAACGTCCCCAAGCCCCGCCCCACCAGAAATGAGCTCCGCGAACCGCTGGGCAAGATGCCAGGCATTCAGCCCACTCCTGTCACGCTCGATAGAATCCATCAGGGGCTCACCGACACACACCGGAATCCCCGCTCAATACCCGTGCGCAAACTGGATGTCGAGCGTCTGCATGTAGGTGTGCAGACCCGCATCTTGCACCGGCAGGACGATGGCGTCCTCCTCGCTTTCATTGTGATGGGAGTGCCACCAGCCGGGGGGCGTCACAAAGGCTCCACCGGCCACCCAGTTGGCGCGGACGGGGTCAATGATGTTGCCATCGGCATCGAAGGAAAGATGCCAGGCATTTTGTATGCGACCCCGCCCAAACCACGCGTCCTCAATCACTTACACCGGCTCTGAACAGCCACTTCTGACGCGTGATAAGCAAGGAAAAGGTCTCAGGCACAACGTCGCCGAGACACCCAGCCTCGCAAGCTCACCCATCACCCGATCCCATCCTCTCCTCCGCATTTTTTACCCCCAATCTTTTACCAGCCTCCCAATCTCACCCACCTCCCCATTCCATCCTCACCTCAGCACCTTCCCTTTCTCCCCGCCGCAGCTCCGCCTCCTGGCAGGGGCCCAGCCATTCACCATCGCCAGCCAGCTCTCCCTCACCTCATCCACTTCCCGAACTCTCTTCAATCTCTGCCGCCTCTGCTCACGTTGCCCCTCTGCGTCAAACCGAACGTCCCCAAGCCCCGTCACCGGAAATGAGTTCCGCGATCCACTGCAAAGCACACAGCACTAGCCCTCTCCTCCTCCGGTCCATCTTCCGTGCCTTCCGTAGGCACTCCATTCTGGAATCTCTGCGGCGTTCCAGCCTCTGCGGTGCAATTTAAATCAGTGATAGGTCCAGCATGCCAAGCCTCCACCATCGCTCTCCCTCACTTCCCCCAATTTCCGGACCCTCCTCAATCTCTCCCCCCCTCTGCGGCAAAACCGAACATCCCCAAGCCCCGCCACCGGAAATGAGTTCCGCGAACCACTGCAAAGCACACAGCAGCAGCCCTCTTCTCTTCGGGTCCGTCTTCCGCTCCTTCCGTAGGCACACAGTTCTGGACAAGCTGCGTGGAAGGATTGATCAGCGCTTCCCTAGCCTCACCACACCCCGCTCACCTCACCAGAATAATCGGCTGCTGCAGCTGCACCTGCACGCTTCCTGGCACCCCCACCACTTCCAGGATGGCGGTCGTTCCTGCGGTATTGTTATTTCGATAGATGGTGAGGATGGCCGTCGGATTGTGGATCACCGGATAGTGCCGGGTCACCACGTTGTCCACCTGCCGCCACACCTGGCCATTATCCATGGTGAATGTGTGAGTCCCTGTGAAGCCTGCAAAATCGCCTTTGAGGAGAAAGCGGAAAGACTGGGCGTTGCCGCCCCCGCCCTGATTGACATTCTGGTCGGCATTCTGGCGCTGCTGCCGCGCCTGCTGCTCAGCCATGCGCCGGGGGTCATTGGCGCTGCGTCCCACCGGGACGGCAGGCCGGTTTGAAAGACCACCACTGCCGATGGGCGGCAGCGTCGGCACCTCAGGCTGCATCGGAAACGCAGGCTGAGTCGGAAACGCAGGCTTCGTCGGCACCTCAGGCTGTTTGGGGGTCAAAATTCTCCTCGCTTCGGCCAGCTGAGCCGCCGTGGCCTCCGCATCGTAAACCTGCCCGTTCACCGTGCCACCCTGCGGATTGGCCTTGCACCAGGCCCCAATTTGCAGCGCCTTCAGGCACAGTTCATAGGGTTGCCCCGTGGACGCCGCATACTGGCGCGCCAGTATCTCGTATTGGCTGAACATCTCCTGGGCCTGTCCCAGAGCTGAGCAAGCAAAAAACGTGACCAAGGTAAGCAGTCTTCTCATCCTGCCATTCGACCACACGCGGGCACTGACGTCAAGCCCTGCTACCAAACACGACCTGCTCTATAGATTCTCCTGAAATTCGCCTCAGCAAGATGCCAGGCATGAATGGCACTCGGTTAAGGCGTGATGTTCTTCAGTGTTTCGCCCATGTCCCGCACCCTGCATCTCCTCGGCTGAATGATACCTTTTGCCACTCCGCTCCGCAGTACCTCAGCCCCAAAGGGGCTGCGTATCATAGCGAAGGGTTGCCGAGCCTTAGCGAGGCTACCCTGGTACATAATCCAGTCACCGGGAAGCAAACCCAGCACGCTTCCACACCCCATGCCGACCAGCAGCGTCTGCCATTCGCTCCGCCATGCTTAGATCGTTCAGCATGTCCCAAAATTTATTTGAGGGCGTCCAGACGCTTCTGCGCCTGAGCCACCCCGCCCAGCGCCGCACGCGAAAAGAATGCACGAGCCTTGGCCAGATCTTTGTCCACGGCTATGCCGGTTTCATAAAACACGCCAAGATTGAAGAACGCCTCTTGCAGACCGTTTGCCGCTGCGAGACGGTAGAAGTTCAGGGCTCTCTTGGGATCCGGCTGGATGAGAATGTTCGCCTTGTCGCCAGGGGCTTTGAGGATGCCCGTTTCACAGGCGTTGCCGAGACGGAACAGAGACTCGGCGTCATTGCTGTAGGCAGCCTTGATGTAGTGATCAAAGGCCTTGGGCACATCGCGCTTCACATCGGCGCCATCAGGGCCGAGACCCTGTTCATAGATCTGACCGAGCATGAGATTCGCAGGAGCAAGACCTTTTTCGGCGGCTTGATTGAGCATCTCCAGCACGGCAGGCACATCTTTTGCCAGGAGTTTGGGACTTTCCGGGGTGTCGGGATCGCCATTCAGCAGACGACGACTAAACGTATTGAGGGCTTCTCCGTTGCCCTGATTGCAAGCTTTGACGAGATACGTCAGGGCCTTTGAATGGTCCTGGGGGATGCCTTCGATTCCGACGGAGTAGATCTGTGCGAGACCAAGAGTGGCTCTGCCGTCCCCTGCCTTTTCACCTTTTTCAAGCAGCGCCATCGCTTTGGCGCTGCTCTTTTCCACCACGACCTTGCCCTTGTTCCCTTCAGTCACACCTTGCAGGTACAACTGGGCCAGCATGCGACGTGCGATCTTTTCATCGGCGGCTTCAGCTTCTTGGATCAGCTTGATGCTTTCTTTCACTTTCTTAGGGTTCTTCGCACCAGTCTGCGTCAGCAGTAAAGAGAGTTCAGTCTTGGCAAGGATCTGGCCCGCGCCTGCGGCCCTGCGGTACAGCGCGGCGACTTCGTTGATGTCCGATCCACCGAGCACTCCCCAACGGGCCAGCGCATACACGGCGTCCTTGTCATTCTTCTGGGCCAGCGCGCGGACTTTCTCGACGGCGGTGCTGAAAGACTTGCCTACATCCAGGCCGGCACCCGGGCTTTTAACAAACTGGTCCTGATCAGCCTTCAGCGCGGTGAGAATGTCCGTGAACTCTTGGGAGGCACCGGGCAGTTCGGCAGTGTCGATACCGGCGACCGCGACGAAGGCGGCGAGCTTCATTTTGAGAGCGGTTAAAAACATAAAGGGGCGGGCTTTGAGCTTGGCTTGTCCGGCGGTCTTTCATGTCTTCCTGGCGCAATGAACCTTGAAGGTAGAGTAACGGGCGGATTTTGACGTTATAGACCGCGCCTACGACAATGTCCGCTCCTTTATCAGGAAAAGATGCCGGAAAAGATGCCAGACATGAATGGCACTCAGTTAAGGCGCGTTGTCGTCGGTCCGGGATGCTGGACACTCTGCGCGTTCTTGCAGGGAAGACTTTCTCTTTCATCCTTTCGCCACCTTGCCCACACCAGCCCCAAAGGGGCTGCGGATTACAGCCCAGGGTCAGCCGAGCCTGAGCGAGGCGACCCTGGGTATGGCAACACACGACAGGAAATCAAATCCAGCGCCTTCGCCACTCAATACGGCCACCAGCAGCGTCTGCCATAAGCTCCGCCACGCGGACTGCGCGTTACCAGCTCAAAATTCACGATCAACACCCTTAATTGAGTGCCATTCATGCCAGACATTTGATTCCAAGATCCATCCTTCGCAGCCTTCAAACCCGGGTGGGTTCTCCCTCGGCCTGCGCATGACACTCAAGCCAAGGGGGCACTCAAAAGGGCGGCCCCTCTGCAGAGTGGATTGCCGCATGAGTAGGCAAGGCCCGGCACTCCAAGCTCAGGCTCAGCCGCGTTTTGAGGGGCGACTTTCACACCATCTTTGCCTCGGAAAGTGGGGCGTGTGTAGCTTGCAGCGCCTCGGTGCGCGAACCCACCACATCCAACCTGCATTCCGCGCACGATCTCTGGGCATGTCTGAAGATGCAACCACCCCCCGCAAGAACGGCTTGGAAGAGCTGGATCTCATGATCGACAACATGGAAACCGAAGCCCAGGAGGAGGAAGTGAAGAAGATTCTGGATCGCCTTTCCGGAGTGAAGGAAGGCCGCGTCGTGCAGGGCGGTGTGTGGATCAGCTACGACGCTGGGAGCATCACCATGAAGAGGATCTGCGCCGCCCTGCAAAAAGCAGGTTACAACGCCGGCGTCTTCCAGAACTCCAATCCCGCCATCACCGGCACCAGTCCGGATTGACGAGACGCGGCGCAAAGAGCGCAGCGACCCTGGATATGGCTACACACGTCCGGGAAAGCAAATCCAGCCCCTTCGCCACACACTGCGGTCACCAGCACGCCTGCCCTTCGTAGCGCGCAGCGCCAAGAACGGGCGGCTGCAAAGAGTTCCGCCACGCATCTGCTGCGCTCACACCACCCCCGGCTTCCAAATCCCGGTCAGCTCCTCAACCAAGTCCCACACCATGCCCGGCCTCAATTGAGCAGCACCCGACGCAAAACCATCAGGCACCCAATGCGACCCAGCGCAGGCAAGACAACAGGCCACGTATTTAACCGAGCGATCTTCCCCTTCCACCCGCTCCTTCCGCATGATGACATGCGGAACGGGCGTGGGCTGTGCCCCCACCAGGAGCGGAGCCAGACTCACCAGAAACCCGAAAACATAGCAGAACTGCATGCGACCGGCCATAGGCATGGGCAAGTGAAGAGGTTGCACACTCGTCGCATGAAGCTACGGCGTAGCAATTGGCTCTAGAAACCATTTTTCTAAACAGAAGTTTTTTAGATCTGGAGGTACCGCGTGTTGTACCCATCGGGCATGCGTCAAAGTTGAGAGCCACTAAATCGAAATGGCAGCTCAAGAAAGAAACTTCCCCCACGGCTCACATCAGGGTGGGGTAATCCGCACGGACTGAGGGCCTGATTCCCGTCTGTTCCGCAGGCCCCATTCCCACCCGTGGCCGTCCAAAAGACACCTCCGAAAACGCAAGCAACCTGCAGGATTGCCGGATCCGACACAGAAAATTTCCTTCTGTTCCCCAAAATGACCATGACGATTCTTGATCTTCCCAACCTCCCGCCCGCACCGGTGGAATGCCAAAGAGAGGGAGGGATGAAGCCATGGCTGTCAGTGTTACAGGGGCGCACTTCACCGAAGAAAAGGCATGACTCATGCGCGGAATCTCTCTAAAAAAGACCCACGTAACGATTCGGCTCCCGGAAAAGCATCTATGTTCATCAAGTCCACAAAAATTACTAGGGTGGTGCTGCTTGCAGGCTTGTTTTGCGCGGCGGCACCGCTCGTGGCCAAAAGCCTGAAGGAGACGCGCACGGAGGCAGAGCAGGGGAATGCAGAGGCGCAGCACGCCATGGGGCTGCGCTGCGCCAAAGGGAACGGCGTTCCCAAGAATGAAGCGGCGGCGGTGGAGTGGTTTCGCAAGGCGATCGCCCAAGGCCATGTGGATTCCCAGCGGCAGCTGGGCATGTGCTACCTGCTGGGAACGGGGGTGCCGCAGGACGCAGCGGAGGCGGTGAAATGGCTGCGTCTGGCGGCGGCGCAGAATCACGTGGCGGCCATGAAACAGCTCGGCGTTTGCTACAGCCTGGGCTCCAGCGTGCCCAAGGACATGGCCGAAGGCGTGAGGTGGTTTCGCCAGGCGGCGCAGCGTGGCGATGCGGATGCGCAGCTGGAACTGGGCATGGCTTATTTTGACGGCGAGGGAGTGGTGCAGGACGCAGCGGAGGCCGTGAAGTGGTTTCGCAAAGCCGCTGAGCAGGGCGATCTCAATGCGCAGAAGCTTCTCGGCATCACCTACGCCCAGGGCCTGCGAGTGCCGCCGGATCTCGTCGAAGCGGTGAAATGGTTCCGCAAAGCGGCGGAAAAGGAAGACCCTGAAGCTCAGCTGCGGCTGGGCGTGGCCTATTCCCTGGGCGCGGGTGTGGCTCAGGATCTGAAACAGGGGCTCAGCCTCATCAAGAAGTCGGCGGCGCAGAAGTATGCACTGGCGCAGCTCGAGATGGGCGAGTGCTACATGCACGGCGCTGGCGTGCCGAAGGATCCTGCCGAGGCCGTGGCCTGGTATCAAAAAGCGGCGGAGCAGGGAGATGCACTTGCGCAGACAAAGCTGGCTGTGGCTTACTTGGAGGGCATAGGCGTGGCGCAGAACACCGCAGATGCTGTCGTATGGTTTCGCAAAGCGGCGGAGCAAAATTTTCCCATTGCCCAAGTCGGGCTTGCGGGCTGCCTCATCAGCGGCAAAGGCGTGCCAAAAGATGAGGCTCAGGCCGCCAGGCTGTTTCGCGCTGCGGCGGAGCGCGGTGATGCCGACGGGCAGTTTGCCCTGAGCCTGATGTATGAAAAGGGAGAAGGCATGGAGAAAAACCCGGTGGAAGCCCTGAAGTGGTGCCGCCTCGCATCTCAGCAAGGGCATGACATCGCCTTTGTCCATCAGGCCACGCTGGAGGCGTCCATGACGCGCGAACAAGTCATCGAGGCCGTGCGGCTGGAGCGCGAGTGGAAGCCTGCGAAGTTGGGTCCCGTAAAAGTTAAATCGGAGAAGGCGGAACCGGCGAAGTAAAGACAGCACGACCTCCGCTCATTTCAATGCACAGAGGCAGGGGAGCCCATCGCATCTTCGCCATTGTCCGGTGCTTCGGAAGTTTCAGGCAGGTACGAACGTTTATGCGGGGAGCTCTTGAGCAATCACGACGAGGCACCATGCCACACGGTCGTTCTATGAGTCCAGCCCACCCGCCACAGCGCACCGCCATGAGTGATGACCCAGACGATCTCAGCAAGGACGGATACCCCACGCACATCCCCACTCCAGAGCAGTCCGCTGGAAGCTGGTCGTTTGGAGCAGTGCTCTCCGTCCTCGGAGCGATTATGCTGGCGTTCATTCTGCGGCTGGCGGTGCCCAAGGAGGACAATGCCATTGAGCTCGGTATCCTGCTTATCGCCGTGGGCTTTGCGCAGATCTGGCTGATCTTCAATTTCCTGAAGTCCTTCCGAAAATAATGACGCAGGTGCAGGTTTGAAACGAAAGGTCGCGCGGCTGCGGCGTAGTCATCGCGCATGTTTGTTTCTTCACGCTCTCTTCTTCCATCGCTGGCACTTGGTCTCGCGCTCACGGCTTTGGCTTCTGCCAAAGAACCCTTCAAGCCCAATCTCGGTCCCGAACTGCCACGCATCACCGTGACCTGCGGGGATGTGACGCTGCTGCTGCGCCAGGCCACGCAATGGACTCCGGGCCGCATTGATTTCCGTGGCAAGGCCATGACCACCGAGAGCAGCGCCTACGGCACCGTGTTCTCGTTTCCCGATGTCGGCTTCATCGGCACCGCGCATCTGGAAAACGAACCCGAGAAGCTGCAGTCACTCGACTTCTTCCTTGATGACAAACGAGTCGAAGCACCCATGGCAGAGATGAAAGGCGGTGCGTTTCGTTTGGAGCGAAAGTCACGCATCCGCGCCTTTGAGCTGATCAACGTGACCGAGATCAAGGACCACCGTCTGCATGAAACCACCACCGTGCACACCGCCGAGGCCGTGCCGCTGAAGCTGGTGTACCACTTCATGCACGCCTGGCGGCCCACGGTCAGCGCCTTTCTGGCTGGAAATGATGCCATGCCAGAAAATACCATCTCCGGTCCGCTGCGCGATGACAAGGAGGTGGCGCGGAAGTTTTACATCAACCAGCCCGTGGACTGGATGGCGGTGTATGAGCCGCAGAGCGGGCAGTTTGCCGTGAGCCGCCTGCTGCAGGCGCCGGAACTGGGCGGGCATGTGTCCACCATTTGGAATGTGCCGCCCACCTACCGGAAGTTTTACCTGAAGTGCTTTGAGGGGAAGACCGTGCCCGCCGGATTCACCGGCACCTGGCGCATGGTCACCGCCTTTGGCAGCGCCACGCCGGAAACTTGGGAGGCTCAGGCCCGCACGCTGGCCTCCGAGCTGAAAAACGAGAGGTAAATCCGCCGCGAGTTTGAGGGCGCGGGGAACGTTGAGGTGTCTCCATGCGCACTCTAATCGCCGCCCTGCTTTTCGCCACCGTACTGAACTCCGCCGCCGAGGACCGGCCTGACCTGCCTCTCGCGGACATTTCGGGACACAAGGACCGCCAGACCGTCATCGCCCAGGGGACGGCGGAGGTTTATCAGGGGCACCCGACGACGACATTGCTCGCGGACGGCAAGACGATCCTCTGCGTGTGGTGCATCAATCACGGCGGCGCGGCGGGGCCGATGTCGCGGAGCGATGATGGCGGCGTGACGTGGACGCGGATCGACGAACTCATGCCGCCGGGCTACAAGACGCATCTGAACTGCCCCAGCATCTACCGCATGACCGATCCGGCGGGCAAGGAGCGAGTGTGGGTGTTTTCCGCTGCGAAGGGCACGCGCAAAGGCCCTGGCATGCCGAGCATCATGAGCGAGGACGGCGGCAGCACGTGGAAGGAGATGCCACCACTCGGCTTTCCCTGCGTGATGACCTTCAGCAGCATCGTGCGTCTCAAGGACGGCGCGTACCTCGGCCTCTATCACCGGGGGCCCGGCGGCGCAGACAAGGCCCCGCTGGAAGTGCTGCAAACCCTCAGCAAAGACGGCGGTTTCACCTGGAGCGAGCCGCATGTCGTCGCAGCCGTCGAGGGAAAGAATCCCTGCGAACCCTTTGTGTTTCGTTCGCCGGATGGTTCCGAGCTCTGCTGCCTGATGCGCGAAAACACGCACAAGGAGCGCAGCCTCATGATGTTCAGCCGTGATGAAGGCAAAACTTGGAGCACGCCGGTGAACACGCCCTGGGGACTCACCGGAGACCGCCATGCCGGTGTCTTCACGAAAGACGGACGCATGGTCGTGGCCTTCCGTGATCAGGCGCTCAACAGCCCGACCAAGGGCCACTTCGTCGCCTGGGTGGGAACTTATGACGACATCAAGAACGGCAGGCCCGGCCAGTACCGCATCAAGCTGCTTCACAGCTATGCCGAACGCGTGGGCGACTGCGGCTATCCCGGCATGGAGCTGCTGGCAGACGGCACCATCGTTGCCACGACTTATATCAAGATCGCGCCCGGCAAGGAGAAGAACTCCGTCGTGAGCGTGCGCTTCAATCTGAAAACCACCGATGCCCTTGTGAAGCCATGAGAGCCCTAGCCGCCGCCTTCCTCACACTCTCGTCGCTGCATGCCGCGGATGCCGTTCTCGTGGAAAACGGCCAGCCGCGTGCGGAGATCATCCTGGCGGAAAATCCCACGCGCATGCAGCGCGTCGCGGCGCAGGAGTTCCGCACCAACATTGAGAAGATCAGCGGAGCGCGACTGCCCATCGTCACGCAGCCGAGCGGGAAGGCGGTGAAGATCTTCATCGGTGTGAGCCCTTTGAATCCCGCAAAGGCGGAGGGCTTGAAGGATGGCGCGTATCGCATGCAATCCGGCGGCGACTGGCTGGCGCTGGTGGGAGATGACAGCGACTTTGTGCCCACGGAGCCCTGGGCGAAGAGCAACAGCGACATCCCACGTGCCCGGGCTGAGTTTGAGAAGATCGTCGGCGCACCGTATGGCATGCCCAATCCCGGCCTGTACAAAAACCGCCTGCGCCTGCCCGGAGACACCGGCAAGCCCGACGGCACCACCACGGCGAAGAACGAGTGGCTGGAGATCTGGGGCCTCGATGAACGCGGCAGTTTCAATGCCGTGACGGCGTTCTTTTACAAGCTGGGCGCGCGCTGGTACCTGCCGGGGGAGCTTGGTGAAGTGATGCCCACCATGAAAACCATCGCGCTGCCGAAGGTCGATGAGACCGTGCAGCCGGACTTCCCGCTGCGGCAGTTCAACTTCCGTTTCTCCACGGCGGGATATGACACGGCGATGTGGATGATGCATCTCGGCACGCGCAATGATGACCATTATCAGATCGCTCATGGCATGGACGGCATGACGGGCAATGACGCCACTTTTGCCGCGCACCCGGAGTGGTTCGCGCTCTACGGCGGCAAGCGCGACTACCGCCCCGGCGACAGCAAGAACCAGCTCTGCTATTCCAACGAGGAACTCTTCCGCGAGACCGTGCGCTACACCCGCGCGCTGCTGGACACCTATCCGCTCAAGACCGTCTCCATCATGCCGCCGGATGGCTACACCTCCATCTGCCAGTGCGAGAAGTGCCAAGGCAAAGACTCGCCGGAGCGCAATGAGCGCGGCCTGCTGAGCGACTACGTGTGGGACTTCGTGAATCGCGTGGCAAAGGAGATCGCCAAAACTCATCCTCGCGCGAAGGTGCTGAACTGTGCGTATGGCGTGTACACGCTGCCGCCGTTGAAGATCGACAAGCTCGAACCCAACGTGATTGTCTGCATCGTCGGTGGGCGGCGGCCGATGAACAAAGCTGGCAGCAAGGCAGAGGGCGAGGCTGCGCCGGAAGCCCTGCGCGCGGCGTGGGTGAAGAAGACGGACAACCCCATCCTGAACTTTGAAAACTATCCCTTCACTGATCGCGGCTGGTACCTGCCCTTCTTCGCGCCGCATGCCATCGGCGACTCTGTGAACGCCACGAAAGGCATCTCTCAAGGCGAGGACATCTGGCTCTCCGCACGGCAGGATTTCAAGGAGGCTGGCATCGGCTTCAATCACTTCATGGTCTATTTCACCGCGCGCATGTACTGGGGCGGCAAGAGCGCGGATGTGGACGCGATGTTCCGCGAGTACTGCCGGCTCTTCTACGGTCCCGCCGCACAGGAGATGCAGGACTTTTTTACTTACTGCGAAGCGCATTGGAGTGCGATGGAGGACGACAAGGCGCAGGCGGATGAGGCGCTCGCGCTGTTTGCCAAAGCACAGGCGAAAGCCGATGCCACGAGTGTTTATGGGCGGCGCATCGCGCTCATCGATGACTTTCTCAAAGGCATGCGTATGAAAGCCCAGCAGCTCGGCCAGCAGCGCGGTCCGGTGCCCACCGTACGGCTCGTCGGTGACGCGCATGACATCGTCATCGATGGCAAACTCGACGACGCCTACTGGCAGAACTGCCCTGCCGCCGCCACAGGCAAATTCCGCGAGCTGCTCACCGGACGCGTGCCGACCTTTGGCACTTCCTACAAAGCAGGCTGGCAGGGCGGCAGCGTTTATTTCGCGATTCGCTGCGATGAACTTCCCGGCGACAAGCCCAACACCACCTCCACGCGCAATGAGGATCAGGCGCTGTGGCATGGCGATGCCATCGAGATCGAACTCGCCACCGAGACGCACTCGTATTATCAGCTCGCCGTCAGTCCTGCGGGCCACATCGTGGATCTTGACCGTGGCGCGTCGCGTGGCCAGTGGTTCGGCTGGGACTCAAAGGCGGAAGTGGCCACGCACATCGCTGATGATCATTGGACCGTGGAGATTCGCATCCCTGTCACGCAGGACGAAAACGATCCGCTGCATCAGGTCATCGGCCGCAAGCCGACGCCAAGCCTGCCGTGGCACATCAATCTCTGCCGCCAGCGCATTCGGGAAGACGGCCAGGAGCTCAGCGCCCTCTCACCCACCGGCACCGAGGGCTTTCATGAGCCGATGAAGTTCGCGCATTTTTATGATGGCAAATCCCAGGTGTTCCCCGCCGACCCCAGCGTCACTGATTTCGTCATCGGCTTCCGCGACGCCACGCAGAAACGCAAAGTCGCAGACTTCCTCGCTCTGGCCGATGGAAAATGCAGCGACCTGCAAAATGCCGCCGCGCTGGAGCAGGCTGCGCTGCTCAGCCGGAAGGACGCTGGTCCGATCATCGAGCGCATTCCTGTCGATGTGGTGAAAAAGACCGCGCAGATGCAGCACCTGCTCGCCTTGGCCAAAGCGCCGGAGGTCATCGCGCAATTTGCGAACGAGGACTTCGGCAAGTGGCCTTTCTGGAAGCGTGGCGCTGGGTATCACGCCCGCGGCTACGCTTATTCGATCATCAAAGCAGGTGACAAGGCCGAGGCGGATCTTAGTGCAGCACTGCCATGGACCAGTGAACCACGCACACGCGATGCCCTTCTCCTCGCGCTGGCGCAGAACCGCGAGCGCAATCTGCAGAAGGATGATCAGGCGCTCACGGCTTATAAGGCCATCGTGGCAGACCGCACACGCATCGGCGGTGCGGATGAATACGCCGCGCTCCAGGGCATCGCGCGCATTCTGACCCGGCGCGGCAAGTTTGATGAAGCCATGAGCACCTTGGACCGCGCCGAGCCAGCCAAGCTGCAAGGCGTCTGGCGGGACAACATCCTGAAATCCATCGCCGAGGTGCAGAAGGCGCGCGGGCAGTGATTCAAAGATGCGCGCATTTGCTGCGTACTTGCTGCATGCGCGCGAATCCCACTGCCCTGACACGTCGGCGAATGCTGCAAACCACCACGGGGGCTTTGCTCGCGGGTGTGGCGGCGCAGGCGGAGTCTGCGAAGAAGAAAAAAGTCATCGTCATCGGCGGTGGCATCGGCGGTTTGAGCTGTGCGTTTGATCTGATGGAGCGCGGACATGATGTGACTGTGCTGGAGGCATCGCGCCGCACGGGCGGGCATGTGAAGACGATCTATGATCCGCTGCCGGATGGGCTGTATGCGGATGTGGGCGCGGAGCAGTTCACCAATCCGGGCTACGACACCTACCGCGAGTGGGTGCAGAAGTTTGACCTGCCAGTGCTGGCCTATGAACGGCGGCGGAAGATGTATGCGAATGTGCGCGGGAAATGGCGCACGGAGGAGGAGCTGGCGGATGCGAAGACGCAACGCGAGTTCGGCTTCAACGAACGCGAGGTGGCCTACATGCAGGAGCATGGGTGGAAGAACATGCCGCGCCTGTACTTTGGCCCCATGGCGGACAAATTTAAAGACGAGTACCAGCCTTTTGGCATCGGCCTGGATGAGCTGGACCATGTGGTGCTGGGTGACTGGCTGGCGGAGCAGGGCGCTTCTGAAACGGGGCGCAGCTACTGCGGCGGCTCGCGACTTACCAGCAAGGAGAAGCCTGCCACCGCGAGCGATGTCTCCGCGCTCTATCGCATCTGGCAGGAGTCCATTGTGAAGATGCGTGGGCTGCCGGTGTTCAAGCGTGAGGTGTTTCGTCTCAAAGGCGGCAACCAGCTGCTGCCGGACACTTTTGCCCAGCGTCTCGGTGATCGCGTGCGCAAGAACTGTTTGGTCACCGTGCTGGAGCATGATGCGAATGGGGTGACGGTGACCTTTGCTGAAGGGCCGGACAAGAAGGAGCAGGTGGTGAAGGGGGATTACGCGGTGATGTGCGTGTCGCCGATGGTGATCGCGGGCATCAAGGTTTCGCCGGGCTGGCCGGAGACGAAGAAGTTTGCGCTGGAGCACACGCCGATGGGCATGCAGTCGCGCATCGTGCTGCAGGCGAAGACGCGTTTTTGGGAGGGCGACAACGTGCCGAGCATCAATTTCGAAACTGGGAACAGCACGATGGGGCTCGTCTATGAATGCGCGGGCGAGGTGGCGGGTGAGAGCTGCGTGCTCATGGGCAGCGGCCCGCCTGCGCTGGCCCCTGCGGATGCGCTGGCGGCTTTTCGCAAGTTTTACCCCGGCCAGAACAAGGACACGATTGAGCAGGTCATCGTGCATGAGTGGTGGAAGGAGGAGCCGCTGGCGCTTGGCTGTGAGAGGCATGCCTTTGCGCTGGGCAAGCTCGCGCAGGTGTGGCCGTACCTCATCCAGCCCGTGGGAAGAGTGCATTTTGCGGGAGCGGCGTATGACAATCTGCCGTGGGGGCAGGATGCTGCTACGAGGTCCGCGCGGCGGGTGACGCTGGCGATTGATGCGGCGTGAGGGATTGCGCTTGCATCGAAGAAAGTGGGCTGGGAGCGCGGGCCTCCGAACCCGCAGCACTCCGCCTAGGCTTGCGGCTCCGCATGACCAGGAGCCTTCATCCGTGGCGGGTGTTTTCTCCAGAACGGCTCGGTATAGCGGCGCTTTCTCGGTTGGGCGGAGTGCTGCGGACTCGGAG